>NZ_JBEZHS010000027.1:0-138761 GCF_040650695.1 Amycolatopsis sp. NPDC048633
GTGATCGCCGGCTGGCTGTTGAGCGTGTCCACCAGGTCGGTGGCCTTCACCGCCGCGACCAGCTTGGTCAGCAGCGGGTTCGTCGACGCGGCCGAGGCGACCGGCTGCGGACCCATCGAGTCCAGCGAACCCGGCGAAGAGCCCTGCGGCAGCTGCGAACAGGCCGGACCGAACACGTCGGCGTTGGTGGTCATGCCGTTCGAGGCACCCGAGTCGGCGCTGGAGGACGGCGCGGCCATCGACGAGGACGGGGCCGGGGCGCTGGAGCTGCCCGAGGAAGCGGTGTCACTGCCGCTGCACGCGGTCAGGGTGAGCGCGGCGGCCGCGGTCAGACCGATACCGGCGATACGAAGGTTACGCACGAAAATCACTCCAATTAGCGGCTTGGACAGTTCATCGAACTGTTTCTTGTCGGGTATTCGAGGCTGCGGCCGAAACAGATTGGCACCCGATCGGGTGATCCGGGTCACCGCGCCGTGAAATTGATACCGTGCCACCCGGTCGCGCCGTCGGGAACGGTGCCGGCGCGCATGTCGGTCTGCGTGTAGCCGCTTTTGTCGGTGGCCCGGCAGACGACCTGGTGACCGCCGGGCGCGGCGTCGAGCTCGATCCACCACATGCGCCAGGTTTCGAGGTTCACCTGCCGGGAAAGCATGGCTTCGCGCCACGGGCCGTTGTCGATCCGCACCTCGACCCGGTCGATGCCGGTGTGCTGCGCCCACGCGATCCCGGCGACGCGCACCTTTCCACCGGGGACGGTTTCGAACCCCTTCGGCGTGTCGATCCGCGATTCCGTCTTGATCGGCGCTTCCCGGCTCCACCCGCGTTTCAGCCAATACGCCTGGCGGTCGCGCCACGTGGTGACTTCGAGGTCGGTGACCCATTTCGTGGCCGACACGTACCCGTACAGCCCGGGAATGACCAGCCGCGCCGGGAAACCGTGGTCGATCGGCAGCGGTTCGCCGTTCATCCCGATGGCGAGCATGGCGCCGCGTCCGCGGTCCATCGCCGCGGCGACCGGGCTGCCGGACGTCCAGCCGTCCACACTGGACGAGAAGAGCTGCTCGGCGCCGGGGCGCACCCCGGCCTCCTCGAGCAGGTCCGCGAGGTCGACGCCGACGAAGTTCGCGGTCGACACGTAGGTGCCGCCGACTTCGTTGGAGACGCACGTCATCGTGATCGTGCGTTCCACCAGCGGCCGGTTGCGGATGTCGCCGTAGCCGTAGCGGACTTCGCGGTCGACCATGCCGTGCAGCCGCAGGCTCCAGTCCTCGGCCCGCACCTGCGGGACGGTCAGCGCGGTGTCCACGCGGTAGAAGTCGGCGTTGCGCGTCACGAACGTCGGCGTGCCCAGCTTCGCGAAGTCGGCGTCCGCCGGGATCATCGGCGCGGTCCGGGCCGGGACCAGCCGCCCGACCGCCTCGCGCGACGACGCCGCGTCGCGGCTGCCGGCGAGCAGCTGCCCACCGAGCCCGGCGACCCCGGCTCCGACGACCACGCCGGCGCCGGCCAGCAGCACCGTCCGGCGCGACGAGCCTTCGGCGGGCTCCGGCGCGGCGTCCCGCCGGGCCAGGCGGTGCAGCAGGGCGAACACCACGACTCCGGCGACCAGGCTGGTCAGCGGGGCGAGCAGCGCGAGCGCGTCGAGGTCGGGCCGTTCGTACACCGCTACGAGACCGACCAGGCCGAACCCGGTGACCACGACGAGTCCCGGCCACGGCGTGCGGCGCGAGAGAAGGCCCGCCACCGCTGCCACGACCACCATGACCACGGCCATGCCCGAAAGCAGCACGAGCTTGTCGTACGTGCCGAAGGAGCGGACCGCGAAGTCCTTGAGCTCCACCGGGGTCAGGTCGATGGCGCCGTTGCCGACCGCGAGGTACGGCGAAGCGTTGATGCCGACGAGCCCGGCGACCAGGTGACCCGCCGCCAGCGCCGCCGCGAGCGCCAGGACGCCCAGGAGGGCGGCCACCCAGCGGCCCAGCCGGGGCTCGGGCGCCTCGCCGGGCGCCGGCGAGGCCTGTTCGGCCGTCGAGGTGCTCATGGTGCTCCAGTCGTGGCCTAGGTAAGGGAAATCCTGGTGACGGCCGGGGTCGTCGGGCCGGCCGAGCCGCCCGCGGGTTCGACGGTGATCCCGATCCGGTCGGTGCCCGGCGGGATGTCGGACATCAGCATCCGCGGCTGCAGGACCCCGGCCGAGCGCGCTTCGCCGGCGCGGATCATCCACACCTGGTAGACGTGTCCCGCGTCGAGAGCGGGCAGCCCGGAGGCGAGCAGGACGGCCTGGTTCCGGCTTCGTGAGACGACGAGCGTCGCGCTGCCCTCGCCGGCCCCTTGGATCGCGGTCGCGTCCGGCGCGGACAGCACCGAGTCGACCGGGGCCGGCGGCGCGGAGGTGGTGACGACGCCGACCCCGACCGCGACGACGGCAGCCGCGGCGGCCCCGAACAGGGCGACGCGCAGCCCGAACGCCTTGGTACGCCCCGGCTTGCGGGACGCCGGCACCCTGGGCGGCAGCTGGCGGGTGCGGGCCACCTCGGCGAGCACCAGCGACCTCAACGCCGGCGGCGGCCCCACGCTCTCGGCCACGCCCAGCAGCGCACCGGTCGCCCGCAGCTCCGCCACCTCCTGGCGGCACGCCGCGCACTCCGCGAGGTGCCGTTCGAACCCGGCACGCTCCACATCGGACACGGCATCCAGCGCGTAGGCCCCGGTCAGCGTGTGCAGCTCGGCGGTCATCGATCCACCCCCAGGCAGTCACGCAGCCGGATCAGACCGTCCCGGATGCGGGTTTTCACGGTCCCGGGCGCCACCTTCAGCACCTCGGCGACCTCGGGATAGGTGTAGCCGTTGTAGTAGGCCAGCACGATCGACTCGCGCTGGAGATCGGTGAGCTGGGCGAGGCACTGCCGGACCCGCTCCTGGTCGAGAGTGGCCAAAGTGGACTCGGTGACCTCGTCGAAGGGCCGCTGCACGTCCATCCGGCCCGCCCGGTCCTCGCGGTCGAGCACGGCCTGGTGCGAGCGCACGCGGTCCACGGCCCGGCGGTGGGCGATCGTCAGCACCCACGACAGCGCGCTGCCGCGCTCCGGGACGTACCTCGTCGCCTTGCGCCACACCTCCACCAGGACCTCCTGCGCCACTTCCTCGGCCTGGGCGTGGTTGCGCAGCACGCGCGTCACCAGCCCGAGCACCGGCCCGGCGATGAGGTCGTACAGCGCGGCGAAGGCGGATTCGTCCCCCGCCGCGACGCGCCGCAGCAGCTCCTCGGCGCTCGCCGCGGGCACCGGCTCTCCGCCCGGATGCAGCCGCAGCCGCCCTCGCTCACCCATGCCCGGCACCCTCCACATCACCCCTGCTGATGCGAGGCGTTCGCGGCTGGACGGTGCCGCGGACTGGTGTGCGGTGGGCCTTCCCACCCGGACGGTGCAACTCCGGCGCCGGGACCCATCCGGCGGCGCGAGGGCTCCGAAAGACTGGCGTCGCGATGTGAGCGGCGAGGTGGGGGCCGGCCGACGTCATGAACGACTCTTTCAGGGCTTCGGACGAGGTGAACGAGTCGTTCATGACGCTCGGGCGCCCGGCTCCGAACGACCGGCGTGACGTCCGCTCACCCTGAGTGAGGAAATTGCCCGTTCGGCCACGCCGACGGTGACCTCGGACACTTCTTGATCACCCCAGAGTGTGAAAGTTTTTCGGAACGCTGGGCGTTGAACTCACCATGGGTTATCCCTGGAACAAGACGAAGTTAACCGACGAGTAGCAAAGGCGGTCCCCATGACCGACCCGCACAGCGTGACCAGCGCCCAGTTCGACTTCGCCCTGCGGACCTTCGGGGCGGCGCCGCGGCCGGTGCCGGCCGAGCTGGAGTACGACACCCGAGACCCCTACGCGGTCGCCGTGGTGCTGCACGCCGGCCCCAGCGCCGTCCGGTGGCTCTTCGGGCGCGACCTGCTCGCCGACGGCCTGCTCGCCCGCTGCGGCGACGGTGACGTGCGCGTCGGGCCCGCCAGTGACCCCGCCCTGGTCGTCGTGGAGCTCAACTCCCCCGACGGCGCCGCGGTGCTCGAAGCGCCCGCCAAGGAGATCGCTGCCTTCCTCGACCGGACCTACGAGGTCATCCCGGCCGGGAGCGAGACCGGCTGGTTCGACTTCGACGAGGAACTCGCGAAACTCTCCTACCAGGACTGAGTACCGTCCCAGCGGTGAGCTTCTTCCTGACGAAAGTGCTCGCCGCGCTCGACGACGGCGGCGACCGGGTCCTGTTCCACTCCGGCGGCGTCACGACCTACCGCCAGGCCCGCGACCGCCTGCGCCGGCTGCACGCCGGGCTGGGCGGCGCCGGAGCCGTGGCCGTCGACCTGCACAACCGGCCCGAGACGCTCCTCGTCCAGCTCGCCGCGCTCCTGCGCGGCGCGACCGTGCTCCTGGTCCCGGCCTCGGCGCCGGAGCAGGACCGGCTGACCGCCGTGCGAGCCGCCGGGGTCACCACCGTCGTCACCGACCGCCCCCAGGACTGGCCCGGCGGTGACGTCCGCACGCTCGACGACCTCGACGGCGAGCCCGAGCCGCTGGATCCGCCCGAAACCGTCCGCCTCCTGTTCCCCACCGGCGGCACCACCGGCACCCCGAAGCTCATCCGCCACAGCGGCATCTACGACGGCATGGCCTACATCTTCACGCCGAACCCCGACGGCCCCGGGCGCACGCTGCTCGTCGCCCCGATGACGCACATGACCGGCAACGCCACCGTGCTCGGCGCGCTCCTGCGCCGCGACACCGTGGTGCTCCAGGACGGTTTCGACGCGGGAGCGGTCCTCGACGCGATCCAGGAGCACCGGATCGACACGCTCTCGCTGACGCCGCCACGCCTGGCCGCCGTCCTGGACCACCCGGCGCGGCCGAGCACCGACCTCCGCAGCGTCCGCTCGCTTTCCCTCGGCGCCGCGCCGCTGCCGCCGCACCGGCTCGCCCAAGCCCTCGAAGTCTTCGGCCCGGTCGTCGGCCAGGGCTACGGCCTCACCGAAGCGCCGATGATCGCGAGCATCTCCGCCGCCGAGCTGATCGGCCACCCGGAGCGGCTGGGCTCGGTCGGCCGGATCGTGCCCGGCATGGAGGCGCGGATCACCGACGGCGAGGTCGAGGTGCGCGGACTGTCCATGATGGACGGTTACCTCGGCGGCCCGCCGGTCGGCGCCGGCTGGCTGCGCACCGGCGACCTCGGCCGCTTCGACGACGACGGCTACCTCTACCTCCTCGACCGCGCCGACGACCTCGTCGTGGTCGGCGAACACGGCACGAAAGTGCCCTCGACCGTCGTCGAGCACGCCCTCGCGGCGCATCCGGCCATCACGGGCGCGGCCGTCTTCGGCGTCCCGGGCCTGGACGGCCAGCTGCTGCACGCCGTCGTGGTCACCCGGAACCCGCTCACCGCCGAGGAAGTCCGGACGCACGCGCGGGAAGCCTTCGGCCAGGAGCACTACGTCCCGGCCGGGGTGGACTTCGTCGACGCGCTGCCGCTCACCGGTGTCGGCAAGGTCGACAAGCGCGCCCTCAAGGCCGCCTTCAGCTCGTGACGGCGCCGTAGGACGACGACCGGACCAGCTTCGCGTACTTCCCGAGCACCCCTTCCGGGAACTTGTTCGGCAGCGGCTCCCAGCCCTCGCGACGACGAGCCAGCTCGGCGGCGTCGACCAGCAGGTCGATGCTGCGGCCCTTGATGTCGACGGCGATCCGGTCGCCGGTCCGGACGAACGCGATCGGCCCGCCGTCGACCGCCTCGGGCGCGACGTGGCCGATGCACAGGCCGGTGGTGCCGCCGGAGAACCGCCCGTCGGTCAGCAGGAGGACGTCCTTGCCCAGTCCGGCGCCCTTGAGCGCCGCGGTGATCGCGAGCATCTCGCGCATGCCCGGACCGCCCTTGGGGCCTTCGTAGCGGATGACGACGACGTCGCCCGCCTCGATCCGGCCTTCGTTCAGCGCCGCCATCGCCTCCTGCTCGCGCTCGAACACGCGCGCGGGGCCTTCGAAGTTGGCGGTGTCGAAGCCCGCGGACTTCACGACGGCGCCCTCCGGCGCGAGCGAGCCGCGCAGGATGGTGATGCCGCCGGTCGGGTGCAGCGGGTTGTCCAGCTTGCGCAGGACCTCGCCGTCGATCGGCTCGGGGTTCAGCTCGGCCAGGTTCTCGGCCACGGTCTTGCCGGTCACCGTGAGCGCGTCGCCGTGGATCAGGCCCTCGTCGAGCAGCGCCTTCATCAGCACCGGGATGCCGCCGTGGCGGTCGATGTCGTTCATGACGTACTTGCCGAACGGCTTCAGGTCGCCCAGGTGCGGCACGCGGTCGCCGACGCGGTTGAAGTCGTCGAGGGTCAGCTCGACCTTCGCCTCGTGCGCGATGGCCAGCAGGTGCAGCACGGCGTTGGTCGAGCCGCCGAGCGCCATGATGACGGTGATGGCGTTCTCGAACGCCTCGCGAGTGAGGATGTCGCGGGCGGTGATGCCCTTCTCGAGCAGCCCGACCACGGCTTCGCCCGAGAGGTGCGCGTAGTTGTCCCGGCGGCGGTCCGCGGACGGCGGCGCGGCCGACCCCGGCATGCTCATCCCCATCGCCTCGGCCGCCGACGCCATCGTGTTCGCCGTGTACATGCCACCACAAGCGCCTTCACCAGGGCAGATGGCGCGTTCGATGCGGTCCAGGTCGGCGTTCTTCATCCGCCCCGCCCGGCACGCGCCGACCGCCTCGAAGGCGTCGATCAGCGTGACGTCCTTCTCGGTGCCGTCGGTCAGCTTCACCCAGCCGGGGGCGATCGAGCCGGCGTAGAGGAACACCGACGCCAGGTCGAGGCGGGCGGCGGCCATCAGCATCCCCGGCAGGGACTTGTCGCAGCCGGCCAGCAGGATCGAGCCGTCGAGGCGTTCGGCCTGCATGACGGTCTCGACGGAGTCGGCGATGACCTCGCGGGACACCAGCGAGAAGTGCATCCCGTCGTGGCCCATGGAGATGCCGTCGGACACGGAGATCGTGCCGAACTGCAGGGGGTAGCCGCCGGCCGCGTGCACGCCCTCCTTCGACGCCTGCGCGAGCCGGTCGAGAGACAGGTTGCACGGCGTGATCTCGTTCCACGAACTGGCGACGCCGATGATCGGCTTGCGCCAGTCGTCGTCCCCCATCCCGACGGCGCGGAGCATGCCCCGGGCGGGTGCGGCCTCGATCCCGTCCGTCACGGTGCGGCTGCGGGGCTTCGGGTCGATGGTCATGACGCGCCTTCCGATACGACGTTCGGACGCACTGCATGCTACCCGCGTCCGCGCGGTCCGCTCACCGGAACGATTCCCTTCCTCGAGCCGGGCGAACCGGCGAAAACTCGGGCAAATGATCGCCCCGCTTTTGATCAACACAGTGGTGTGGGGCACGGGCAACGTCGGCCGTGCCGCAATCCGGGCCGTCGAGGCCCACCCCGCGTTGAAACTCACCGCGGTCCTGGTGAACAACCCGGACAAGGTCGGCAAGGACGCGGGCGCGCTCGCCGGTGTCGCCGACCTGGGTGTCACCGCCACCGACGACGTCGAGGCGGTACTGGCGTCGAGCCCGCGCGCGATCGTGTACGCCGCTTCGGGCGACGTCCGGTTCGACGACGCGCTCGCCGACATCGTGCGCGCGGTCGGGACCGGCGCGGTCGTCGTGACGCCGGCGCTCTACCCGCTCTACGACCAGCGCAACGCGCCCCCGGAGCTGCGGGACCCGGTGCTGGCGGCAGTCAAGGACGGCGGCGGTTCGCTGTTCGTCTCCGGCGTCGACCCCGGCTGGGGCAACGACGTGCTGCCGCTGCTGATCAGCGGGCTCGGCACGGACGTCGACGTAATCCGCTGCCAGGAGATCTTCGACTACTCGACCTACGAACAGCCCGACTCCGTCCGGTACCTGGTCGGCATGGGCCAGCCGATGGACTACGACCCGCCGATGCTCATGACCGGCGTCCCGTCCATGGTCTGGGGCGGGCAGGTCCGGCTGATCGCGCGCGGCCTCGGCGTCGAGATCGACGAACTGCGCGAGACGCTGCACCGGCGCCCGCTCGAGGAAACCGTGTCCACGCGGACCATGGGCGAGTTCGAGAAGGGCACGCAGGGCGCGGTGCGGTTCGAGGTCCAGGGCATCGTCGACGGCGAGCCGCGGATCGTCATCGAGCACGTCACGCGCATCCACCCGTCGTGCGCCCCGGACTGGCCGACGCCGCCCAGCGGCGACGGCGCCCACCGCGTGATCATCGAAGGCCGGCCGCGCATCGAGGTCAGCGTCGAGGCGAGTGACGAGGGCGAAAACCGGTCCGCGGGCGGCAATGCGACCGCCGTCGGCCGGCTCGTCGGCGCGATCGACTGGCTGGCCGAGGCGGCACCCGGTCTCTACGACGCACTCGACGTCCCGCTGCGCCCGGCAGCCGGCAAGCTCGGAAGGAGGCGCTCGTGAACATCGACATCCCCGAGGGCAAGGACCCGATCGGCTACGTCTGGGGCGAAATGGTGCCCGGCATAGGCATCGCCGCGTCGCAGTTTTCGCTGGCGGTGTACGCGCACACGACGCTGGGGCTGCGGGAGTTCGAGGCCGCGCGGCTGCGGATCGCGCAGATCAACGGGTGCATCTTCTGCCTGGACTGGCGCACCGAGCGCGACGGCGTGAAGGTCGAGCCGGAGTTCGCGGACGCGGTCACGGAGTGGCGCACCACCGAGCTCTTCGACGAGCGGACGCGTCTGGCCGCCGAGTACGCCGAGCGGTACACGCTGGACCACCACAACCTGGACGACGAGTTCTGGAAGCGGATGGCCGAGCACTACAGTCAGCAGGAGATCGTCGAGCTGAGCATGAGCCTCGGCGCGTGGCTGGCGTTCGGCCGGCTCAACCACGTCCTGGGTATCGACACCGTCTGCGTGCTGCCGTCCCACCAGTCGTGAGGGGCCCGAAAGCCCCTCACGACCTCCGGGTCAGAAGTCCGTGGCGATGATCTTCTCGATGTTGCGTTCGGCCAGCGCCGTGATGGTGACGAACGGGTTCACGCTCGTGTTGCCGGGGATCAGGGACCCGTCGATCGCGTACAGGCCCTGGTACCCGGCCAGCCGGCCGTAGTTGTCGGTCGCCTTGCCGAGCACCGCGCCGCCGAGCGGGTGGTACGTCAGGTGGTCGCCCCAGATCTTGTACACGCCGAACAGGTCGGTGCGGTAGATCGTCCCTTCCTTCGAGTTGATCTTGTCGAAGATGGACTTCGCCATGTCGATCGACGGCTGCTTCCACGCCGTCTGCCAGTTGAGGTCCACGTTCTGCGTCGCCGGGTTGTAGGTGAACTGGGCCCGGTTGGGGTTCTTCGTGATCGACAGGTAGAACGACGCCCACGTCTCGATCCCGGTCGGCAGCGGCGCCACCTCGGCGAACGCGCCGCCCGCGTTCCAGTTGTCGATGCCACCGCACGGGATGGACGACTGGAGGCTGCCGGTCGGGTCCCAGAGGTGGTTGGCGCGCCCGCACATCACGTTCCCGTTGTCGCCCCAGCCCTTGCCGACCTCGCCGTTGAGGTTGGGCAGCGCGCCGGTGGCCTTCAGCTTCACCAGCAGCTTGCTCGTGCCGACGCTGCCCGCGGCGAAGAACACCTTGTCCGCGGTCACGGACTTCGTCGCCGACACCGCGCCCGCGGTGGTGAGCTGGTCCATGACGACCGTGTAGCCGCCGCCGGCCGCGGGCGTCACCGACGTCACCCGGTGCAGCGGGGAGATGGTGACGCGGCCGGTCGCCTTGATCTGCGGGAGGTAGGTCTTCTGCAGGGACTTCTTGCCGTAGTTGTTGCCGTACAGGATTTCCCCGGCCAGCGCCGAGCGCGGCACCGTGTTGGCCTGCTCCTGCTTCATGTAGTTCCAGTCGTACACGTCCGGGACGAAGACGAACGGGAACCCGGACCGCTGCGCCTGCTTCCGGCCGACCCGCGCGTACTGGTAGCACTCGGCGGTGTCGAACCAGGCCGGGTCGATGAGGCCGACGCCGAGCCCGGAGTTGGCGCGCGGGTAGTAGGTGTTGTACATCTCGTCGGCGTTGACGGTCGGGAGGATCGCCCCGAAGTTCTCCCGCTTCGGCGTCACGGCCATGCCGCCGTTGACGAGCGAGCCGCCGCCGACGCCGCGGCCCTGGTACACGGTGATCCCGCTGAACTCCTCGGCGTCGAGGATGCCGGTGTACTTCGGGATGTCCTTGTCGATGGGGAACCCGAGGAAGTTGGACAGCGGCTGCTTCGTCCGGGTGCGCAGCCAGAACGAGCGCTGGTCGGGGGTGGTCGTGTTGGCGAAGATCTTGCCGTCGGAGCCGGGCGTGTCCCAGGCCATGCCCAGTTCGACGAGCTGGACGTCGATGCCGGCCTGTGCGAGCCGGAGCGCGGTGACCTGGCCGCCGTAGCCCGAGCCGATCACGAGGGCGGGCACGCGCGCCGCGTCGGCGATGGTGGCGGACGAGGTAGACGCTGTCGCGGCGGCCGCCTGGCTCCCCACTGCCGCGGCCGCCAAGATAGAACCAGTTCCAGCAATGAAGAGACGACGGGAAACTGCGCCAGAAGCTGTTCTCCACACGGGTTCGTCGCGCATGTGATAGTCCTCACCGTTGAGGTATATTAGAACAGGTTATAACTCAGTGGTGCAGACAAGTCGACATATACCCGCGAGTAACCTCCCCGGGTTGCGCGGGGATTCCGCTGAATGGGCCATGATGGACGACTGTGGAGTCGACCCGAGTGGACCGCTGGCTTTGGGCGGTCCGGCTGACCAAGACCCGACCGGACGCCGCGGCGGCGTGCCGGGGCGGTCACGTGCGCGTCAACGACAAGCCGGCGAAGCCCGCGACCACCGTGGTGCCGGGCGACGAGGTCCGCCTGCGCCTCGCCGGGACGACCAGGATCCTCGACGTGGTACGGGTGATCCAGAAACGCGTGGGCGCAGCGGACGCGGCGACGTGCTTCGTGGACCGGACGCCGAAGCCGCCGCCGGAGACCGCGATCCCGGTCGCCCGGCGCGACCGCGGCGCGGGCCGGCCGACCAAAAGGGAGCGTCGCGTGCTGGACGCGTTCCGGCAGCCGGAACTCTGACCCGGAAGCGATCGAATGGGGTCGATCGCACCACTAACGCGGTTTCAGGCCGTCCATTACCAGCGTCAGCAAATGCGCGGTGCGCGCTTCCCGATCCGCCCCGAAATCGGCGCGCCACAGGAAACCGACCAGCTGCAGCACATCTTCGGCGTCGACGTCCGGCCGCAATGCCCCCGCCCGCTTTCCCGCATCCAGCAGCAACGTGATCGCCGCGCACACCGGCTCGTAGTACTCGCCCGAGAGATCGGCGCGCGTCGCGGCTTCCACGGCCTCGCCGACGCCGTGCTTGATCCGGCCGTACGCCGCCAGCCGCTCGAACCACCGCCGTAGCGCCTCGACCGGCGGGTGTCCGGCCAGGAGCGACGGCGCCGCGTCGATCAGCTCGGTGACGTCGTGCCGGTAGACGGCCAGCAAGAGCGCTTCCCGGCTGGGGAAGTGCCGGTAGAGCGTGCCTTGGCCGACACCGGCCGCCTTCGCGATCGACTGCAGTGAAGCGGCGCTCGACGCCTTGAGGGCCGTGCGCGCGACCTCGAGGATCCGCTCGCGGTTCTGTTCGGCGTCGGCTCGCATCGGTGTCACGCCACCACCCTAGCTAAATGGACACCTGTCCGCTACCGTCGGGAGAGCAACCGGACACATGTCCACTTAAGTGAGGAGCTTTCATGATCGAACACAAGGTCGTCGTGATCACCGGCGCCAGCAGCGGGATCGGCGCGGCGACCGCGACCCTGCTGGCCGAACGCGGCGCGAAGGTCGTGCTGGGCGCGCGGCGCAAGGACCGCCTCGACGAGCTGGCCGCCGAGCTCGGCGCGGTCGCGCTCCCCACCGACGTCCGGAACCCCGAGGACGTCGCCGCACTGGTCCGGCTGGCGAGGGAGACGCACGGCCGGCTGGACGTCCTGGTCGGCAACGCCGGTATCGCGCCGCTCTCGCGGTTCGACGACCTGCGGACCGAGGACTGGACCGCGATGTTCGACGTGAACGTCAAGGGCGTGCTCAACGGGATCGCGGCTGCCCTGCCGGTGTTCCGCGAGCAGGGATCCGGCCAGTTCGTGCACACGGCGTCGACCGCGGCGTACACGACGGTGCCGGCCATGGCGGTGTACGCGGCGACCAAGACGGCCGTCCGCACGATTTCCGAAGGGTTGCGACAGGAGGCCGGACCGGACCTGCGCGTCTCGCTGGTCTCCCCCGGCATGATCGCGACGGACTTCGTCGACGGCATCACGGACCCGGCCGAGAAGGCGCGGCTGACCAGCGCGCGGGACGCCGTCGCCATCCCACCGGCGGCGATCGCGCGGGCCATCGCGTTCGCGATCGACCAGCCGGCGGAGGTCGACGTGAACGAGATCGTCGTCCGGCCGACCGCCCAGGCCTGACGCACCCGAGGGGGGTTGACCCGCGGAACATCTTCACTCAGGATGTGTTCGTCAGTCGCGCAAATGTACGCCAGACGAACAGACGGAGACGATGATGTCGACGCGATCGATCCTGCGCAGTGCCTTCACCACCAAGCTCTACGTCACCGTGCTGGTCGCGATCGTGCTCGGGGCGGCGCTCGGCTTCGCCGCGCCCGGGGTCGGCGCCGCCCTTCAGCCGGTCGGGACCGGGTTCATCGCGCTCATCCAGATGCTCATCGCGCCCGTGGTGTTCTGCACCATCGTCACCGGTATCGCGTCGGCGGGTGAGCTGGCCAGCGTCGGCCGGGTCGGGGTCAAGGCCCTCGTCTACTTCGAGGTGCTGACCACGGTCGCGCTGATCCTCGGCCTGATCGTGATGGACGTGCTGCGTCCCGGCGCCGGCATCCACGCCGATCCGGGCTCGCTGAAGCTCTCCGGCAGCGCGCAGCAGTACGTCCAGACCGGGGAAAACCAGCACTGGTACGACTTCCTGATCAACGTCATCCCGAAGACCGTGGTCAGCGCGTTCACCGAGGGCAACGTCCTGCAGGTGCTGCTGATCTCGATCCTGTTCGCGATCGCGGTGAAGGCGCTCGGCGAACGCGGCGCGCCGCTGCTGCGCGGGATCGAGCGCGTCGGCGAGGCGACCTTCGGCATCGTGCGGCTGGTGATGTACCTGGCCCCGCTCGGCGCGTTCGGCGCGATGGCCTACACCACCGGCAAGTTCGGCGCGGCCACCCTGGCCAGCCTCGGCGGGGTCGTGCTGCTGTTCTGGGCCACCGGGATCGTGTTCTGCCTGCTGGTGTTCGGCGCGGTCGCCCGGCTCTGCGGGATCCGCGTCCTGAGGCTGTACCGGTACTTCAAGGACGAGCTCCTGATCACGCTCGGCACCGCGAACTACGAGGTCGTGATGCCGCAGCTGATGAAGAAGCTCGAGCACCTGGGCTGCCCCAAACGGATCGTCGGGCTGGTCGTGCCGTCGGGGTACGCCTTCAACGGCGACGGCGTGTGCCTCTACCTCGGCTTCGCGTCGCTCTACATCGCCCAGGCCTTCGACGTGAACCTGTCGCTGTGGCAGCAGATCGCGCTGCTCGCGGTCTTCATGATCACGTCGAAGGGCAGCGCCGGGGTGGCGGGCGCCGGCTTCGTCATCCTCGCGGCGACGCTCTCCACCACCGGGGTCGTGCCGGTCGCGGGCATCATGCTCATCCTCGGCGTCGACCGGTTCCTGTCCACCATGCGCGGCATCGTCAGCCTGTGCGGGCAGCTGCTCGGCAGCATCGTCGTGAGCCGCTGGGAAGGCGTGCTCGACCTCGCCCGGGCCCGCGCGGTGCTGGCCGGCGAGACCCCCGAACCCACCACCACCGAACCCGCGAAAACCGTCGCGGTCTGAGAAGGGAGACACCTTGGCCAGGCTCGGTTACAGCCACGACGGCGGCGAAGTCGCCGACCGCATCCGGCAGCGGCGCGGCGGGCGCCTCACCCCGCTGGACGGCATGCTGCTGCACAGCCCGGCGCTCGCCGACGGCTGGAACAGCCTGCTCGGCGCGGTCCGCGGCGCCTCGACCCTGCCCGCGGACGTCCGTGAGCTCGCCGTCCTGCGCGTCGCCGAGCTCAACGGCGCGGCCTACGAATGGACGGCGCACGAGCCGGTCGCCCGGAAGGCCGGGATGACCGACGGGCAGCTCGCCGCGCTGCGGGGCGGCGATCCGTCCGCTTTGGACGACCGGCAGCGCGCCGCGCTCGCCTACACCGACGCCATGACCGAGAAGATCGCCGTCGAGCAGCCGGTCTTCGACGCGCTGGACGCGCACTTCGACGAGCAGCAGATCGTCGAGCTGAGCGTGACGGTCGCCGCGTACAACATGGTTTCGCGGTTCCTCGTGGCCCTGGAGGTGGGGCGGGAATGACCGGGCGGCTGGCGGGCAAGACCGCGCTGATCACCGGCGCGGGCAGCGTCGGGCCCGGGTGGGGCAACGGCCGCGCCGCCGCGGTGCTGTTCGCGCGGGAAGGTGCGAAGGTGTTCGCCGTGGACCGGAAACCGGACGCTCTCACCGAGACCGTCGCGCTGATCGAGGAGGAAGGCGGCACTGTCCACACGCACACGTGCGACGTCACCGACAGCGCGTCCGTCGCCGATGCGGTCACGGCCTGCCGGGACGCCTTCGGGAGTGTGGACGTCCTCGTGAACAACGTCGGCGGCTCGCGTCCCGGCGGCCCGGCCGAACTGTCCGAAGAGGACTGGGCGGCGCAGCTGGACTACAACCTCACCAGCGTCTACCTCACCTGCCGGCACGTCATCCCGGTGATGCGGGAGCAAGGCGGCGGGTCCATTGTGAACACGGCGTCGACGTCCGGGATCCGCTGGACCGGCTCGGCCCAGGTCGGCTACGCGTCGGCGAAGGCCGGCGTCATCCAGCTGTCGCGGGTGCTCGCGGTGCAGCACGCCCCCGACGGGATCCGCGCGAACACCGTCGTCCCCGGGCAGCTGCACACGCCGATGGTCGAGGCACGGCTGGCGACGCAGCGCGAGGGCGGCGACGTCGAGACGCTGCTGGCGCGGCGGCAGGCCCGGATCCCGCTCGGGTTCATGGGCGACGGACGCGACACCGCGTACGCCGCGCTGTTCCTGGCTTCCGACGAGGCGCGGTTCGTCACCGGGACCGAGATCGTCGTCGACGGCGGCATGACGGCGAGGTGCGACTGATGACCCTGCCACCGGGCAGCTGCGACGCGCACTGCCACATCTTCGGGCCCACGGACGTCTTCCCCTACGCCCCGGATCGGACCTTCACCCCGCGGGAAGCGCCGAAGGAGGATCTCCAGCGGCTGCACCGGTTCTTCGGGTTCGAGCGCGCGGTGCTCGTCCAGTCGGCCTGCCACGGCACGGATCACTCGGCGTTGCTCGACGCCCTGGCTACCGGCGACTACCGGGGTGTCGCCCTCGTGACGCCGGAGACGCCCGACGCCGAGATCGCCCGGCTGCACGAAGCCGGGGTCCGCGGCGCGCGGCTGCACTTCATGCCGCACCTCGGCCCGGCGCCCTCGGCCGGGACGATCCGCGCGATCGTCGCCAAGATCGCGCCCTACGACTGGCACATCGCGCTGCACGTGGCCGGGACCGGCATCGCCGAGCACGAGGAGCTGGTGCGCGGCCTGGGGCTGACCGTCGTGGTCGACCACATGGCCCGCGTCGACCTGCGCGAGGGTCTGGACAGCCCATCGGTGACCGCGTTGCGGCGGCTGCTCGACAGCGGGACCGTCTGGGTCAAGCTGAGCGGCGCGGACCGGATCGCGACCGCGCCGCCGTCGCTGGCCGACTCGGCCGCGCTCATGCGCTTGCTCGTGGCCCACGCACCCGAGCGCGTCGTGTGGGGCACGGACTTCCCGCACCCGAACACCCACGGCTTCCTGCCGGACGACGGCGACCTCGTCACCGTGCTGGCGGAGTTCTCCGACGAAGACCGGCAGCGGCTGCTCGTCGGCAACCCCGCCCGCTGCTTCGGGTTCGCCTAGTGCAGTCCCGCGATGTCCTTGGTGATCGCCTCGGCCGTTTCGAGCAGCCGGGGCACGAACTCCTCGCGCAGCTTCCCGACCGGGACGCGCGCCGCGTTGGCCGAGACGTTGAGCGCGGCGATCACCCCGCCGGCGGCGTTGCGGACCGGCGCGGCGGCCGACCGGACGCCCTCCTCGCGCTCGCCGTCCACCAGCGCGTACCCCTGCTCGGCGACCCGCGCCAGCTCGGCCTGGAGCTTCGCGCGGTCGGTGATCGTGTGGTCCGTGAGCCGCGCCAGCTCGGTGCGGTCCAAATAGGACTCCAGCTCGGCCGCCGGCAGGGCGGCGAGCAGCACGCGGCCCATCGACGTCGGGTAGGCGGGCAGCCGCGAGCCGACGTTGAAGGTGATGGTCATCATCCGCGACGCGGGCACGCGGGCGACGTAGACGATCTCGCCGCCGTCGAGCGTGGCCAGCGAGCTGGATTCGCGGACCTCGTCGGAGAGGGCGCGCATGTGCGACTGGGCGTGTTCCCAGAACGGCAGCGCGGCCAGGTAGCCGTAGCCGAGCCGCAGGACGCGGGCGGTGAGCTGGAAGCGGCGGCCGTCGGTCTCGGCGAACCCGAGCCGTTCGAAGGTCAGCAGGAGCCGGCGCGCGGTGGCGCGGGTCAGGCCGGTGGCCGCGGCCGCTTCGCTGACGCTCATCGCCGGTGCTTCGCCGGAGAAGCTCTGCAGCAGCCGCAGGGCTTTCTCCACCGAGTCGATGACGTCGGGGTCCTCGCGCGACACTTCCCCTCCTCGCTTTCCTCGCCGGAAAAGGACACTACCCGATGAGCGAAGGACTACTGTTCGTGTTCGCCGAGCCGGGCGACGTGCCCGAGGCGGAGTTCCACGACTGGTACGACCACGAGCACGCCCCGGCCCGCCTGCGGGTTCCCGGCATCCGCACCGGCCACCGCTACCGGGCGCTCGACGGCGCGGTGCCGGCGTGGCTGGCCTGGTACGAGCTGGACACGGACGCCCTGCGCGGCCCCGCCTACGAGGTGGCGCGCCGCCGCAGCCCGCGCGAGCAGGACGTCGTCCGGCGGCTGGCGACGCTGGACCGGCGGGTCTACGCGCAGGTCGACGACACCGGGACCGCCGGGCCCGCGGCGCCGGTCGTCGTGTGCGTCGCGCTGTCCACGGACGACGAGCCCGGCCTCGACGCCTGGTACCGCGAGGAGCACGTCCCGCTGCTGCACCGGCTGCCGGGCTGGTACCGCACCCGGCGTTACCGGCTGCTCGAAGGCGACGGCCCGGCGCTGCTGGCGTTCCACGAGATCGCGGACGTGGCGTTGTTCGGCACGCCGGAGTACCGGGAAGCGACCAGCACCCCGGCGCGTTCCGCCGTGATGGCGAAGGTGACGCGGCGGGAGCGGCGGGTGTTCGGCCACCACCGCACGATCACTCCGGAGTGAGGAACTCGAGCCGGTTGCCCAGGCAGTCGTGCCACGGCGGCCGGGTTTCCGGCGCTACCCTGGTTCGGTGAGCGACAGCGAGAACTTCGAGGGACGCGACGTCGGGTCCGGGATCTCCGTCATCCGCGAAAGCAGCGACGTCGTCGGCTCCGGGCCGCGCCTGCACCGGCACCCTTACACCGAAACGTTCGTCATCATCCGGGGGCGGGCCCGGTTCACCCTCGGCGACGAGGAGCGCGACGGTGGCGCCGGGGACGTGCTGGTCGTCCCGGCCGGCACCCCGCACAAGTTCGCTGTGCTCGGCCCCGGCGTCTACGAGGCCGTGCACATCCACGAGAGCGACCACTTCATCACCGAATGGCTGGAGTGACGCTCAGAGCCCGCCGGCGGGGATCATCGCGCGCAGCTTCGTCAGCGCGCGGTACTGGGTGATGCGGACGTTGCCGGCGGAGATGCCCAGCGCCTCCGCCGTCTCGTTCGCCGACAGGCCGACGACGATCCGCAGCGACAGGATCTCCTGGTGCAGCGGCGGCAGCGACGCCATCAGCCGGCCCAGCCGGGCGCCGAGGTCCATTTCGAGCACGTGGTTCTCCGGCTCGTTGCCGCCCAGCGGCCGGTCCGGCAGCTCCGACACGGGCTTCGACCGGTCCCGC
Source organism: Amycolatopsis sp. NPDC048633 (assembly GCF_040650695.1). Classification (NCBI taxonomy): domain Bacteria; kingdom Bacillati; phylum Actinomycetota; class Actinomycetes; order Pseudonocardiales; family Pseudonocardiaceae; genus Amycolatopsis; species Amycolatopsis sp. NPDC048633. The sequence continues at coordinate 18,116 of NZ_JBEZHS010000027.1, forward strand.
GCCACCGAGCGGAACGCGTCGGCGACCTTGTTCGCCGCGATGGCGCGCACGAGGTACAGGAACGAACCGCCGCGGTCCTGGTAGCCGGGCAGCACCTTCAGCACCGCCAGGCACACCTCCTGCGCGACGTCGTCGGCCGACAGGTACGACAGGTCGCGCCCGCCGATCCGGGCGCGGCAGTAGCGCGTCACCGTCGGCTTGATCAGCCGCAGCAGCGCCTGGATCGCGTCCGGGTCGCCGGTGCGCGCCGCCGCCACGAACGGGTCGAGCTGCTCCTTCGTCAGCTTGCCGTCCGGGCGCGGCAGCTCGTCGAGCACGACGTAGCCTTCGACCGCCGTCTCCGCCATCATGGTGTCCACGGGTTTCCCTCCTCGCATCGTCCATCGGACCGCCATCGGGTAACCCGTCGCCCACCAAACGACCACACTGGTCCTGGGACGATTCTCCTGTCGCTTCCCACGATTTCCCGGTCCGACAACCGGAGTAATCGAGGCGCTGACCAGCAACGTTGCAGCAGGGTGGTTGTTGTCCAGATATTGTCCGTTAACCAGAAACGGCCCAGTCGTGTTACCCGGCGGTCACCTCCGGAACACGGGTCAGATAGTGGACAGTTCCTGCCGTTGCGGGGTGTCCGGTAGCGAATCCGGGCTCCGTTCCGATCCTTGGCGCGTGACTCGACCCGACCGTCAGGAACCGAAGCCATGATCACCCATTGAACGCCACCGGGACCCCGCCGGCCGCCGCCGACCGGTTCGACGTGTTCCTGTGTTCCGCGGCGGCCGAACCTGCGGAGAAAGCGTTGCTGGCCGCCGGGCTGCGCGTTTTCCGGGGTAATCCCTTCGATGATTTCGACATGATCGCGGCGTCCCGCGTTCTGCTTTCCGATTTCCCGCCCGGCCTGCGCACGGACCGCGTGCTGACGACGGTTCCGGGAGAATCGCTCCCGGACCTCGTCCGGCGGGTTCGTTCCGCGGCCGCCGTGGGCCCCGGGCATTCCCTGGTGTGGACCGTCCACCGGGAACTCGCCGCGCGACGGACGATTCTGGTCCGCGGTCCGGCGGGCGTCGGCAAGACGACTCTGGCCGAGCAGTACGCGTTCCTGTTCGGCCGGTTCGGGGGCCGGGTGCTGCGGACCGGGCCGTTCGGCCACCTCGACCCGGACGACTTCCTCCCCCAGTTCCACCTCGCCCTCGCGACGGCGGCGGGCACGTCCGGGCTCGGCTTCGACCGGCTGCGCACGCGGCTGGCCCGCACGATCGACACGGCGGGCGAGCGGGTGCTGGTGCTGGTGCTGGTCGACGACGTCCCGGCCGGGCTGCCACCGGAGGTCCTCGACCGGGTCGTGCTGCCGGCGGACGGGGTCCGCACGCTGCTCACCGGCCGGTGCGCCCGATGGCCCGCGGCGACGCTGGACCTGCCGGGCCTCTCGCCGGAGGAGGGCCTGCGGTGGCTCGGCTCACCGGGCTTCATCGCCCGCTGCGACGGCCATCCGATGACGCTGCGGGCCACGGCGTCCACCTTGCGGCAACGGCCGGACTCCTCGCTGGACGCCCTGCCGGACACGGCACCCCACGCGATCCGGGAGGTGCTCGTCCGGCTCGGCCGGCCGGCTCGGGAGCTGGTGCGGCTGGGCGGAGTGCTGGCACCGGCGCCGATCCCGATGGAGGTGGCCCGGGGCGCGCTGGATGGCTCTTCGCTCGGGGAGGGAGTGGCGGAGCTGGCCGAGCACGGGTTCGCGACGGAGGTGGAGGGGAACCTGCGGCTCCAGGCGCTCGCGGTGGAGGTGGCCTGCGGCGAGTTCGGGGAGCCGCCCGCCGGGCGAGCGGCGGAAGCGGTGCTCAGAGAACTGGCCGACGGCGGCGCTCCCGCGAGCTTCCCCGGTGAGCCGGACAGCGACCACCCGCCGCCCGAGGCCGGTCGCCGTCACCTTCTGCTTCAGCACGCCCGCGTGCTCGCCGACCACAGCCCCGCCCACCGGGTCGCCCTCCTGCGTCCCGTCGCGGCCGCGCACGAAGCCCACCGCGATCCCGGCACCGCCGGTGAAGTCCACGCCGCCATCCTCGCGACCGGCGAGGCGACCGCCGCGGACTTCACCGCGGCGGCCCGGGTCGAACTCGCCTGCGGGCTCGACGCCGAAGCCCTCACGCACGCCCGGCAAGCCCTCGCCCTCGGCCACCACGAAGCCGCCCTCGTCGCGGCCCAAGCCCTCGACGGCCAAGGCGACTACGCCGAAGCCGACCGGACGTTCTGGCACGCCCACCTCCCCACCACGCCCGAAGAGCGCTACCACGCAGCGAAAGCCCATCGGCTCCGCGGCCGCCCGCGGGAGGCCGTCGCCCTCCTCGAACAGGCGAGCGCCCCGATCGGCGACGAGCTGAACCTCGAGTACGCCCGCAACCTCCTCCAGGCCGGGCAGCCGAAGCGCGCGCGAGACGTCGCCGCCGAAGTCGGAGACTGCCCCGAAGCGGACCTGATCCAAGCCGACGCCGCCCTCACCGACCAGGAACCGGCCGACCTCGAGACGGCCTACGCCCACCGGTACGGCATCGAGAGCCCCTTGACGCTGACCGCGTCGGTCCACGCCGCCCGGGCTTTGCTGACCCGGGGCCGACCGCGGCAGGCACTGGAGAAACTGGCCGGGACCGAGCAGCTCGTCCGCCGCGTGCTGGGCGACGACCACCTGCTGCACCTGCGGCTCCGGCACGCCAGGGGCCTCGCCCACGCCCGGCTCCGCGAGTTCGGCCGCCAGGCCGACCTGCTCGAGGCCATCCGGGGACCGCAGCTGCGCCTGCTCGGCCGGACCCACCCGGAAACCCTGGAGACCGGCCTCGACCTCGGGCTCGCGCTCGCCCTCAGCGGCCGCGGCCCGCTCGGTCGCGCGACCCGGCTCGTCGACGACGCCGCCCGTGACGCCGAAACCGCGCCTGGCGTCAGCCCCGCGCTGGCCGCCAAGGCGCGGGCCGCCAAGCAGGTCGTCCGGCTGCCCGAGCCGTTCGTGTCCGCGCTGCACGCCCTCGAGCAGCTGGTCTGGCCCTGACGCTCAGCCGGCGCCGGCCGGCTGCCAGCGGATCCCGTACGCGAAGCCCGGCGCCAGGTGCCGGAACCGGACGTGCACCTCACCCGCGTCGTCGGTCTCCAGCACCGCGCCGCGCGGCGAGCGCGTGTCGCTCTGGAACGCCTTCTCCAGCCGCACGATCCGGTCCGGCACCCGGTCGCCGAACCGGACGTGCAGGTCGAACAGATCGCACGGGTGCCGCGGCACGCAGATGTAATGCGGTTCCCGCATGTTCGCCCGGAATCGCAGTCCGACGTCGTGGCGCTCACCCCGCCGCAGCGGCTCCGGCAACCGCAACGCCAGCCCGACCCGGTCGCTCGACTCCATCGCCCGCCCGGCCAGCACTCCGCCGTGGAACACGTCGACCACCAGATCGGACTCGCGTACCGAAACGCCGGATTCGCCGGCCGCGGTGAGGGTCAGTGCCAGGTCCAGCTCGGCGATTTCGTCGGCGTCGGCGACCACCCGGCGGAATTCGAACGCCTCGGCCACCGGCTGGTCGAGTGCGAGCGTGACGCGCAGTTCTTCGGTGTGCCAACTCCGGCTCGGATAGCGCGGCCGCAGATCCGGCGCGCCGGCCGCGACGGCCATTGCCGCGACCTGCTCGATTCCTTCGTCGATCCGCCGGCGCACCGTCCGGTCGTCGCGATCGAGCGTGATCGCCGCCCAGTGCACCCGTTCCTGGTAGAACGGCTTCCGCGCGCGCTCGTCGAGCGCGAACGCGGCCCGCAGCGCGATCTTCAGATCGTCCGGCAACGACTCGACGAGCGGCCGCAATCGGTCCGTGAGTTTACGCCGGATCTCCACGGAGTCGTCATCTTCCAAAATGCCACACGTGGCGCGCAAAGCGGGTCCGACGCGATCCGCGAGCGGTGTGGTGAAAATTCCCCTCCCTTTGCGCAGGACCTTCAGCTCGCCGACCACGTCCGCCGCACTGAAGTCCACCGTTCCTCCCTCGCCGTTCCCGCACGGGCATCAATATTCGTCAGCACCGACGCGGTTGTCCAGTCGATCATGGGGCGGCAAACGGATCGTTATCCCGCGGTTTCCGGACCCACCGCCACGCGAAACGGGAAACCCCTTCCCGCCGGCCGCATTCTTGGCCGCACCGATTCCGCAGCGAAATCGCCGGACCACGACGTCACCTCTCGCACTTCGCGGTCGAAAGCGTCGAATGAGGGGTCACCACTCCGGCGGGTGATCATGGCGTGGTCGCGGGTGGACCGGGGTACTTGTTGATCATGAACCCGAAGATGTGGCGCCTGCTGGTCTCGGGGTCGCTGCGGCTGTTCCTGGTCAGCGCCGTGCCGGCCGCGGCGCACCTGTCCTTGTTCGTCGGGGTGGTGGCGACGGCGATCGTCTTCGTCGTGCCGGCGCCGCAGACCCTGCACCAGCGCCTGGGCCCCTAAGCCACGACGACGCGCGCCAGCACGGCCGGGACGGCCCGTTCGAGCTCCGCCGCGGCGTCCTCCTCGCCGGCCAGGTGCCGGAGCAGGGCCTGCTGGAACAGGCCGTCGAGCAGGGCGTACGCGACGGCCTGCGGCACCACGGCCGAAGCGGAAGCGAGCTCGGCGTAGCGCGCGACGACGTGGTGGATCATCTCCTCGCGGCGCCGGTCGATCTCGAGCACGTCGGCGCGGAAGGACTCCTCGAACAGGCTCTGGTTGCGCAGGTCGTACCAGAGCCGGTGCATCTTGGCGTCCGCGCGCAGCGTCGCGGCCATCGCCGCCGCGAAGTCGCGCTCCAGGTCCGGCGCCGTCCGCGCCCGGGCGACGATCTCGTCGTACCGGGTGACGCACACTTCCTCGAACTGCCGCACGCAGTGGGTCAGCAGGTCGACCTTGTCGGCGAAGTAGTAGTGCAGCACGCCGTGCGAGAACTCCGAGTTCTGCGCGATCTCCCGCAGGCTGGTGCGCGCGTAGCCGAGCTCGGCCAGCGTCCGCAGCGCCGACGCGGCCAGCTGCGCCCGCCGGTCGGCGAACTTGTCCGCCTGGCGGCGCGAGATCCGGTCCCGGGTCCGTTCCTTCGCCTCTGTCACCTGCACCGTCCGTCACCAGTGGTTGCCGGACCGATTCTATCGAGCGCTTGACCAGCTTTTCCTTGACAGACGTCCAGGAAACTCTTGACGACTGTTCAGACCTTGGCGATGCTGGGCGCCGGCCGACTCGAGGAGGAGGTGTTCCGTGCGCCGACCCGACCTGTCCGGGTGCGCCGCGCTCGTCACCGGCGGAGCACGGGGCCTGGGCGCCGGCGTGGCTGCGGCACTGGCCGAGGCCGGCGCCGCGGTGGTGGTCGCGGACGTCCGGGAAGACCTGGGCCGCGCGACCGCGGACGCGCTGAAGCAGACCGGCGCCATCGCGACGTTCGTCCGGCTCGACGTCACCGACGACGCGAGCTGGGAACGGGCCGTCGGTGAGACCATCGGCGAGCTCGGTGGGCTGGACGTCGTCGTCAACAACGCCGGGGTCTGGATCTCCGGCCTGCTCGCCGACCTGGACCCGGCCGAGGTCCGGCGGATGCTCGACGTCAACGTCCTCGGCACCGCGCTCGGCATCAAGCACGCCTTCCGCGCGATGCGCCCGGGCGGCCCGGCCGGGAACGGCGGCGCGGTCGTCAACATCGCGTCGGCCGCCGCGACCGTCGCCTTGCCCGGCATCGCGGGTTACTCCGCGACGAAGTCCGCGGTCGACCGGCTGACCCGGGTGGCCGCGACGGAAGCCGGGAAGCTCGGCTACGACGTGCGCGTCAACTGCGTCTACCCCGGCCTGGAACCCACCGCGCAGGGCACCCGGCTCACCACCGACGCCGTCGTGTTCCTCGCTTCCGACGCCGCCCGGTTCGTCACCGGCGCCGGCCTGCCGGTCGAAGGCGGCCTGGACACGTGACCCCTACGCCGCCTGCCAGGGGCGCAGCTTCTCCGGGTTCCGCACCGCCCAGATCCGCCTGATCACCCCGTCCGCGACGTCGAACGCCAGCACCGTCTCGACCACGCCGTCGCGCTCGGCCACCAATCCGGGCCGGCCGTTCACCACCCGCTCCCGCAGTTCCATGGCCAGCACCCGCTCGGTGATCTGCACGGTGTAGCGCGCCACCCGCTCGCCGCCCTCGACCGGGTGCGCCACCGTGCTGGCGAGCCCGCCCCCGTCCGCGACCGCGACGACGGACGGGTCCAGGAGACCGATCAGGCTCGGGATGTCCTTGGCCTCCCAGGCTTCCTTGAACGCGCGGACGACGTGCGCACTGCGCGCCGGAGCGGGCGCCGGAGCGGGCCGGACGCGGCGCCGGGCCGACGTCGCCAGCTGGCGGCACGCCGCCGAAGTCCGCCCGAGGACCGCGGCGACCTCGGCGAACGGGTAGCCGAACACGTCGTGCAGGACGAACGCGACCCGCTCCGCCGGGGTCATCGACTCGCACACGACCAGGAACGCCATCGTGATCGACTCGTCGAGCAGCAGCAGCTCCGCCGGGTCGGTGAGGCACTCCGACGGCACCGGCTCCGGGATCCATTCGCCCGCGTACCGCTCCCGGCGGACCCGCGCCGAGCCCAGCACGTCCAGGCAGATGCGGCTCGTGACCGTCGTCAGCCAGGCGCCGGGACGTTCGATGGCGTCGCGCTGCGGTCCGGACAGGGCGTACCACCGGCCGTACGCCTCCTGCACGACGTCCTCCGCGTCGCTCAGGGAACCCAGCAGCCGGTAGGCGATCGCGATCAGCTGCGGCCGCTCGGTCATCACGTCGTTCTCGCTCACCCGGCTATGACGAGCGCGAGCGGTGATCTGTGACAGGCGTACGCACCCCGGCGTAGCCGCAAGTGCCGTACGTCGGCGGACGACCGGGGCCGCCCGGATCGCCACGATGGGAGCCACCGTGAAGGAGGCACCATGAAGCTCAAGCCCCGGGCCAGGAAGTGGTACCTGGTGGCGCACATCGTCTCGGCGGGTGCGTGGATCGGGATCGACGCCGTGCTCGGCATCCTGGTCTGCACCGCGCTGATCTCCGACGACCCCGCCGTCGTCACCACCAGCCTGCAGGCACTCCCGCTGTTCGCCGTCTGGCCGATGCTGACCGCCTCCGTGCTCACGCTCGCCACCGGCGTCGTGCTCGGCCTCGGCACCCGCTACGGCCTGGTCCGCTACTGGTGGGTGGCCGCGAAGCTGGCCGTCAACGTCCTGATGGCGCTCCTGATCCTCTTCGCGCTGCGGCCGGGGATCAACGAAGCAGCTGCCTTGACCGGCGACCCCGAAGGCCTGCTCTACCCCGTCGTCGTCGCTCCCGCCCTCTTGCTGTTCGCCGGCGTCCTCTCGGTCTTCAAACCGTGGGGCCGCATCCGGAAGGAGTCCCATGTCCCTGCCCGTGGAAACCACCGCACTGACCAAGCGCTACGGAACGGCCGCCGCGGTCGAGGAGCTGAACCTGTCGGTGCACGCCGGTGAGGTGTACGGCTTCCTCGGCCCGAACGGCGCCGGCAAGACGACGACGCTGCGGATGCTGCTCGGCCTGATCCGGCCGACCGCCGGCCGCGTCCGGGTGCTCGGCGCCGAACCGGGCCCCGGCAGCCTCGCCCGCGTCGGCGCGCTGATCGAAGGCCCGGCCTTCTACCCGTACCTGTCCGGCCGGGCCAACCTGCGGATCCTCGCCGACCACGCCGGCGTGCGGCGCACCCGCGTCGACGCCGTGCTCGATGTCGTCACCCTCGCCGACCGCGCGAAGGACCGGTACTCGACGTACTCGCTCGGCATGAAGCAGCGGCTCGGCCTCGCCGCCGCGCTGCTGAAGGACCCCGAGCTGGTCGTGCTCGACGAGCCGACCAACGGCCTCGACCCGGCCGGCATGGCCGACATGCGGATCACCCTCCGCAAGCTCGCCGCCGAGGGCTGCACCGTGCTGCTGTCGAGCCACCTGCTGGCCGAGGTCGAGCAGATCTGCGACCGCGTCGGCGTGCTCGACCGCGGCCGGCTCGTCAGCGAAACCACCGTCGACGACCTGCGGGCGGGTGGCGCGCTGCGCGTCGTCGCAGAGCCGTTCGACCGGGCCCGCGACCACCTGCGCCGGCTCTACGGCGGCGTCCGCGCCGACGGGAAAGCCCTCGAGCTCGACGTCGGACCGGGCCAGGCCGGGCGGGTCAACGCCGAGCTGGTCGGCGCCGGGTTCACCGTCACCGAGCTGCGCTGGCACGAACCCGACCTGGAACAGACCTTCCTCGCCCTGACCGGAGGTACCGACCATGCTGCGTGACATCCGAGCCGAGCTGACCAAGCAGGCCCGCCGTCCCGCGAGCTGGCTGCTGCTGGCCGTCGCCGTCGTGCTGTCGCTGACGTTCGGCTACGCCGTCCCGTACGCGGGGTTGAGCGGGGCCGCCGGTCCACCGGGCTCCGGCCGCGGGCTGGACGCGATGCTGCCCGGCGCGTTCGTCGGCAGCGCGCTGGGCGGCCTGCCGGTCTTCGTCGGGGCCCTCGCGCTGATCTTCGGCGTGCTGGTGGCGGGGAGCGAATACGGCTACGGCACGTGGAAGACGGTGCTGGTGCAGCACCCGTCGCGCGTCGCCGTCTTCACCGCGAAGCTGGTCACCGTCGCGATCGGGGCGCTGGCCGTGGTGCTCACGCTGTTCGCGGCGACCGCGGGCGCGAGCGTGCTCGTCGCGTCGCTGCAGGACCAGGCGTTGAGCTGGCCGTCGGCCTCCGACGTCCTGCTGGGCCTCGGCGCCGGCTGGCTCGTCACGACGATGTGGGGCGCGCTCGGCGTGCTGCTCGCGATCGGCCTGCGCTCGGTCGCGCTGCCGATCGGGCTCGGCCTGGTGTGGCTGCTGGCCGTGCAGAACCTCCTCGCGTCGATCGCCGCGCCGCTGCTGGACTGGGTCGCGCAGCTGCAGAAGGCCCTGCCCGGGCCGAACGCGGGCGCGCTCGCGGCGGCGTTCGGGGCGAGCGCGCCGGGGGTCGAGCCGATCGTCGGATCGGGGCAGGCGACCGCCGTGCTGGCGGCCTACCTGGTCGCGTTCGGGGTGCTGGGCGGGTGGCTGCTGCACCGCCGGGACATCGCCTGATAGGGGGTACCGGCCACCGGTGCGGTGAGCCGGTACCACCCGTGCACGCGGTGTAGTGTTTGCCGGTCAGACCGGCGGGTGATCCACATGAGGTGCCATGACAGTGCGGCGGTACCCACTGGCGGTCCTGCTCGTCGTCGTGACGCTGGCGCTGGTCGTGGTGAACGGTTTCGCGTTCTGGGGCGACACCCTCGCCCTGTGGGTCGACGACGCCATGCAGCTGAGCGCCGGGGTCGCCGCGGTCGTCTGCGGGGTCCTGGTCGCGCGCCGGGTCCGCGGGCACCAGCGCTGGTGGCGGGTGCTCGTCGCGCTCGGCATGGCCGGCTGGTCGCTCGGCCAGTGCGTCTGGTCGTGGTACCAGCTGATCGACGGGCGCGGGCTGCCGTCGCCGTCGCCGGCCGACGTCGGCTACCTCAGTTTCCCGGTGTTCGCGCTCGCCGCCCTGGTCGTCCTGGCCCGGGCGCGGATCCGGCCGGACCGCGAACGCTGGCAGCCCGCGCAGTGGACCGCGCACTTCGGCGTCGCGGTGGTGCTCGACGGCCTGATCGTCACCGGCTCGCTGTTCATCCTCACCTGGACCGCGGCGCTCGGGCAGCTGGTGCGGGCCACCGCGCCGGACAAGCCGACCTGGGCCGTCGCCATCTCCTACCCGCTCTCGGACCTGGTGATCGTGGTCGTCGCCGTGCTGCTGGTCGTGTTCGACCGGGTGGACCGGCCCTACCGCAAGAACCTGCTGCTGGCCGCCGTCGGGATCGTCGCGCTGGCCGCCTCCGACAGCGTGTTCGCCTACCTCGTCAGCATCGGCGCGGAGAGCATGAAGCCGTGGTCGGACGGCGGGTTCGTGCTCGGGCCACTGTTCATCGCCTTCGCCTTGCTGGTGACGCCGGGTCAGCGGCGCCACGACGACGTGAGCCCGGCGGGCGGGGTCGACTGGTGGCAGCTGGCGCTGCCGTACGTGCCGGTGACGGCCGTGGCGCTGCTGATCACCGGGCAGCTGCTGGCCGGCGCCGGCCCGGACGGCGTCGAGGTGTTCGTCGGCGTGCTGGTGGTGTTCCTCGTACTCGCCCGGCAGCTGCTTTCCTTGCTGGACAACAGGTTGCTGCTGCGCCGGGTCTACGACGGCCAGCAGCAGCTGACCCACCAGGCCTACCACGACCCGCTGACCGGGCTGGCCAACCGCGCGCTCTTCGCCGACCGGCTGGACCAAGCCGTCGAATCCACCGACCGGCCGCTCGTGCTGATCTTCGTCGACCTCGACGACTTCAAGGAGGTCAACGACCGGTTCGGGCACGCGGGCGGCGACGTCCTGCTGCACGCCGTCGCCCAGCGGCTGCTGAGCTGCGTGCGCGCGGGCGACACGGTCGCGCGCCTGGGCGGCGACGAGTTCGCGATCCTGCTGGAAGGCGAGCTGGACGCGCCGCAGGCGGTCGCCGACCGGATCCAGGGCGTGCTGCGGCGGCCGTTCGCGGTGCACGGCACGCTCGTCTCGGTCCGCGCGAGCATGGGCCTGGTCGTGCCGGACCCGGCCGAGCCGCTGGTGACGTCGGACGTGCTGCTGGGCCGCGCGGACACGTCGATGTACGCGGGCAAGCGGCTGGGCAAGGACACGACCGTCGTCTACCGCCCATCCCAGGACGGCCCGCCGGACTTCCCGTCGGCGTTGCGCCAGGCCGCGGGCGGCATCCCGGAAGGCTTCGGCCTGGTGTTCCAGCCGATCGTCCGGCTGGCCGACGAGACCCCGGTGGCCGTCGAGGCGCTGGCCCGCTGGACCACGCGCGACGGCACGGCGGTGTCGCCCGAGACGTTCGTCCGCGCGGCCGAGGGCGCGGGCCTCGGCGCCGAGCTGGACGCGCTGGTGCTCGACCTGGCGTGCCGGGAGATCACGACGGCCGGGCTGGACCTGACGGTGCACGTGAACGTGTGCGCGAGCCGCCTCGGCGCGGCCGCGCTGGAGCGGAGCGTCGCTGCCGCACTGGACCGCTACCGGCTGCCGGCGTCCCGGCTCGTCGTCGAGATCACCGAGACGGTGCCGGTCCCGGACCTGGCTGCGGGGGCGGCCGCGATCCGGCGGCTGCAGGAGCTGGGCGTGCGGGTGGCGCTGGACGACTTCGGCGCGGGGTACAGCTCGCTGACGGTGCTGCACGCGCTGCCGGTCGACCTGATCAAGCTGGACCGGGCGTTGACGACAGGAGTGCAGCCGGAGCGCGACGCGGCGCTGTGCCGGTCGCTGGTCGGGCTGTGCGCGGATCTTTCCCTGGACGTGGTCGCGGAAGGAATCGAGACGGCCGAGCAGGCTTCCCTGGTCACCGCGGCCGGGTGCACGACCGTCCAGGGCTACCTGTACGGCCGCCCCGCTCCGCTCTCGGCCCTCCGCCTGTCGGCGATCCCCGCAGGCTAGGAGCGCACTCCTGGCGGGATCACGCCGAAGATCGTCGCCGTCGAACCGGCTCCCTTCCGGTTGATCGGCCCGCCCGCCAGGACCCACGCCCCCGTCGTCGGCAGGGCCTTCAGGTTCGCCAGGATCTCCAGGCTGATCCGGTGGCGCTGGTACACCAGCTTCGACACCGTGTACGTCTCGTCGGTGCCGACGTCCGGGCTGAAGGTGTCGGTCCCGGTCCCTCCTCTACGTCCGAGCCGCCCGGTGTCGATCAGCCACTCGACCGCCGGGATCGAGAAGCCGGGCTGGTGCAGCACGCCGTCCGCGTCGGTGTTCGGGTAGGCCGGGGTGCCCCACTTGGCGTCCCAGCCGGTCCACAACACCACCACGGACTCGTCGGGGATCCGGCCGTGGCGCTTCTCCCACGCCTTGAGGTCGTCGATCGTGACGCCGTAGTCGGGGTCGGCCGCGGCCTTCGCTCTTACGTCGATCTTCACGGCGGGCCGGAACAGATCCGCCGGCTCCATGTCGTCGGCCAGGGGCTGGCCATTGTTGAAGTGGCCGGGTGCGCCCCAGTGCGTGCCGGTGTGCTCGCCCTCGTTGACGAACTGGAGGTAGTAGCCGTCGTCGGGGATCGTGGCGATGGTTTCCAGCGAGAAGACCGGGTCGCCGGGGAACACGTCGGTCGTGGCGGGGTCGTTGACGTGCGACAGGCTGACCAGGTTCAGCTGGTCCAGCCGCACCGGCGGGGTGGCTTGGGCGGCCTGCGCCGTCCGGCCGGACAGCGCGGCGCCGAACACCCCGGCCAGCCCCGCGGCCAGCGCCCTGCGTCTCATCGGCATGGGGATCACCTTTCACCGGAACACCGCCCGTGCGGTTTTGCCTGCACGGTGATATCACCCGAGCCGCACCGGGCCAAGGAGTTGCGCGAGGATGGACGCATGGACGACGACATCGAAGACCACGCCGACGAAGGCATCCTCGACCCCGAGGACACTTTGGACGACCGCGACGAGCTGGCGGAGGGTTACTCACCGCCCGAACGCCCGCGGGGCACCGAAGAATGGGGCACGACCGAGCGCGAGACCGCCGAAGGCGAGAGCTGGGCAGGCCGGCTGGCCCGCGAGGTCCCCGACGTCGCGTCCGACGAGGGCGACGGCCTCGGCGACAGCGAAGACTCCGACGGCGAGCTGATCGACGACGAGGTCGGCGACGTCCGCGCGGGCCGCCTGGTGGCGACGGACGAAGGGTTCGGCGCAGACACCGACGAAGAGCTGTACGCGTCCGACGCGGGCATCGACGGCGGCGCGGCTTCGGCGGAGGAAGCGGCCGTCCACGTGATCGACCCGTCCCGGCGCTGGTGACGAGCCGGACCCGCCCCCTCGACGGGTCCGGCCCGATTTCGCGAGCGGCCTAATCCTTTCCCCCGACCGGCGCGTGGGGTAGGCGGCAGAGCGGTCATGTCCGGATCCGGCCGGACCCGCCCGCACTGCCGGAAGGGGACACGGGATGCTCGAGGGGCTGCTGACACCCGGCGCGGGCGCGCTGTACGACGCGATGGTGCGCACCGGGCCGCTATCGCTGGACGACCCGCGGGCCGAGAGCCCGGAGATGCGGGAGCTGTTCGACCGCGGGTTCGTGCGCCGCGACTACCGCGACGACCCGGTGATCGCGCCGATGGAGCCGGTCCGCGCGGTCGACCACGCCATCCTGGGCGCCCAGCAGCAGCTGCTGGAGCAGCAGCGGCAGATCGTCGCCGCGCGCCAGCAGCTCGACATGCTGCAGGCGGTGTACCGGGCGGCGAACGGCTCCGGCGGCGACTCGGCCGTCGAGGTGCTGACCGACCCGCGGCGCATCGGCTCGCTGTCGCTGGAGCTGTGCCTGTCCGCGCGCGAGGAGTTCCTGACGTTCACGACCCGCCACTTCAAGCGGAAGCCGGACGCGAGCACGGTGATGCGGCTGCCCGAAGCGGTGACCGAGCGCGGCGTCGCGTTGCGCAACGTGTACGAGCGCGCGGCCCTGGAGTTCGACGGCGCGAAGGAGGTCGTCGACGCGAGCGTCGCCGCCGGCTGGACCATGCGGGTGGCGCCGGAGCTGCCGATGAAGATGGTGATCGCCGACCGCCATTCGGCGCTGGTCCCGCTCGACCCGAGCGGCATGGACGGCGCGCTGTTCGTCCGCAGCCCGACGATCGTGGCGTCGTTGCGGATGCTGTTCGAGCTGGTCTGGAGCCAAGCGGTGGCGGTGCACGGCCCCGCCTCCCAGCCACGCCACGGTCTGACGCCGACCCAGGCGAAGGTCCTGGACCTGCTGGCGACGGGCATGACGGACGGCGCGATCGCCCGGCACTTGGACGTGAGCGAGAGGACGGTCCGCAGGCACGTGCAGGGGTTGCTGGAGGCCCTGCAGGCGGACAACCGGGTGGCGGCGGTCTTCGCGGCGACCCGCCTGGGCTGGCTGGGCTGACGCCGGTCAGCCCTGGACGCGGGCCGAAGGCGGGCCGGCGCGGGTCCCGCCGTGACCGGCCTGCCGTTCACACCCGTCCGGCACCGCGCGGCCGGGCCGCTACTCCAGCTTCCGGCACTCCGGCGGCCCGCCGGTCCAGATCCACACGCAGATCGTCTTCGGCTTGCCGCCGGGACCGCCGCCGGCGGCCGCCGATGCCTGCGGGGCCGTCAGCGTGCCGAACGCCGCCGCCCCGATCAGGGCCGCGGCCAGGCCGGCCAGGGCTCGCTTGCGCATGTTCGTCCTCCCGCGAAGTGATCTTCCTCCACCAACCTAAGGCGGGGGCACCGCGCACCGGCAGGGGCGGGTTCGGCCACTGTCCGCTACCGGCCACCGGAGCCCGGCCGGAACCGGACGTTGGCCGCTCTGGACCGGTGTGCTCGCGCCTCTTCGCTCCTACCGTCGGGGCATGGGTGAGGAGGCGCCCCCGCGCTGGTGGGCCGAGGAGGGCGCGCGGCCCCGGCCGGAGCCGGTGGGCTGGTGGCCCGAGGCCGACACGCTGCACTGGGTCCAGGTCCGGCCGCCCGAAGAACCCGACCGGACCGGCTGACGCGCGCGACCCAAGCGCGCGGAATGCCGGAGCGACCGGGCTCCTAGACGCGGTTGTACTCGCGGACCGCGTCGAGGTACTCGGAGATCGCGTCCCGGTTGCGCAGCAGGCACTCCGCGCGCCGGGCCATGCGGTCTCTCTCCTCCTCCAGGGTCGCGAGCATCTCCGGGGTCGCGTCGGGGAAGTAGATCGCGCGGGGCTTGTCGAGGCAGGGCAGGATCTGTTTGATGATCCGGGTGGGCAGCCCGGCGTCGAGCAGCCCGCGGACCTGGATCACGCGATCGACCGTCGCGGAATCGTAGTCGCGGTACCCGTTCGCTCCGCGCGATGCGATGATCAGCCCCTGCTCCTCGTAGTACCGGAGCAGCCGGCGGGACGTGCCGGTGCGCTCCGCGAGCTCGCCGATCCGCATGTGCGCCACCTCACGTAGACCTTCACACGTATGTGAAGGTTCGAGCATAACGGCATGAGAAGCTCCCTCCTCGCCCTCACCACCGCCGCGTTCGTCACCGTGCTCACCGAGGCGCTGCCCGCCGGCGTGCTGCCCGGCATGAGCGCCGGCCTCGGCGTCGGCGAGTCGGCGGCGGGCCAGGCCGTGACGATCTACGCCCTCGGCACGGCCCTCACTGCGATCCCCCTCTCCGCGGCCACCGCGGCCTGGCCCCGCAAACGCTTGCTGCTGGCCGGCGTGGGCGGGTTCGCCGTCGCCAACACCGTGACGGCGCTCTCCGCGGACTACCCGCTGACCATGGTCGCCCGGTTCGTCGCCGGGGTGGCCGCGGGCGTCGTCTGGGCGCTGCTGGCCGGGTACGCACGCCGCCTCGCACCCCCGGAGAACCAGGGCCGGGCCATCGCGATCGTGATGGCGGGCATCCCCCTGGCCCTGTCGCTGGGCATCCCGGCCGGGACGTTCCTCGGCGGCCTGCTCGGCTGGCGCTCGGCGTTCGGCGTCATGTCGGCGATCGCCGTCGTGCTGCTGGCCTGGATCGCCGCCGCCGTCCCGGACCAGCCCGGGCAGGCGGGTGGCCGGGTGCCGGTCCTGCGGACGCTCACCGTGCCGGGCGTCGCGCCCGTGCTGGCCGTGACGCTGGTGTTCGTGCTGGCCCACACCGTGCTCTACACCTACGTCGCCGCGTTCCTCGGCCACGCCGGGATGGGCGACGCGGTGGACGTCGTCCTGCTGGTGTTCGGCGTCGCGTCGATGGCCGGGATCTGGGTCGTCGGTGCCCGGATCGACCGCGCGCTGCGCGTGCTGACCGTCCTCAGCACGATCCTGGTCGCGGTGGCCGCGACGCTCCTGGCGGTGTTCGCGGGCAGCCCGGCGCTGGTCTACGCCGCCGTCGCGCTGTGGGGCCTCGGCTGGGGCGGCGTCCCCACGCTCCTGCAGACCGCGGCCGGGAACGCGGGTGGCGAAGCGGCGGACAACGCGCAGGCCATGCTCGTCACGCTGTGGAACGCGGCGATGGCCGCGGGCGGCGTGCTCGGCGGCGTCCTGCTCGACGCCGCCGGGCCGGCCTCGTTCCCCTGGACGCTGCTGGTGCTCCTGCTGCCGGTCCTCGCCGTGGTGCTCGGCGCCCGGCGCAGCGGCTTCCCCAAAACGTCCTGAGTGGACGAAGGGCCCGGGCGGGTTCGCGCCCGGGCCCTCCAGCTTGGTTCAGCAGCGGCCGGCGATGGCCCGCAGCAGTTCGGCGTTCGCGGTGTCACCCGAGAGCTCCCAGGCGAACACGCCGCCGAGCCCCTGCGACTTCGCGTAGCCGGCCTTGGCCGACGCCGTCTCGGGCGTGTCGTAGCTCCACCACTGCGAGCCGCACTTCGCGTACGCCGTGCCCGCGACCTTGCCGTTGGCCGGGCAGGTCGTCTTGAGGACCTTGTAGTCCTCGACGCCCGCTTCGTACGTGCCCGGAGCCGGCCCGGTCGCGGTGCCGCCGGGCTGCTTCTGCGTCACGCCGTCCCAGCCGCGGCCGTAGAACCCGAGGCCCAGCAACATCTTCGACGACGGCACGCCCTGGTGGCGCAGCTTCTGGATGGCCGCGTCGGCGTAGAATCCGGCGGTCGGGATGCCCGGGTAGGCGCGCAGCGGTGAGTGCGGCGCGGTGGGCCCGGTCGGGCTGCCGCCCGCGACGAAGTAGTCGTAGGTCATCACGTTGTACCAGTCGAGGTAGCGGCTCGCCCCGGCGTAGTCGTTCGCGTCGATCTTGCCGTTCTTCGACCCGTCGGCGGTGATCGCGGCGGTGACCAGCTGCCGGTGCCCGAACTTCGCGCGCAGCGCCTTGACCAGCGCCGTGAACGCCTTCGGGCCGCTCGCATCGCACGTGGCACCGCAGGCGTTCGGGTACTCCCAGTCGATGTCGATGCCGTCGAAGACGCCCGCCCAGCGCGGATCGTTGACGAGGTTGTAGCAGGACTCGGCGAACGCGGCCGGGTTCTTCGCCGCCTCGGTGAAGCCCGCCGACCAGGTCCAGCCGCCGAAGGACCACAGCACCTTGAGCTTCGGGTGCAGCTTCTTCAGCTCGAGGATCTGGTTGAAGCTGCCGTGGAGAGTGCCGCTGTCGGCCTGGCCGCTGACGCTCGTGGCGGCGTCGTAGGGCATGTCGTGGTCGGCCCACGGGTCGCCGACGGCGCAGCCGCCGCCGGTCACGTTGCCGAACGCGTAGTTGATGTGGGTCAGCTTCGCGGCCGACCCGGACGTCTCGATGTCCTTGACGTGGTAGTTGCGGGCGTAGACGTCCCAGTCGGCGAAGTAGGCCATCACCTTGCCCTGGGACTGCCCGGCTTCGGCGGCGGGCGGCGCGACGACGGAGGCACCGGCCAGCGCCAGAGCAGCAGTGACAAAGGCGCCGACGATGCGTTTTCTCATGCGAAGCAAGGAAGTTCCTTTCGGCGAGCCGGCCGGTCGGACGCGCCGAGGCTAACAGGTCCAGACCACTCCGGACCAGGGTCAATCGTTGTGGTCAAAGGGTTTCCCGGTACCCCCGGAGCCGGGTGCGGATTCACGCGTGGGAGGATCACGCGATGACCGAGTTCGGCTGCGCGCGCTGCTCCGGCGAAGACGCCCTGACCGCGCTGGCGTTCTGCACGACCCGCCTGCGCGAGACCCACCGCCTGGTCGAGCAGTCGCACTTCAGCATCGCCCTGCGCGAATGTCCGGAATGCGGTCAGGCGTTCGCCGCGATCTTCACGGAGTTCGTCGACTGGACCGGCGGGGAGGACGCGCAGTACTTCGACTACGTCCCGCTCACCGCCGCCGAGGTGACATCGTTGGCCGCGCAGGGATCCGGGGTCGACCTCGTGCGGCTGGGCGCGCTCGGCAGCGTCCGGCGGCGGCTCTCGTCGAGCTGGCCGACCGGCGCGAAGAAGCGGATCGCCTGGCGGACGGACCCGCTCTCGGTGCGCGAAGGCTACTGAGGACGGTCGGCGGCCAACCGGAGGATCGCCGCGGCCGAACGGTCCACATCGGCCTCCGTCGTCGACCAGTTGGACACCGAAATCCGCAGATATCGGCGGCCGCGCCAGGTGGTTCCGCCGAGCCAGCACGTGCCGTCACGCTGAACCGCGGTGACGATCGCATCGGTGCGGGCGTCGTCGCCGAAGGAAACCAGGACCTGGTTGAGGACGACGTCGTTGCCGATCTCGGCGCCCCCTTCCGCCAGCGCGTCCGCGAACCGGCGGGCCAAGCGGCAGCAGCGGTCGACGAGCTCGGCGACGCCGTCGCGGCCCAGCTCCCGCAGCGCCGCCCAGACCGCGAAGCCGCGGGCGCGGCGCGAGGACTCCAGCGTGAGGTCGCCCATGCCGGACACCTCGCCGGCGCCGGTCAGGTAGGCCGCGCGGTTGGCGAAGACGGCGGCGTGGGCGTCCGGGCGGGCGCAGAAGACGAACCCGGAGTCGTACGGGACGTTGAGCCACTTGTGCCCGTCGCAGGCCCAGGAGTCGGCCAGCTCGACGCCGTCGAGCAGCGCGGCCGTGGCGGGGTTGGCCGCGGCCCACAGCCCGAAGGCGCCGTCGACGTGGATCCACGCGTCGCCGGCGGCCGCCCGCGCGGCGCGGACGTCGTCACACGCGCCGGTGTTCACGTTGCCCGCCTGCAGGCAGACGATGGCCGGGCCAGTGCCGCGCTCGAGGGTCCGGGCGAGGTCGGCGACGTCGATCGCGCCCTGCGGACCGGCGGCCACCTCCTCGACGGCGGCCGTGCCGAAGCCCAGCAGCCGCAGCGCGCGGTCGATCGTCGCGTGCCGTTCGGCGCTCGCGACGACGCGGACGCGCGGGGCGCCGAAGAGCCCGTCACGCTCGGCGTCCCAGCCGGCTTCGGCGAGGACGTGGTGCCGCGCCGCGGCGAGCCCGACGGTGTTCGCCGCCTGCCCCCCGGTGACGAACCCGGCCGACGCGGTGGCGGGGATGCCGAGCAGCTCTTTCAGCCAGCCGCCGGCGGCCTCCTCGGCGGCTGCGGCGGCGGGCGAGAGGACGGCGTTGAACGCGTTCTGGTCCCAGCCGGCGACCAGCACCTCGGCAGCGGTGGCCGCGGGCAGCGACCCGCCGATGACGAAGCCGAAGAAGCGAGGCCCGGCCGTGGCCATCAACCCGGGCTCGGCGGCCCGCGCGAGGTGTTCGAGCACTTCGGACGGTGGGCTCGGGTCCTTCGGCAGCGGCCCGCCGAAGCCGGCCCGCAGAGCGCCCTGACCGGCCGCCGGAGCGACGGGCCGCCCGGCCAGGGTTTCCCGGTGGTCGGCGGCCAGCTCGGCGGCCCGGGCCAGGAGGTCACGCATCTCGTCCACGGACCCGACTCTAGGCCGCCTTCGGGTGCACGGCCGAGAGCCAAGCGCCCCAAGGCCACATTGGGTGCGTCCAACGCACCGAAGGCCGCCTTGGGTGCGTTCAACGCACCGAAGGCCACATTGGGGCGCTCGGGTCCGGTGGTCCTCAGGCTGCCTTCGGGTGTGCGGCCCGCACGTTTTCCCGGGCCAGCTCCACCGTCGTCGCGATCCGGCGCTGCCGCGTCTCCGGGCGCTTGGCCTTCGCGATCCACTCCAGGATCAACCGCCGGGACGACGGCGGGAACGCCGCGAAGTGCGCCGCCGCGGTCGGGTCGAACGCCTGTCGCAGGTCCGGTGGGACGACGCCGTCCTGGGCCTCGGCCAGTGAGTCCCACGTCCCGGTGCGGCGGGCCAGGTCGACCATCGCCTGCCCCGGCGGTGTCATCAGCCCCGCCGAAGTCAGCCGGGCCACGCGTTCGCGGTTGACCTTGCTCCACGTGCTCTTCGGGTTCCTCGGTGTGAAGCAGAGGTACGTGCTTTCCGCGTCGCGCTTCAGCGCCTTGCTGTCGATCCAGCCGAAGCACAACGCCTGCTCCATCGCCTCGTGGACCAGCACGCCGGGCGCGCTGCTGTGCTTGCGCCGGATCACCAGCCACACCGCCGGGCCGCGAGGCGCCGCCAGCCACGCCCGCCACTGCGCCACCGACGTGACCTTCAGCACCGCGATGCCTTCCAGAGTCTCCATACCCACATCGTCGGGGGTGAAGTGCTCATCTTCTGAGCACTTTGACGCGGGAACAATCGGACGCCGCCCGGCGTAGCGTCCTGGTATGGAGACTCCGTTGAGCACCGACCGGCTCGTGATCCGGGACTGGACGGTGGACGACGCCGAAGCCGCGTTCGAGATCTACGGCGCGGAGGACGTGACGCACTGGCTGACCCCGGCCATGGAGCGCGTCGGCGACGTCGGCGCGATGCGTCAGGTGCTGCACGCCTGGCAGGAGACGCAGCCGAACCTGCCGCCGCCCCGGGGGCGCTGGGCCGTCGAGCGCAAGGAGGACGGCGTGGTGATCGGCGGCCTCGGTATCCGGCTGCTGCCGCCGTTCGAAGAGGACCTCGAGCTGAGCTGGCAGCTCAGCCCCGGCGTCTGGGGCCAGGGCTACGCGTCGGAGGCGGCGACCGCGCTGATCGGGTGGGCCTTCACCCAGGACACCGAGGAGCTGTTCGCGGTCGCGCGGCCGAACAACACGCGCGCGATCGCCGTCGCGAAGCGGCTCGGCATGCAGTGGGTCGGCGAGACGGAGAAGTACTACGACCTGCGGCTGCAGGTGTACCGCGTCCGGCACACCGACCTCATCGGCTGACCGGCTCCAGCAGGAAGACGCGGATCTCGCGGTGCTCGGCCCGCACGGCGTAGCGGTCGTACGCGGGCCAGTACTCCGCGACCGCGTCCCACATCTCCTGACGCTGTTCGCCGGCCAGCAGCCGCCCGCTGACCTCGACGGTCCGGCCGCCGATCGCGACCACCGCCTTCGGCTGGGCCAGGAGGTTCGCCGACCACGCCGGGTGCGCCTCGCCGCCCCAGTTCGAGCCGATGACGACGTAACCGCCACCACGCTCGACGTAGAGCAGCGGCACCTGACGCGGTTCGCCGCTGCGGCGGCCGACGGTGGTGAGCAGCAGGGTCCGCAGCCCGACGGCGGTGCCGACGCCGACCCGGCCGCCGCTGATCCGCAGCAGCACCCGGTCGGCGGGCATCAGCGCCCGCCCGAGCACCGCGAACGCCTTGCTCTTGCCGAACCCGGCGAAGACCCCTCGCAAACCAGCCACGGTCGAACCCTAGGTCACCACCCCGACGGCGCCGGCGGTGGCACGACCGGCGGCCGGTCGTCGCAGGTGATCGTGTTCGGCAGCAGCCAGGGAGCGAGCCAGCCGTCGTTGCCGCCGAGGTCGGTCAGGGCGAACTCCGAACCCGTCGGCGGGAAGTTGAACGAGCCGCAGTTGTTGACGCCGACCGCGCCGACGTTGCGGGCGTCGACGTTCCGGAACGACGCCGAGCCGGCCGAACGGGCGCTCAGCACCGACGTCCCGGCGCCGTCGACACGCAGGTCCGCGAACCGCAGGCCGGTGATCGAGTACTCGTCCTTCACCGGGAAGTCGCTGACGAGCATGATCGCGTTGTAGGTGTTGTCGAGGAAGTGGTCGCCGGTCACTTCGACGTCCGCGGCGATGTCCTTTTCCAAGGCGTAGAACCAGATCGCGCCGAGGCCGATCTTCCAGTTCAGCTCGAACGTCCCCGCCCGCACGGTCGTGTTGTCCGCGATCCGCAGCTTCCCGGCGAACGCCTCGGCCCCGAACCGCGATCCCACCTGGATCGCGCTGCCCTCGCGGATCGGGTCGGCGACCAGGTTGCCCGAGACCGTGTTGTCCGCTCCGCCGTAGAGCGCGATCCCGTTGGCCAGCACCGGCGTCTGGACGGTGTTGTGGTCGAACGCGTTCCGCGCGTCCTGGGTCTTCTCCGACCACATCGCCAGGCCGTCGTCCCCGCTGTTGCGCACGAAGTTGTTCGACACCACCGAATCCGTCACGCCGGTGTGGAAGTTCAGGCCGTCGGCGACCTGGTCGGCGATGACGTTGTTCGTGACGCGCGTGTTCCGCATCGGCCCGTCGAACCACAGGCCGACCTTCGTGTGGTGGAGGTACAGGGAGTCCACAGTGGAATTGCTGAGCGCGCCGCCGATCGCGTTGACCTGGTCGGTGTCCACGCGTTCCCGCACGTCGCCTTCGATCGCGAACCCCGAAAGGTGGACGTTCGAGGCGTTCTCGCCGTAGAAGCCGACTCCCGTGTGGACCGAACCGTCCGGCGCCGGGGTGCCCAGCGCGACCTCGTGCCCCTTGACGATCGCGTACCAGCTGCCCGCGCCTTCGATCGTGACGTCGTCGACGAGGACGTGCCGGTTGACCTGGTACGTGCCGGGCGGCAGGTACACCTTCAGATGAGCGCGCCGCGCGAAGGCGATGGCGCGGTCGAGGGCGTCAGCCGAGTCGCGGCGGCCGGTCGGGTCGGCGCCGAAGAGCACCGCGTTGGCCGCGATCGGCACGAACCTCGGCGGCGCGACGAGCTCGGAGTCGAGCAGGTCGACGACCGTCCACGCGGCGGCGGTCCCGGCCGGGACGGTGAGCCGGACCTTGTCCCCCGCCCGGTAGGTCTTGCCGAGCAGGAGCCGCTGCTCGTCGTAGAAGTGGTTGGGGCGGAACGGCTTTGCGATCACCGGCGCCGGCGTGGTCGCCGCGGGCACGCACGAGCACTCGGTGATCCACCAGTCCGGGTGCAGCAGGTCCGCGCCGGGATCGTTGGTGAACGGGTACTGGTTGTACAGCCAGGAGTACTGCGAGGTC
Organism: Amycolatopsis sp. NPDC048633; assembly: GCF_040650695.1. NCBI lineage: Bacteria > Bacillati > Actinomycetota > Actinomycetes > Pseudonocardiales > Pseudonocardiaceae > Amycolatopsis > Amycolatopsis sp. NPDC048633. The sequence goes on from NZ_JBEZHS010000027.1 coordinate 40,790, forward strand.
AGCGTCATCCGCTGCCGGTGCGCGCCGTTCACGGTGACGTCGAGCGGCGCGGTGGTCCCGCCGCCGTGCGGCGCGTCCGGGATGCTGTACCGGACGGTGATCGCGTTCGCGGCGGCGGGCAGCGTGAACTCGACGTGCTGACCGGCCACCAGCTGGACGGCCCGCCGTCCGGACGCCTCGGCGGGCAGCGTGTAGGCCGAGCGGTCCGGGCCGAGCACGACGCCGTCGGTGCGGGCGTTCTCCGCCTCCTGCTCGAGGAAGCCGACACTGGCGCCCCGCCCGGCGACCAAGGCGGGATCGAGGGCGGCCCGTGTCACGACCGGCCGGTCGGCGGCCGACGCGGGCGTGGCCACCGGGAGCAGGGCGGCGATCGCGGCGAACACGGTGGCGAGGGTGCGGCGCGCCATCACGAACCTCGATTCTCGAGTGGAGTGCCGCGGAAGAGTAGGTCGCGCCTTCCCCGAACCACAAGGTTTTTCTCGAACTTACTCAGAACTTGCAGATAACAGTTCGGAAGTTGCGCAACCGAACGTCTGACAAGGTGGGTCCATGACACGCCCCGAAACCGCCGCCGAAGTCTTCGACGCGCTCGGCAAGGACTACGAACACGCCTTCCGGAACCTGGCCGAGCAGCGGGCCGCGATCACCGCGCTGGCCGAGCGGCTGCCCGCGGGCGCCGCGGTGCTCGACCTCGGCTCGGGAACCGGGCGCCCCACCGCAGACCTGCTGACCGCGGCCGGTTTCGCGGTGACCGGGTACGACGTCGCGCCGAAGATGGTCGAGATCGCGCGGGCCCAGGTGCCCGCCGCGCGGTTCGAGGTCGGCGACATGCGCGAACTGTCCTTCGAGGACGGCACGTGGGACGCGGTCACGGCGTTCTTCTCGATGCTGCAGCTCCCCCGGGCCGACCAGGAGACGATGATCGGACGACTGGCGGGCTGGCTCAAGCCCGGCGGCCTGCTCGTCCTGGCCACTGTGCCCGCCGACGTGGACGGCGTCGACATCGTCTTCATGGGACACCCGGTCCGCGCCAGCAGCTTCCCGGCCGAGGTCCTCGCGGCTAGACTCCGCGCGGCCGGCCTGGAGATCGTCCGCGAGGAGCAGGCGCAGTTCGTGCCCGACCACCCCGAAGCCGGCTCCGAGCCGCACGTCTACTTCACCGCGCGCAAGCTTTCGTGAGTCGATCGTCGCGTCAACCCCTCACCAGGCCGATCACCCGGTGGACATGAATTTTACTCAAGTTCGTGCATGTCCCGGGCCGCGGACCCGAGCTAAAGTGAGGAATGGGCATCGAAGCTCTCGCCAGGCCGGTACCTCGCGAACACCGCGAGCTGGTGCGCGAGATGCTGGCCAGGCTGCCCGAGTTCGCCGACCGCCTCGCCCGGTTGCTCAGTGAAGAAGACGACTTCTACCGGCAGGTCGAGCGCGTCGCGCCCGGCGAGCTGCGGCAGGTCTGCCACGCCAACCTCGAACGCGCGCTCACCGCGCTGGCCGAAGGCAGCGGCCTCGCCCTCGACGCCGCCCGCAAGACGGGGCTCGTCCAAGCGCGCCAAGGCATCCCGCTGCCCGCGGTGCTGCGCGCCTTCCGCATCGGCGGCACCTTCGTCTACGAAGCCCTGCTCGAGCTCGCCGGCCCGGAGTTCCTCAACCCCACCCGGACGATCGAGATCAACTCCTACGTCTGGAAAGCGATCGACCTCTACTCCGACGCGCTGACCACGGCGTACGAGCAGGTCGCCGCCGAGCCGTCGCACGCCGACGCGCGCCGGCTGGACGACCTGTTCCGCGGCCGGCTCCCGAGCCAGGCCGACATGGAGGCCGCCGCGCGGAACCTGGGCCTGCCGACCGCGGGCATGTTCGTCGTCGTGGTCACCGAACGCGTCGAGCCCGACGAGCACGACACCGTCGAGGCGTTGCTGCGCGCCCGCCGCTGGCGCTCGGCCTGGCGGCCGGGCGGCGAGGCGGGCCTGGTCGCGATCGACCGCATCGAGGACGTCCGGCGGCTGCGCGAAGTGCTGGGCTCGCTGCCGGTGGCGGCCGGGATGAGCAAGCCGTTCAGCGGGTTCCCGGACGTCCCGGACGCGCTGCACCGGGCCCGGATCGCCCGCCGCTCGCTGCCCACGGGGACGGCCGGCGTGGTGGTGTTCGGCGACTCGCCGGTGACGACGCTGGTCGCCGCCGCGCCGGGGATGGCCCGCGACGTCGTGCGGTCCGCACTGGCCGGCGTGCTCGCCCTGCCCCGCGCGGAACGCAAGGTCCTGCTCGACACGCTGCTCGCGTGGTTCGCCGGCCACGGCTCGGCGAAGGAGGCCGCGGACCGCTTGTTCGTGCACCCCAACACCGTCCGCTACCGGCTGCGCCGCGTGCAGGACCTGACCAAGCGCGACCTGACCGACCCCGTCGACATCGGCGAGCTGTACGTCGCCCTCGAGTCGGTGCGCCTCGATCCCGAGCCATCGTAGATCACCAGATACCGATTGACTTTCGATAGATAAGCAGCGATAGTCGTCGCATGCTCACCGAAAGACGCGCCGTCGCGGCGCTCCGGGTCTTCCTCGTCGTGCTGTTCGGCGTCCTCGTCGTCTTCCAGACGCTCTCGCTGCCGGGCGGCATCGCCTACCACGCCCAGCAGAACCCGCACGACGCGCCGCTGCGGTGGCCGCTGACCGCGATCGCGGTGTTCCTGGTGCTGTGCGTCGAGGTGATCGTCGTCGCGACCTGGAAGCTGCTGACGCTGGTCAAGAAGGACCGGATCTTCACCAGCGCGTCCCTGAAGTGGGTTGACGCGATCGTCTGGGCCATCGGTGCCGCGTGGCTGGTCTTCGTCGGCATGCTGATCTTCGTCGGCTTCAACGCGGACGACCCGGGGATGCCGATGCTGCTGTTCCTGGTGACCGTCGGGATCACCGTGCTCGGCCTGCTGATGGTGGTCATGCGCACCCTGCTGCGCCAGGCCACCACCCTGCGGACCGACCTGGAAGCGGTCATCTGATGGCGATCATCGTGCGGATCGACGTCGAACTGGCCAAGCGAAAGCTCAGCGTCGGGGAGTTCGCCGAGAAGGTCGGCCTCACCCCGGCGAACGTGGCGGTGCTGAAGAACGGCCGTGCCAAGGCCGTGCGGTTCAGCACCCTGGAAGCGATGTGCCGGGTCCTCGAGTGCCAGCCCGGCGACCTCCTGGAGTGGGTCGAAGACTAGTGCTGGCCCCGGTGGCGACGAGTGGCGGCGGCCGCCGCGGCGAACCCGTGGTCGAGCATCTCCTTCTCGTACTCCCCGACGGCGTCGAGCAGCGGCGCGCCCGAGGCCAGCCGGCCGGCGAGCAGGCCCGCGTCGTGCAGCGCCACCCCCGCGCTGACGCCGGCGGGTGGCATCGGGTGCGCCGCATCGCCGGCGAGGGTCACCGGGCCCGGTGACCACGCCCCGGGTCGTTCCGAGGTGTAGACGCTCGACGGCACGACGTAGGCCGGGTCGCCCAGCCGGATCAGCGCCTCCAGCGACGGGTGCCAGCCGGCGAATGTCTTCGCCGCCAGGTCGATCAGCTCCCCGGCACCGAGCCGGAAGAGGTCCGGGCCGAACGTGGCCGACGGGGCGCCCGCGGCCCACATGACGTAGTCCCGGCCCGCCGGGAAGCCGAACTCGGCCGGGTCGCGCCGGAAGCGCTGCGCAGCCAGGACGAGCCCGCGGCCGTCCACGCCGGTCACCCCGAGGAAGCCTTCGAGCGCCGCGTCCGGGGTCAGGTCGCGGGCTTCGCCGGTCAGCGGCGTGCGGCCGTAGATCAGCCGGTGGTCGTCGACGGTCACCGGGAAGTCCGGCAGCAGCTGCCGCCGGATGCCCGAGCCGACCCCGTCGGCGGCGACCAGCAGGTCACCGTCTTCGGTGGTGCCGTCGGCGAACCGGACTCGCACCCGGCCGTCGTCCAGCGGGGCGTAGCCGGCGAACTCGGTGCCGAAGCGCGTGCAGCCGGCCAGGTCGCGCAGCATGATCCGGCGCAGCGTCAGCCGGTCGACCGTGAGCCCGGCGACGGCAGGCGGCAGCGGGAGCTCCGTGAACGTCCCGAGATCGGGGCCGGCCACCGTGACCCCGCGCCCGGTCCGGCAGGACGTCGCGGCGGCTTGCTCGTAGACCCCGGTGGGCAGCCATTCGCGCAGGGCCGCGTCGCCGCCGCCGCCGATGTGGATCCGGTAGCCCTGCGCGCGGGCGTCGATCGCGGCGTCGCGTTCGAAGAGGAGGACGTCGATGCCGTGCCGGCGCAGGCCGTGGGCCAGGCAAGGGCCTGCCAGGCCGGCGCCGCTGATCAGTACTCGCACGATTACCCCCGGAACTGAGACCGTCTCAACTGAGACTGTCTCGGATGCTAGCATTCTCGACATGGAGGCTCAACCGGTCGATCCGAACGCTCTCGGGATGTTGCTGAACCGCGCCCACCGGCTGGCCCGCGCGCACGCCAACGAGGCGGCGCGGCCGACCGGCATCGAGCTGCAGCACGCCGGGGTGCTGGCGACGGTCCGCGCCGGCCGGGTCCGCAGCCAGCGCGAGCTCGGCGCGGCACTCGGGGTCGACAAGTCCACCCTGGTCCGGATCGTCGACGACCTGGAGCGCCGCAACCTGGTGCGGCGGCAGCGATCCGCCGACGACCGGCGGGCCTACGAGATCGTGATCACCAAGGAGGGCGAGCACCGGCTCGCCGAGGCGGACGAGCTGTTCGCCGAGGCGATGACCGGCCTGCTGCAGGTGTTCGACGACGCGGACCGGCGCCGGCTGCACGACCTGCTGAGCCGGTTCGTCGCGCAGGACAGCGCCTAGGCCGCGTCCGCCTCCACCAGTCTCGCCAGTTCCAGCAGCGTTCCTTCGAAGCCGGGGCCGGCGGTGAGTGCCACCGTCAGCGGGCCCCCGCGCCGGTCCGTGCCCACCGGGAGTGTCACCGCCGTCTCCGTCCACTGGGGACGGTCCACGCCGGCCGAGACGACCACGTCCGGCCGTGTCACCGTGCGGCGGCGGCCGCCGGCGTCGAGGTCGAGCACCACGTTGCCGTGCAGGGAAAGCAGCGCCGCGACGTCGGCGACGGCGTCGCGCAGCTCGCGGTCGGCGATCGAGTCCGAATGCGCGCCGATCGCCGCGCGCGAGGGCTCGCCGCCGAGCCTCGGCACGATCACGCCGAGGTCGCCCGGGGTGCAGGCGAGCACGCGGATGCCGGGCACGCCGGCCAGTGGGTCGGTCAGGGTGATTCCCGCGCTCGCGGCCGCCGCCACGATCCGGGCCCGCCAGCGCGCGGTGGCCGCGATGGCGACCATCGAAGGGTCCTGGGGCAAAAGGGATTTTCTCCTTTGCGGTACGGCGCGGCGGAGGGAGGATCGTCCGATGGTGGGCCCGTGCCCGTTGTGCCCGGGAACAAACATGTTTGGTCGCTTGGTCCGAACGGCGGCGCACATGCGACCTTCCGGTCGCACCGGGCGTCTGTGACCGCCGGTCACACTTTGACGCGCGGCGTGGCGCGGGCCACTATCCCTCCCACCTGATTACCGCCGGGTAATTTGTGTGTCGACGAAGACCGACCCAGGAGGACCGTTGCGACGTGCTTTCGGCCTGATCTTGCTGACACTGGGCGTTTTCGCGGTCGCCGGGGCGGTGCTCCTCCCCACGTACGTCTACCCCAAGCTCGCCAAGGTGCCGCTCGACCAGGACTCCACGTCGGTGCTCGAAGGCACCGCGAGCAAGGTCCTCGCCGTGACCGACGACGGTTCCGGCCCGGTCTCGAACATCCGCGAGAACGCCAAGCTGACCGCGACCGGGCACGTGCAGGCGAACTTCAGCGCGCCGGAGATGCAGGCGGACACCGACTACGCGGTCTGGCTGCTGGCGGTGCAGGTCACCGACGACGCCGACGGCACGGTGCTCAGCGCGAGCAAGCGGCAGGTCTGCTTCGACCGGCGCACCGGCGAAGGTTACGAGCCGAGCGGCGAGACCGACCCGAAGTGCGACGCCAAGAGCAGCTACGTCACCGAGCTGAAGGACAAGGCCGACAAGGACGGCCAGAAGCCGGCCGAGACGAACATCGAGAAGGCGCAGCCCGGCCTGAACTTCAAGTTCCCCTTCGGCACCGAGCAGAAGGACTACAAGGTCTACGACGACAACACCGGCGGGGCCGTCACCGCCCGCTACACCGGCACCGAGACGGTGAACGGGATCGAGACCTACAAGTTCGTCCAGGACATCCCCGACACGAAGCTCGACTCGAAGAAGGTGCCGGGCTCGCTGGTCGGCTCCGACCAGTCCACCGTGGACGCCGACCTCTACTACCGCGGCGTCAACACGATGTGGGTGGAGCCGGTCACCGGGATCCAGGTCAAGCAGCAGCAACAGCAGCACCAGGAGCTGCGCGTCGGCACCAGCGGCAGCTCGACGGTCGTGTTCGACGGGACGCTCGCCTACAACGGCAAGACCATCGCGCAGATGGTCGACCAGGTGAACGAGAACAAGGGCAGGCTGGAGTTCCTGTCGAGCACCGGCCCGCTCTGGCTCGGCATCGGCGGCGGCGTGCTGATCGTCGTCGCGATCGTCCTGCTGGCCCGCCGGCGCCCGCAGGAGCCCCCGGCCTCGCACCGGCGGCGCCAGGTGGCCTTCGCCGGCAGCTGATTCACCGCCGGCGCAGGACCAGCACCAGGTTCCAGGACGCGATTTCGCGCAGGCCGGGAATCCGCACGATCCACATCGCCCAGCTCGGGTGGTACCGCGGATACCCGGCCACGAAATCGGCGAGCGGCGTCGCTTTCGCCCAGCGGAGCGCGGCGCCGACCGAAACCGGGAACAGGCTTTCCCTGAATTTGTTCTTCGGCTCCTTGCCCAGCTTTCGCGAATACCGTTCCCGGGCGTAGTGCCCGCCGAGGAAATGCCACGGCGCGGTCTCGTGACCGCCCCACGGCGAATACCACGGCGTGAACGACGCGAAGACCGTGCCGCCGGGCTTGGTCACCCGGCACATCTCGTCGAGCATCACCCACGGCTCGCTGACGTGCTCGAGCACGTTCGACGAGTAGCAGACGTCGACGGAACCGGTGCGTACGGGCAGTTCCGTGCCGCTCGCGCGGATCATGTTCTCGCCGGGCTCGCCGCGGGCGGACAACTCGCCGACGTCCGGGTCGAGGCCGAGGTAGGCCGCGCCGGCCGCGCGGAAGGCGTCCGAAAAGTAGCCGGGGCCGCCCCCGACGTCGAGGATCGTGCGGCCGGACAGCGGAGTGTGTGCCGCCAATTGCCGGACGGAGTCGGCGGCCAGCGCGGAATAGAAGCCGTCCGGGTCGGTCTGCTCGGTGAGGAACGTGCGGAAGAGCGTCACGGAACGACCGAGCGTGGCCTGATGAGGTCGGTCGAGAACCGGATTACCTACCATTGAACCGTCGCTTTCCCGAATACGTTCATCTACTGTGTACGCACCGGTAACCTAGCATCGTCGCCGAAGTTTGGATAACCCGATGGAACGTCCTCGTGTACTCCTCGTCAACTGGCGCGACACCGGCCACCCCGAAGGCGGCGGGTCGGAGCGGTACGTCGAGCGGATGGCCGAAGGGCTCGCGAGAGCCGGGTACCGGGTCGAAATCCAGTGCGCCGCCTACCCGGGCGCGACCGACGGCGAATGGCGCGACGGCGTCCGCTACCGGCGGCGGGGCAACAAGTTCGGCGTGTATACGCACGCGTTGCGCGCCATTCGCCGGGCCCGCGCCGACCTGGTGGTCGACGTGCAGAACGGGATGCCGTTCTTCGCCCGGCTGGTCGCCGGCTGTCCCGTGCTGGTGCTCGTGCACCACGTCCACAAGGAACAGTGGATCAGCGCGCTCGGCGAGACGCTGGGCCGGGTCGGCTGGTGGATCGAGTCGCGGCTGGCGCCGTGGCTGTTCCGGAAGTGCCGGTACGCCACGGTCTCCGAGGTCACCAAGGCGGAGCTCGGGGGCCTCGGGATCGAGCCCGGGCGCGTCACCGTGGTGCCCAACGGCCTCGACGCGCCGCCGCTGTGCGAGTCCGAACGGGACGCGTCCCCGACGCTGGTCGCGGTGAGCAGGCTGGTGCCGCACAAGCGGATCGAACACGCCATCGACGTCGTCGCGCGGCTCGCCCGGCGCTGGCCTTCGCTGAAGCTCGAGGTGGTGGGCCAGGGTCCGTGGGACGAGGTGCTGCGCGCGCACGCGGCTTCGCGCGGGGTGGCGGACCGCGTGGTCCTGCACGGCTGGGTCGACGAGCAGGCCAAGCACGAGATCCTCGCGCGGTCGTGGCTGCACCTGTGCCCGTCGGTCAAGGAGGGCTGGGGCATCGTCATCATGGAGGCCGCGGCGCACGGCGTGCCGTCGGTCGCCTACCGCGCCGCGGGCGGCGTGGCCGAGTCCATCGTGGAGGGTCGCACGGGCCTCCTGGCCGAGGACTTCGAAGACTTCACCGCCCAGGTGGACGGCCTGCTCGCCGACGGCCTGCGGCGCGCGGAAATGGGCCTGGCCGGGGCCGAGCGGGCCGGGAAGTTCAGCTGGGACGTGAGCGTCGGGCAGTTCGAGTCGCTGGTCCGTGACGTCTCGGGGCAGCCTGCGCCCCGGCCGCGGGTTCTGGACCAGGCGGTGCGCGGCTCGGCTCTGGCGTCCTGAACGACTCTTTCATGTCGTCCGGCGACATGAAAGAGTCGTTCATGTCATTGCCGCGGCGCCTGCTCCCGAACCGCGTCGCGGAACTCGCCGAGCAGCCGAGCCGCGGCGTCCGCGTCGAAGTCCTTGCGGCGGGCCCGCACCGTCACCGTGGTGGTGCCGCCGGTGGTCGCCGCGCCGAACGCCACGCCGGAACGACCGCTCGCCGCCGGGTAGAACGCGAGCGAACGAACCGTGTCCCCCGTGGACACCACGCCGAGGTTGGACACCAGGAACGTCGAGCCGAGCCGGCTTGCCAGCAGCCGCGTGCCCAGCCGGGCGAGCCGGCTGCTGCGGGCCGGGAAGTCCGGCTCGGGCTCCTGCGCGGCGAGCACCGCGGCGACGTCCGCGCCCGGGCCGAGCCGCAGCCGGAAGAACGCGCTGTCGTGCACCGGTTCCGGCGCGGCCCCGGACCGCCGTGACGCGCCCAGCGCGGCCACCACGCGGGCGGTGCGGGCGCCGTGCGCGCGGTTCCAGCTTCCGGTCGCGCGAGCGGCCGCCGCGACGAACCCCGCGGCTCCCAGGCGTAGCCGTGTGTCGTGCCGGGCGGCGAAGACGTCTCCCGCAGCCTCGGTACGCCGGTCGGGCGTGATTCGGCCCGGGGGTGCGAAAAGTGCCTCAGCGAGCCGCTGGACGGCCGAAAGGGCAAAGGGTTTGCCGCCGGCACGTTCACCGATCCCGGTCGCCGCCGAGGAAACCGGGACGTCGAGGAGGATGCCGAGCAGCGAGAGCAGCCCCAGGCCGTCGAGGGCGCCGTGGTGCGCGGCGACGAGCAGGGTGGGCTCCTCGGCGCGGACAGCGACGCGCAGAAGGGGCGCGGACCGTTCGTAGGGTGCCGAAGCGAACCGGTCGCGAGTGGCCGGCAAGTCGGTCGTCCGCTCGATTTCCGGCACGGCACCGAGATGCGGGTACTGCTGGACGGCGGCCGCCAGCCGGGCCCGGAGCTTCTCCGGTTCCGGGGCGGCCGTGCCGAGCTCCGCTTCGAGGAGGATGCTCCAGGAAACGGTGGGGTCGCCGTAGAGCCCGACGACGCGGTGCGCGTGGTCGGAGGCGAGCGGGGTCACCGCGTCAGCGGTTCCCGTAGAGCTTGTTCGGGTGGTCGGCCGGGTTGTACTTCACCTGCGCGTTGAGCTTTTCCTGCACCTGGGCGGTGTTGTCCGGGTCGGCACCCTGGGTGAGGGCGAACCCGGCTCCGGTCGCCAGACCGCCTCCGATGATGACGGCGGCGATCACGCCGATGACCGTGCCCACGTGTCACTCCTTCCGCGGCGGGGAACTCCTGCCGCGCCTCAATGTACGCATCGGTAACATGCGGCACAACAGTGCGACGCACAGCGACGTCAGCGCTACTCCGTTCGCCACCAAGGCGGGCGTCCACGAATTCGCTTTCACCGCGGGCACACCCGGGGTCCGGTAGAGCGTCAGCCACTCACCCGACCACACCGGCGTCGCGTCGGCGAGCAGCCGCGAGTCGACGTAACCGGGCGTCCCGTGCTCGACGAGGATCCAGCCGATGCCCGCGGTGGTGAGCTCCCGGGCGGACGTCGCGGCGCGGACGTCGCCGATGCGCGGGTCCTCCCCGGCGATGCGGTCCGGTCCGACTTGGAGCGTGTCGTCCATCAGCACGGGTTTCGGGAGGACGCGGGGCGCCGGGTCGAGCTGCGTGCGGTCGTCGTTCCAGGCGAACCCGCGGAACGTCGAAAGCGGCAACGTCAGCACGTCGCCGGGACGGTCACCGAGCTTTTCGGACACTGCCTGCCAGTCGGCCGGGTACTGCGCGGTGGCGAGCCGTCCCCAGCCGCCCCAGGCCAGGTCCGGCATGGTGAGCAGGGGGAAGACGGCCGCCGCCGTCACGAGCGCGATGCGTCCCCGCTCGGTTTTCAGCTTCGCCGCGGCGACTTCGATGGCCAGCGCGAAGCCGAGCGCGAGCGGCAACGCCCACCAGGCCACCCATTTCTGGGCGTCCCGCAGGAGTCCCGCGCCGGGCAGGTGCCGCGTGGCCGCGGTCAGCAGCGCGTCGCCGCCCGGCAACGTCGCCAGCGACGCCAGGAGCACGCCCGCGACGCCGAGGCCGAACAGCGAGCGGGCCGGCGCCTTCCCCCACCGTCTGGTGAGCGGCGCGAGGCCGGCGACCGCGATGGCGACGACGATGAGCGTCAGCACCGGGACGAGCGGCATGGACCGGCTGCCGGGCACCGTTTCGGCGTTCCAGATGCCGCCCAGGCCGAGCACGCTGAGCAGCGCGGGTCCCCAGCTTTCGGGCCGGGCGCTGAACGCCGTGACGCCGACCGGGTCGGAGAAGGTGCCCTCGGCGTTGAGGAACGTCGGGACCAGCCACGGCAGGTTGAGCACGATGGCAATGGCGAGCGTCTGCCAGAGGCGGCGCGAACCGGCGGCCACGGCCATGACGACCGCGGCGAGCACGCCCCCCGGCGGGGTCAGGACCGCCGGGGCGCACGCGAGCACCAGCCGCGGCAGGGCGTTCGGCTCGTGCTCGCGCGCGGCGAGTCCCGCTCTGACGATCCACGGCAGGCAGGCGTAGGTCAGGAGCAGCGGCCAGTGCCCGATGAACAGCCGCTCGGCGACGTATGGCGTCCAGGCGTACGCGGTCGCGGCGACGAGCCTCGTGCCCAGGTGCTCGGTCGGGACCAGCCGGCCGGCGCCGTACGCGGCCGCGAAAATGGCCAGCAGCAGGACGATCTTCTGGACGATGTCGCCGGGCAGCACGGTGGTCGCCAGCGCGACGGCGGCGTCGGCCGGGACGGACCGCGGCAGCGTGCTGCCGACCCCGAAGGCGTCCGGCACGAAGTACTGCCGGGGCGCGAACACCATGTCGTAGGAGAGGACGAACCCGCGGCCGAGCAGGGGCGCGCAGACGGCGAACGCCAGCAGGGCGGACACGACGGGGAGCGCGAGCCGCCTGCTCGGTGCGTCCACTGCCCTTCCTTTCCGTAGTCCGCGCGGTTAGGGTGCCTGGTCATTACCCGCCGGTAACGGGAGCCCGCCGTTGAGCGTAGACACCGAAGTGCCGACGCGGACCGGCAACCGGGTCGCGGCGATCCTCGTCTCGCTCGCGCTCGCGGGCAACAACGCGGGCAGCTACGTGCTGAGCCTCGCGGCCGCGCGGATCCTCGCGCCCGGGGCGTTCGGGGAGCTGAGCTCGCTGCTGGCGGTGCTGGTGATCGGCGTCGTCCCGGCGATGGGGCTGCAGACGGTGGTGGCGCTGCGGGTCGCGCGCTCGCCGTCGCTTTCCCAGGGGTCGCTGTTCGCTTTGGGGCTGGTGACGAGCGCGATCGTCGCGACGGTGGCCTTGACGCTCAGCCCGTTGCTGGTGCTCCTGCTGCACCTGGGTTCGCTGACGCCGGCGCTGCTGGTGACGGCCGCGCTCGGGCCGTTGACGCTGCTCGGGGTGTTCCACGGGATGCTGCAGGGCGCCCACCGGTTCGCGGTGCTGGCCGGGTTGATCGCGCTGGAGGGGCTGGGCAAGGTCGGCGGGTCCCTGGTGGGCCTGCTCGTCGCGGGGACCACGACGGGTGCGCTGGTCGGGACGGCTCTCGGGTCGCTGGCGGTGATCGTGGTGGCCTGGCAGATCTGCGGCCGCCCGCGTCCCCGCTGGGCCGACCGCCACGGCGCCGAAGTACTCCACACGGCGCAAGCGATGCTGGCGCTCGTCCTGCTGGTGAACCTGGATCTGGTGCTGGCCCGGCACACGTTGCCGTCTTCGGAGGCGGGCGAGTACGCGCTGGGGGCGATCGTCACGAAGATCGCGTACTGGCTGCCTCAGGCGGTGGGGGTCCTGGTGCTCCCCCGGTTCGCGGCCGCTTCCGGCCGGCGGCGGGTGTTGCCGGTGGCGCTGGCGGTGTGTGCCTTCTTGGACGCCTTCGTGCTCCTGGCATCGCTGGTGCTGGGGCCGTCACTGCTGTCGCTGATCGGCGGAGCACGGTACGCGGGGAGCACGATGCCGGTGTGGCCGTTCGCCCTGGCCGGGTCGATGCTGGCGCTGGTCCAGATCTTGTTGTACGCGCGCCTGGCCGACGGCGACCGCCGGGTGGCGGTGCTGATGTGGGCGGCGGTGGGCGTGGAGGCGTTGCTGATCACGACGTGGCTGCACGCATCGGCAACCCAGGTGGTGACGGTGGCGGCCTGCTGCGCCGGCGGCCTGGCCGTGGCCGGGTTCGTCCTAGAGTTACGAGCCCGCCGCACCGCCGAACACCCGTAACTCACGTGATCAGACCCGGATCTCGCGTGATTGGGGCCGAAACTCGCGAGTTCCGGCCCCAATCACGCGAGTCACGTTCCCCGTCACGCGAGTTACGGGTGCCTAAGCCGGTTCGGTCGGGTTCTCCTTGCGGGTGAACCAGTCCACGCACGTCGCGACCATCGCGGCCGCCGCCAGCAGCAATGCCGCCTGGGTCACCGGGCCGTACGCCCACTCCTGGCCGTGGCCCAGGAGGCGGCCCGTCACCGACACCCCCGCCGCCACGACCATGCCGCCGAACGCCAGGTATCTCGGCGCGCGGTCCCAGAACTGGCGGGCCAGCAGGCACGCGATCAGCAGCACCACCGGCAGCATCCCGCCCAGTGCCACCAGCAGCACGATCAGCGCCACCGGCACGATCGATCCCCCGGGAAGCACCCGGAACGACCGCCGCCGGGCCGGCCAGAAGACCCCCGCCAGCATCAGCGCCACCGCGAACGCGCCGATCAGCAACGACGTCCGGTACGAAGAGTCCGGCGTGAACGAAAGCGACACCACCCCGCCCGCGCCGGCCGGGACGATCCACGCCTGCTGCCAGCCGTCGACGCGGGTGCGGGCCAGCTCGCGTCCGTCCAAAGTGGCCACCCAGCCCGCGTTCGCGTTCTCCGGGACCGCCAGCACCGCCTCCTCGCCCGGCGCCACCTTCACCGACCGCGACGCCGCGTCCCACTTCTCCACCTGCACCGCGCGGCGCACAACCGGAGCCGCCTCGACCGAAGGACGCAGCCACAGATCCTGGACGACGAACGACTCCGACCGGTCCGTCCGCAGCTCGTGCCCGCCGGGCGGCAGGGAGATCCCGCCCTCCGAGTCCCGGCACATCTTCAAGGCCAGCGGCCGGTGCGCGGTGATGTCGGCCAGCGTGCCCTGCACCGACGTCCGGTAGTCGAGCCCGTCGAGGTGGACGTTCGGCCCCGAGCCGCACGGCACGGTGAACGCCGGGTCCGGCCCGGGCAGGAGCCCGTCGGTGCCGGAGAGCTCCAGGCTCCCGATGCCCACCACCGCCCGCGCGGCGGGGTCGTCGTCGTCCCCCGGCAGCACGACCTGCAGCTGGTCGGTGTCCAGCGGTTCGAACGACGCCGACCCGCCGTCGTCGAGCTGCACCGTCCGCGACCCCGAGCGACCCACGAGCTCGACCTGCCGGGGAGCGCGAGCACCGCTCGACGGCGAAACCCCGATGTGCAGCCCGGAAATCCGCTTCGTGCCGGTCCAGCCCAGGGTGAGCGTCGGACGCAGGTCGGTGGCGTCGGGACGCCACGTCGTGCCCGCGTCGCCGTCCACCGCCGCGAACCCGCCCGCCGCCGGGTCGCCGGCCAGCTGCGACGTCGACGCCACCGTGACCCCCGGCAGCTGCACCGGGTTCTTCCCGCCGCCCGCGGGCAGCACCGAGCCGCCGACGAGGAACGTCTGCTCGGCCGGGGTGCTGAACAGCCGCCGGATGCCGTCGGGCTCTTCGCCGTCGCGTGCGGCGGACGCGTCACACCGCACCGCCCCGTCCGAAGGCAGGCAGGCGTACCGCGGCGAGGCGCCGCGAGTGAACGCGAACCCGGGCGCCGGCCCGGCGGGTAGGTCGGCCGGGACTTCCAAGGCGCGCTGCGGCTCGGTGTCGGGGATCTTCAGCTCCGCGATGCCGACGTTCCCGTCCTGCCGCCCGACCACCAGCGACAGCAGCGTGACGCGCACCTTGCGGGTGACCCCGGCCATGACGGAGTAGGTGTGCGACCCGGCCCCGCGGATCACCTGCTGGTCGACCGAGCCGTTGTCGGTGGTGATCCGGATCCGGGTCGGCGGCCAGCCCACCCGGAGGTCGTCGACCATCTGCAGGTCCACCGCGTTCACCAGCCGCGGGGTGTCGAGCTCCACCTCGAGCCACTGGCCGATCGGCCCGGTGAACGCCGACGAATGCCACGCCGTGCGCGGGTCGCCGTCGATCGCCGCGAAGGGCTGGTGCCCCGGATCGGACCCGCCGAAGGCGTCGGCGAACGACGCGGCCGTCGACGCCGTCACCGCGCGGATGCCCCGGTAGGCGGCGACGGTCTGGTGCTCCTCGCCCGGGAACGGCAGGACGTCACCGGCCGCACGCTGCTGACGGAACGCCTCCCCGGCGGTCAGGGTCTGGCTGAGGTTGTCCCGCACGCCGCCGACGTTCCGCTCGGCGCGGCGCAGGCCGTCGGTCACCAGCCGCGGGCCGCCGGGCGAACCGCCGTCGCCGGTCAGCACGGTCGGCGTCGCCGGGTCGAGCTGGCCGGAGTCGATCAGCGGGAGCAGGTTCTCCGGACCGCCGCTCACCGTCGGGACGTCCTTCGCGGACGTCGCCGTGGCCAGCGGCACCGGCTGCCGGACCTCGTAGATCTCGAGCGGCCCGAACTCCGCCGCCTTGCCGATGCCGGGCGAGCCGGCCAGCCCGGCCCGCAGCGTCGCGATCGGCGGCGCGGTACTCCGTTCCCGATCGATGTCGTTGCGCAGCAGCAAGAACCGGTACCCGGACCGCGCGAGCAGCGCGGCGAGCCCCGGGTCGCCGCGGCCGTCGGCGAGTGCGGCGTCGACCGAGTCCATCAGCCGGGTGTTGCCTTCGGACCCCAGCGGTACCTGGTTGCGGACCGCCCACGGGCTCTTCGCGATCGCCTGCGCGGGCTCGTCGACCGTGCGGCCCCAGTCGTACTCGCCGAAGCCGGTGGCCGGCAGCAGCAGTGTCCGCGCGTTCGGGTCCGCCTTCGCGACGTAGCCCATCGCGTCGTACCAGTAGCCGGGCACCTCGTCCCAGCCCGGCCCGGAGCGCAGGTTCAGCAGCCACGCGGGCGCGGCCATCACCAGCACCAGCAGCAGGCCCAGCGCCGGCCGGAGGAACCGGCGCGCGGACTTCACCCGGACCGGGCTCGAGATGCCGTGCACGAACGCCAGCATCAGCGGCAGCCGCAGCACCGGCTCGAACTTGTGCACGTTGCGCAGCGGGGCGAGCGGCCCGTCGAGCAGGTGCCGGACCTGCTCGGCCAGCGGGCTGTCGAGCGTGCCGACGTAGCCGATGGTCAGCAGCGTCAGGCCGGTGAGCACGCCCAGCACCAGGAACCGCCGCTCCGGCAGGCCGCGCCGGGTCAGCCCGAGCAGGCCGACACCGGCGACGAGCCCGGTCGCGAGCATCAGCACCGGGTTGTCGATCAGTGACCAGCCGCCCGGCCACCACGGCGTGCCCTGCACGACGTAGGCGACCCACTGGTTGGTCCCGCGCAGCACCTCGAACAGCGACATGGGCGCGGTCGTGTTCGTCGCGGACTCGATGTAGTCCAGGAACGGCAGGCTGTATTCGCCGAGCAGCAGCAGCGGCAGGATCCACCACAGCGTCGCGCCGACGACGAAGACGAACCACCACAGGACCAGTTCGACGTGGTGGCGCGTCCACTTGCGCGTCAGCAGCCACAGTCCCGGCAGGACGAGCGCCATCACGACCATCGCGCCGTTGACCCCGCCCATGCACAGCACGGCGAGGGCGGACAGCCCGGCGGCACGCCGCGGCGAGCCGATCGTCCCGGCCCGGACCAGCGGCACCAGCACCCACGGCAGCAGCACCGCGGGCAGCATTTCCGCGGACAGACCGCCGATTTCGGTCAGCATGCGCGGCGCGAGCGCGTACCCGAGCGCGCCGATCAGCCGCGTGCGCTCGGTGCCGAGCTTCATCGCCCGCGCCAGCAGCAGGGCGCCGCCGAACGCGGCCGAGAGCAGGACCGCGCCCCACAGCCGCTGCGCGACCCACGCCGGCAGGCCGGCGGCCTGGCACAGCGCGAAGAACGGGCCCATCGGGAAGAGGTAGCCGTAGGCCTGGTTCTGCAGCTCCCCCGCCGTGGCTTGCGGGTTCCACAGGTGCAGCGCGCGGCCGAGGAAGGCGAGCGGGTCGACGGCGAGGTCGAGCTTCGTGTCGAACGTCGTCTTCCCCGGCATCTGCAGGAACGACAACGTGGTCAGCGCCAGCACGATCCACGTGCTGGGCCGGCGGAAGAAGGCACCGGCCGAGAACTTCCGGGCGCCGCCCGAGGGCGGGGCGTCGTCCCGGGTGCGTTCGCGGGTGGTGGTTACCATCCGGTAGATACTAAGCCGAAACCTGGCTACCATGTGCCGACGATTTTCCCGACTTCCGACTGCACAGGCAGGTGCGCCATTCCCGAAGAACTGGTGGCGGACGGCTTCGCCGACGCATGGGCACTGGCCGAGCCGGTCAAGGGCTGGATGACGCGCGCGCAGGGCGAGGCGCTGTGGCAGGCCGCGCGCCGGCTCGAAAAGGGTGACGTCGTCCTGGAGATCGGCAGCCACCAGGGCAGATCCACGATCGTCCTCGGCGCGGCGGCCCGCACGGTCGGCGCCACGGTGATCGCCGTCGACCCCTTCGTGGACGGCAGGCTGTTCGGCGGATCACCGACGCGGCAGCTGTTCGAGCGCAACATCCGCCAGGCCGGGCTGGACGACGTCGTCGAGCTCGTCGCCGGTTACAGCACGGAGCTGCGGCCTGACTGGGACCGGCCCATACAGCTGCTTTACATCGACGGCAAGCACGACTACTGGACCTACACCGATGACCTGCGCTGGTCGGCGCACCTGCCGCCGGACGCGGAAATCCTGGTCCACGACTGCTTTTCCTCGATCGGCGTCACGCTCGGCACGATCGCGAAAGTCCTCTTCGGACGCCGGTACGCCTATGTGGACCGGGCGACGTCGCTGGCGCGGTTCCGGCTGACCCCACCGTCCACGGCGGACCGTGTGCGCGTGCTGGCGCAGCTGCCGTGGTTCCTGCGCAACGTCGGGATCAAGGTGCTGCTGCGCCTGCGGCTGCGGCCGGTGGCTCGGCTCTTCGGGCACGACAGCCCGTACGACCCTTACTGAGCAACCGGTTTCCCGATCTCGATCTTCGCGACGCACACCGGCGCGCCCGCGCTCGACAGCTGCACGCCGATGTGGTCGAAGAGGCCGTCCACCGGCAGGTACAGCGAGTGCAGCCCGGCCTGGAACCACACCGGCGTCCGGTCCACCAGGCCTTCGCCGCCGTCCGAGGTGAAGTAGTCGATCTTCAGCAGGTGCCGGCCGAGCACCGGTTTGTCGAGCGGGACGCGCACCTGGGTCTGGCCGACGGTGTACCCGCAGTTCGGCACCGGCCCCGGCACTCCACGGGATTCCGCCTCCACCCCGGTGATCAGGTGAGGGTTGCCGGTGGCGTCGAGCAGGTGCATCCGGTTCGTCGGCTGGTCGAAGTGCGTGCCGGGCACCAGGCCGGCGACCCGGGACGCCTGCGAGTCCGTGCCGAACCACTCGTGGACCACATCGGACGGCACGAACGTGTCGTAGAAGACGAGATCCGGGTCCTCGGCGACGGCCGCCCGGACGTTTCCGAGGTACTGCGCGGAATGTTCGAACCGCAGGGCCGGGGCCAGCCGCGAAAACCCTGCCGCGGAACTGATGAGCAAAAGCACGCACGCGGCTAGCGCGATCGGCCGTTCACGCTTTCCGCCGGACGGCGCAACTTCGCCGGGCGTCAGAAACGCGAACGCTCCACAAAGGGCGGCCACGAGCGCCAGCTCGGCGACGTACCTCGGGTCGTCCCCGGCGGCCGGGCCGACTTCGCGCAGCCGGGTCAGGGCCAGCAGCCCGACGTCCACGGCGAACAGCAGCCCGAGCAGCGCCCACGCCCGCCAGGCCCGGCGGCCGCCCGCGCGCACCCCGGCGAACAGCAGCGCCAGTGCCGCGGCGAACAGCAGGACCACGACCGCGAACGGCGACGGCGCCCAGGTCGCGCCCGGGCCGGGCCCGGACCACGGACCGCCGGCCAGCCCGGGCAGCAGGGTGTCGCCGAGCATCCGGCCGGTCAGGTCGGCGACGGTGCCGGCGGTCATCGGCGGGCCGCCGGGGGTCACCTGGCTCGACGTCGACGCGAGGTAGCCCACGACGAACGCGACCAGCAGCGCCGCGTGCCCCGCCCAGTAACGCCGGTGCTCCCGGAAGGACTGTCCGAGCAGGACGGTCACCGCGACCAGCAGCAGCGGCACCACGGCCGCCTTCTCGTAGAACGCGAGGCCGAAGAGCGTCCACGCGAACGTGCCGATCCACCACCGGCCGCCGTCGGCCAGGTAGCGGACGTGCCAGTACAGCGCCCCGGCGGCCGCCAGCACCACCGGGACGATCTGGACGCCGAACGCCCACCACAACGTCGGGACCAGCAGCAGCGTCGAGGCCGAGAACACGGTGAACGGCACCAGGATCGCCCAGCGGCGGCCGAAGCAGCGCACGAGCAGGCACCAGAACAGCACGGTCGCGGCCGCCCGCATCAGCAGCAGCGGCACCACCATGAGCGGGAAGTTCAGCGGTGCCCACCAGGTCAGCACCGCGGCGAGGAAGAACCCGCCGGGCGACAGGTGCCCGTGGTAGTCCTGGAAGAGGAACCCGAGGTCGAACGGCCCGGCCACGGCGGCCCGGTAGGTCATGATGAAGTCGTCCTGCGCGAAACTCCCGTGCAGCGCGGCCCAGGCGTGGAACGCCAACGGCACGACGCCCGCGACGAACGCCGCCACGACCAGGGTGGACGGTCTTCGCGCCACCCGTGGCGCGGGCTTCTCGGTCAGCTCCAGCACGGGTTCCTCACTTCTTGCAGGCCGGCGGCTGGCACATGAGCGTGCTCAGCGCCTGGTAGAAGACGTCGGAGATCTTGCGCGGGTCCGGCGTGGTGAACGAGGCGCCGCCGGTCGCCGCCGAAACCTGCTTCAGCTCGCTCGCGTCGATGTCGGGACCGATGCCGATCCCGATCACCGGCAACGGTTTCCGCGGGTCCTGCAGGCGGCCCAGCTCGGCCAGCAGGCCGGGCAGCCCGACGGAGTCGCTGTCTTCGTTGCGGCCGTCGGTCATCACGACGACGACGTTGATCCGGCCGAGCTGCCAGTTCTGCCTCGCGTTCTGGTAGGCGGCGAGGATCGAGTCGTACAGCCCGGTCGCCCCGCCGGCCTTCGGCTTGACCGCTTGCAGCGTCGCGACCCCGCCCCCGGCGAGCTGTTGCGAGATGGACCGCATCGGCAGCAGTTCCTTGTAGTCCTTGTCGCCGTCGAGCCGGGTCGAGAACAGCCACAGGCCGATTTCCGTCGTCGGCTTGAACAGCCCGAGGCCCTGCGTCGCGGCTTCCAGGGTGAGCGCCATCCGGCTCCGGCCGGTGCCGGGGACGGTGGCCGCCATCGAGCCCGACACGTCGAGCAGCACCTGGACGCGGGCGCTGAGGTTCGCCCCGGCCCACGCCTGCAGCACGCCGTACATCGCATCTGCCGCGGGCGGCCCGGCCGGGCGCGGCGCGGCGTTCGTGCGGGTGTCCGGGGGCCGGTCGCCGAGCAGCTGCCCGCCCGGCGTCCGAAACCCGGCGTCGGCGAACGTCTTCGTGGCGGTCTGGTCGAGCAGCAGCCGCAGGAACCGCTCGGCCGCCGACCGCGAAGCCTCCGACGCGCGCGGCAGCACGACGTACGGGTAGTCGAAGCTCGGCACGCCGGCCGCCGGGTACGCGGCGACGAGCTTGCGCGCCAGCACGGACTGTTCCGACGCCGGCGACGCGGTGAACGGCTCCTTCACCGCCGACACCTTGCGGATCTCCTCGGTGAACGCCGCGGCCGGGTCGGGCGCGTCCTTCGTCAGCTGCTGCAGGCCGATCAGCGCGGCGATCCCGGCCGGGTCGCGGCTCGGGTCGGGCAGCCCGACCGGGCTTCCGGAAAGGACGTCCGACCAGGACGGTGACTTCCCCGGCCAGCCGGCCTGCTTCGCGACTTCGTCGGTCAGGGCCAGCACGACCGGCGAGCTCGCCACCGACTGGCCGGATTCGGGCAGGTTCCACGCGCCGCCGTCGCGGGCCTGCAGCAGCCAGGTGCTCGACTCCGGCACCCAGACGTCGGGCCCGTTCGCACCGTTGGTTTCCAGTGCCGCCGCGGTGGCGCTCGACGCGGACGCCGTGACCTCGACGGTGTAGCAGTCCTGCTCCGGCACGGACCGGGCCAGCGCGGTGAGCACCGGCGCGAGGTCCGGCGCCGCCGTGATGTGGACCGGCGTCGTGGTGTCACAGCCTCCCGCGGCGAGGCGGTCGCGCAGGTAGTCGACGCCGAACCAGGCCAGCAGGGCGACCACGAGCAGCACGCTCAGGACGACGACCCGCGCGTCGATGCGCCGGGCCCGCGCCGGGTGTGCCGCCATGCACGTACCTTCCGTCGTGAAGTCCTGGCAGCTTGCCAGCCGGGTGAGCGGGAAGCCAGTACCGATAGCGGAAAGTCACCATCGCCCCGTGAACCCGTGGTGAAGGAATTGTGCGGTGCCGCCATTTTGGTGACGGACCGAAACTGCGTAACATTTTCGCTTGACGCCCGTCCCACATGGGTAACAGCACGATGGCGGATCGCGGAGACGATTTCGCCGTCCCCGAAACGGCGAACGGCACCGAACGGAGACGTAACCCGTGCGCACGATGTACGACGCGGTCACGGCCGCGAACATCCCCGCCGGCGCGCAGATGGTCGCGGGATACATCGACAAGATCAAACTCGAACCCTGGTCGGCCGCCGACTGGGCGCGCTTCCCCAGCGCGGTCAAGGTCACCATCGTCAAGAAAGCGAGCACGAACGACGGCCACGTCCTGGACGTCGAACCCGGCGACGCCACGCCCGCCGAAGCACCGGGCTGGGTCCGGATGCGCCGCACGGCCGGCGCGGACCCCACGATCTACTGCAACCTCTCGACCTGGCCCACGGTGCGCTCGGCGTTCTCGTCGGCCGGCGTCGCCGAGCCGCACTACTGGATCGCCCACTACAACGGGGATCCCGCGATCCCCGACGGTGCGATCGCCAAGCAGTACCGCGGGGACGTCGCCCCGGGCTACGACGTCTCGTCCGTCGCCGACTACTGGCCCGGTGTGGACGGAAACGGATCCGCCTCGACTGGAGTGGAGATCATGGAGCGCATCACCGTCACCCCGCCCAACGCCAACCAGAACACGGTGCGCGTGTTCCTGTCCGGCAGCCCCGGTGCGGCGGTCATCATCCGGCCACGGCTCGGCGGCGACGGCTTCTCGAAGCCGATGTGGGTCGGCGACATCTTCGCCTGGGGCAACGACCACCAAGGCGTCGGCCACAACCCCACGCAGATCGCCGGCTACAACAACAAGCTGACGTCGCACCGGCGCTACGACCTGCCGGGCGCGGTGTGGGCCGACATCAACTACAGCGCGGGCGACCCGTTCGAGGTCGACATCGTCGGGTAGGGCCGGGGTCCGGGGCCCCTTCCGCGTGTCGGCGGCCCCGGGCTCCCCGCCGCGCTGGCAGGATCGCGGCATGGAACGCGTACGCGGGATCGGTGGGTACTTCATCCGCGCGGCGGACCCGGCGGCACTGGGTGCCTGGTACCGGGACTGCCTCGGCCTCGGCGCCGACGAGCACGGCCGGTGGCAGCCGGAGCCGGGGCCCACGGTCTTCGCGCCGTTCGAGACCGGGACCGGCTACTTCGGCTCCCCCACCCAGCAGACGATGCTCAACTTCCGGGTCCGCGACCTCGACGCCATGCTCGCCCAGCTGCGCGAGAAGGGTGCCGACGTGGCCGAGGAGACGCAGGACATGGACGGCGTCGGCCGCTTCGGCTGGGTCACCGACCCCGAGGGCAACCGCGTCGAGCTCTGGCAGCCGGCCTGAAGCGCCCCAATGTGGCCTTCGGTGCGTCCAACGCACCCAAGGCGGCCTTTGGTGCGTCTGACGCAACCAAGGCCACATTGGGGCGCTTGGGGCGAGCCGTCAGCGGTCAGGCGGGTGGCAGTGCGCGGCACAGCGCGTCGATCGCTGCCGGGTAGGCGTGTTCGGACGGTGTCGCGTAGCCGACCACCAGTCCGTCCATTGTAGACATAGTACTGGCCGGGTGCCGGAACGCCGCCAGACCATCGAGCGCGAGCCCTTGCCACGCCGCGGCTTTCACCGCCGACGGCTCGGTGCCGGGTGGCAACCGCAGCACCGCGTGCAAGCCGGCGGCGATGCCGGTCGGCACGACGTGCGGTGCCCGTTCGGCGAGCGCCTGGACGAGGAGGTCGCGGCGGCGGCGGTACCGCTGGCGCATGCGCCGGATGTGCTTGTCGTAGGCGCCCGAAGCCAGGAACTCCGCGCACGTGAGCTGGTCGAGCACCCCCGCCCACGCCTCGCGCTCGCCCTTCACCGCCAGCACGGCGTCGACGAGGTGCTCCGGCAGCACCAGCCACCCGAGCCGCAGCGCGGGTGACAGGCTCTTGCTCACCGAGCCGGCGTAGACGACGTGCTCGGGGTCGAGGCCCTGGACCGCGCCCACCGGCTTGCGGTCGTAGCGGAACTCGCCGTCGTAGTCGTCTTCGATGAGCACGCCGCCGGTCGCGCGGACGTGGTCGACCACCGCGGTGCGGCGGTCGTGGTGCAGCGGGCCGCCGGTCGGGAACTGGTGCGCGGGCGTCAGCAGCACCGCCGGCACGTCCAGCTCGGAGACGCGCGCGCCTTTTTCGTCCAGGGCCAGGGGAATCGTCTCGACACCGGCCGCGGCGAAGATCGAGCGGTGGAACGCGAGGCCGTACGCCTCGACGGCGACCGGGCCGGGCAGCACCGCCGGGAACAGCAGCCGCAACGCGTGCGCGAACCCCGAGCACACGACGATCCGCTCCGGCGACGTCCGCACGCCGCGGGCCCGCGCGAGGTAGCCGGCCAGGGCCTCCCGCAGTTCGACCCGGCCGCGCGGGTCGCCGGGGCCGAAGGCGTCGTGCGGGGCGACGTTCAGCGCGCGGCGCGCGGCGGCGAGCCATTCGGGACGCGGGAACGACGTCGCGTCCGGCTGGCCCTGGCGCAGGTTGTACCGCGGCGCCGGAACACCCGGGGACTTCTTCGGCGTCCGCGCGGCCGGGAGCGGTTCGGCCCGCGAGGCGACGCGGGTGCCGGAGCCCTGGACAGCGGCCAGCCAGCCTTCGGCGACCAGCTCGGCGTAGGCGTCCGCGACGGTGTTGCGCGCCAGCCCGAGGTCGGCGGCCAGCGACCGGTACGGCGGGAGCCGGGTGCCCGGGGCGAGCCGGCCGGTGCGGACGGCCTCCCGCAGCGCGGCGATGAGCGCGGCCCGCCTGCCGCCGGTGCCCGCCAGCTCCAGGTGGAGATCCACTCCAGAATTGACCCACGAATCTGCCACGGAAATGCACCCTACACGGAGGTCAACCGGGCCCTAGATTTCTGGTCATGACGAACTCCCGCATCAACTTCGCCAAGTCCGCCCCGAAGGCCTTCAAGGCCCTGATCGGCTTCGACGCCGCCGCCCGCGCCGGGCTCGACCCCGCGCTGGTCGAGCTGGTCCAGATCCGCGCGTCGCAGCTCAACCGCTGCGCCTACTGCCTGCACATGCACACCTCGGACGCCCGCAAGGCCGGCGAGAGCGAAGAACGGCTGCACATGGTCGCGGTGTGGCACGAGGCGACGAGCTTCTTCAGCGAGAAGGAGCAGGCGGCGCTGGCCCTGACCGAGGCCGTCACGCTGATCCCCGGCGGCGTCCCCGACGACGTCTACGCCCGGGCCGCCGGGCAGTTCGGCGAGGAGGAGCTGGCCCAGCTGCTCGCGCTGATCTTCACGATCAACACGTGGAACCGCATCGCCATCACGACGGCGAAGGTGCCCGGCACGGACGAGCGGGTGGCCCGGTGACCCGCCGGCCGCGCGCGGTCCTGGCGCTGCTGGCGTTCGCGCAGCTGATCATCTCCCTCGACTACAACATCGTGTACGTGGCGCTGCCGGACATCGGCCGCGAACTCGGTTTCTCCGCCCAGAGCCTGCAATGGGTGGTGAGCGCCTACGCCGTGGCGTTCGGCGGGTTCCTCCTGCTGGGCGGCCGGGCCTGCGACCTGTTCGGCCCGCGCCGGGTGTTCGCCCTCGGGTGCGCGCTCTACGCCGGCTCGTCGCTGGTGGGTGGACTGGCCGTCGATCCCGGCCTGCTCGTCGGCGCCCGGGCCGGGCAGGGCCTGGGCGGGGCGCTGCTCTTCCCCGCGACGTTGACCCTGGTCAGCACGGTGTTCGCGGCCGGCCGCGAACGCAACCGCGCGTTCGCGGTGTGGGGCACCGCGGGCGGCAGCGGGATGATCCTCGGCTCACTGCTCGGCGGCGTGCTGACGCAGGCGTTCGGCTGGGCTGCGGTGTTCTTCGTGAACGTCCCGCTCGCCGCGGCGGCCGCGGCGCTCGCGTTCGTGCTCCTGCCCGTCTCCCCGGCGCGAGAGCCCGGCCGCCGGTTCGACCTCGCCGGGGCGCTGACGGCGACGCTCGGGACGACGTCGGCGGTGTTCGCCCTGGTCGAAGGTCCGGAGCTGGGCTGGACTTCGGCGGTGGTCCTGACGTCCGCGGCGGTGGGCGTCGCGTTGCTCGCCGCGTTCGCCGTGCTCGAGCGCCGGGGCCGCGACCCGCTGCTGCCGCCGTGGCTGCTGCGGGAGCGCAACCTCGGCACCGGCGTGGTCGTGACGTTCCTCTACATGGGCACGTTCGGCACGCTGCTGTACTTCCTCACCGGGTACTTCCAGGGCGTGCACGGCTACGGCGCGCTGGCGACCGGGCTGGCGTTCGGCGTGCCGATGGTTGCGATCGCGGCGGGCTCGCAGGCGGCGGGCCGCCTGGCCACCCGCTACGGCACGCGCCCGACGCTGGTGGTCTCACTGATGATCGGTGGAGCCGGGGCGGTCCTGCTCGGGCTGTCGATGACGGCGGAGGCGTCCTACCTGGCGTTGGTCCCGGCGTTGGTCGTGCTGGGCCTGGGCCAGGGCGCGGGGTACACGCTGATGTTCGGTGCGGCGGCGGCCGGGATTCCGCCGTCCGCCCAGGGAGTGGCGTCCGGGGTCGCGTCGACGGCCCAGCAGGTCGGCGGAACGGTGGGCCTGGCGGTGTTCGTCGCGGTGGCCAACACGGGAACGGACGGACTGTCCGGCGAGACCTTACGAATGGCCACAGTGGACGGTCTGCGGACAGCGGTTCTGCTGGCAGCCGCGGGAATCGCCGTGACGGCACTGGCCGCCCTGCGCTTCAGGGGAGCGAACCGGACCGAAGTGGTCCCGGCGTGAAAGCGGAAGAGCCACCATCCCCCGCGATGGTGGCTCTTCCCCGTCTTCAGTCGGCGAGGGCCAGCAGGTCCTCCGGCTCCGCGGCCGGCTCCTCGGCTGGCTTCTTCCGGGCGGCCAGGCCGCTGATCGCGACCAGCAGTCCCAGCACCGCGATCCCGGTGACCACCGTCAACGCCGGCGTCAAGCCGGTGAGCAGCGCCGCCGGGGAGGCCTCGCGGCCGCCGTTGGCGGTCAGGACCGCCGTCACCACCGCGAGCCCGATCGCGCCACCGACCTGCAGTGACGTGTTCAGCAGGCCGCCGGCCAGCCCTTGTTCGCTGTCCGAAATCCCGGCCGTGGCCTGGATGTTGAGCGAGGAGAACGCCAGCGTGAAGCCGATGCCGAGCAGGATCATGCTGGGCAGCACGAAGGCCGCGTAGCCCGAGTGCTCGTCCACCCGCAGGAACAGCGCGTAGCCGATGACGTGCGCGACGACGCCCGCGAAGATCGTGCGCGGCGTGCCGACCCGGTCGATCAGCGGCTCGATGCGCGGCGAGCCGAACGCCACGATCAGCGCCGCCGGCAGGAAGCCGAGCGCGGTCTGCAGCGCGGACCAGCCCAGCACCCGCTGCAGGTACAGCATCACGACGAACTGGAACCCGATGTACGCGCCGAAGAACAGCGCGCCGCCGAGGTTCGCGCGGGCCAGCGGGCCGGCGCGGAGGATCCCCAGGCGCAGCAACGGGTGGGGACTGCGCTTTTCGATGAGGACGAACGTCACCAGCAACGCGAGCGCGACGGCGAACGTGATCAGCGTGCGCGGCGCGGCCCAGCCGATCTCGGGTGCCTCGACGACGCCGAACACCAGCAGCAGTGAGCCGGCGGCGCCGGTGATCGCGCCCGGGAAGTCGTAGCCGCGGCCCTCTTCCCGCCGGTAGGACGGGATCAGCTTCCAGGCCGCGATGAACGCGACCAGCGCGATCGGCGCGGGCAGCAGGAACGTCCAGCGCCAGCCGACCTCGGTCAGCAGGCCGGAGAACACGAGCCCGGCGGAGTACCCGCTCGCGCCGAACACGGCGAAGATGCTGATCGCCTTGTTGCGGGCCGGGCCCTCCTGGAACGTCGTGGTGATGATGGACAGCGCGGCCGGCGCGGTGAAGGCGGCGGCCAGGCCCTTGATGAAGCGGCTCGCGATGAGCAGCGCGCCGTCGTCGACGAGCCCGCCGAGCAGGGAGGCCAGCGCGAACACGGCGACGGCGACGAGGAACACGCGGCGGCGGCCGAGCAGGTCGGCGGTGCGCCCGCCGAGCAGCAGCAGCCCGCCGTAACCCAGGACGTACCCGCTGACGACCCATTGCAGCGCGTTGGTGGACAGGCCGAGGTCCGACTGGATGGCGGGGAGCGCGACGCCGACCATCGACACGTCGAGCGCGTCGAGACCGATGACGATCGAAACGGTGAGCAGGACACCCCAGAGACGTGCGTCCCACCGGGTCGAGGTGGTGGACAAGGACACGGAAGAGCTCATGTCGGCGACAGTACATGCACACGCATCTAATGTCGAAGCATTTAATGTGTTTGCATCTGATGTGTGTGCATGCTAAGTTGGTCGCCGTGAGCGACGTCGCTGAACAGGGTCTGGTCCAGGAGTGGCACGAGTTGCTGGCCCGCTACTCGGCCGTGTTCACCGCGCTCGAGTGCCGCCTGCAGGAGCGCCACGGGATCGGCGCGAACGAGTTCGAGGCCCTGGAACGGCTCGCGACCTGCGACTTCAAGTGCCGCTCGGCCGACCTCACCGGCGCCATCCACCTCAGCCAGAGCGCCACCTCGCGGCTGGTCGCCCGCCTCGAGAAGGAGGGCCTGGTCGAGCGCGCGCTGTGCGAGCTGGACCGGCGCGGCATCTTCGTGACCATCACCGACGCCGGCCGGGAGAAGTACCTCGCGGCGAAGCGGACGCACCGCGAGGTGCTCACCGAAACGCTGGGCTGACGGCTCAGCCCACCGGCCCCTCGGCGGCCGTCACCTGAATCTGCTGCTGCCCACCGGCGGCGCTGGTCACCGTCAGCGTCAGCTTGTCGCCCGGGTGATGGGTGTCCATCACGTTCGTCAGCGTCGTCGCCGAGTCGATCGCCTTGCCGTCGATGGCGGTGATCACGTCGCCGGCCGCGAGGCCCGCCTGCTGCGCCGGGCCCTGGGCGACGACGTCGCGGATCTGCGCACCCTGGCCTTGGCCGTCGGAGACCGAGACGCCGATGAAGGCCGTCTTGCCGATGTGGATCTTGTCGGACGCGGTGCCCGCGACGATCTGGTGCGCGATGTCGATGGCCTGGTTGATCGGGATGGCGAAGCCCTGGCCGCCGGCGCCGCTGCGGCGGCCGTTCAGCTGGTAGCCGGTGGACGCGGCGGTGTCGATGCCGATGACCTGCGCGTTCGCGTTGACGAGCGGGCCGCCCGAGTCGCCGGACTCGATGTTCGCGCGGACCTGGATCAGCCCGGTGAGCTGCTCGGACGACCCGCTGGACTCGTCGGACGCGGTGATCGACTGGTCCAGCGCGGTCACCGTGCCGGGCGCCGGCACGGGGTCGCCGCCGCGGCCGCCGGCGTTGCCGAGGCCGAGGATCTGGTCGCCGACCTTGACCGTCGACGAGTCGCCGATGCTCGCGGTGGGCAGGCCGGACGCGTCTTCGAGCTGCAGGACCGCGATGTCCTCGCTGCGGTCGTAGCCGACGACCTCCGCCTTGTACGTGTCGCCGGTGCCGATGCTGGTGACCTTGATGCTGGTCGCGCCGGCGACGACGTGGTTGTTCGTGAGCACCTCGCCGTCCGGGGTGAGCACGATGCCCGTGCCGGCCGCGGCCGCGCCCTGCAGGCCGAGCTCGGTGTTGACGTTGACGATGGCCGGGTTGACCTTCGCGGCCACGGCGTCGGCGTCGAGCGCGGTGGCCGCGGCGCTGGGCTGCCCGGAGAAGCCGAAGTTCTGGTTGCCGCCCGCGGTGGGACTGTTCGAGGCGGAGATGAGGTGCCCGATGCCGAGCCCGGCGACCACGGCGAGAGCGACCGCGACGACGGCGACGGTCAGGGCGCGAAGGGGCCGCCTGCGCGGCGGCTGCGGGACGGGCGGCGGGTAGCCGTAGCCGTAGCCGTGAGGGGCACCTTCAGGACCCATCGGCTGGGTGTACTGCGGCGGGTAGGGGCGTCCCCACTGGTCCCGGGCCTGGTTGTACGGCTGCTGCCCGTAGTACTGCTGCTGACCATAGGGCTGCTGGTCGTAGTAGCCCTGACCCTGCGGGTACTCGCCCTGGCCGTAGCCATACGGATACTCGCCGCCGCCCTGCGGTCCTCGGTCGTACTCGCTCATGCACAGCTCCAGCCCTCGACAAGCCTCCGGCCGCTCCAGGAAACCCCGCGTTCCTGAGAATTTCCTGGCGCGGCTTTATGGAGTTGCTGTGGATATACCCGAGGGGAGCGGCCGCCATGCCGGCGTGATCGACGTTACGCCGGGACCACCACCTTCCGGATGGTCGCCGTCAAGCGGTCCGCGTGCTCGCGCACCGCGGCGACTTCGGGCCCGGCGGCCGCGCCGGAGTGGATCTCGACGCTCACCCCGGCCGTCGTCGCCGCGGCCCTGGCCGCCTCCGCCACCGCCGCCAGGTCGGTGGCCACCAGGGGGTCCGGCGGCACCCGGTCCGCCAGGTCCAGCACCGCCGCCGCGGCGGTGATCACTTCCGCGGCCGGCTCGCACGCGCGCCGGCGTGCTTCGGCCACCGCGGCGTCCCGTGCTTCACCGGGCGGCAGCCGGCGCGCCCGGGCGAGGGTCGCCGCCGCGTGCGCCTCCTTCTCCGCCAGCCGCAACGCGTGCATGCTCAGCGTCCTGGCTTCGCGCCCGTCGGGGGACGCCTTGCCGATCAGCGCCGCGGCCTGTGCGACGTGCAGTGCTGCCGTCGCCCCGCCGCCCGGGGACGCGTCGGACGCGAGGGCCTTGAGGAAGTCGCTCAGGATCTGGTCACGCATGACTCCGCCTTCCGAAACTACCGCCGGATCCGTTCCATGCCGGGGTCGACCAGTGGCTCGGCGGCCACGGTGGCCGCGACCCGGCGGCCGAAGTACTCGATCTCGACACCGCTCCCGACGTCCGCCGACGCCGGGAGCCAGGCGTAGGCGATCGGCCGGCCGATCGTGTAGCCGTACGCCGCGCTCGTGACGTAGCCCGAAGCGACTCCGTCGACGAACACCGGTTCCTTGCCCAGCACGACCGTGCGGCCGTCGTCGATCGTCAGGCACCGCAGCCGCCGCGACGCCGTCTCCTCGCTGCGCCCCTCGATCGCGTCCCGCCCCGAGAACGGCCCCTTCGCCGGACGCACGGCGAAGCCCACACCGGCTTCGTACGGGTCGTGCTCGGTCGTCATGTCGGTGCCCCACAGCCGGTAGCCCTTCTCCAGCCGCAGGCTGTTGAACGCCGCCCGCCCGGCCGCGATGACGCCGAGGGGCTGCCCGGCCGCCCACAGCGCGTCCCACAGCCGCAGGCCGTTGTCCGCGCTCGTGTAGATCTCCCAGCCGAGTTCGCCCACATAGGACAGTCGCATCGCGACGACCGGC
Organism: Amycolatopsis sp. NPDC048633; assembly: GCF_040650695.1. Lineage (NCBI taxonomy): Bacteria > Bacillati > Actinomycetota > Actinomycetes > Pseudonocardiales > Pseudonocardiaceae > Amycolatopsis > Amycolatopsis sp. NPDC048633. The sequence goes on from NZ_JBEZHS010000027.1 coordinate 71,358, forward strand.
ACCCCGGCGATCCGCGCCTCGCGGGCCCGGAAGTACTTCAGCGCCGTGTGCGAGAAGTCTTCCCGGCTCAGCGGTTGCACGAGGTCCCGCGCCAGCGGACCCCAGACGCCGATGCAGCAGGTCCCCCCGGTGATGTCCCGGACCTGCACGCCGGGCGGCGCGTGCTTCACGAAGTGGTCGACGTCGATGTTGCCGTTGATCCCGACCTGGAACCGCTCCGGGCCGAGCCGCGCCACCGTGACGTCGCTGCGCACCCCACCGGCGTCGTCCAGCATCAGCGTGTAGGTGACCGACCCGACGGACTTCTCCAGCTGATTCGTGTTCAGCGACTGTAAGAACTTCAGTGACCCACTTCCGCTGATCTCCACGCGCTTCAGTGGCGTCATGTCGTACAGCGCCACACCGTTGCGCGTGTGCCAGGCCTCGGCCGCCGCGATCGGCGAGTGGAACTGCGCCGACCACGCGTCCCGCGCCGGCGGCAGCGCGTCGTGCGGCAGCTTCTTCAGCAGCGGCGCGTTGGCCTCGAACCAGTGCGGCCGCTCCCAGCCGCCCGCCTCCAGGAACACCGCGCCCAGCTCGCGCTGCCGGACGTGGAACGGCGTCACCCGCAGGTCGCGCGGGGAAAGCTTGGGCTGCAACGGGTGCAGGATGTCGTAGACCTCGACGAAGTTCTGCTGCGAAGTCTCGCTCACATAAGAAGGCGCGAGCTGGATGTCTTCGAAGCGGTGGACGTCGACCTCGTGCAGGTCGGTCTCGGAGTGCCCGTCGACGAGCAGCTCGGCGACGGCCTTGGCGATGCCCGCGGAATGCGTCACCCACACGGCCTCGGCGAGCCAGAACCCGCGGACGTCGGCCGACTCGCCGACCAGCGACTGGCCGTCCGGGGTGAACGAGAAGATCCCGTTGAAGCCCTCCTCGACCTTGGTCTGCCGCAGCGCGGGCAGCAGCAGCTTGCTTTCCTCCCAGGAAGGCGCGAAGTCGTCTTCGGTGAAGGGCAGCATCGACGGCATGGCCGTCTCGGTCACCGAAGGATCCAAAGTGGACTCGTCGACCGGCATCGGCCGGTGCGCGTAGGACCCGATGCCGATCCGGTCGACGTGCTCGCGGAAGTACAGGTCCTGGTCCTGGTGGCGCAGGATCGGCAGGCTCGCCTCGACCTCTTCGGTGTTGCGCCCGACCAGCTCGTCGACGCGGCCGGTCTTGACGTACTGGTGCGCGAGCGGCAACAGCGGGACGTCCATGCCCACCATCGCGCCGATCTCGCGGCCCCAGAACCCGGCGCACGACACGACGACGTCGGCCGGGAAGTCGCCCTGGTCGGTCCGGACGCCGGCGACGCGGCCGCCTTCCTGCAGGACGTCGGTGACCTTTGTGGACCCGACAAAACGAGCGCCCCGCGAGGTGGCCCGCTCAGCCAGCACGCCCACCGCCTTCGCCGCCCGGGCCAGCCCGTCGCTGGGCACGTGCAGCGCGCCGAAGACCTGCGAGCCGTCGAGCAGCGGCCAGCGCCGGACGCACTCCTCGGCGTCGATGAGCTCTCCGGCAACGCTCCACGACGTCGCCCAGCCGTGCTTGCGCCTGAGGTCGTCCCAGCGCGCCGGCGTCGTCGCGACCTCCATGCCGCCGACCTGGAGGAAACAGTCCAGTTCCAGGAACTTCGAGACGGTGTACTTCGCGAACTCCGTCATCGTCTTGGACGCGTTGGTCTGGAACACCAGGCCGGGCGCGTGTGACGTCGACCCGCCGGTGCGCGGCAGCGGGCCCTGGTCGAGGACGGTGACGTCGGTCCAGCCGCGGGCGGTCAGCTCGTCGGCGAGGTTCGCGCCGACGATGCCGGCGCCGATGATCACGGCTTTCGGTGTGGTCATGGCGGAACTCCTAACTAACGGGAAGACGGCTCACCTGAACACAACAGTGCTGTTGCCGTTGAGCAGGACTCGGCGTTCGCAGTGCCAGCGCACCGCGCGGGAGAGGGCGAGGGCTTCGGCGTCGCGGCCGACGGTCACCAGCTCGCGCGGCGAGTAGGTGTGGTCGACGCGCGCGACCTCCTGCTCGATGATCGGGCCCTCGTCGAGGTCGGGCGTGACGTAGTGCGCGGTCGCGCCGACGTACTTCACGCCCCGGTCGTAGGCCTGGTGGTACGGCTTGGCGCCCTTGAAGCCGGGCAGGAACGAGTGGTGGATGTTGATCGCGCGGCCTTCGAGCTTGAGGCACAGGTCGTTGGACAGCACCTGCATGTACCGCGCGAGCACGACGAGGTCCGCCTGGTACTCGCCGACCAGGTCGAGCAGCCGCTGCTCGGCCTCGGGCTTGGTCTCCGGCGTCACGGGGACGTGTTCGAACGGCACGCCGGCCGCCTCCGCCATCGGCCGCAGGTCCTCGTGGTTCGACACGACCACGGCGATGTCCGCGCCGAGGCTGCCCGCGCGCCAGCGGAACAGCAGGTCGTTGAGGCAGTGCCCGAACTTGGAGACCATCACCAGCAGCCGGTCCGGGGTGCCGTCGGCGAACCCGAACTCCATCTCGAAGGTTCCCGCCACCGGCACGAAGTCGCGGCGCAGATCATCCACTGTGGTCTCATCCGGCGCGGTGAACGACGTGCGCAGGAACAGCGAGCCGCGGACGTCGTCGTCGAACTGCTGGTGCTCGACGATGTCGCAGCCCTGCCCGACGAGGAACGTCGTGACGGCGTGCACGATGCCCGAGCGTTCCGGGCACTTGAGCGTCAAGGTGAAGGTCACGAGACGTACTCCAGACTCGCGTCGGCCAGCCAGGTCGTGAAGTAGTTCGCGAACGACTGCCGCACGAGGATCGTGAATCCCTCTTCCCGGACCATGAGCACGATGCCGGTGCGCGCGAACAGCGTCTGGACGCAGGTGCCGAGCGGCGAGACCGACGGGTCCAGGTCGATCGAGCAGCCGTGGGCCAAGACGTCCCGAGCGTGCTCCCCGTTGAGCCGCAAGACATTGCGCTGCGCCGAGACGTCGACCACAGCTAGAGCGCCCGCTTCCCGGAGTGCGGTTTCCAGCTCGATCTGACGTCCGGGCTCGGCGAGCACGAGGTACTCGTCCGGGCCCATCCAGAGGATGTCGACGCCGTTGGCGCTGGTGAACGTGCACGGCCCGGGCAGGTCGACGCCGAGCAGGCTGTGCCCCTCCCGGAGGCGCACGGTGAGCTGGGTGCGGAACGGTTCTTCGACCGCGTCAACCGTCACGGCGGGCTCCTTCCTTGTCGAAGAGCACGGATTCGGTCACGGTCACCGGCACGACCTGGTCACCGACCGGCACGTAGAGCGTTTCGCCGATCCGCTCGCGGCCTGACCGGACGAGGGCCAGCCCGAAGGTCCGGCCCAACGCGGCACTGTCGTAGCTGGAGGTGACGTGGCCGAGCATCCGCACGGGAGGTTCGGGCACGGTCTCGGATTCGATGATCTGTGCGCCTTCCGGCAGCAGCACCGAGGGCTCCACGGGCAGCAGGCCGACGAGCTGTTTGCGGTCCGGCCGGTTGTTCTCCGCGCGGGCGAAGGAACGCTTGCCGAGGAAGTCGACCTTCTTCTTCGACACCGCCCAGGACATGCCGAGGTCCTGCGGGGTGACCGTGCCGTCAGTGTCCTGGCCGATGATCGGATAGCCCTTCTCGGCGCGCAGGACGTGCATGGTCTCGGTGCCGTACGGCGTGGCGCCCTCGTCCACTATGGACTCCCAGAGCGCGAGCCCGTACCAGGACGGGACATTGATCTCGTAGGCCAGCTCGCCGGAGAAGCTGATCCGGCAGACGCGCGCCCGGATTCCGGCGACCTCGGCGTCGTGCCAGGTCATGAACCCGAAAGCCTCGTTGGAGACGTCGAGGTCCGGTGCCAGGCGGCCCAGGACTTCCCGCGACTTCGGCCCGACCAGGGGGATCGTGGCCCAGTGCTCGGTGACCGACGTCGCGAAGACGTTCAGGTGCGGCCACTCGGTCTGCAGCCACTCCTCCATCCACTCGAGGACCATCGCCGCGTTGCCGGTCGTGGTGGTGACGAGGAAGCGTTCCTCGCCCACGCGGATGACCGTGCCGTCGTCGATCACCATGCCGTCGACGCCGCACATCACGCCGTAGCGAATGCGACCGACCTTGAGGTTGCTCATCATGTTCGTGTAGAGCATGTCGAGAAACGCGCCGGCGTCCGGGCCCTGGACGTCGATCTTGCCCAAAGTGGACCCGTCCATCACGGCGACGCTCGTCCGAGCCGCACGGCACTCGCGCAGGACGGCGTCGTGCATCGACTCGCCGGGCTGCGGGTAGTACCAGGGCCGTTTCCACTGGCCGACGTTCTCGAACTCGGCGCCGTGCTCGACGTGCCACGGGTGGATCATGGTGACGCGCACGGGATCGTGCAGGTCACCGCGGTTCCGTCCGGCCAGTGCGGCGAACGGCACCGGCGTGTACGGCGGCCGGAACGTCGTCGGCCGCTGCGTCGCCAAGTCGACACCGAGGGCTTCGGCCGTGATGCCCGCGGCGAGCAGGCCGGAGGTCTTGCCCTGGTCGTGCGCGGTGCCGATCGTGGTGTAGCGCTTGATGTGCTCTAGCGAGCGGAGCCCGGCACCGGTCGCGCGCAAGACGTCGGACACGGTCGCGTCGCGCTGCTGGTCGACGAACCGGGTGTCCACTTCGGACTCCGGAGCGGGCACCTGCCACAACGTCTTCACTTCCGGTAGGCCCTCGCCCGCCGCCGCGCCAACGACACTGACGGTCGGCAGATCGCCATCGGGAACATACGCGCCCAATTCAGGCGCGTACCGGAGCTTGCCGCGGGCCTGGCTGAACAGGTGCACGGCCGGGTTCCAACCCCCGGACACGAGCAGCAGGTCGCACTCGACCCGCTCCCCCTCCATCTCGCCCAGTTTCGCCACGTGGGCGGCGGTGATGTGCGTGTCGCCGTCGGTGCCGATGACGCCGTAGCCCTCGCGAGCGTCGACGATCCGCACGATCTCGGCGCCGGCCGCCGCCAGGTCGGACGCGGCTTCGTACGCGCTGTCGTTGGTGGTGAACACGACCACCCGCTGCCCGGCCAAGACTCCGTAGCGGTTCAGGTACGTGCGCGCGGCACCGGCGAGCATGATGCCCGGGCGGTCGTTGTCCGGGAACACGATCGGCCGCTCGTGGGCGCCGGTGGCCAGCACGATCTTTCGAGCCCGGATCCGCCACACCCGCTGCCGCGAGATCCGTTCGGGCGCGGCGGGCTCGCCCCGGCGTTCCAAAGCCAGCACGAACCCGTCGTCGTAGATGCCGAACGCCGTGGTGCGCGAGAGGAACCGGACACCCTCCGGAGCTTCGCCGTCGGGCTGGTCGTCCACGAGCAGGACCCGGCCCTCGGCTTCAGCAGCGGCGGCGAGCCCAGCGGGTCCGGCGCCGATGACCAGGACGTCGCAATGAGCGTGCTTGGCGTCGTACCGCGCTGGGTCGGGTTCGGCGGCCAGGCGGCCCTGCCCGGACAGGCCGCGCGCGACCAAGCCGTCGTACAGCTCGACGGTGGTGGCTGACAGCATCGGCTCCGGGAACGGCGCTTCGATCTGCACCAGCGCGTTCGAGTCCTCGACGCCCGCCGCGACGATGCCGCGCGGCCGTCCGTACTTGATGCTGGTCGCGACCTGGTGGATACCATTGGCCAGCAACGCGGAAGCCAGGGTGTCGCCGAGGAAACCGGTCAGCTCGCGGCCGTCGAAGGTGAACTTGAGCGGGACGCCGGACAGCCGGGTCATGAGATCACCGGCTTCGGCTCGTCGAGGCGGTAGACCGCCTGGAGGTCGTGGGTGCGGGTGTCGCGGACGGCGTTGAACCACCGTCGGCAGCCCGCGGAGTGGCTCCAGCGCTCGGCCAGCGGCCCGCTGGGGTTGGCGCGGAAGAAGACGAACTTCGCCCAGTCCTCATCGGACAGTGCGGCCGGGTCTTCGGGGTAGGCGACGTGGGCCTGGCCGCCGTAGTGAAACTCGGCCTCTTCGCGCGGCCCGCACCACGGGCAGGGAATGAGCTGCATCAAAGACTCCTAATGCGCGACGGCGGCGGCGCCGTGCTCGTCGACGAGGGCACCGGTGGTGAACCGGTCCAAAGTGAACGGTTCGGCGTATTCATGGGGCTTCCCGCGCGCGATGGTCGCGGCGAAGACGTCACCGACCCCCGGCGTGGCCTTGAAACCGCCGGTGCCCCAGCCGCAGTTGAGGAACAGGTTCTCGACCGGGGTGAGCCCGACGATCGGCGACGCGTCCGGGCTGACGTCGACGATGCCCGCCCACGTCCGCAGCAGGTGCGCCCGCGCGAACACCGGGAACAGCTCCAGCGCGGCGGCCATCTGCTGTTCGATGATGTGGAACGAGCCGCGCTGGCCGTAGCCGTTGTAACTGTCGATGCCGGCGCCCATCACGAGCTCACCCTTGTGCGCCTGGGAAACGTAGACGTGCACGGCGTTCGACATGACGACCGTCGGGTGGATCGGCTCCAGCAGCTCGGACACCAAGGCCTGCAACGGGTGTGACACGAGCGGCAGGTCCAGGCCGACCATGCGGGCCAGCACCGACGAGTGCCCGGCGGCGCACAGCGCGACCTTGCCCGCGGCGATCCGGCCCCTCGACGTCTCGACCGCAGTGACCCGGCCGTTCACCGTCGAGATGCCGGTGACCTCGCAGTTCTGGATGAGGTCGACGCCCATCGCGTGCGCCGCGCGGGCGAAGCCCCAGGCCACGTAGTCGTGCTTCGCGATGCCCGCGCGCGGCTGGAAGGTCGCGCCGAGCACCGGGTAGCGGACGTCCGGCGAAGTGTTGACGATCGGGCAGATCTCCTTGACGCCTGCCGCGTCCACCCATTCGGCGTCGATGCCGTTGAGCTTGTTGGCTTCGACGCGGCGGACGCTGTCGCGGACGTCCTGGAGACTGTGCGCCAGGTTCAGCACCCCGCGCTGACTGAACAGGATCGGGTAGCCGAGGTCCTCTTCGAGGCCCTCCCAGAGTTTGAGCGAGTGCTCGTAGATGCCCGAACTCTCGTCCCAGAGGTAGTTGGAGCGGATGATCGTGGTGTTGCGGGCCATGTTGCCGCCCGCGAGCCAGCCCTTCTCGAGCACGGCGACGTTCGTGATGCCGTGCACCTTGGCCAGGTAGTACGCGGTGGCGAGGCCGTGCCCGCCGCCGCCCACGACGATCACGTCGTAAGCCGGCTTCGGGTCCGGGTTGTCCCAGAGGAAGTCGGGGTGCTCGGGCAGGTCGGTCATCGGGCCTCCCCCGGGTAGAGCGGGAACGCTTCGGCCAGCGCGGTGACCCGGGCGCGCAGCTTCTCGACGTCGTAGCCGGGCTTGAGCGCCTCGGCGATGACGTCGGCGGCTTCGCGGAACTCGGCGTCACCGAAGCCGCGCGTGGCCAGGGCCGGGGTGCCGATCCGCAGGCCGGAGGTGACCATCGGCGGCCGCGGGTCGAACGGGACGGCGTTGCGGTTCACGGTGATGCCGACCTCGTGGAGCCGGTCCTCGGCCTGCTTGCCGTCCAGCTCGGAGTTCCGCAGGTCGGCGAGCACCAGGTGGACGTCGGTGCCGCCGGTCAACACGGAGATGTCCTCTTCGAGCATGAGCCGTTCGGCGAGGAGCTTCGCGCCGCGCAGGGTGCGCTGCTGGCGTTCCACGAACTCCGGTTCGGACGCCATCTTGAACGCGACGGCTTTGGCGGCGATGACGTGTTCGAGCGGGCCGCCCTGCTGGCCGGGGAACACCGCGGAGTTGACCTTCTTGGCCAGGGCGGGGTCGTTCGTCAGGATCACGCCACCACGCGGGCCGCCGAGGGTCTTGTGCGTGGTCGTCGTCGTGACGTGCGCGTGCGGCACCGGCGACGGGTGCAGGCCGGTCGCGACCAGCCCGGCGAAGTGCGCCATGTCGACCAGCAGGTACGCGCCGACCTCGTCGGCGATCTCGCGGAAGCGGGCGAAGTCCAGCTGCCGCGGGTAGGCCGACCAGCCGGCGATGATCAGCTTCGGCCGGTGCTCGCGGGCCAGCCGCGCGACCTCGGCCATGTCGACCCGGAAGTCCTTTTCGGACACTTCGTAGGCGGCGACGTCGTAGAGCAGGCCGGAGAAGTTGATCCGCATGCCGTGCGTCAGGTGCCCGCCGTGGGCCAGCGAGAAGCCGAGGATCTTGTCACCGGGCTTGATGAGCGCGGCCATCGCGGCCGCGTTCGCCTGGGCGCCCGAGTGCGGCTGGACGTTGGCGAAACCGGCGCCGAAGAGCGCCTTCACCCGGTCGATGGCGAGCTGCTCCAGCACGTCGACCTGCTCGCAGCCACCGTAGTACCGGCGGCCCGGGTAGCCCTCGGCGTACTTGTTGGTGAGCACCGAGCCCTGCGCCTGCAGCACGCTCACCGGGGCGAAGTTCTCGCTGGCGATCATCTCCAGCGTCGACTGCTGCCGGTGCAGCTCGGCGCCGATCGCGTCGGCCACCGCCGGGTCGTAGTCGGCCAAGGAGCGGTTGAGCACTGGGTCGATCGTCGAGGTCATCCAAAACTCCGTCTGGTCGACTTCTGATATATCAATCGTCGATGTAGGCTAAGCGGCGTGCACCCACAGGTCAATGCCCCATCGCTGGCGGAACAGGCGTACGTCTTCATCCGCGACCGGCTCGTCATGCTCGACATCCGGCCCGGCTCCCCCATCAACGAGGAATGGCTGGGCAGCACGCTCGGCATGGGCCGCACGCCGATCCGCGAAGCACTGAAGCGCCTCGAGTCGGAGCGGCTGGTCGTCGCCTATCCGCGGCGGGGCACGTTCGCCACCGACGTCCACATCTCCGACCTCGCACACATCTCCGAGGTCCGCCGCACGCTGGAGCCGATGGCGACGGCCACCGCGGCCGAGCGCGCGACCGCGGCCGACCGGGCCACGCTCACCGAGCTGCGCGCGCAGCTCGACGCCGGCGTCCCGGCCGGGGACAACGCCGAGCTGCTGCGCACCGACCTCGCCCTGCACCGGGCGATCTACCGGTGCGTGCACAACCCGTTCCTCGAGGACACGCTGATCCGGTACGACAACCTCGCGACCCGGATCTGGTGCGTGTTCGTGCCCCGGCTGTCCGGGATGGCCGGCCACGTCGACGAACACATCCCACTCCTCACCGCGATCATCGAAGGCGACGCCGAGAAGGCCGCCGCGCTCACGCTCGAGCACGTCGCCGGGTTCGAGGCCGCCATCCGGGCGTTGATCTAAAGCCCCAGCCGGCCGCGAACCCAGTCGTGGAACTCGCCGATGTGGTGCTCACTGGGCACGAGCACGCCGCCGCCGGCGTAGGCGCGCGAGTCCATCGCGAGCTGGCAGCGTTCGCACGCCTCGAAGTCCTGCAGGTTGACGCGGTGGAACAGCTCGACCGAGCGCGTCAGGTCGCGCCCCGACTCGACGACGCCGGGCAGGTAGAGCCAGTCGCAGCGGACCAGCGTCCGATCCGGGGCCAGCGGGAACATCCGGTGCAGGATCACGTGGTCCGGCACCAGGTTGACGAAGACCTGCGGCCGGACGGTGATCGCGTAGTACTTGCGGTCCTGGTCCTCGGTGACCCCGGGCAGCCGGTCGACACCCTCGCTGCCGTCGACGGTGAAGCCCCGGACGTCGCCGCCGAACGCCGCGCCGTGGCCGACGTAGTACTGCGCGGCGTAGCCGTCGGCGAACTCCGGCAGGACCTCGGTGAGCTCCGGGTGGATCGTCGCGCAGTGGTAGCACTCCATGAAGTTCTCGATGATCTGTTTCCAGTTCGCCTTCACGTCGTACTCGATGCGCTTGCCCAGCGCCAAGCCGTCGACGCCGTACGCCTCGATCGCGTCCGCGCCGCCGAGCCGTTCGGTGACCGCGGCGACCACACTCCCGTCGAACGGCGGTGGCCCCTCGGCGAGACAGACCCAGGCGTACCCGAGCCACTCGCGCAGGTGGACGCGGGTGAGCCCGAACGTCGTGCGGTCGACGTCCGGCATGCCGGTGAGGTTCGGCGCGGCGATCAGCTTGCCGTCGAGCCCGTACGTCCAGGCGTGGTAGGGGCATTGGAAGGCGCGCTTCACGGTGCCGGAGTCGTCGGTGCAGAGGCGGGCACCGCGGTGGCGGCAGACGTTGAGGAACGCGTTCAGCTTGCCGTCCCGGCCCCGCGAGACCAGGACGCTCTCCTTGCCGACCTGGACGGTCTCGAACGACCCGGGCCCGGCGAGGTCCGCACTGCGCACGGCGCAGAACCAGTCGGCCTCGAAGATCTTCGCCTGCTCCAGCGCGAAGATCGCCGGGTCGGTGTAGTAGGTGCCGGGCAGCGTGGCCAGCAGGCTCGGCGGGAGATCGGTAGTGGTCACCGGCGTGGTCCTCTCCGCGGATCAGTTCGGGAGTTGCGCATAACGCGTCTTGTTGCTCACCCCGAAACAGAGTGACTGCCACCCCGCAGCGATGTCAAGACAGGTTTTTCAACGCCCACCACAGGTTTCGGGCAGGTTTCACCCATACGGCGTGACCGGATCCGTAACTCGCGTGATCAGAACCCGCACTCGCGTGATTGGGACCGGAACTCGTGAGTTCCGGCCTCAATCACGCGAGTTCCGTGCTCGAACACGCGAGTTACGGGTTGGCGGGGCCGTGGATGGCTCGGCGGAAGAGGGTTTCGATCTCCGCGCGGGTCGGGCGGGGGTCGGCCAGGGCCGCCTGCATCAGCAGGCCGCAGAACAGACCGGCCAGGAGACGGCCGGTGAGGGGGTCGGTGCGGGAGCCGAAGAACGCGATGAGCGCTTCGTCCCAGGCCGCGCTCGCCGCCCGCAGCCGGGGGCGGTGCAGCGCCGCGACGTACAGGTCGTACTCCACGACCGTGTCCCGGTACTGCTCGTTGATGTACCCCATGACGAGGTCCGCGAGCGCCGCCGCGAAGTCGGCGTCCGGCGGGAGCGCCGACTCCCACTCCTTCAACGCGTGGACGTTCTTCTCGGCGGCCTCGTGGAGGGCCACTTCGAGCAGGTCGTCCAGGGTCGCGAAGTGGTAGGTCGTCGAGCCGAGCGGGACGTCGGCGGCCGCCGCGACCGCGCGGTGCGTGAGCCCGTCGATGCCCCGCTGGGCGACCACCTCGATCGCCGCCTTGGCGATCCGGGCCCGCCGCTCGGGGTCGTTCGGGCCACGACGCCGGGTCGCGCCGGGTTCGGTCTTCGCCATCGAGCCCCCTTGTGGACATCTGTACACGCTTCGCGTACAAATGTACGCACTCAACGCGCCACGCAGCCACTGCCGATCCGGAAGGGGCCGCATGAAGGACCTCCACATCGACGGCGTCTGGACGGACGCCGGAACGCACTCCGACGTGCTGAACCCCGCCACCGGCCAGGTGATCGAGCAGGTCGCCGAGGCCGGCCGCGAGGAGGTCGACGCCGCCGTCAGAGCCGCGAGGAGGGCGTTCGACCAGGGCCCGTGGCGCCAGACCACCGCCACCGAGCGCGGCGAACTGCTCCGGCGCACCGCCGACCTGCTCGTCCGCGACCGCGAGGAACTGGCCCGCACCGAGAGCCTCGACACCGGCAAGACGCTCAGCGAAGGCCGCATCGACATCGACGACGTGACGAACGTCTTCCGCTACTACGCCGACCTCGCCGGCAAGGACGCCGGACGCCTGGTCGACGCGGGCAGCGCGAGCGTCGTCAGCCGGATCGTGCACGAGCCGGTCGGCGTCTGCGCCCTGATCGCGCCGTGGAACTACCCGCTGCTGCAGATGTCCTGGAAGGTCGCGCCCGCCCTGGCCGCGGGCAACACCGTCGTGCTCAAGCCCAGCGAAGTCACCCCGCTGACGACGATCAAGCTCGTCGCCCTCCTCGAAGAGGCCGGGACCCCGCCCGGCGTCGTCAACCTCCTGCTCGGGCCGGGTCACGTCGGCGCGGCCATGGTCGAGCACCCGGCCGTGGACCTCGTCTCCTTCACCGGCGGCTACGCGACCGGCGAGAAGATCATGACGGCCGCCGCGAAGGGCGTCCGCCGCGTCGCCCTCGAACTCGGCGGCAAGAACCCGAACGTGGTCTTCGCCGACGCCGACTACGACACCGCCCTCGACTACGCGCTGATGGCCGCGTTCGTCCATTCGGGACAGGTCTGCTCAGCGGGCGCGCGCTTGATCATCCAGGATGAGATCCATGACCGGTTCGTGGCGGACCTCGCCGCGCGCGCCGACCGGATCCGGGTCGGCGACGGCCTCGATCCCGCCACCGAGACGGGCCCGCTCGTCTCGGCGCAGCACCGCGCCAAGGTCGAGGGCTACATCCAGGGCGCGATCGAAGCCGGCGCGACGCTCCGAGCGGGCGGCGGGCGCCCCGAAGGCGCCGAGTACGAAAGCGGTTTCTTCCTCCGCCCGACAGTGTTCAGCGACTGCACCAGGGACATGGCGGTCGTCCGGGAAGAGGTCTTCGGCCCGGTCGTCACCGTGGAACGCTTCACCGACGAGGCCGGCGCGATCGCCCTGGCCAACGACACCGAGTACGGGCTCGCCGGGGCCGTGTGGACGTCGGACGCGTCCCGCGCCCAGCGGGCCGCCGGGGCCCTGCGCCACGGCACCGTGTGGATCAACGACTACCACCCCTACCTGCCGCAGGCGGAGTGGGGCGGGTTCGGCCGGTCCGGCATCGGCCGCGAGCTCGGACCGTCCGGGCTGGCGGAGTACCAGGAGAGCAAGCACGTCTACCAGAACATCGATCCCGTTCCGCAGCACTGGTTCAAGGGCTGACCCCTTCCCCCACGTGAGGACATTGCCATGACCACGCAAGAAAAGGCGGGCGGGGGGCCTGCCCCGGACGACAGCTCCGACCTCGAGAAGTTCGGCTACCGCCAGGAGCTCGAACGCTCCCTCGGCTCCTTCTCCAGCTTCGCCGCCGGGTTCTCCTACATCTCGATCATGACCGGCGTGTTCCAGCTGTTCTTCTTCGGCTTCGGCTCGGGCGGGCCGGCGTTCATCTGGACCTGGCCGCTGGTCTTCATCGGCCAGCTCGCCGTCGCGCTCTGCTTCGCCGAGCTCGCCGGCCAATTCCCGCTCGCCGGCTCGGTGTACCAGTGGGCGAAACAGATCGCAAAGCCCGCGACGTCGTGGTTCGCCGGCTGGATCATGATCATCGGCGCCATCGTCACCGCCGGCGCCGTCGCGGTGGCCTACCAGATCATCCTGCCGCAGGTCTCGACCGCGTTCCAGATCGTCGGCAGCGACTCCGACGCCGGCCTGACGTCGACGCCGGGCGGCGCGCAGAACGCCATCATCCTGGCCCTGGTGCTGGTCGTGTTCGCCACGATCGTGAACGTCATCGGCGTCAAGCTGATGGCGAAGATCAACAACTTCGGCGTCGCGGTGGAGCTGTCCGCGGTCATCCTGCTGATCATCGCGCTGGCCGTGCACATCAAGCGTGGCCCGCAGGTGGTCTTCGAGACGCACGCCACGGGTGACGGTCACTCGCTCGGGTACCTCGGGGCGTTCCTGGTGGCGTCGCTGATGAGCGCGTACGTCTTCTACGGCTTCGACACCGCGGGTTCGCTCGCCGAAGAGACCACCCAGCCGCGCAAGCACGCGCCGCGCGCGATCCTGCGGGCGATCACGGCGTCGTTCATCGTCGGCGGCCTGGTGATGCTGGTCGGCATGATGGCCGTCGGCGACATCAACGCCGAGGAGCTGAGCACGTCCGGCATGCCCTACCTGCTGAAGAGCACGCTGGGCACCGGGCTGGGCAACGCCTTCCTGATCTGTTCGGCGATCGCGATCACGGTGTGCTGCCTGGCCGTGCAGACCGCGGCGATCCGGATGGCGTGGGCGATGGCCCGCGACGGCCGGCTGCCGTTCAGCAAGGCGATGGCGAAGGTGTCGCCGCGTTCGAAGACGCCGGTCCTGCCGGCGCTGCTCACCGGCGGCCTCACCATCGTGGTGCTGCTGATCAACCTGGGCAACCAGCGGGCGTTCTTCATCCTGACCTCGACGGCGATCATCCTGTTCTACATCCCCTACCTGATGGTCACCGGTCCGCTGCTGCTGCGCCGCCTGCGCGGGCAGTGGCCGCGTCCCGGGCACGGCCCGTACTTCAAGCTCGGCCGCTGGGGCACGCTGGTGAACCTGGTCGCGGTCGTCTACGGCGGCGCGATGACGGTCAACCTGATCTGGCCGCGCGCCGAGGTCTACGGCGACGACCACTGGTACTTCCAGTGGGGCGCGGTGATCGTCACCGGGCTGATCGTGATCATCGGTGCGATCATGCTCTACATCCGGCGCGGTACCTGGGGTTCGTCGCACACGAGCCCCGAGCACATGCCCGACGACGCCCCGGATTCACTACCCGGCTGAGGAGGCCCCATGAGTTCCGATACCTACGACTTCGTCATCGTCGGCGGTGGCTCGGCGGGCTGCGCGCTGGCGAACCGGCTCTCCGCCAACCCGTCGAACAAGGTCCTGGTGCTGGAGGCGGGGCGGTCCGACTACAAGTGGGACGTCTTCATCCACATGCCGGCCGCGCTGACCTTCCCGATCGGGTCGAAGTTCTACGACTGGGGCTACCGCAGCGAGCCCGAGCCGCACATGAACCGCCGCCGCATCTACCACGCGCGCGGCAAGGTGCTCGGCGGCTCGTCCAGCATCAACGGGATGATCTTCCAGCGCGGCAACCCGATGGACTACGAGCGCTGGGCCGGCGACGCGGGGATGTCCACTTGGGACTACGCGCACTGCCTGCCGTACTTCCAGCGCATGGAGAACTGCCTCGCCGACGCCCCGGACGGCCAGTGGCGCGGCCACGACGGGCCTCTGGAACTGGAGCGTGGTCCGGCCAGCAATCCCTTGTTCCAGGCGTTCTTCGACGCCGCCGAGGAGGCGGGCTACCCGCGCACCGACGACGTCAACGGCTACCGGCAGGAGGGCTTCGCGGCGTTCGACCGCAACGTCCGAAAAGGACGCCGGCTCTCGGCCGCCGGTGCCTACCTGCACCCGGTGGAGAACCGGCCCAACCTCACGGTGAAGACGCACGCCTTCGTGTCGCAGATCCTCTTCGACGGCACCCGCGCGATCGGCGTCGAGTACAGCGAAGGCCGCGGTGTGCCGGGCGAGGTGTACGGCAAGGAGATCATCCTCTGCGGCGGCGCGATCAACAGCCCGCAGCTGCTGCAGCTCTCCGGCGTCGGCAACGCGGCCGACCTGGAGAAGCTCGGCATCGACGTCGTGAAGGACCTGCCGGGTGTCGGCGAGAACCTCCAAGATCACCTGGAGGTGTACATCCAGTACGCCTGCAAGGAACCGGTGTCGATGCAGCCGTCGCTGGCCAAGTGGAAGCGGCCCTACATCGGCGCGCAGTGGCTGTTCCTGCGGAACGGCCCGGCCGCGACCAACCACTTCGAGGGCGGCGGGTTCGTCCGGTCCAACGACGAGGTGAAGTACCCGAACCTGATGTTCCACTTCCTGCCGGTGGCGATCCGCTACGACGGCTCGGCGCCCACGGAGGGCCACGGCTACCAGGTGCACGTCGGCCCGATGTACGCCGACACCCGCGGCTCGGTGAAGCTCACCTCGACCGACCCGCGGGAGCACCCGGCGATCAAGTTCAACTACCTGTCGACCGAGAACGACCGCAAGGAGTGGATCGAAGCCGTGCGGGTGGCGCGGAAGATCCTCAACCAGTCCGCCATGAACCGGTACAACGGCGGGGAGATCTCGCCGGGGCCTCGAGTGGACACAGACCGCGAGATCCTCGACTGGGTCGCGAAGGACGCCGAGACCGCGCTGCACCCGTCGTGCACGGCCAAGATGGGCGTGGACGACGGCTCGGTGATCGACCCGCAGACCATGCGGGTGCACGGCACCGAGGGCCTGCGCGTCGTCGACGCGTCGGTCATGCCCTACATCCCCAACGGCAACATCTACGCGCCGGTGATGATGACCGCCGAGAAGGCCGCCGACCTGATCCTCGGCAACACCCCGCTCGCCCCGATCAAGACGCCGTTCTACCGGCACGGGGAGAACTAGCCCGGACGTCGTAGCGCCCGTACCGCCGTCCCCGGTACGGGCGCTTCGTGGTGCCCGGATTATCCGTTAGCGGGTAACGGAAACTACCGGGGCGTACCCCCTTGACGACGTCCATCATGGGATTCAGACTTTGTTGCGGATCACAGTTGATGTTCCCCAATGCGCAACAGTCTCGGAGGCGTCATGATTCGCGCGTGCACGGTGGACGAGCTGCCCCCGGGTGAGTCCGTCCGGATCCCGGGGCCGCCCGCCATCGCGGTGTTCAACACCGAGGACGGGGACCTGTACGCCATCGACGACACCTGCACCCACCAGGACGCCTCCCTGGCCGACGGCTGGCTCGAGGGCTGCTTCGTCGAGTGCCCGCTGCACGCGGCCCTGTTCGACCTGCGCACCGGCATGCCGAGCTGCCTGCCGGCGAAGGAGCCGGTGCGCACGTACTCCGTGGTCGTCGACGAAGGCGTCATCTACGTGCAGGGCGTGGCTCGCGAGGACGCCGCGTGAAGCGCGTCGCGGTCGTCGGCGCGTCGCTCGCCGGGGTCCGCGCCGCGCAGGAGCTGCGTGCGCAGGGCTACGACGGCGGGATCGTGCTGATCGGTTCGGAAGCGCACCTGCCTTACGACCGGCCGCCGCTGTCGAAGGCGTTCCTCGCCGGGACGGCCTCGGCCGCTTCGCTGGAACTGCTCGACGCGGGGGACCTCGCGTCGCTGGCTTTGGACTTCCGGCTCGGCGTGCGGGCCACGGCTTTGGAGCCCGCTGCGCGTCGAGTGCTCCTGTCGGACGGCGGGTCGGTGCACGCGGACGGCGTCGTCATCGCCACCGGCGGCCGCGCCCGCACCCTGCCGGGCTTCGAGCGGGCCCACACGCTGCGGACTCTCGACGACGCGCTGGCGCTGCGCGCGGCCTTGGTGCCCGGCGTGCGCGTGGCGATCGTCGGGGCCGGGTTCATCGGGGCCGAGGTGGCTTCGACGTGCCGTTCTCTCGGCCTCGACGTGGTCGTCCTGGAAGCTTTGAACGCGCCGTTGGCCCCGGTGCTGGGGCCCGAGCTGGCCGCGGTGTGCGCCCGGCTGCACGCCGACCACGGCACGGACCTGCGCTGCGGTGTCCAGGTTTCGGGTCTCTCTCCGGCCGGCGTCGAGCTGGCTTCCGGTGAGCTCGTGCCGGCCGACGTGGTCATGGTGGGCGTCGGCATGACCCCGGCCACGGACTGGCTGACGGGCTCGGGGGTGAAGGTCGGCAACGGCGTCCACACCGACGCGGGCTTGGTCACGGGGCTGCCCCAGGTGGTGGCGATCGGCGACGTCGCCCGGTATCACGCCGACGGCGCCGGGCGGCGGCACGAGCACTGGACGAACGCGTCGGAACAGGCCCCGGTGGCGATCGGCAACCTCCTCGCGGGCCGGACGGAACGCACGTACGTCCCGAGCGGGTACGTCTGGTCGGACCAGTACGCGGGAACCCTGCAGCTGGCGGGACACCCTCGGCCGGACGACACCCTGACGTATGTGGAAGGCGGCCCGTCGGACTCGTCGTTCGTGGCGACCTTCGAGCGGGACGGGGCGACGGTCGGCGTGTTCGCGCTGAACAACGCGAAGCTGTTCAACCGTCTCCGGCGGCAGGCGCTGCGGCGCCCGGCGGTCGTCTGAAAGTCTCAACCGGGTATTCAAAGATACGCTTCACCCGCATGGAGCTGACTCAGGACGAGCTGCGTGCGTTGACGGGCTGGGCCGCCGACTGCGCCGCCCGGGTGCTGCCGCTGTACGAATCCCGGGTGCCGGGTGACTCGCGTCCGGCTGCGGCGATCGACGCGGCGCGGGAGTTCGCTTCGGGGGCTTCGCGGACGAAGCTGCTTCGCACAGTGGCGTGGGCTGCGCTGTCCGCCGCGGGCTCGACTTCCGACGCTGTGGCGGCCGCTGCCGCTCGCGCCGCGGTCGGTGCGGCGGGTGCCGCGTACTTGCACCCGTTGGCGTCACCGCACCAGGTGAAGCACATCGTCGGACCCGCGCAGCAAGCGGCGTTGGCGTCCGAACTGTCCGGCGGCGACGCGGAAGCGGAGGTCCGCTGGGCCCTCGACCACGCACCTGCTGCGGTGTCCGACATCCTCCGCCGCTTCCCGGAGGGCAAGCCGGGCCGAACCCGCCTGGGCGAACTGCACCGGCAGCTGGAATCCGCTCTCCGAGCGTGACCCGCCGAGGCTGTGCTTCTGGATCATCTTCCGGAGTTGCGGCCGCTCGGAGGTGTTCTTCCCGTGCTGTTCCCTGCCTGCACAGTCGCTCGGCCTCGGCCGGTCTTCCCGAGGAGCCGTAAGTACCGACACGACCTGCCATTCGGGTGAATGTGCTGGCGTTGCCAGACTTTGGATGCATCGCGTGACGGGCGAGCACACTGTCGTTGTCGGACGTGGCCGGGAGGAATGGTGGCGATTCACAAGAGCATGCCGGGCTCCGCCGGCACCTTCGCGCAGAAGGGATCGGCCGAAGGTGGAGTGCACCTCCATTTACCGTCGCCACCGGGTATTCCCGTGCCGCGTCAGCTCCCGTTGGTCACCGAGGGCTTCTCCGGGCGCGCGACGCAGCTCGGTGAACTTGACCGGCTGCTGACCGGGGATCGCCCGGAAGCGGTGGTGATCTCGGCGATCGACGGCGCCGCCGGCATCGGCAAGACGACGCTCGCGGTGCGCTGGTCCCACCGGGCGGCGGACCGGTTCCCGGACGGGCAGCTGTACGTCAACCTGCGCGGGTTCGAGCCCACCGCCGCTCCCATGGCGGCCACCGAAGCCCTGCGCGGCTTCCTCGCGGCTCTCCGGGTGCCGATGGAAGCCGTTCCCGCGGACGAGGAAGCACAGTCGGCGTTGTTCCGAAGCATCTTGGCCGGCCGGCGGATGCTCGTGCTCCTGGACAACGCGCGCGACGCCGCCCAGGTCCGGCCGCTGCTGCCGGGGAGCCCGACGTGCGCTGTGATCGTCACGAGCCGCAACCGGCTCGCCGGGCTGGTCGCCCGGGACGGCGCGCACCTGGTCAACCTCGACGTGCTGACCTCCACCGAAGCCCGCTCATTGCTGGTTCGCCGGCTGGGCGCCGACCGGGTCGACGCCGAACCCGAGGCGGCCGAGTCGCTGCTCCGCTCCTGCGCCGGCTTCCCCTTGGCCTTGGCGATCACCGCGGCCCGGGCCGCCGCTGACCCGGGCCTGCCGCTGCGGCTCCTGGCCGACGAGCTGCGCGTCGAAGACGACCGGCTCGCCGCCCTGGACGCGGGCGATCCCCACACGAACCTGGAGTCGGTGTTCTCGTGGTCGTACCGCTCGCTGACGCCCGGCGCGGCTGCGCTGTTCCGGCAGTTCGGCACGCAGCCCGGGCCGGACATCGGCTTCGAAGCCGCCTGCGTGCTGAGCGGCACTTCCGCCCCCACGACGAGGAAGCTGCTCGAAGAGCTGACCAGGGCGAACCTGGCTGACCACTACGTGCCGGCCCGCTACCGGCTCCACGACTTGCTGCGCCTCTACGCGAAACGGCAGGCGAACTCGGCGGATTTCACCGCGGCGGCCCGCGTACTGACCTGGTATCGCGACCGGGTCGCGCAGGCGACGTCGTGGTTCGACTCGAGCCTGGCTGTCGACCGGCACTTCCGCCGGTGCAGCGACGCGATCCGCTGGCTGGACCTGGAACGCGGCAACCTGGTGGCCGCGGTCCTCGACGGCGACGAACCCGAGCTGGCGTGCCTGCTATCGCCCTTCTTCCGGCAGCGACGCGATTTCGACGACTGGGAAAGGACCCTGACAGCAGCGCTGGGAACGACCGCAGAGGTGTCGAGGATCAAGGTCCGCGTCCAGCTCCACCTGGCCAGAGCGCTGTCCGGCGCAAGAGACGAGCCCGACCCGGACGAACTCGAAACTCTCGTCACCCGGCTGGCCCCGGCCGACCACGCGGCCGCGTTGAGACACCTCGCCGACGCGCACCTCGTGAGTGGCCGGGTCAAACTCGCGCGGGAGACCGCGGAGGCCGCGCTGAGCATGCAGCGCCGGCTCGGCGATGCCCGGTCCGAAGCCTGCGCTTGGGTGTTTCTCGCCGACGTCCAGGGATACCAGTTCCTCTTCGTCGAAACTGCGGCCAGCCTGAAGCAGGCCCTGGAGATCTGGCGACGTCTCGGTGACACCTGGTTCGAAGCGGACTCACTCGTCCGCCGCGCCGGAGCCGACCGCAACCGCAGCCACGTGGCGACCGCGATCGACTGCGTCGACCAAGCGCAGGCCATCTACGGCACCCTCGACGATCCGATCAGCGTGGCCAGAACCATCAGCCTGCGCGGCAGCATCCTCGGCCAGTTCGGAGCCGGCACGCCGGCTCACGAAGCACAGCGAGCCGCGCACCGGATTCTTCTGGACGAGGGCGCGACGGCTTACGAAGAACTGCCGGTCTTGTACGAACTGGTCGAAGCGGCCCGGACGGCAGGCGACTACGCAGCTTGCGAAGGCTACCTCGCCCGGCGCGTGGCGGTCGCCAAGGCGGCCGGAGACCCCGCACTCACGATTTCCGCGCTGATCGCGCGAGGCGCGTTCCACACCCACACCGGAAACCACCGGCAGGCCATCGCGGTACTGCGCGAGCAGCGAGAACGAGCACGCGGGCAACGCCCGGAAGTCGAAGGCCGTGCCGTCCAGGCACTCGGTCTCGCTTACGCCGAGCAAGGTCGTGTCCGGCAAGCCGCCGCTTGTCTCGAGGAATACGCGGAGCTGGCCGACAGCAACCAGCTTCGTACCGAGGCGATCTCGTCGCTCGTGGACGTGTACCGGGACTGCGGGCGATACGCGGAGGCCACGACTCACGCGCACCATCTCCTGCGGATCTATTCCGAGCAGGGTGACTCGGGATCCACCTCCTACACCTTGGACACTCTGGGAAACCTGAGGGCCGGGCTCGGCCGCAACCGCGAGGCCATCGATGTCTTCGAACGAGCGCTGGCCGTCCGCTCGGAAATGGGAACGGATTCGTACCGGCGCGGCTGGAGCCTCACCGACATCGCCGACGTGCACCAATGGGCCGGGCGGTTCGACGACGCCCAGGTCTGCCTGGAACGCGCGCTCGACCTGCGTCGGCAGGAGGGAAATCGGTACGGTGCCACGCAGTTGACCTTCCTCATCGCCTGCCTCCACGTCCACCGCCGCGATTTCGCCAAGGCACGCCCGCTGGTCGAAGAGTTTCTCGCCGGCCCTTCGGACGTCACCAGCGCCGTACGCGAAGGCGTGGTCTGGCTGGTCAGGAGTTACACCGACCAGTACCGGTTCGACGAGGCGGCGCGGTGTCGCGACTCCGCCTCGGCCGCGCTGGAGAAAGCGGGCGCTCGAGGACGGCTCCTCCACCTCAGGCACCTCGCCGCCGAAGCGATGGTCAACCAAGGCCGCGGTGCCGAAGCGCTCGACCTGCTGCGCGCCGAGCTCGACCTGGCCACCGCCATCGGGGACTTCGCCAATGCCGGAGACCTGCGCGGCCGGCTCGTCTCGGTTCTCAGCGGACTGCGACGGTTCACCGAAGCCGCGGTCGACGCCCGGCTGGGGCTGGCCACGGCCAGCTCGGTGGACAGTGACGCGGACCGGGTCCGGTTCCTGATCCTGCTCGGCGAGATCGACCACGAACGGGGCCGGTACGACCAGGCGCGCTGGACGTACTCCGCGGCTGCCGCCCTCTGTGCTCGCAACGGTGATTCTCGGCGGAGCAGGATCCTGGCCGCGCTGACCCGGACCCACCTCCGTGCCGGTGGTTTCCAGCAGGCCAGGGCCGCGAGCCGAGCACGGCTGGAGCTCGAACGCGCCGCCGAGGACCAGGGGGCCGTCGCGCTCGCGCTGGCGGAGCTCGCCCGTGTGCACGCCGCCATGGGCGACCGGACGACAGCCATCGAGTTGCTCCGCGAGAGCTTCACCCGGACGGAAGAACTCGAAGACCCCTGGTACGCGGCCTCGAACTTCGGGGAATGCGCCGACGTCGCGCGGGAGCTGGGTGACTCCGAACGCGCCGAATGCGCCTTTGCCGCGCAAGGCGACCTCAACCGGCGGCTCTTCGACCTCGCCGGCTACGCCGAGTCCCTGGCGAAGCTCGCCGAGCACCGTCGCGGCACGGGCGACCTCGCCGGCGCGGCCGAGGTCCACGAACAGAGCCTGCGTACGAGGGAGGAGCTCGGCGACCCGCCCGGGATCGCCGACCAGCTCCGGCGGCTGGGCGCCGTCACCGCCGAGCGCGGCCGGCACGCTGACGCGGTCGCGCTCCTGCTGGACAGCGCGGACCGGGCGAGGGCGATGGGCGACGCCGCCCGTCTCGCGGACGCGGAACGCGCGCTGGCCGAGGCCCACCGCCTCGACGGCGCCACCGCGGAGGCCACGCGCTGTCTTGAGCGGGCCCGCGTGCGGTACCGACAGCTGGGCGACGACGAAAACGAGCGATCCTGCAGCTTCGAATGAGGCGCTACAGCGAGAGCTCGTCCAGGTCGGACTCCAGCCTTGCCCGCCAGGTCCAGCGGCGCTCGGTGGTGTCCGTCCCCTCCCCCGCGGGCGGGCCCAGCGGCAAAGCCTGGTCTTTGATCCCGAACGTCACCCGGTAAGCCAGCACCGACGCCGCCGTCCGGATCCAGGCGTCTCCCGATGCTCCCGCCGGTGGGGACACCCCCAGCGCGTGCCCGAACCACGTCGGCAGCAGCGCGTTCGAGCCCAGCGCGTCCGTGATGCGGGTCCGCAGCCGCACCTGCAGGTCGTGCCACGCTCGCTCGGCGCGCTCCAGCTGCGGCACCACCCGCGCCTCGACCGAGTCCGCCTCACGCAACGCCAGCTTCGCCTGCTCCGCCGCCTCCGACGCCGCCGGGATCTCCTCGTCCAGCAGCGTCCGGCGCCGCGTCGACAGCGCGCGCAGCCGGGAATCCGCGTCGCCTCGGGCGCGAGAAGAACGCTCCGTCGAAGCCAAGACCCCGATCACGTCGAGCAGGTCGGCATCGCACTGGGAGTGCGCCGCACGCACCGAATCCAGGCGCGCGATCTCCTGCTCGTGCCGGGCGCGCTGCTCCTTCGTGACGAGCTCCTTGTGCAGGTCGTCCCAGCGCGCCGCCTCCTTCGCGAGCGCCCGGGTCTCCGCGCCGACGTCGTCGAGGTTGATCTGGGGCACCCCGTCGGCCACGCGCACCGCGCGTTCGAGGGCCTGCACCTGCTGCTGCAGCCGTTCCAGCTGCCGGCCGAGCAGGTCGATCCGGTCTTCCTGCCGGTGCCCGCTGCCGCGTTCGAGCCGGTCAGCCAGGTCGGCGAAGTCCTTCCGCAGCCCGCGGTCGCGGTCGTCGGACTCCTCGACGGCCGTGCGCAGCCCGTCGACCGCCGCGAACAGCTCGTCGAGGTCGCGCCGCGTCGAGTCGGCGGACTCGGGGTAGTCGGCGTACTCCTGCGAGAACTCGGGATCGTCGCCGTAGGTCGCGTAGCCGTGGCTCATGGGATCCGGCTTTCCCGCCACAGCAGCCCGCACGTGGCCGCGACGCCGAGAGCCATCAGGATCGTGCAGACGACGGCCCCGGACCACGGGACCAGCGCGCCCACCAGCACCACGGCCGTGACGCTGCCCGCCCACGCCGCCCGCGTCCGCTCGCGGATGACGTCGCCGACCCGCCGGACCGGGCCGAAGCCGATCCACAGGCCCGCCGCGAACAGCGGGACGAGCGCGAGCAGCCACACCGGCGAGAGCACGTCGAACAGCACCAGCGCCGCGGCGGCCAGCGGCACCAGCACCGGCGCGGCCGCGAAGTACACGACCGCGCGCTGCGTCGCCGCGTGCCGGGACTCGAGCTCGGCGTTGGCGAGCCGGTGCCTGGCCTCGTCGAACGCGACCTCGGAGTCGAGCAGCCGGTAGGCCGTCGCGACGAGCTCGTCCATCGCCTCGACGTCGGCGGGCGGGGTCGCCAGCCCGCCGCGCAGGTCCTGCTTGAGCCGGCCCACGCGGGCTTCCGCCTGGTCCCGGTCGTGCTGGGCTGGAGTCGTCACGCGAACACTTTAAGTGCCACCACCGTCACATCCGGCCAATGCGGCCGGTGAGTCTTACAGGTCGCCCAGGGCCGTCACCGGCGACTCGACGCAGTCCGCGACGAACCGCAGGAACCCGCCGGCGGTCCCGCCGTCGCAGACGCGGTGGTCGAAGGCCAGCGTCAGCTCGCAGACCTTCCGCACGCCCAGCGCGCCGTCGACCACCCACGGCCGGTCGATGATCCGGCCGATGCCGAGGATCGCGGCCTCGGGGTGGTTGATGATCGCGGCCGAGCCGTCGACGCCGAAGACGCCGTAGTTGTTCACGGTGAACGTGCCGCCGGTGAGGTCCGCGGGGGCGAGCTTGCCGTCGCGCGCGGTGCGGGCGCGGTCGCCGATCGCCGCCGAGAGGTCCCGGGTCGACAGGTCCCCCGCGTCCCGCACGACAGGGACGACCAGCCCACGGTCGGTCTGCGCGGCGAACCCGAGGTGGATCTTGTCGAGCACGACGATCTCGTCGCCTTCGACGCGAGAGTTCAGTTCGGGGTACTTGCGAAGGCCCGCGACGGCGAACCGCGCGATCAGCCCGAGCAGGCTGACCGGCCGGTCCGTCTTGGCGTTCAGGGCCGCGCGGGCGGCGACCAGCCCGGACGCGTCGACGTCCACCCAGACCGTGGCCTCGGGGATCTCCCGCCGGGACGTCGTGAGCTTGTCCGCGACGACCTTGCGGATCCCGGTGAGCGGAATCCGCCGCTCGCCTTCAGCCGGCTTCTTGTTCAGCAGCGCTTCGACGTCGGTGCGGCGGATGATGCCGTCCGCGCCGGTGGCGGTCACCTTCGCGAGGTCGATCCCGTTGTCCGAAGCCAGCTTCCGGACGAACGGCGAGATCACGCCGGGCGCCTTGGCCTTCGGGGCGGGAGCTTCGACGCGCCGGACACGCTTGCGCCGGGTCGTGGGCGCGGTGCCGTAGCCGATCAGGACGTTGCCGCTGCCCGAGGACGTCGTGACGCCGGGTTCGGCGAAGCCGCCAACGGACAGCAGGGGCGCGCCGACCGGCAGCAGCTGCCCCGGCTCGCCGTGCAGCGCGGACACCACGCCGGCGAACGGCACGGGCACCTCGACGGCCGCCTTCGCCGTCTCGACCTCGACGACGATTTGGTCGACCTTGACCGTGTCGCCGATCGCGACGTGCCAGTTCAGGATGGCCGCCTCGGTCAGGCCCTCGCCGAGGTCCGGCAGCAGGAAGTCAGGCACCGGCCACCACCGGGGTGTCGGCCCACTGCAGGCGCGCGATCGTGTCGAGGATCCGGTCGACGTCCGGCAGCATGTGGCGCTCGAGCTTCGGCGCCGGGTACGGGATGTCGAGCCCGGTCACGCGCAGCACCGGCGCGTGCAGCTGGTGGAAGCACTGCTCTGTGACGCGAGCGATGACCTCGGCGCCGTAGCCGCCGAAGCCGGCGGCCTCGTGCACCACCACGGCCCGGCCGGTGCGGCGCACCGAAGCCGTCACGGTCTCGTCGTCGAACGGGCTCAGGGACCGCAGGTCGACCACCTCGACGTCCCAGCCCTCGTCCTTCGCGGCTTCGGCGGTCTCCATCGCGGTGGCGACCATCGGGCCGTACGCGATGAGCGTGACGTCTTTCCCTTCGCGGCGGACGACGGCCTGGTCCATGGCCGGGCCGCTGCGCGTGAAGCTCACCTCTTCGCCCGACCAGTAGCGGGCCTTCGGTTCGAGGAAGACGACCGGGTCCGGCGAGTCGATGGCGTCGCGGAGCAGGTCGTAGGCGTCCTGCGCGGTGCCCGGCGTGACGACGCGCAGGCCCGGCGTGTGCGTGTAGTAGACCTCGCTGGAGTCGCAGTGGTGCTCGACGCCGCCGATCCCCCCGGCGTAGGGGATGCGGATCACCATCGGCAGCGAGAGCGCGCCACGGGTGCGGTTGCGCAGCTTCGCGACGTGCGAGGTGATCTGCTCGAACGCGGGGTAGGCGAAGGCGTCGAACTGCATCTCGACGACCGGGCGGAAGCCGCCCATGGCCATCCCGACGGCGAACCCGACGATGCCGGACTCGGCCAGCGGTGTGTCGAAGCAGCGGTCCTCGCCGAAGTCGGCGGTGATGCCGTCGGTGACCCGGAAGACGCCGCCGAGCGCGCCGACGTCCTCGCCGAAGACGAGCACGCGGTCGTCGTCCTTGAGCGCGTCCCGCAGTGCCGCGTTGAGCGCCTGCGCCATCGTGGTCGTCATCAGGCCTCCAGTTCGGCTTCGACCATGGCCCGCTGGCGCCGCAGCTGGCGGGTCGGCTCGGCGTAGACGTGGTCGAACAGGGACATCGGGTCGAGCTCGGACTCGGCGTTCAGGGTGTCGCGGACGGACTGGGCGAACTCCTCGGCTTCGGCGTGGCAGAGCTCGATTTCGTGCTCGGTCAGGCTGTTCCGGTCCTTGAGGTACGTTTCGAGCCTCTTCAGCGGGTCCGCTTCGCGCCACTTCGCGACTTCGTCCGCGTCGCGGTAGCGGGTGGCGTCGTCGGCGTTGGTGTGGGCGTCGATGCGGTAGGTGTGGGCCTCGACGAGGACCGGGCCCTTGCCTTCGCGGGCGTGCTTCACGGCATCGTCGAGGACGGCGAGGACCGCGACGGCGTCGTTGCCGTCGACCTGCTCCGAACGCATGCCGTAGCCGATGCCCTTGTACGCCAACGCGGGCGCGGCGCTCTGCTTCTCGAAGGGGACGGAGATGGCGTAGCGGTTGTTCTGCACGAAGAACACCACGGGCGCCTTGAAGACGGCGGCGAAGTTGAGCGCCTCGTGGAAGTCGCCTTCGCTGGTGGCGCCGTCTCCGATGAGCGCGAGCGCGACGGCGTCTTCGCCGCGTCGCTGCATCGCGTGCGCGAGACCAGCGGCGTGCAGGGTCTGCGTCGCGAGCGGAGTGCACTGGGGCGCTACGCGCGTCTCAGTGGGGTTGTAGCCGCAGTGCGCGTCGCCGCGAAGCAGCGTTAGGACTTCGCCGGGCTTCAGGCCGCGCGCGACGAGCGCGACCGAGTCGCGGTAGGTCGGGAAGAGCCAGTCGTTGTCCTGGAGGGCGAGCGCGGCCCCGACCTGGCAGGCCTCCTGGCCGGCGCTGGAGGGGTAGACGGCGAGGCGGCCCTGCTTGGTGAGGGCGGTCGCCTGGACGTCGAACCGGCGGCCCAGGACCATCAGCCGGTAGGCGGCCTTCAGCCGGTCTTCCGCAGGCTCGGCGTACTCGCCGTGCTGGTCGGCGCGCGTCCCGTCCTCGGCGACGAACCGCACCGGCGACGCGGACGGCAGCAGGGTCTCCACGGCCATGGCGCACACCACCTCTCGCAGACATATGATGCTGAAATGGTGGTTCTTGGTGGTCGTCTGTTCAAGGGTTCGCAGAAATGAGCGACAAACAGTCTTTCAGTGCCGGATCCGTGGACCAAACGTCCAAGAGTGCCGTGGCCCACGGGGCGCTTCCGGGACGAACGGTCCCGGCCCTGGACGAGGTCGACCGGGCGATGCTGGCGGAGCTGTCCGCGGACGGCCGCCTGGCGGTCCGGGCGCTGGCGGAGAAGCTGCACATCTCGCGCACGAACGCTTACGCGCGGTTGGAGCGCCTGATGGCGGAGGGCGTGATCACGGGCTTCGGGGCGCGGATCGATCCGCGCCGGGCCGGGCTGGGCACGTCGGCGTACATCATGGTGACGGTGGAGCAGACGTCGTGGCGCACGATGGCGACGGACCTGCACGAGATCCCGTACGTCGACCATGTCGCGTTGGTGGGCGGCGACTTCGACATCCTGCTGCTGGTGCGAACCCCGGACAACACGACGTTGCGCGACGTGGTGCTGGAGCGGCTGCAGGCTTTGGAGGGGGTCCGCTCGACCCGGACGTGGCTGATCTTCGAGGAGCTGCCGGGCTCGGTACTGAGCTGACGCCGTGTCGCCCCTCCAATCACGCGTGTCGCCCCCTCAATCACGCGAGATGCCCCTCCAATCACACGAGATGCCCGCCTGATCACGCGAGTTCCGCCTTCGATCACGCGAGTTCCGGGTCAGGTCACGCGAGTTCCGGGTACCGGGAGGGTCGGCTCGCGTGCCCAGAGGGTCGACTCGCGTAATTGGGGGGTCGACTCGCGTGCCCAGACGGTCGACTCGCGTGATTGGAGGGTCGACTCGCGTGATCAGGGGGTCGACTCGGGCGGGTCGAAGGTCCACTCCAGCACCGTCTGCCGTTCCTCCGCGACCCCGCCGGCTCCGCGATACGTGGCCGCGGCCGCGGCGTTGTCCCCTTCCGTCACCACCCACATGCCGTAACACCCGCGCTCCCGGGCCACGTCCGCCAGCGCCGTCACCAGAGCCCGGCCGATGCCGCGACCCGGAACGGCGAGTCGACTCCCAGCTCGTACAGGAACATCTCCGTGCCCTTGTCCGGATGCGTCATCTCGACGCCCGTCACCATGCCCGCCGGCTCGTCGTTCACGTACGCGATCAGCAAGTGGTGCCCCGGCGACTCGAGGAAGCGCGAAGCCGCCGACGGGATCGGTGGGTCGTCGAACAGGTGCCCTGCCGCCAAGAGCGAGTCGAGTGCGGCCACCCGGCGGATGTCCATGGGGCACCACCTTTGCCCCGCAGCACCCTTGACCGCAAGCACGCCACGCGCTATCAGTACCCCGCCGTCGGGCGACTCTTATTTTATGTCGAGAATTAACTTGCGCCCCAACCGACCGAAACTATTGACGCCGTCCCCTTCGCCCGGTGAGGATCGGCCGGTCCGCCGCCGTTCACCGCAGAATGGACCAGACCATGGCCAGAAGATCACGCGCGTGGTCCCGTGCGCGCCGAAGTTCGCTCGTCACGTTGATGAGCCTGAGCCTGCTCGGCGGGGTCGCCACCGCGACGCCGGCCCAAGCAGACGCACCGGCCCAGCCCGTCATCGGCCAGCCGGCCAAGGACAAGGACGGCTGCGCCAAGATCGAGAACAGCCTCCCGACCCTCGCGGACTGGCCCAAGGTCGACAGCCGGTTCAAGGGCAAGGCCGACGACGAGGCGCGCATCGCCCAGATCCTCCAGGGCATGACCCTCGAGGAGAAGGTCGGGCAGATGACGCAGCCCGAGATCACCTCGATCACCCCCGACGAGGTCCGCCAGTACTCCATCGGCACCGTCCTCAACGGCGGCGGCGCGTGGCCGGGCGGCAACAAGCACGCCACCCAGCAGGACTGGCTGAACCTCGCCGACGCCTACTGGAACGCCTCCAAGACCAGCCGCACCAAGATCCCCGTCATCTGGGGCATCGACGCCGTGCACGGCAACAACAACGTCTACGGCGCCACCGTCTTCCCGCACAACATCGGCCTCGGCGCGGCGCACGACCCGTGCCTGGTCCGCGACGTCGCCGGCGCGACCGCCCGGCAGATCCGCGCCACCGGCCAGGACTGGGCCTTCTCGCCCACCCTCGCCGTCGTCCAGGACGACCGCTGGGGCCGCACCTACGAAGGCTTCTCCGAGGACCCGCGCATCACGCGCTCCTACGGCTTCGAAGCCATCAACGGCCTCCAGGACGGCGCCACCAAGCGCATCGGCTACAACGGCGTGATCGCCACCGCCAAGCACTTCATCGGTGACGGCGGCACGATCAAGGGCCAGGACCAGGGCGTCAACCCCTCGTCCGAAGCCGACATGATCAACATCCACGGCCAGGGCTACTACGGCGCGCTCGCCGCCGGCTCCCAGACCGTGATGGTGTCGTTCAACAGCTGGACCAACGCCGACCTCGGCATCAACGAGGGCAAGCTGCACGGCAGCGACAAGGCGATGAACGAGATCCTCAAGGGCAAGATGGGCTTCGACGGCCTCGTCGTGTCCGACTGGAACGGCATCGGCCAGGTCCCCGGCTGCACCAACTCCTCGTGCCCGCAGGCGATCAACGCCGGCATCGACGTCGTGATGGTGCCCGCCGACTGGAAGGCGTTCATCACCAACACGATCGCCCAGGTCCAGAGCGGCCAGATCCCGATGACGCGGATCGATGACGCGGTCACGCGCATCCTGCGCGTCAAGCTGCGGGACGGGCTGTTCGAGTCGCAGAAGCCGTCCGACCGCTCCTACGCGAACTCCGACGAGGCGCTGAAGGACAACTGGCTGGCCCGTGACGCCGCCCGCGAGTCGCAGACGCTGCTGAAGAACAACGGCAACGTGCTGCCGCTCAAGCCGAAGTCCAAGGTCCTCGTCGTCGGCAAGAGCGCCGACAACATCCAGAACCAGACCGGCGGCTGGACGCTGAGCTGGCAGGGCACCGGCAACACCAACGCCGACTTCCCGAACGCCACCTCGATCCTGACCGGTATCAAGCAGGACCTGGGCGACGCGAACGTCACCTTCGACGAGAAGGGCGACATCGACCCGAAGGGCTACGACGCCGTCATCGCCGTGATCGGTGAGACGCCGTACGCCGAAGGTGTCGGCGACCTGACCCGCAAGACCCTCGAGGCCTCGAAGCTCTACCCCGAGGACACGGCGGTGCTGGACAAGGTCAGCGGCAAGGGCACCCCGGTCGTCACCCTCTACGTCGGCGGCCGCCCGCTGTACATGAACCACGAGATCAACCGCTCCGACGCGTTCGTGGCGGCCTGGCTGCCCGGCACCGAGGGCGGCGGCGTCGCCGACATGCTGGTCAAGGGCAAGGACGGCACCGGCTACCAGGGCACGCTGTCGTACTCGTGGCCGAAGAGCGCGTGCCAGTCGCCGCTCAACCCGTGGTCCCCGGACTACGACCCGCTGTTCAAGCTGGGCTACGGCCTGAAGAGCGGCCAGCGCACCACGATCGGCCAGCTGGACGAGACCCCCGGCCCGGCGACCTGCGGGTCCACCGGCGGCGGCGGGACGGCGACCGAGGACCTGTCGATCTTCGACCGGACCGACGTCGCGCCGTACAAGAGCTTCATCGGCTCGGCGTCCAACTGGGGCGGCACGGAGATCGGCCCGGACGGCACGGCCGACCACCCCGAGATCACCACGGTCCCGACGGACGTCAACGTGCAGGGTGACGGCCTGAAGACGACCTGGACGGGCACCGGCGCGGCCCAGTTCTACCTGCAGAACCCGGCGGGTACGAACGATCTGCGCAGCTACCTGAACGCGGACGGGGCGCTGGAGTTCGACACCGTCGTGCAGCAGGCGCCGGTCAACCGGACGGTGATCAGCATGCACTGCGTCTACCCGTGCTTCTCGGAGGTGAACGCGACGAAGCTGTTCACCGACCTGGCGGGCGGCGCGAAGACGACGGTGAAGATCCCGTTGTCCTGCTTCAACAACGGGCTGGACTTCGAGCACATCAACACGCCGTTCCTGGTCTACACCGACGCCGCGTTCCAGGCGTCGTTCGCGAACGTGCGGTGGGTCCCGAACGGGGCGAAGGATCCTGATGCGAGACCTTGTTCGAGTTTGACCTAGGTACCGGCCGGGCCGGGAGCGACCAGCTCCCGGCCCGGTTGCTTTTCAGGCGGTGAAACCCGCGTTCATCGCGACACTCAGCGCCCGCTCCGAAAGCTCCGCCCGGGTCAGCCGGGCCACGACGTGGCCGCGCTGGAACACCAGGACGCGGTCGCACAGCTCGCAGAGCTCCGCCAGGTCCGTCGACGCCAGCAGGACCGCCTTGCCGCCGGCGGCCAGTGCCGCGATCACCGCGTGCATCTCGGCTCGCGCGCCGATGTCGACGCCGCGGGTCGGGTCGTCCAGGATCAGGATCTCCGGGGCCGCTTCCAGCCACTTCGCGACGACGACCTTCTGCTGGTTGCCGCCGGAGAGGCCGGACACGAGGTCGTGCGGGCCGCCGCGGATGCGCAGGCGCGTGGCCAGTGAGAGCGCCGCTTCGACGTGGGTGCGGCGGTGCAGCCACCGGCCGCCGCGGCCCAGGGCGAGCCAGCCGACCGTGCTGGTGTTCTGCCACACCGGCTTGTCGAGCATCAGCCCGTAGCGCTTGCGGTCGCTGGGCACGAACGCGATCCCGGCCCGCACGGCGGCCCGCGGCGATCGCGGCGCGGGGGCGCCGTTGACGCTGACCCACCCGGCGGCGGACGCCCGGCCGGAGAGCACGGACAGCACGGCCAGGTGCCCGGAGCCCTGCAGCCCAGCGAACCCGACGATCTCCCCGGGGGCGACGCTGAAGGAGACATCGACGAGGTCGGCGCCACGCAGCCCTTCGACGACGACAGCGGGCGGCAGTCCTTCGCGCGAAATCGACGGCCGATCGGGAGCGGCCGGCGGGCGGCCGGAAAGCGATGAAGCCAGCGGATCGGCTGAAGCACGCCCGCCGGGCCCAGTCTGGCGCAGCTCCTCGCCCAGCGGCTCGCCACCCACCGAAGCACGCCCGCTGGACCCGGGCAGGGACTCGCCACCCGCCGAAGCACGCCCACCGAGCCCCGCCGCCGGCGCCCGATCGCCCAGCATCGCCGCCACCACGCCGTCGAGGTCGACCGACTTCACGTCCACCCCGGCCAGCACCACCCGCCCATCCCGCAGCACCGTGATCCGCGAAGCGATCCGCAGCACCTCCTCGATGAAGTGCGACACGTACAGCACCGCCACCCCGCGCGACACCAGCCGCCGCAACACGGCCATCAAGCGCTCCACCGCCTCGCGGGGCAGCGCCGACGTCGGCTCGTCGAGGATCAGCACCGCCGGATTCCTCAACAGCGCCCGCCCGATCTCCAGCAGCTGCTGGTCCGCCAGCGACAGCGACCCCGCCCGGGCACCCAGCTGGACGTCGAGCCCCAGCTCCGCCAGCACCGGCTCGGCCTGCGCGGCCATCCGCCGCCGGCTGAGCAGCAACCCGCGACGCGGCGGGGAAAGCGGGAACAGGTTCTCCGCCACCGTCAGGTCGGGGAACACCGCCAGCTCCTGCGCCACCAGCGCCACCCCGCGGCCGACCGCCTCCCCGGCCCCCGAAAACGTGACCGGCGCACCCCCCAGCGACAGCGCGCCCGCATCGGGCCGGACGACTCCCGAGAGGATCTTCACCAGCGTCGACTTGCCCGCGCCGTTCTCCCCCACCACGGCGTGCACCTCACCGCGCGTCAGCGAGATGTCCACTTCGGACAGTGCGGTGACACCGCCGTAGCGCCGGGTCAGGCCAGTGGCGCGAAGCACGTCAGCGAGCCTCGGCCAGGGGACGGACCAAAGCGGAAGGGTTCGCCAGGATCCGGTCGATCTCCGGCTTGTAGAAGTCATAAGCCGCCTGCGTGGACGTCTGGCGCTTGATCACCGCGTCGATGTTCGACGAGTCGACCACCAGGCCCGGCATCCGCAGCCAGCCCTGCGGCAACGGCTTCTTCTCCTTCACCGAACGGATCAGCAGCGCGGTCACGACGTACCCCTTGAGGAAGTGCTCGGGGTCGATGGTGACGAAGTCGAGGCCGTCCTTGACGCCCTGCAACGTCTTCGCGTCGACGTCCGCTCCCGCGACGAGGTACTTGCCCTTCTCCGTCTGCTTGATCTTCGCTAGGTCGTAGCTGTCCGCGTCCCCGACGCCGAGGAACGCCAGCGCCGCCGGGTTCGCGTGCACCAGCGCCGACCACGCGCCGTAGTTCTGGTTGGGGTCGCTGTAGGTCTGGAACGGGCCCAGCACCTTGATCCCGGCCGCCTTGGCGTTCAGCGTCTCCTTGATGCCGCGGGCGCGGCTGTCCAGCACCGGCGTCCCCGGGTTCGGCACCCCGACGACGACCGTGCCGGACGGGTTGGGGGGCAACCGCTTCAGCAGTTCCTGCGCCAGCTGCACACCGAGGTCGTAGTTGTCGTTGCCGACGTAGAAGGTGATCTTGCTGCCCTCGGTGGGCGCCGTGTCGAGGGCGACCACCGGGACGCCCCGGTCGATCGCCGTCGCGGCCGGGCGGGTGAAGATCGGCGGGTCGAGGTTCTCCAGCACGACGCCGTCCGGGTTGGTCTGGGTGAGGTTGGTGAACAGTTGCTGCTCGGCGGGCCCGTCGGTGTTCGGCGGGCCGACGGCCTTGAAGTCGACGCCTCCCTCGTGCTGCGCCGCCGTTTCCGCGCCTTCGACCATCTCGTGGGCGAAGTTGAGGCTGATGTTGGCGACGGCGATGCCCATCTTCAACGACCCGCCGCCGGAGTTGCCGGAGCTACCGCAGGCGCTCAGCGTCAGGCAGGTGATCAGGACCAGGACCGGGGTGCGTTTCATGGTTTCTCCTCGAGCGAGGGAACAGGCCGTGGCCGCGTGTGCGGCGCAGCACGCTGTCGAAGGCGACGGCGACCAGGATCACCGCGCCGGTGGCGAACGTCGTCCAGTTGATCGGCACCTGCAGGAACACCAGGCTGGCCGCGACGGTGGTGAGGATGAGGTTGCCGAGCATCGCGCCGGGCACCGAGCCGCGCCCGCCGGCGAGCGGGGTGCCGCCGATGATGCAGGCGGCGATCGCGGTCAGCTCGTACCCGTTGCCGACGGTCGGGTCGCCCGCGGTGAAGAACGCCAGCCCGAGCACGGCCGCGACCCCGCCCATGAAGCCGGACAGCCCGAGCGCCGCGATCCGCGTCCGGGCGATCGGCAGGCCGCTGAACTCGGCGGCGTCCGGGTTCGACCCGATGGCCCGCACCCGCGCGCCGAACCGGGTCCGGGTGAACACCACCGTGAGCAGCACGGTCGCGACCACCAGCACCCAGACCGACGTCGGCACGCCGGCCAGCTCACCGCCGAACACGCTGAAGAACGGGTGGTCCAGGGGCATGCCGCTGATCTGCTTGCCGTCGGCGAGCGCGAGCGCGGCGCCGCGGAAGAGCAGCGCGGCCGCCAGCGTGACGATGAACGACGGCAGCCGCAGGTACGTCGTGATCGCGCCGTTGAGGCAGCCGAGCGCGGTCGCGACCAGCAGGATGGCCGGCAGCGCGAGCCACGGCGACCAGCCGGCGCGGATCAGCACGGCGCCCAGCACGATGCCGAGCGCGTACTGCCCGCCGAGGGACAGGTCGACCTCGCGCATCGCGAGCGGGAACACCATCCCGCAGGCCATCAGGCCGACGTAGACCGAGCTCTGCGCGGTGGAAAGCAGGTTGACCGGGCGGAGGAAGTCCGGGTGCGCCAGCCCGACGACGCCCACCAGGACGACCAGGACCAGCACGACACCGAGCTCGTCGAGCAGCAGGTGGCGGTACCAGGGCTCGGGACGGGTGGGCGTGCCGCGGGCGGTGTCGGCGAGCCGGGTGGACATAGCCGCGAAGGTCACCAGGCGGGCGCGGGTTCGGCAAGACGCGCGTTTCGGTGGGTGAAACGGTGACCTTGTCGCGCCCCGGCGCCGGCCGCCACGCTGCCCGTCATGCCGTCCAGCAGCCGGGTCGCCGTCGTCACCGGGGCCGCCCGCGGGCTCGGTCAGGAGTTCGCCGTCACCCTCGCCGGGCTCGGCCACCGCGTCTCCGGCTGGGACGTGGAGAACCAGGCCGAGACGTCCGCGCGGGTGATCGCGGCGGGCGGGGAGTTCCTGCCGGTGACGGTCGACGTGACGAACCCCGTCGCCGTCGAAGCCGCGGTGGAACAGGTGGTGGACGCCTTCGGTGCGCTCCACATCGTGGTGAACAACGCCGGGATCT
Organism: Amycolatopsis sp. NPDC048633; assembly: GCF_040650695.1. Lineage (NCBI taxonomy): Bacteria > Bacillati > Actinomycetota > Actinomycetes > Pseudonocardiales > Pseudonocardiaceae > Amycolatopsis > Amycolatopsis sp. NPDC048633. The sequence goes on from NZ_JBEZHS010000027.1 coordinate 106,912, forward strand.
ACCCGCCGATCGCCTTCGAAGAGACCACAGTGGACGATTGGCGCCAGGTGATGCGGCTGAACCTGGAAGGGCCGTTCCTGGTGACCCAGGCCGCGCTGCCGCACCTGCGGGCCGCCGGCTGGGGCCGGATCGTGAACATCGTGTCCGCCGTCGTGTTCCTCGGGCCGCCGGACCTGGTCGCGTACACGACGTCGAAGGCGGGCCTGGTCGGCTTCACGCGAGCGCTGGCCAACGCGGTCGGCGCGGAAGGCATCACGGTGAACGCGATCGCGCCGGGGCTGACGTCGACGGACACGGCGGCGCGGACGACCGGCGCCGGGGGCGGGTTCGAGCGCGTCCGGGCGAGCCAGGCGGTGCCGCGCACGGAAAGCCCGGCGGACCTGGCCTCGACCCTGCGGTACGTCTGCGATGAGGGCAGCGGCTTCCTGACCGGCCAGACGCTGAACGTCGACGGTGGTTCGGCATTCCACTGAGCGGGGAGGGCGATGTGGGCGATCTGCTGGGCGCCGGCGAGTCGGCGGTGGTGACGCGGGTCTGCGAGCTGCTGGTCCCCGGCTCGGGCGCCGCCCGGCCGGACCGCTACCTCGCCACGGCCCTGCCCGCACTGAGCCCCGCCGAGGAGGACGCGGTGCACGCCGCGATCGGGGTCATGGCCGGGGTGACGAGCCCGCCGGCCATGGCGCGGGTGGCCGGGAGCGCGGCCTTCGACCGGTTCCGGCTGCTGGCGATCGAAGCGTTCTACGGCGACCACACCCCGCCGGGCCGGCGGGGGCCCGACCGGGCCGACGTCCTGGTCGTCGGCGCCGGCGGCGGGCCGATCGCCGCGACGCTGGCCGCGCGCGGTGCCGACGTGCTGCTGCTCGACAGCGGACCCGGCCGCGCTCGTTTCGTGTCCACAGTGGACGACGAGCCGATCGGGCCGCCCACCGCGCCCGGCCCGGCGAAGGCCGAGCGCGCACCCGCGGCCGACCTCGCGAAGTTCCACGAGCACACCGGGTTGCTCGGCGCGGCGGGCCCGTTCGGACCGGCCGACCTCGAACCGTGGTACGACCGCCCGGTGCCGGCGTCCGGGGCCCGGGTGCGCCGGCGGCACGACGTCCGGCGCGTCCTCCTCGACTCGTCGGGGCCGCGCCCGAAGGTCACCGGCGTCGGCTACACGTGCGACGGGGACGACGGCGTGCTTCGCGCCCCGGTCGTCGTGCTCGCCGCCGGCCCGCTCGCGACGCCCCGGATCCTGTTGCACACCCACGAAACCGCCGGGATCGACGCGCCGTCGGCACGGTTGACCGGGCGGACACTGGGCCTGCGCCCGGCCCGGCTGGTGTACGGCCTGCTCGCCGGGTCCCCGGACCCGCACGCGGGCGCGGGGTTCGCCGTCGAACCGGCCGCGCTGCCCGGCCCGGCCGCCTTCGCCGCCGGCCTCGTCGACGCCGGGCACCGGCCGCTGTGGGGCGGGCGGCTGGCCGAGGTCGTGCGCGGTCATCCCGGCTGGACCGGTCTGCGGGTGCTGGTCACCGACGACAACACCGCCGTGGCCGACCTCGGCGTCGGGGACGAGGTCGTCGTGGGCAAGCGGTTCTCGACGGCCGAGCGGCGACGGCTGGCCGGGGCGCTGGAGTTCGCGGTGGACCGCCTGCGCGCGGCCGGGGCCCGGGACGTCGTGTGGAGCGGCCTCTTCGCGGCGCACCCGCAGGGCGGCGCGCCGATGGGCGACGACCCGGCCCGCTCGGTCGTCGGCCCGGACGGGCGGTCCCACGACGTCGACGGCCTGTACGTCGCCGACGCGTCGCTGCTGCCGGCCGTGCTCTCGGTGGCTCCGGAGCTGACCGTGCGGGCGCTGGCCGCGAAGGTCGCCGAGGCGATCCGGTGACCGCTCGGCTCAGCGACGTTGCCTCACCGCCCCCACCGGATCATCATCACGGGATGAGCGGCCCGCCGAAGTCCGTGCTCGCCCGCGGCCTGACGCTGCTGGACGCGTTCGCCTCCGCCGACACGACGCTCTCCCTCGCCGAGCTGACGGCGCGGACGGGCCTGCCGAAACCGACGGTGCACCGGCTGGCCGCCGAGCTGGTCGGCTGGGGCGGGCTGGAACGCAGCGACGGCCGGTACCGGCTCGGCATGAAGCTGTTCGAGCTCGGCCAGCGCGTGCCGCGGCGGCGTGACCTGCGTGAGGCGGCGCTGCCGTACCTGGAGGACCTGTACGAGGCGACGCACGAGAACATCCACCTCGCGGTGCAGGACGGCCCGCACACGCTGTTCCTGGAGAAGGTGAGCGGACGGCGGTCGATGCAGATCGAGTCCGAGGTCGGCGGGAAGCTGCCGCTGCACTGCACCGCCACCGGGAAGATCTTCCTGGCGCTCGGCTCCCCCGACTACTTCCGCCGGGTCGCCGTCGCCGGGCTGGCGCGCTGGACGCCGCGCACGATCGTCGCGCCCGGGCGGCTGCGGCAGGAGCTGGCCCGCGCGGCGGCGAGCGGGTACGGCGTCAACCACGAGGAGTACGAGGTCGGCGTGTCGGCGGTCGCCGCGCCGGTGTTCGACGCCCGGCGCCGGGTGCTCGCGGCCCTGTCCATCACGGGCAACGCGGCGAAGCTGGACCTCGACCGGCTGGCCCCGGCGGTGCGGACCGCGGCGCTCGCGCTGTCGCGGGAGCTCGCGCTGGCCCCGGTGCGAAATCCGCTGGATCGGGGCTGAGCGGCGCCGACAGAATGGGGCGATGACCTCCGAAGCGATCGCCCTCGCCGACGAACTCCTGGACGTCCTCGGCACCTGGATGCCGCTCGAAGCGACCTTCGTGGGCATCCCCGGCCACGACGCCGAGCTGCCCGACCCGAGCGAAGCCGGCCACGAGCGGTTGCGCGCGCGGGCCGCCGGCGTGCTCGCGCGGGCGCGGACCTCGGCGGACGACGACCGCGTCACGCTCGGCGTCGTCGTCCAGCAGGCGGAAGTGGTGCTCACCCAGCTCGACGCGCGGGTGGTGGAGTTCACCCTCGCCGACCCGATGTTCGCGACCGCGATGTCACACCTGGCCTTCCTGCCGCAGCTCACCCCATCCGGGGAACAGGCCGAGGAGGACTTCCTGGCCAGGCTGGCCGCCTTCCCGGCGTTCTACGACGCATTGGCGCAGCGCCAGCGAGACGGCCTGCACGCGGGCCGGACGCCGGTGGACCGCATGGCGCACAACGCGATCGGCTTCCTGGACCGGTTCCTGGCGCAGGAAACGCCGTTTCCCCAGCCGCTGACCGGCGACCGCGGCGAGCGCCGGGACAGGCTGGTGACCGAAGTGGTGCGGCCCGCGCTGACCCGCTACCGCGAGTTCCTCGCCACCGAGGTCGCCGGGCACGGCCGGCCCGACGACCGGCCCGGCATCTGCTGGCTGGAAAACGGTGAAGCGCACTACGCGGCGCTGGCGCGCTCGCACACGACCACCGACCGCACGCCGGCCGAGCTGCATCAGCTGGGACTCGACGTCCTCGCCGGGCTCGAGGCCGAGTACGCCGAAATCGGCGGGCACGTGTTCGGGCTGACCGACCCGGCCGCGGTGCGCCGCCGGCTGCGGACCGACGAAAGCCTCCGCTGGCGCGACGCCGAGGAGATGCTCGAAACCGCTCGTGCGGCCGTCGCCCGCGCGACCGCCGCCGCGCCGGGCTGGTTCCCCCGGGTGCCGGACGCCGAGTGCGTCGTGCGGGCCGTCCCGGAGGCGGACGCGCCGGTCGCCGCCCCGGCGTACTACATGCCGCCCGCGCTCGACGGTTCGCGCCCGGGCGTCTACTACACCAACACCCACGAGGTGCGCACGCGCGACCGGTTCATCGCCGAGACCGTGGCGTTCCACGAAGCCGTGCCGGGCCACCACTTCGCGGACTCGCTGGCGCAGGAACTGACCGGGTTGCCCCAGCTGCGGCGGATCGCGTTGATCACCGCCTACAGCGAAGGCTGGGCCCTCTACACCGAACGGCTCGCCGACGAGATGGGCCTGTTCTCCGGCGACGTCATGCGGCTCGGCATGGTCGCCGAAGACTCGGTGCGTGCCGCGCGGCTGGTCGTCGACACCGGCCTGCACGCCCTGCGGTGGACGCGCGAGCAGTGCGTCGAGTTCCTACGAGCGCACACCGTGCTGAGCGAAGTCGAGGTCCAGTCCGAGACGGACCGGTACATCGAAAGTCCCGGCCAGGCGCTGGCCTACATGACCGGCCGGCTGGAAATCCTGCGCCTGCGCCGGTTCGCCGAGGAGAAGCTCGGTGACTCCTTCGACATCAAGGACTTCCACGACGTCGTGCTCGGCGGCGGCCCGCTGCCGCTGAAGGTCCTGGAGGACGTCGTCCGCGCCTGGGCGGGCTAGTGCTGCATGCCGTAGGACTTCTGGCACGGGTAGCCGTCGCCGGTGGCCGACCAGGTCGCCGGGTAGCCGTTCTGCGCCCAGGCCGCGTAGGCCTGCGCGTAGGGGTAACCGCTGGCGTAGAGCCACTGGCACGGCGTCTGCCCGGCCGCCGGGACGATGGTGATCCAGGGCTGGGCGTAGATCCAGCTCGACTGGGCGTACCACTGGCTGCTCACGGGGACGTACGCCCTCGGCGGCGGCACGGCGGTCGTCGCGACGACCACCGTCTGCGTCGGCGGTGGCGACACGGTGACGGTCGGGGTGCTCGGTGCCGTGGTGACCACCGTCTGAATCCCGGCGGGGACGGCGTTGCCGGCGACCGGCACCCCGCACGCGGCGAGGGCGAGCACGGCGGAAAGGGTGGCGGTGGCGCGGAAAAGACGCATCGGCTGGCTCATTTCGTCCGGGTCATGCGGCTGCCGGTGAGGACGCCGCCGGAAACGGTGTAGGAGCCGGAAAAAGTCCGCGTGGTGCCGTCGATCTGGACGGCCGACAGCACGACCCAGACCGTGCTCCCCCGGACGTCGGTGACGGTCACCGTGGCCCACGACGTCGTCGCGAAACCGTTGACGTACCTGGTGTACCCGCCGCCGCCGGCGATGCGGCTGCCGCCGAGCGACCACGCCGTCGCGAAGTCGCGGCGGTTGATCGCGTCGTAGTACGCGACGACCGTGCGGGCCTCCGCGGTGTCCACCGGCGCGACGTACGCGGGCGGCTGCTGGACGTACACCGTCTGCGGCGCCGCGGGTACGGCGATCACGGTCGTGCTGGTCGTCGGCGCCGGCGTCGCGGCGACCGGTACCGGCACGCCCACGACCGGCGTTCCACAAGCGGCGACGCCGACCGAGACCAGGGCGGCGACGAGAATTGCGGCAGCTTTCACGGGAATCAACTTCTTCCGTCGTCGCCCCCTGGAATCGGCCGCCCGGCCGGATTCGCAACGGATCCGCGAGAACGCGACGCAAGCGTTATCCCGTTGAATTCAACCGTTCTGGCGCACGATGTCGTAGGCCGTCATCGCGGCGGCCAGGTGGCGGGCGTCCGCGGGCCGCGTCGCGTCGTAGCCGGTGATCAGTTGGATCCGGCCCAGCCGGTAGGTCAGCGTGTTGCGGTGGATGTTCAACGCCGTCGCCGCTTCGCCGCGGTTGTAGTCCGACGTCACGAACGCGCGCAGGGCGTCGATCAGGTGCGGGTGGTCTTCGAGGGGACTCAGCGCCTCGGCGAGCGCTTCCCGCGCCGGGCTCGGTTGCGCGAGCTGGTACTCGATGGCCAGGTCGGCGAGCCGGTAGAGCCGGGCCGGCCGGCGCAGGTTCTCCGCCAGGGCAAGGATTTCCACCGCTTCGGAGTGCGCGGCGGGGATGTCGGCGTGCGTCTCGGCGCGGGCCGCGGCCGCGGTGCAGCGGCGGCCGCAGACGCGGTCCACCCGGGCCGCCACCGAGTCGGCGGACGACGTGGACGGCACCAGCAGCACGCCGCCGTCGCCCTTGAAGGTCACCAGCACGCCCGGTTGGGTGTCCAAATCGGACCGGACCGCACGGAAGAGGTCCGTCGCCGCGCGGGAACCTTCGGACGCGGGCTGCGCTGGGAGGTGGAACACCACGACGTCGTAGGCCTCGGCCAGCTCCCCGTGCCGCACGGGCCGCCCGGCGAGCAGGCTGGCCGCGAGGTTCTGGCGATCCTCCCGCTGCTCCCAGTCGAGGTCGTCGCGCTCGCGCAGGTACGCCGACGCGACCCGCGGCATCACCGCCCCGAGGAAGTCCAGCATCCGCGCACCGAGCACGGCCGGGTCACCGGTTCGGGCGACCAGCTCCCACGCGACGCCGGCGGCGAGCGGGTAGATCTTCAGCACGGCTTCGAGCGGCAGGCCGTCCCGCGCGCGCTCGGCGCCCCACGCGATCGGGAGGGCCAGCTCGTCCTCGGTCGGCCGCCGGTCCTCGGCGACCGTGGTCAGGAACAGCTCGAACACGGCGGTCGCGTTGGCGACGAGGTCGCCCGCCAGGACGCTCGCCGGCAGTAACCGGTATTCGGGGATCTCGGCGGCGCAGCGGGTGATCATCGCGGCCGCGATCTCACCCGATCGAGGGAACAGCTGGGCCACGGGATCCATGCCACATTGTCACCATGCACAAACGGCCACGGCAAGTTTCTGCGTGTTCTGCCAGCAGACAGCCTTGATCTTGTGCCGCATGCTGTGCATGACAACCAGACTGAAGGGACTTCGCAATGGTGCGGGGAACAAAACGATGGCTGGCCGGGCTGGGAATCGCGAGCCTGCTCGCCCTGGGCGCGGCGGCGCCGGTCCAGGCCGCGACGACGGCCGGCGGCAACAACGACTTCGGCTGCCGCCCCAGCGCGGCCCACCCGAACCCGGTCGTGCTGCTCCACGGCACCTTCGCCACCTACTACGAGGACCTCAACTTCCTCCAGGCCGACCTGGCCGCCCGCGGCTACTGCACGTTCTCCCTGACCTACGGCGCCTACCCGCAGTTCCCCTTCGTGGGCGGGCTGAAGCCGGTCGCCGAGTCGTCGCTGGAGATCAAGAACTTCGTGGAGAAGGTCCGCGCGGCCACCGGCGCGGCCAAGGTCGACGTCGTCGGCCACTCCGAAGGCGGCCTCCAGTCGATCTACCTGGCCAAGATGCAGGGCATCCAGAGCGAGATCGGCAAGGTCGTCGCGATCGCTCCGCCGACGCACGGCGCCAACGCGTCCGGGCTGCTGACACTGGCCTACACGCTGCTCGGCAAGAGCACCTGGGACTCCATCGTGCGGACGATCGGCCTGCCGATCTTCGCCGACGAGCTGGACGGCGGCGCCGCGATCGTCGCGCTCAACACCGGCCCGGTCGCCCAGCCCGGCATCGACTACACGATCATCACCTCCCGCTACGACGAGCTGGTGACCCCGACCGAGACGTCGTTCATCCGCGAGCCCGGCGTGAAGAACCAGTACGTCCAGGACTTCTGCCCGTTCGACCCGGTCGGGCACATCGGCGAGGCCTACGACCTCAACGTCTGGCACCTGGTCCGCAACGCGCTCGACCCGGCGCACGCCTCGCCGATCCGGATCTGCGCGGTGGGCTCGCCCGGATGACCTGGCCCCGCTACGACGGCCCCGAGGACCTCGCGGCGATCGAGGCCGTCCCGCTCGAAGACCGCGGCCTGCCGGAGAGCACCTACGAGCTCCTCCGGCAGGCCGGGACGCGGTTCGCCGACCGTCCGGCCCTCACGTTCCTGCCCTCGGGCGAGGCGTGGGAACACCCGGTGACCTGGACGTTCGGCGGGCTGCTCGCCCGCGTCCACCGGATCGCGAACGTGCTCACCGACCTGGGCGTCACCCGGCAGGACGCGGTCGCGCTCCTCGCGCCCAACAGCGGTGACGTCTTCGCGGCGACGCTCGCGGCCCAGGCCGTCGGCATCGCCGCGCCGGTCAACCCCGGCCTCGCGCCGCACCAGGTGCGGGAGCTGCTCGAGACGTCCGACGCGCGCCTGGTGATCGCCGCCGAACCGGACCTCGACGTCGGCCGCCCGGTGCTTTCCCTCTCGAGGCTGGCCGCACTGGCCGACGCGGCCGACCCGGTCCGCCTGCACGCCGAGCCGCCGGTCGCGGCCGACCTGGCGGGCTACTTCCACACCGGCGGCTCCACCGGCACCCCGAAGATCGCCGTGCACACCCAGGCCGGCGAGGTCGGCATGGCCTGGACGCTCGCCGCGTCCACCGGCGGCGCCGACCTCGTGCTGCTCGCCGCGCTGCCGCTCTTCCACGTCAACGCGCTGCTGGTGACCGGGCTGGCGCCGCTGTTCAAGGGCCAGCACGTCGTCTGGGCGGGCCCGCTCGGCTACCGCGACCCGGCGCTCTACCCGGTGTTCTGGCGGATCGTCGAGCGCTACCGGATCGGCGCGATGTCCGCGGTGCCGACGGTCTACGCCGTGCTCGCGCACGTGCCGGTCGACGCGGACATCTCCAGCCTCACGTTCCCGATCGTCGGCGCGGCCCCGCTGCCCGCGGCGGTGCGGCGCCAGTGGCGCGAGCACACCGGCGTCGACCTGGTCGAGGGGTACGGCCTGACCGAGGGCACGTGCGCGTCCGCGCGCGGCTTCCCGGGCGTCTCGCGGCCCGGGACGGTCGGGCAGCGGATGCCGTACCAGCAGGTCAAGGCCGTCCGGATCGACGGCGACGGCTGGACCGACCTGCCCGCCGGCGAGCCCGGGGTGCTGGTGATCCGCGGGCCGAACGTCTTCCCCGGCTACCTGCGCGACGGAAAGCCGGACCCCTCCGGCAAGGTCGTCGACGGCTGGCTCGACACCGGTGACCTGGGCAGTGTCGACGAGGAGGAGTTCATCCGGCTGACCGGCCGCGCGAAGGACCTGATCATCCGGGGCGGCCACAACATCGACCCGGCGATGATCGAAGAGGCCCTGCTGGCGCACCCGGCGGTGTCCGGCGCGGCCGCCGTCGGACGGCCCGATCGCCACTCCGGCGAGGTCCCGGTGGTGTACGTGACGCTGCACGCCCCGACGCCAGCCGCCGAGCTGCTGGCGTGGGCAGCCTCGCGGGTCCCCGAGCGTGCGGCCGTGCCGAAGGCCGTCCACGTGGTCCCGGAGATCCCACTGACCGTGGTAGGCAAGCAGTACAAACCCGCGCTGCGCCAGGACACCCTGCGCCGGGTGGCCGAGGACGAACTGGCCGCCCTCGACCTCTCCGACGCCAAGGTGACAGTGGAGCTGGACCGCGACGAACCTGTGGTGGTCATCGCCGCGCCTCCCTCGGCGGAGCTGGCGTCCACTTTGGACGCCTACGCTTTCCGCTGGCGCTACGCCTGACCAAGACCACGGCTCAACCGAGGCCGATCGCGAACACGTGCAGGTTCGGGTCGGAAGGCAGCGTGACCGAGGCGATCTGCTTCCCGGCCGGTGCCTCGAACGGCGCCGTCGCGTAGATCGACGCTCCGCCGCCCTGGCCGCCCGGCTGGTTGCGGTGGTCGGCGCGCGCGACGAGCGTGTTGCCGAACACCGGATCGTTGCCGCCGCCCGGGAACACCCAGTCGCCGAACGACAGGTCCGCCTGGCCGGTCGTGCCGTCGGTGAAGGTGACCGTCGCCGAAGCGCGGTGGTCACCGTTCGACGCCGTGCCGATGAACGACAGCCGGGTTCCGGAGAGCCGGATCGTCTGCCCGGCCGGGACGACGTTGTCCGGACGTCCGGCCGGTGCTGCTGGCCAGGTGAACGTCGTCCCCGCCGCCTGAGCAGGCTGCCCGCCGACCAAGCCGGCCGCGGCCAGGGACTGCCGGGACAAGCTGTTCCCGGCGCCGTCGATGTCGGCCGAACCGGCGTCGCCGTCGTCGGAGATGCCGACGTTCGAGTACGCCGCCGCGAGCCCGCTCTTCGGCGCGACCAGCACGATCACCGACCCCGGCACCGACGTCCCGCCACCGCGGACCGTCACCGGCACCTGGTAGTAGCCCTCGGGTGTCCCGGCGGCCACCGCGATCGTCAGCTTCGCCGTGCCGCTGCCGGTCCGGTCGTCGAGCCGGAGCTGCCGCGGGCCCGTGACCTTCAGCCCGGCCGGCGCCTGCGTCGTGACGTCCAGCGTGCGGTCGTGCCCGCCGAGCCGCTGCCCGCTCACCGTGGCCTCGCCCGACGTGCCCGGCTCGACGACGACCTGGTTGGTCGCCGACATCAGGAACGGCTTCTCGTTGTCCTGGTAGGACGGCGGCGCCGAGTTCGCCGCCCACCGCTTGTCCGGAGTGGACTGCAGGGAGAAGTCCAGCCGGGCGCCGTCGCGGACCGTGTTCGCGGGCAGGTACGTGCGGTCCCAGTCACGGCCGTTGAGCGACAGATCGTGGACGTACGGTGTGCCCGAAGACGCCTTGGGCGCGTGGATGTCGATCGTCCGTCCCTTCGGGAGCGACACCACGGCCCGCTCGAACAGCGGGCTGTGCACGACCAGGTCCGGCGTCCCCGGGGTCCCGGGGTAGATGCCGAGCGCCGCCCAGACGTACCACGACGACTGCGCGCCGAGGTCGTCGTTGCCCGGCTCGCCGTCCGGGGTCGCGCTGAACAGCGTCGTGGCGATCTCGCGGACCACCTGCTGCGTCTTCCACGGCTGCCCGACGTGGTTGTACAGGAACGGGACGCCGAAGTCGGGCTCGTTGCCGGCCCACATGTACGGCTCGTTCGGGCCGACGTTCAGCTTCTGGAAGAAGGTGTCCAACCGGGACGCCGTAGCGGCGGGCCCGCCCATCGCCGTCACCAGCCCGGCCGGGTTCTGCGGCACCAGCCAGGTGTACTGCGCGGCGTTGCCCTCGTCGAAGCCGTCCTGGCCGAACTTGCCGGGCGGCGGCGGCACGTACGCCGGGCCGTCCGGGAAGCGGCCATCCTGCGCGCGAGGCTGCAGATACCCCGTGGCCGGGTTAAAGATGTTCTGCCAGTTCTGGCCGCGCTTGGTGAACTCGCGGGCGACGTCCCGGTCGCCGATGCCCTGGGCGAACTGCGCGATGGCGAAGTCGTCGATCGCCCACTCCAGGGTGATCGACGCGCCGACACGGGCGTGGTCGCCGCGCGAGGCGTCGTTGTTCGGCATGTACCCGCGGGCGACGTAGTCCGCGATGCCCTTGCGTTCCTGGTACGCGCCGGGGGTGTTGTCCACCGAAGTCGCGCCCTTGACCAGGTACTTCAGTGCCGTCTTGACGTCGAAGTCCCGCGCACCGAACGCGTAGAGGTTGGAGATCAGCGCGACCGAGCTGTCGCCGGTCATCTGGCCGGTGTAGTCGTTCGCCATCGGCCAGCGCGGCCACCAGCCGCCCTGCACGGCGTCGTTCGTCAGCGACTGCGCCATGTCGCTGGCTTCCCTCGGGAACAGCATCGCCTGCAGCGGCGCGAGCGAGCGGTAGGTGTCCCAGTCGGAGAAGTTCGCGTACTGGTGCCGCCCCTTCGGCAACGTCCGGATCTGGTCGTCGAAGCCGATGTAGCGCCCGTCGGCGTCGTCGAACGTGTTCGGGTGCATCAGCGAGTGGTACAGGAAGGTGTAGAACGTCTTGAGCTGCGCGGTGTCCTTGCCCGCGACCCGGATCTTGCCCAGCGCCTGCGTCCACTTGTCCCGAGTGGACTTCCGGACGGCGCCGAAGTCGAAGCCCGGGACTTCCGCGGCGGCGTTGGCCTTCGCGCCGTCGACGCCCACATAGGACATCGAGACCTTGGCGTGCACCACGCTCTGCGCGCCGAACGTCAGGTACGCGCCGGCCTTGGGCGAGTCGACGCTGTCGGTGTCCGGCTTCACCGACGAGCCGTCCCAGGTGCCGTGCGCGGTGAACGGCTGGTCGAAGGTGATGTCGTAGTAGACGGTGTACTTGTTCGGCTTGCCGCAGAAGTTGCCGGTGGTGGCCGAGCCGCTCACCTCGCGGTCGCCGGTGATCTTCAGCGTGGCAGCGGAGTTCCCGGCGAGGCTCGCACCACCCTTGACCAGGACCTGCGCGTTCGCCCCCGCCGGGAAGGTGAACGCGGCGAGCCCGGTGCGGGTCGTCGCGGTCAGCTCGGCCCGGACCTTCGAGTCGGCGAGCGTCACGGCGTAGTAGCCCGGCTCGGCCTGCTCGTCGTCGTGGGTGAAGTGCTCGACGCGGTCCCAGGGCGCACTGCCGACGTCGCCGGTGACCGGCAGGATCGGCACGTCGCCGAACGCGTTGCAGCCGACCGAGGCGTGATCGAGGCTGAAACCTCGGATCTGATCACTGTGGTACTGGTAGCCGGCGTACGCGCCCTGGGTGTCCGGCGAGAACTGCATCATCCCGAACGGCGTCGCCGGACCGGGGAAGTTGTTGATTTCGCCGACCGAACTGCCGCCGCTGCCGGTCCCGATCAGCGGGTCGACGTACGCCGATGGGTCGCTGACCAGCGGAGCACCGGGTGACATCGTTGTCGGGGCGGCCGAAGCGACGGCGGGCACCCCGATCACCGCCGTCGTCACGAGAGCCGCCATGAACCTGAACCGCACCGGGTGCCTCCCGATCGACGCCGACCATTTCATCCGACCTTTGCCTGCGGACCGGCCCGGGTCAACACTTTGACAAAGACCTGGCTCGTGCCCGGAGGTATGAAGATCCGGTCAGGATCGGGTGGCGACCGTGTCAGGGCGCCTAACCTCGACGCGGTGTGCGCACGTGTACTGGTCGCCGAGGACGACGAGAAGCAGGCCGAGGTCCTCCGGCTCTACCTCGAAAGCGAGGGTCACACCGTCGTGCTGGCCCCGGACGGCCGGGCGGCGCTCGACGAGGCCCGCCGCGACCGCCCCGACCTGCTGGTCCTCGACGTGATGATGCCCAAGGTCGACGGCCTCGACGTCTGCCGGATCCTGCGCGGCGAGTCCGACGTCGCGGTGCTGATGCTCACCGCCCGCGCGACCGAGGACGACCTGCTGCTCGGCCTCGATCTGGGCGCCGACGACTACCTGACCAAGCCGTACAGCCCGCGCGAGCTGATGGCCCGCGTCCGGACGCTGCTGCGGCGGACGGCCACGCGCAACGAGCCACCCGACACGGCGTTGCGCGCCGGTGCGCTGCGGCTCGACCCGGTGCGGCACGAGGTGTCGGTCGGCGGCCGCCCGGTGGAGACGACGCCGGGCGAGTTCCAGCTGCTCGAGACGCTGATCCGGCAGCCGGGCCGGGTGTTCACCCGCCGGCAGCTGCTGGAGCTCACCCGCGGCGACGACCGGTTCGTCAGCACCCGGATCATCGACGTCCACGTGCTCAACCTGCGCAAGAAGCTCGAGCCGGACCCGCAGAACCCCGTCTACCTGCGGACCGTGTTCGGCGTGGGGTACAAGCTGACGGCGGACGATGACGCGTAGCTTCCCCCGTAGACGCAGTCTCGTCGTCCGGCTGACGGCGGTCTCGCTGCTGATCGCGCTGGGCTCGATCGCCGCGACCGCGTGGCTCGCCGTGCAGACCACCACCCGCGCGATCCAGCAGGAGCAGGGCCAGGCGCTCTCCGGCGACGCGACCATCTACACCGAGGTGCTCGGCTTCGCGGCGGCCAACCACACCTGGGACCAGGTCGGGCCGAAGCTGAAGACGCTCTCGGAGCAGACCGGCCGGCGGATCGTGCTGACCACCCTCGACCGCCGCGTCCTCGGCGACTCCGGCGGCGCGCCGGTCACCCTGCCGGTGAAGGCGACCGCGTCGGTCGACCCGCTGCACGTCGACCCGGTCCTGCTGCCCCAGGCCGGGACCAGCGGCATCGACCCGCGCGCGGTGGGCCCGTTCCGGCTGCTGCCGAAGGAACGCGCGGACACCGCCGACCTGGCCAAGAAGGCCGTCGCCTGCCTCGAGTCGATGGGCATCGACGGCCAGGTGCGGGAGTCGCCGAGCGGGCGGGCGCAGCTCACCGGGACCGACCCGCTCAGCGTCCGCTACTTCGCGGCCAAGTGCGGGATCTACGAGCTGGCGGTGCCGACCCCGACCGAGCAGGCCGCGCTCGACAGCCTCAACGAGGCCGTGAACCACTGCCTGCAGACCCAGGGGGCGGACCCGGTGAAACTGGGCCTCGACCTCGAAGTGCTCGGGAGCCTCGACCAGCGGGCGAGCCAGGGTTGCCTCGACTCGGCCCGCCGCGAGCAGCTCACGCCGTTCGTCGCGCCGCCCGCGCTGCTCTTCACGCTCGGCCCGGGCGGGTCGCAGCTGCCGACGTTCACGCTGTCGCAGGAGAACCTCACCCGGATCCTCGCCGTGACCGGCGGCGTCCTGGTGGCGGCGGCCGCGATCACGGTGCTGGTCGCGCGGCGCCTGTCCCGGCCGCTGCGCGCGTTGACGGAGGCGGCGAAGCAGGACCGGCCGGCGCCGGTCAAGTCCCGCGACGAGGTCGGCTACCTCGCCGCCGCCTTCAACGACCTCACCGCCCGCCGCGAACGCATCGAGGAGCAGCGCAAGGCGATGGTCAGCGACATCGCCCACGAGCTGCGCAACCCGCTCAACGTCATCCGCGGCCGGCTGGAAGCCGCCGAGGACGGCCACCTGCCGTTCGACCGGGCGCTGTCGACGTCGCTGCTCGAGGAAACCGTGCTGCTGCAGCACATCGTCGAGGACCTGCAGGACCTCGCCGCCGCCGACGCCGGCCGGCTACGGCTGCACCCGGAGCCGGTGGACGCGGCCGAGCTGGCCGGTCACGTCGCCGCCGCGCACGCCGACCGGGCCGCCGCGGCCGGCGTCACGCTCACCGTGTCGCCCCACGGCGAAACGGGGCTCGAGGCCGACCCGCTGCGCCTGCGCCAGATCGTCTCCAACCTGGTCACCAACGCGGTCCGGCACACGCCGGCCGGCGGCCGCGTGACGATCCACGTTTCGTCCACTGTGGACGAAGTGGTGATCGCCGTCGCGGACACCGGCACCGGCATCGCCGCCGAAGACCTGCCCCACGTGTTCGACCGCTTCTGGCGGGCCGAGAAGTCCCGCAGCCGCCAGACCGGCGGCAGCGGGCTCGGCCTCGCCATCGTGCGGCACCTCGTCCAGGCGCACGGCGGCACCATCGACGTCGAGTCCGAAGTGGACATCGGGTCGACGTTCACCGTCCGGCTACCGAAGCCGGATCTGCGTGGTGAGGGTGCCGGGGTGCGGGACGCGCAGGACGTGCAGCCGCCGGGCGCCGTCGCGGAGGAAGGTGACGGCGGTGGCGGTGACGGTCGCGCTCAGGGACGTGCCCCAGCCGAGGGTGATCGTCGTGCCGCCGCGGCGGATCGTCAGCCCTGACGCGGTCGCGCTTGCGTCGGCACCGTAGGAGACCGGCGTGCCGTCGGAGAACCGCACGTCGTCGTCCGGGTGCAGGACCAGCGGGACCTGCTCGGTCAGCGACGTCGTGCCCCGGACCGCGCGGGTGACGGTGTCGCGCGTGATCGTCAAGTCCGTCCGGATGCGGCTGTCCAGGCCGTACCGGACGACGACCGGCGCCGAGCCGGGCACCTTCCGGCTGCCGTCCCACGCGCGGTCACCGATGGAGTACGTCGCGTCCAGGAGGCCGCGGGCGTCCGGGCTGCCGTTCGGGAGCAGGCTGGCCCAGCACTGCGTGTCGTCCTGTTGCGAGTGGACGACCATGCCGGCCCGCGGGTGCCACAGCATGCCCTGCGCGCCCCGCACGTAGGTCGACGGCCGCGTGCCCCAGAACCCGGCCAGGTACAGCTGCGGCCGCCGCACGTAGACGTAGGTCTGGTTCAGCCCGTCGTCCCGGCGCTGGACGGCGAAGTCGGTCGAACGCAGGTACGGGAGCTGCCGGATCGACGCCTGCTTCTCGCCGTGCGAAGGGAAAGCCTCGCCGTAGGACACGTGCGCCAGGATGCGCGGCGAGGTGTCCTGTTTGGCCGGTCCGATCGCCGGCCCGGGCGTCCTCGCCCACTGCCTGCGCGTCTCGGCCCGGTCTTCGCGGGTGGTGAAGAACGCGGCCAGGTCCGGGACCTCCGGCACGAACAGCGAGGCCAGGTTGGTCCGGTCGGGGTCCGGGATCACGTCGTCGTAGTAGGAGACGTGCGTCCGGCTCGACGTGGCGACGTAGGTGAGCGAGCCCGAGCCGTCCGGTTCGCGGACGACGTTGTAACCGAACCAGTCCGCGAACTTCCGGGCCATCCCGACGACCGTGCGGTTGCGGGTGAGCGCGTAGATCTCGGCGAGCTCCGGGAGCATCACCTCGAAGTTGTAGTTGACGTCCATCCCGGTCGGCTCGTAGAAGAACCCGGCCGGGCTCTGGCCGTTCGCCGCGAGGAACTCGATCCGGTCGTGCAGCTTCCTGGCCAGCGCGGCGTCCGGGTTCAGCTTGAGCGCCAGCTGCGACGACGCCAGCCCGGACGTGTTCTGGTTGGCGTACTCGATGGGATGCGCCCAGATCGGGTTGGCCGGGTCGAGGAACCACGTCATGCCCTGGTGCAGCGAGGCTTCCAGCTCCCTGCGCCGGGCGGGCAGCGCGTTGACCTGGCGCAGGTTGGCCAGGGTCTTGGCGAGGTAGCCGAGGCCGAACCCGGTGGCAGCCTTGGACTTCTCGGTGATCGAGTACTCCGGGAACGAGCCGTCGGCGTGCTGCAGGTTCAGGTAGTGGACGATCGCCGCTTCGAGCCGGTTCCGCAGGGCGGCGTCCAGGTAGTACGGGTTCCACGGCCGCCGGTTCGCGTAGAACCAGCTCAGCGTGTAGACGTGCTCCTGGACGCGGGCGTTGTACGGCTCGCTCGGCGTCCGCCACCAGCCGCCGCCGAAGAACCCCAGCGTGGCGGCATCGGTGCTGACATCGTTGACAATGCCCGGCAAAATGGCGAGGTAGGGCGCGAAGCGCTGCTCCAGCGGCGTGAACAGCCGCCGGTTCGGCGCGCCGGGCGGGAGCGGGGCCAGCGGCGGGTACGGCCCGGCCGGTGGTGGCACGGACGCGGACGCCGCCCGGGCGCCCGCCAAGCCGAGCAGTGCGGCGGCTGCGGCACCACCGAGGAATATCCTGCGTTCGATCACGACTGCCTCCCAGCAGTTCGACAGCACTAGCCTTTGAGGCCGCTCTGGGCGAGCCCTTCGACGAACTGGCGCTGCGCGATGATGAAGACGACCAGGACCGGCACGACCGTGGTGGTCGCGGCGGCGAGCTGGACGTTCCAGAGGTGGCCGCCGTAGACGTCGACGTACTGCGTCAGCGCCACCGGCAGCGTGAACATGCTCTTGTCGGTCAGGTAGACCAGCGGTTCCAGGAAGAAGTTCCACGTGTTGAGGAACGTGAAGATCGCGACCGCGGCCAACGCGGGCTTGGCGATCGGCAGGGCGACGCGCCGGTAGAGCCCGAACCGCGAAAGCCCGTCGAGCCGCCCGGCCTCCTCCAGCTCGCCCGGGATCGTGATGAAGAACTGCCGCATCACGAACGTCGCCAGCACGCTCGGCGCGCCGAAGATCGGCACGACGATCAGCGGCCAGTGCGTGTTGGTCAGCCCGAGGTCGTCGACCAGCCGGAACAGCGGGATGATCGTGACCTCGCTGGGCACCATCAGCCCGATGAGGATCAGCCCGAACACCTTCTCGCCGCGGAACCGGATGCGGGCGAACGCGTAGCCGGCGAGCGAGGAGAAGAACATCGTGCCGAGCGTGACGAGCACGGCGATGTACAGGCTGTTGAAGTACTGCTGCGCCAACGGGAAGTCGGTGAACGCCGTCTTGTAGTTCTCCCACTGCGGCGACGCCGGGAACAGCTTCGGCGGGTACGCGAGCACCTCGTTGGCCGGCAGCAGCGACGCCGTGATCATCCACCAGGTGGGGAACACGAACGGCACGGCCAGCACGACCATCACGACGTAGCAGGCGATCTTGGCCCTACGACTCATGGAACACCCACCGCTTCCGCATCCGCCACTGCAGCAGCGTGAGCACGAGGATGACGAGGAACAGCACGACGGCCAGCGCGGAGCCGTAGCCGAGGTCGTGGTTGGCGAAAGCCTGCTGGTAGAAGTAGAACACCAGGACGTTGGTGCTGTCCGCGGGCCCGCCGAGGGTCAGCACCTGGATCTGCGCGAACACCTGCAGCGCGCCGGCGACGGTGATGATCGCCGTCAGCAGCGTCGTCGGGCTGATCATCGGCAGGATCACCGAGCGGAACCGCCGCCACGGCCCGGCACCGTCCAATTGCGACGCTTCCATGATGGACGCCGGGATGCCCTGCAGCGCGGCCAGGAACAGCACCATGTTGAGCCCGACGTTCTTCAGCACCTGCACGACGATCACCGACAACATCGCGGTGCCGTTGCCGCGCAGCCAGTTCGGGCCGTCGACGCCGATGGTCTGCAGCAGCGCGTTGATCCCGCCGTTGTCCTGCAGGAGGAAGTTCCACACGATCGTCCACGCGACGAGCGTGACGACCACCGGCGAGAAGAAGACCGTCCGGAACACCGTGGTCCCACGCAGCTTCAGGTTGAGCAGCAACGCGAGCGACAGCGCGAGCGCCAGGTTCAGCACGACCAGGCCGACGCAGAAGATCGCCGTCGCGCGGGCGACCTTCGGCGCGGTCGGGTCGTCGAAGAGCTTCGCGTAGTTGTCCGCGCCGGCGAACACCGACGTCCCGGCCAGCAGGTTGACGTCCTGGAAGCTGTACCAGACCACCGCGGCGAGCGGCGCCACCACGAAGGCGAGGAAGCCCAGCAGCTGCGGGGTGATGAAGATCCACCCCGCCAGTGCGTCCCGTCGCCTCGCCGTCAGGGTCATTGGCTCAGCGCCGGGTCGATCGCCTGGCAGACGCCGGCCAGCGCGGCGGGCACGTTCGCGTCCGGCTTCCACATCGGGTCCAAAGCGGACTGGACGAGCGACGCGATCCGCGCGCTCCCGGTGTGCGACGGCAGGACCGCGCCGGTCTTGATCCCGTTGACCACGACGTTCTGCAGCTGCTCCTGGCTGAACAGCGGGTTCGCCTTGGCGAGGGTCGCCGCGTTGAGCAGGCTGTCGCGGGCCGGCGGGAAGTACTGGCCGAGCTTCGCCGAGTTGGCCGGGTCGGTGAAGAACGCGAGGAAGTCCGCGGCGGCCTTGGCGTGCTTGCCCTTCACCGGGACGCCGATCCCGGCCTGCCCGATCACCTGCGCGTTCGCCTTCGGCCCGGCGGGCAGCGGGACGATGCCCCACTCGAACGGCTTGGCCTTGAGCAGCCCGGCG
The DNA here is from genome assembly GCF_040650695.1 of Amycolatopsis sp. NPDC048633. Classification (NCBI taxonomy): domain Bacteria; kingdom Bacillati; phylum Actinomycetota; class Actinomycetes; order Pseudonocardiales; family Pseudonocardiaceae; genus Amycolatopsis; species Amycolatopsis sp. NPDC048633. The sequence continues at coordinate 125,928 of NZ_JBEZHS010000027.1, forward strand.
CGGCTGATCTGCGCGATGGTCAGGCCGGACTCGCCGGCGAAGAAGTCCGCCGTCGTGCCCGGACCCGGCAGCGCCTTGTCCGTGAAGATCGCCTGGTGCAGGAACGTCATCGCGGACGTCATCTCCGGCGTGGCGAACCCGCAGGTCTTGCCGTCCGGGCCCCACGCGTCGGCGCCGAAGCCGCGCCACACCGAGGCCAGCAGCACCCACTGCTTGTACTCGAACTCGCGGACGACCAGGCCGGCCTTGCCGGTGTCGCGGGCGGCGACCTGGGTGGCGATCTGCTTGGCGGCGTCCCAGGTCCACCGTCCACTCGCGAGCAGCTGGTCCGGCGTCTCGGTGACCCCCGCCTGGGTGAGCAGGTTCTTGTTGTAGAACATGCCGAACGGCGACGTCGAGAACGGGTAGGCGTACAGGCCGCTGTCCTTGGTCCACAGCTTCGTCGCCGACGGCACCAGCTCACCAGCGTTGTAACCGGCGGTCTTGTCCAAAGTGGGCTTCAGGTCGGTGAGGGCACCGGACTGCACGAAGTCGGGGGCGTCGCGCTCGAGGATCCACGCCAGGTCGGGCGGGTTTCCGCCGGAGAGCTGGGTGGTGAGCGCGGCCGAGTAGGCGCTCGTGTCGCCCGGGACGACGTCGAACTTGACCGACGCGACCTCCGGGTGGGCCTTGCGGTACTCGGCGGCGATGGAGTCGAAGAGGGCGAGCTGGTTCTTGTCCGTGGTCCAGACCGTCATGCGCAGTGCGATGTTCTGGTCGTCGCCGGCGCCGCCCGAGCAGGCGGTCGAGGCCAGCGCGACGGCGGACAACGCCGCGGCGATGAGCAGCCGGGCTCTCTGGTAGGCCACAATGCCTCCTGGTTATTCGAATTAGCAGCGACGGTAAACGTCTCGTTCAGCAGCTGTCAACAGCCGATTCGCCTAGTTATCGAGTGTGCACTGTATTACCGAATGTGCACTGTGGAGGGTGCGGCCGCGGTGGCACCCTCGTGGAACGTGCACGGCAGCACCAGCTGCCGGGGCTTCGGATCCGCCAGCAGCTCGACCAGGACGCGCACCGCGTGCGCACCCATCTCGTGGCGCGGGATGCGGAACATCGACCAGTCGGTGGGTGTGCTCGGCACCGCGTGCGCCGACGGCTGCTGCGACGGGTCGGCGTCGCCCAGCACGACGAGCGAAAGGTCCGCGGGCACGGCCAAGCCGAGGTCGTGCGCGCACGCCAGGATGCCGTCGGCCATCGCCGAGCTCTCGACGAGCAGCGCGGTGACACCCTCGTCGAGCGCCTGCCGCAACGCGAGTGCCGGGTCGTCGGCCAGGAACACCAGCGGCGGCCGGCGGTGCTTGCGCGCCGCCGCTTCGTAGCCGGTGCGGCGGTCGAGCGTCGGCTCGTTCTCCTCGGTGACGCTCAGCAGCCCGATCTTGCGGTGCCCGAGCCCCCACAGCCACTCGTGGACCTCACGGGTGGCCGCGACGTAGTCGGCGCCGACGTAGCTGATCGGCCCGGTCGGCGACTCGCGGCGGCCGACGAACACGAACGGGAACTGCTCCTCGACGAGCTGCGCGAGCTCCTGCGGGTCGTTGTGCCGGCCCAGCAGGATCGAGCCGTCGGCGATGCGCAGCCGGTTCGTGCCCTGGTCGTAGATGCGGCGGCGCCCGTCGCGGCGGCCACCGCTGGTGAACAGGAGCAGGTCGAAGCCCTGCGCCTCGGCCTCCTCCTCGATGCCGAGCAGGAACGGCCGGTAGAAGTCGGCCACCCCGGACGGGAACACCGACTCGTAGGTGAAGACGCCGAGGATCTGGTTGGACTTGCCGCGGAGCCGCCGGCCCATGATGTCCACGGTGTACCCGGTCTCGCGGAGCACCTGCTGCACGCGGTCGCGGGTCTCCGGGGTGATGCGCAGGCTGTCGGAGCCGTTGAGCACCATGGACACGACGGCCTGCGAGACGCCGGCCAGGCGCGCCACCTGGGCCTGCGTGACCCGGCCCGAACCCGCCGTCATCCGTGACTCCCTCCCGCACGTGTCGGTCAGACCTTACCGGCGGCACGTCAGTACCCCCGCACTTCCGGCCACCGGCGCTCCACCCCGGCGGCATCCAGCACGCTGGCGAAGTCCTCGAAGAGCCGGCCGTCGGCCTGCACCGCTCGTGGCTCGACGCCCTCGCGCACGGCGAACGCGGCGAGCAGCCCCGCGACCTCGCCGATGTTCCACTCGACCGGGTGCAGCCGGAAGCAGCCGTTGGTGATGTGCGTGGTGCCGATGTTCTTGCCCGCCGGCAGGAGGTTGACCTTCGTGATCGGCAGCAGCGCACCCAGCGGGATCTCGTAGGGCACGCTCGCGACGTCGATGTAGTTGTCCCCGGCGGTCGACGGGTGCAGGTCGATCCGGTAGCTCCCGACCCCGACGGCGTCCTCACGGCGGACGCGGCCGTCGACGCCGAGGATCTCGGCCGAGACGTCGTGCTCGGTGACGGTCGTGACGGCCTTGATTCGCCGCGCTTCGCGGACGTACGCGGACTTCGCGAGGCCGTCCTTCGTGTCGGTGACGTCGGGGCGGAGCTTGAGGCCGGGGAAGCCGGTGCCGCCGTCCGCGCGGGGCGCTTCGGTCTGCAGCCAGTACAGGACGGACAGGCTCAGCTGCTTGGCTTCGTGGTGTGCCGTTTTCACGTCCGTTTCGGTGGTGTGGCCGGGGATCGTGAACGCGGGCTTGAGCCAGTAGTCGTTGAGCGGCCAGTTGACGAGCGTGATGTCGGAGTCGAAGGCGCCGTCGGTGTGGAGGTTCCGGGCAAGGATGCGGCGGAAGGCCCACAGTTCCTTGTCCCCGGCGTCGGCGCTCTGGTCGGCTGACACGGCCAGGGGGTCGCCGGGCGGGTTGGGGACGAACGTGCGTTTCACCGGCTCGAGCGTCCGGGGGTCGGGCGCGACGAAGCCGAGCAGCGGACCGGGCCAGAAGTCCGGCTGGTAGTCACGCCAGAAGCCGTACATCTCCGGCCGGTCGATGACGTGGTTTTCGCCTTCGTGGTGGGAAACCGCGAAGCAGTAGGTGAAACCCTGCAGGTTGGCCGGGTCGGCTTTTTCGGGCGCGTGAGGTTCGTCGTGGTCGCTTCGGGCTTCGGCGCCGGTGACGTGCTCGGTGCCGGTGAGCGGCAGGAGGTCGCCGTTCTCGGTGGCGTCGAGGACGTACCGGGCTTTGACGGTGACTTTGTCTTCGCCGCTTTCGAGGACCACGGCGTCGACGCGGTCCCCGGTGGTGTGCGCCTCGACCGGGCGGTGGTTGCGCAGGACGTGGATCCGCCCCGCGCTGACGTGCGGCGCGAGCATGGCTTCGATGACCGCCAGCGCCACGCGGGGTTCGTGGCAGAGCTTGCTGACCCGTCCCGCGCCGGGGTTGAGTTCGGCGCGCTTGGCCGCCTCGGCCCGCAGCGGGTAGTGACGGCGGTAGTGGTCGCGGATGCCGGCGCGCAGGTCGCGGTAGGTGCGGGTGGAGCCGAACCGTTCGATCCAGGGGTTCTCGTCCGGCGGCACGGCTTGGGCGGTGAGCTGGCCGCCGAGCCAGCCGGTCTCCTCGGTGAGCACGACCCGGCGGCCGTGATCCGCCGCGGCCAGCGCGGCGGCGACCCCGCCGAGTCCCCCGCCGACCACCAGAATCTCCGTGTCCAGTTCCCTCATGAAGCCTTCCCCGGCGCTGATAATTCGAATTACTACGCGGGTATGGTGCACTCGGCGGGGTCCGGACGTCAAGAGCGGCTACAGGGGCAGACCCGAGTAGTTGTCGGCCAGCTCGGTCGCCGCGGCTTCCGAGCTCACCGTGCGGCGGAGCTGGGCGAGCTGGAGCTGGACGTCGAAGTCGTCACCGTGGCGGTGCAGCATCGACGTCATCCACCACGAGAAGTGCGTGCAGCGCCAGACCCGTCGGAGTGCCGTCTCGGAGTACGCGTCAGCAAGCGAGTCGTCACCGCGGAACGACGCCGTCAGCGCGCGTGCCAGCAGGCCGACGTCCGCCACCGCCAGGTTCAGCCCCTTCGCCCCCGTCGGCGGGACGATGTGCGCGGCATCCCCGGCCAGGTAGAGGTTTCCGTGCCGCATCGGCGTCGAGACGAAGCTGCGCATCGGCAGCACGCTCTTCTCCGTGATCGTCCCGGTCTGCAGCGTCCATCCGGACAAGCCCAACCGCGTCGACAGCGCCGTCCAGATCCGGTCGTCGCTCCACTGCTCGATGTCCTCGTCCGGCGCCACCTGCAGGTAGAACCGGCTCACCCGCGGCGAGCGCATGCTGTGCATCGCGAAGCCGTCCGGGTGCCAGGCGTAGATCAGCTCGTCCGACGACGGCGCGACGTCGGCCAGCACCCCCAGCCACGCGAACGGATACGTCCGCTCCCCGACTTCAGGCGACGGGATCGACAACCGGCTCGGCCCGTGGAACCCGTCGCAGCCGACGACGACGTCCGCGTCGACCCGCTGCGGCTTACCCGAGGAGTCCACAAAGGTCACGTACGGCCGCTCGGTGACGTCGTGCACGGCGAGGTCCGACGTCGAGTAGTACGCCGGGTGGCCCGCCTTTTCCCGCGCCACCATGAGGTCCTTGGTGATTTCGGTCTGCCCGTAGATCGTCACCGACCGGCCGACGAGGTCGACGAAGTCCAGGTGGTGCCGTTCGCCGGGCCACTGCAGGTGGATGCCGCGGTGTTCCATGCCTTCGACGTCGAGCCGGTCGCCGAGCCCGACCGACCGCAACAGCTCGACCGTGCCCGCCTCGAGCATGCCCGCGCGGATGCGAGCCTGGACGTGCTCGGCGGTCTGCCGTTCGACCAGCACCGACTCGATGCCTTCGAGCCCGAGCAGGTGGGACAGCAGCAGCCCGGCCGGGCCGGCGCCGACGATGACGACCTGGGTGCGCACGGGAACGTCCTTTCACGCGGAGAGTCCGAGCATCCTCCGGCCGGCCCGGCGCCCACCACCGGACTCTCATTCAGTGAGAGGAATTCCCCATCGCCCGCGAGACCCCGCGCGCCGCGGCACGCAACGCCGGGATCTGCATCCGCGCGTCCCGGTCGTTGGGCACGATCACCGACAGCGCCGCGACGACGTCCCCGCCCGACCCCCGCAGCGGCACGGCGATCCCCGTCGTCTCCTCGTCGATGAAGCCGGCGCAGAACGCGTAGCCGTCGCGCCGCACGTCGGCGAGGAACCGCCGCAGCCGCGCCGGCTCGGTCAGCGTCGTCCGCCGGAACGCTTCCAGCGGGCCCGCCAGCACTTGTTCCTGCAGGTCGGCAGGCGCGTGGGCGAGCAGGACCAGCCCGGACGACGACGCGTGCAGCGGCAGCCGCCCGGCCACCCGCGTCACGTTGACGACCGCGCCCGGCGCCGACAACCGCTCGACGAAGAGCACCTCGCGGTCCTCCAGCACGGCGAGCTGGGTGTGGTGCCCGACGACGGCGTGCAGGTCCTCCATGAACGGCATCGCCGCCTCGCGCAGCCCGAGCGTCGGCGACGCGCGCGACGCGAGCTCCCACAGCCGGACGCCCACGCGGATCCTCCGATCGGGGTCGCGGCGCAGCCAGCCGTGGCCGACCAGCTCCTCGACGAGCCGGGACGCGGTCGCGATGTGCAGCCCGGCCCCGCGGGCGATGTCGGTGACCCGCAGCGCCGGGGTGTCCGGCCCGAAGGTCTCGAAGATGCGGACGACACGCGAGAGCACGGACTCGCCGTCCGCCCGCTTCACCATGTCAGGCAGTGTGCCCCACCTGGGCGGGGCACACTGCCCGGCGTCACGGCAGCGAGTTCAGGAACGGCTCGTGGCTGTTCTGGAACTCCCAGTTGTAGTACTTGTCCCAGTTGATCGACCACGTCATCAGCCCGCGCAGCGCCGGCGACGTCCCGCCGCGCAGCGTGTACGAACCGCAGCCACTGCCTTTGACCAGGCAGTTCACCGCCGTCTGGACGTCCGCGGGCGACGTGTAGCCGTTGCCCGCGCTGACCGCCGCCGGCAGCCCGACCGCGATCTGGTCGGGCCGGAGCCCGGGGAAGAACTGGCCGGTGTTCGCCACGGTGAAGCCGGCCTTGAGCATGTCGGTCATCGCGATGTGGAACTCGGCGCCGCCCATGGTGTGGTACTGGTTGTCGAGCCCCATGACCGGGCCGGAGTTGTAGTCCTGGACGTGCAGCACGGTCAGCGAGTCCCGCAGCGCGTGGATCACCGGCAGGTACGCGCCGGTCCGCGCGTCACCGGCGCCCGAGCCGCCGTAGAACTGGTAGCCGACCTGCACGAAGAACGTCTCCGGCGCCATCGTCAGCACGAAGCCCGAGCCGTACCTGGCCTTGAGCGACTTCAGCGCGGAGATCAGGTTGACGATCACCGGGGTCGTCGGGTTGCGGAAGTCGGTGTCGCCGGCGTTGAGCGAGAGCGAGTGGCCCTCGAAGTCGACGTCGAGCCCGTTCAGGCCGTACTTGTCGATGATCGCCGAGACGGAGCTGACGAACTTGTCGCGGGCGGCGGTGGTGGTCAGCTGGACCTGGCCGTTCTGGCCGCCGATGGAGATCAGGACCTTCTTGCCCTGCGCCTGCTTGGCCTTGATGGCGGTGGTGAAGTCGGCGTCGCTCTCGACGTTCGGGCACTCGGCGACGGGACAGCGGTTGAAGCGGATGTCCCCGGAGGTGACGGACGTCGGTTCCCCGAAGGCGAGGTCGATGATGTCCCAGGCGGCCGGGACGTCGGCCATCCGGACGTAACCGGAGCCGTTCGCGAAGCTGGCGTGCAGGTAGCCGATCAGCGAGTGCTTCGGCAGACCGGTGTCGACGCAGCCGGTGGTGGTTGCACTGGTCGTCGAGGTTTTCGGTGATTCACCGGCGCTGTTGTACGCGGCGATGGCGTAACTGTGGGTCGTGCAGGCGGTCAGGCCACTGATGGTGGCGCTGGTCCCGGTGACGGTCGCGACGACGGCGCTGCCTTCGTAGACGCGGTACCCGGTGACGGTCCCGGCGGCCGCGCCCCAGCTGAGGGCGATGGAATTCGTCGTGACGCTGCCGGTTTGCGGGGCGGTCGGCGCACCGGGCGTGCCGGGGGTGCTGCCGCCGGGGCCGTCGAGGACGACGTCGTCTGCGTAGTAGGTGCCGGCGCCGTACCAGCCGTGGAGGTAGAGCTGGGCGGAGGTCTGGTTGCCGGTGGTGAAGGTGAGGGAGAGCTGGTTGTAGGCGCCCGAGTTGCCGGACCAGGTCGAGGCGCCGCCGGTGATGCCGAGGTAGACGGGGTTCCCGCGCACCCAGGCGGAGACGGTGTAGGTGGTGTTCGGCTGAACGGACACGGTCTGCGAACACTGCGCGTAGTCGGCGCCGACGGGCGTGCCGGCGAGGGCGTACCCGCCGCCGTGCACGGGCGTGCTCACGGTGGTCGCGTTGGCGCAGGTCCAGCCGGAGAGCGAGCCGGCCTCGAAACCGGGGTTGGCGAGGAGGTTGGCCGCCTCGGCGGGACCGGCCACGAGACCGGAGAGCGCGAGCACGAAGGCGGCGAGGGTTGCGGACAGTCTGGAACGCCTCATCGGGTCCTCCAGTCGGGGAGATACCCCATATTGTCTAGACCAATATGTAAAATGTCCAGACCAACCGAGGGTGACGGCGACGGCCGGCGCAGGTGTTCGTGCCCGGCCTTCAGGCGACATGAACGACTCGTTCATGTCGCCAGATGGCATGAACGAGTCGTTCATGCCATCCGCCCCGACCCGCCGACCGCAGCCCGGCACTCGCGCGGCGAGCCCCAAGGCCTTCAGCTGCCCGGAACCTGGCCGACCCTCCAGGTACGCGAACCGACCGCCCAGGCACGCGAACCGACCCTCCAGGTACGCAAGCCGACCGTCCGAGCACACGAGCCGACCCGCCAGGCACGCGAGCCGACCGCCCGGAACCCGGCCGACCCTCCAGGTACGCGAGCCGACTCCCCAGGTACGTCAGCCGACCACCCCAGGCACACAGCCGACCGGCCGCGATAACCCAAGCCGCAACACCAGCCCCGTCAGCAGCCCACCAGCAGCTTGGCCACCACTCGCGTCCGCTCCGCTCGCGCCCGGTCGATCACCTGCACGCTGCTCCACCCCACCGGAACCCGCGATGCCAGCAGCGCCTCCCGCCACCGGCCCACCCGCCGGACGTGCCGGGCGAACGACCGAGGCCGCACGATCCGACCCCGGCTGCGCTGCCCCGCCAAGGCCTCCGAAGCCGTCACGTCCAGGAACAACAGCCGCACCGGGCGGCCGCTCACCGCGCCCACCAGCGCCAGCAACGCCCGGGTCGAAGCCCGCGTCGATGGCTCGTGGACCACGATCGGCCCCGTCGCCAGCGCCCGCCGGACCACCCGGGCGCGGTGCCACGCGTGGACCACCGGCCGGTAATACCGGTACGGCAACGGCACCGCCGCCGCCAGGCGGGCGCGGACCTGGTCGGAATCCAGCACCACCAGGTCGGGCGCGGCGTGGTTGAGCATCGTCGTCTTGCCCGCGCCGGGCAGGCCCGCCACCACGAGCAGGTCGCGGGGCCCGAGCTCGATGACCGTGGGCTCGCTCATGCCCCCTCAACGCCCCGTCGAAGGTAATGGTTCCTTTACCTTCAATTCACGGAGAGTGACCGATCACCGGGCAGACCCGACCGTACGGCCGGCGCCACCCGGAGAGACGCCGCGATGTCACCTCCCGTGCGCGAAGTCACCCAGTCGCCTGAAAACCCATGCGCGGCAAGGCATTCGTCGCCCCGGAACCGCTTCGGGTGAAGATCGTCCGCAGCCCTTCCCGGCGTCCGGATTTTCCCTATCTTCTGGAAGGACGCACTGCTAGAACAGGGGAAACCGCCATGACCCAGTCGCTGGAACTCCCAGTCCAGGAATTCTGTCTCGATTGGACGCTCACGGGTGACGACGGTGGCCGGGTCGCGGTCACGCTCTCCGGGCAGGTCTCCCTGCTCGACAACAACCGGTTCTACAAGATCGACGGCGTCGTCTACGTCACCGAGGGCGACGCCGACATCCGCGCGGTCGGCAACCCGTGCCTGTCCGTGCGGCGCAACGGCGTCGAGAAGACCGGGCGGCAGTGGGGCTGGGAGATGTGTTCGGCCCGCAAGCGCCTCGGCGCGCTGAACACGATGGAGGGCTACTTCGTCCGCACCGGCTACTGGGCGCCGGCCGACCGCGCCATCCAGCTGAGCCTCTGCGCCGAAACCGGGTGGAGCCGGCGCAAGAGCTACAGCCCGCACGTCACCGTCCGGATGGTCGACTGACCACTGTGGACGCCCGGCGCCGCGCCGCCGCGACCACGAGCCCGGCCGCGAGAGCGCCCGCCACCGCGCACCCGGCGCCGAAGCCCGGCGACGGTTCGTGCACCCGCAGCACCGAAACGCACAGCCACGCCACGGCACCGAACAGCAGGCCCAGCACCGGCCCGCCGACCGACGCGCCGCGCCAGCGGTGGCCGTTGCGGATCGTCCGCAGCCCGGACTCGAGATAAGCGAGCGCGAACAGCGCCAGGATCAGGCTGCCCGCGCCCATCGCGCTGGCCAGCGGGTGCTGGCTGGTGCGCAGCGTGAACGTCTGCGTGACCGGCCCGGTCCGCACCGTCGCCGTGACCGCGCCGCCGACGACCCACCGCGCGATCGCCGGCAGCGTCAGCTGCGCGGTGAAGCCGTTGCCCACCGGTTTCGCGTCGGTTTCGGCGGAGCCGAGCGGGATCCCGGCCGCGGACAGCGTGAGCGCGACAGGACCCGGGTTGCCGGTGCCGGCCAGCGTCAGCGGCTTGCTGAGGTCCACTTCGACCGGCGCCGTGACGCGCTCGGTGCCGAGGAACAACGTCGGCGACGCCTGGTGCGGCAACCGCTCCGGGTTGAGCAGCGCGAGGACGACCAGCACGATCGCGGCCACCGCCGCGGCCAGCCGCAGCCACAGCACCGCGGCCCGGGAGCCCGCGGCCGGATCCGACGCGGGGTCGAGCGAGCCCCCGGTCGAGCCGTGGGCGGGATCCCCCGAGCCGCTCGGCGCCACCAGCGTCGCGTTCGGCCCCGACGGGCGCTGGACCGGCCGCGTCCGGGCGTCCCCCGGCGGCGCCGGCGCGGTGGGCGAGTTGAGGCCGGCGATCACCCGCGGCGTCAGGTGCAGCACCGGCACCCCGGAGCGCTCGAGCCAGCCGGGCCCGTAGACGGCGGTCGCGGCCCCGGCCAGATCGGCCGCGAAGGACTCGGCCTCGCGATAACGCGCGTCGAGCTCACGCGCGAGGCTGCGCATGATCACGCCGGCGATCGGCATCGGGACGCCCGCGATCGGCCGCGGATCGGTGAACATGTGCTGGCGCATCATGCTGATCGCGCCGCGCGTGTTGTCGAACGGCAGCTGCCGGGACAGCAGCTCGTAGAGCACCGTGCCGGCCGCGTAGACGTCGGCCGCCGGGCTCAGCGCGTTGCCCATGGCCTGTTCTGGCGCGATGTAGGCCGGGGTGCCGAGGATCTCGCCACCGTGCGTGACGAGCGTGGCGCCCTCGCTGATCACCCGCGCGATGCCGAAGTCCGCCACCTTCACCACGCCCTGCAGGTTGAACAGCAGGTTCCGCGGCTTGACGTCGAGGTGCAGCACGCCGGCCCGGTGCGCCGCGTGCAGCCCGGCGAGCGTCGCCAGCCCGATCGCGCACGCCTGCTCGCCGCTGACCCCGCCGCCGTGGAACCGGCTGTGCACCGTGCCGCCGTCGAGCCGTTCCATCACCAGCAGGTGCTCGCGGCCGGTGCGGACGTAGTCGTAGACCGGCACGATGTGCGGGTGGTCCAGGCTGGCCAGCACGCGGGCCTCGCGGTCGAACAGCTCGCTGGTCGTGGTGTGGTTGAGCACGTCCCAGGGCAGCTGCTTGATCGCGACGCTGCGCCCCAGCGTCCGGTGCGTCCCGGCGAACACGACACCCATGCCGCCTTCGCCGATCTCGGCGCCGATGTCGTACTGCGGCAGGGCGGCGACCAGCTCGGCCGGTGCGCTCATCGGGTGAATTCCTGCGTCGACGGGACCGGCAGCCGGACGGTGGCACCGTCGCCGGCGGTCGCGGCGGCCGGCGGCGCCGGGTGCGGGGTCAGGTAGCCGAGCAGGAACGCGATCGCGGCGGCGCCGAGCACCGCCGGGATCTCGATCGCCGGCTCCGGCGGGACCAGCCGCAGCACCGACAGGCTGATCACCGCGACCAGGCCGGTGCCGAACCCGGCGGGCAGGAACCGCAGGCCGCGGCGCCAGCGGTTGGGCGCCAGGCGGTGCCGGGCCAGCGCGAGCAGCGCGGTCAGCCAGGCGAGGACGGTGAGCACGAGCATCGCCAGGCCGAAGACGCCGTAGACGGACCAAAAGGAGCCCCGGACGTCGGCGACCGTCGTCGCTTCGCCGAGCGTCGCGCGCTGGGCGTCGAGCAGCTCGACCGACGACGGCAGCAGCCCGGTCGCCTGTCCGGCGAGGTCGCCGAGGTCCAGCACGAACGTCCGGGTGATCGAGCTCCGCGCCGGCACTTCGAACGGCGCGGTCGTGTCGTAGGCGAAGAACGTGAGGGCGAGCGCGACGCCGGAGAGCCGCACGCTGCGGACCTTCACCGGCGCGATGCCGGAGTTGGTGGCCGTGACCTGCAGCTCGACCTGCTGAGCGGGGTCGATCGGGACCGTGGCGTCGGCGATCGGCCGCCGGTCGATCGACACCTGCACGCCGAGCGAGCCGGACGGCGCCGACTGGGCCGACGCGGGCGCCGCGCCGAGCAGCAGTCCGCACAAACCCAACGCAACCCCCGCCGCGATGACACGTCCCATTGGGCATCCCCTACTTGCGTTATCCGACTGGTCCGGAATGCTACAGCGAGCACACACCGGGGAGGGACGTCCCAATGCGATTCGTGGTCCGGCTGTTTTTCGGCGCCGTCGCCGGAGCGATGCTGCTTCTGGCGTTCGCCGGCATAAGTAATGCACAAGTTCCGCCTTCGGTTGGTTTGACACCATCAACAGGAAAAGCCGGTAGCTCCTTTACCATTTCCTGGAATGGTTTCCCGGCCTGCCGGATCATCAATTTCTCGTGGGCGGGCACATCTCTCGGTTCGAAAGTGGCGCCGGCGACCAGCGGATCGTTCCCCACCGCCGTTCCCGCGGGCACGAAGCCGGGCTCCTACACGGTGACCGCGACCTGCACGAGCCAGAAACAAACCGCCAGTGGCACCTTCGTCGTCACCGGCGTCACCACGACCACGCCGCCTCCGCCGACCACCACTCCGCCGGTCGTGACCACGCGCCCGACCAGGCCCGGCACCACCACGACCCCGCCGGCCACGACCACCACCCCGCCGACGACCACGACCACTCCGCCGTCGTCCACCACGCCGGCCACCCCCGGCACCCCGGCCACCACCAGCACCGAGCCGAAGCCGGGTGAACTGGTGCTCGACCGGCCGAGCGTCCAGCCCGGCGACGAGCTGTCGGCGTCCGGGAAGGGCTGCCAGCCGAGCCGGGTGGTCACGCTGACCTCCGACGGCTCCGAGGTCGGCTCCGCCTACACCGACGCTTCCGGCGCCTTCACCGCGCCGATCGAGTTCACGCGGATCGAGGCGGGGCGGCACACCGTCGTCGCCGAGTGCGGGGTGCGGCTGACCGGCGCGGTCGACCAGGTCGTGACGCGGTCGTCCGGCGGGCAGACCTCGACGCTGGTCATCCTCGTCTTCTTCGTGCTCGCGGGCGTCACGGTGATCCGCTTCCGCTGATCCCCGGTTGACATGCAGCCGTCCGGCTGCCTATGCACGATAGGCATCGATCGTTCGTGGTTGCTGACGGTGTTCGAGCGCAAGACGCTTGCGACATGCGACCACC
>NZ_JBEZHS010000028.1:0-138480 GCF_040650695.1 Amycolatopsis sp. NPDC048633
TGTTTTAACGCGGGGTCATATTCCGATCGGGCGGCGGCCCCCGGGTTATGCGGGTCCCCCGCTCCTGTGCAGTTCGTTACCAATCCGACGGCAGTCACGGCGGAAACCCGTGCCTTGTGCGAATCGGCCGCTGACCGTATCCGCCTGCTTTCAGTCGGATTGGTAACTGTGCTGGTCGGCGCCTACGCCTCGGGGACCGGCTCGGGGGCCGTCTCTGCCTTGGCCTTCGGCTTCACGTTCTTGTGCGGGGCCAGCACCATGATCATGTTGCGACCGTCCTGCTTGGCCGACGACTCGACGAAGCCGAGCTCCGTGACGTCTTCGGCGAGCTTCTGCAGCAGCCGGTAGCCGAGCTCCGGCCGGGACTGCTCGCGGCCGCGGAACATGATCGTGACCTTGACCTTGTTGCCCGCCGCGAGGAAGCGCGACACGTGACCCTTCTTGGTCTCGTAGTCGTGCTGGTCGATCTTGGGGCGCAGCTTCTGTTCCTTGATGACGGTCAGCTGCTGGTTGCGACGCGACTCGCGGGCCTTCTGCGCGCTCTCGTACTTGAACTTGCCGAAGTCCATGAGCTTGCACACCGGCGGGCGGGCCTGCGGCGCGACCTCGACGAGGTCGAGATCGTTCTCCTGCGCCAGGCGCAGCGCATCCTCGATCCGGACGATGCCGACCTGTTCACCGGCCGGCCCGACGAGTCGGACCTCCGGCACCCGGATTCGGTCGTTGATGCGTGTCTCGGAGCTGATGGGGCCTCCTTGGTCCGAGGAATGTTTCCTGTTCTCGTTATCGACCTGGTGCCCACATAGGGAAGGCCCCGACACCGATGCGGTGTGCGGGGCCCACTCTGTTTCCGATCGCATCCGGCCGCGAAGCCGGGTACTTCACCCTGGACTTGCAGTCCGGGCGAGACCGGACCCGGACACCTGAACGGTGACGCGGGTGGGAGCGGGGCTCCACTTGCCGCCCCCGATCGCTCGGGAGCTGGTCGCACGTGGAAGGGTACCAGACGTGTCAGATCAACCCTCCGAACAGCCCCCGTATTCCCCGGAAGCCCGCCACCTGGAGGACATCCCCAGCGTGGAGGTGATCAGCCGCGCGGCCGTCATGCTGCTGTCGGCCGGCGCCGAACGGCTCGGCCTGGCCGACCCGGACCCGGAGACCTCCCCGCACCGCGACCTCGACGAAGCGCGCCGCCTGATCACCGCGCTGGCCGGGCTCGTCACCGCGTCCGCCGAGTACCTCGGCCTGCACGCGGGGCCGTTGCGCGATGGCCTGCAGTCGCTCCAGAGGGCCTTCCGCGAAGCTTCGGCCGTCCCGGACGCCCCTGGTCAGGGCCCCGGGGAAAAGTACACCGGCCCCGTCTACTGACCTTTCACTCGTCCGGTTTCTTGCCGGTCGAGTCTTCCGGCATCTAACATGTTAGATGTGAGTCTCTCAAAGGTCACCCGCCCGCTACTGCGCGACGAGGCGTACGACCGCATCCGCCACGCGATCGTCGACGGCACGCTGCCGCCGGGCGCCCCGCTGCGCGACGCCGACCTCGCCGACCAGCTCGGCCTGTCGAAAGCCCCCGTCCGCCAGGCCCTGCTGCGCCTGGCCGACGACGGTCTCGTCGACTCGAAGCCCCAGAGCTACACCCGCGTCTCCGAGGTGATGTCCCCCGACGTCCTCGACGCCCGGGAGATCGTCCGGCTGCTGCACGAGTTCGCCGTCCGCCAAGCCGTGCCGAAGGTCCGCCGGGAAGACATCGCCGCCATGCGCGCGGCCAACGACCGCTTCGCCGCGGCGATCGAAGCCGGCGACATCGCGGCCGCCGTCCGAGCGGACGACGAGCTGCACGACGTCCCGGTCCGCCTGGCCGGCAACACCGCCGTGGCCGCCACCCTCGACCGCTACACGCCACTGCTGCGCCGCCTCGAACACACCCGGTTCAGCTCGGCGCTGGCCTGGAACTCGGTGGAGCGCCACACGAGGCTCATCGACGCCCTCGAGAAACGCGACACCGGCACGGCGGTCTCCGTGATCTCGACCATCTGGACCGACCTGCTGGAGGACCGATGACCCTCGCCGACTTCCCGCGCTACCCCCTGCTGTTCGGCCCGTCGCCGGTGCACCCCCTCGAACGCCTCACCGAGCACCTCGGCGGCGCGAAGGTGTGGGCCAAGCGCGAAGACGTCAACTCGGGCCTGGCGTACGGCGGCAACAAGACCCGCAAGCTCGAGTACCTCGTCGCCGATGCCCTGAAAGAAGGTGCCGACACGCTCGTCTCGATCGGCGGCGTCCAGTCCAACCACACCCGGCAGGTCGCGGCCGCCGCGGCGCGCGCCGGGCTGAAAGCCGTGCTGGTGCAGGAAAGCTGGGTCGACTGGCACGACCCGCTCTACGACAAGGTCGGCAACATCCAGCTCTCGCGGATCCTCGGCGCGGACGTCCGGCTCGTCGAAGCCGGTTTCGGCATCGGGTTCAAGCAGGCGTGGGAGGACGCCGTCGCCGAGATCGAGGCCGGCGGCGGGAAGCCGTACGCCATCCCCGCCGGCGCGTCGGACCACCGGCTCGGCGGACTGGGCTTCGCGAACTGGATCGTCGAACTCGAAGCACAGGAAGAAGAACTGGGCGTCTTCTTCGACACCGTGATCGTCTGCTCGGTCACCGGCAGCACCCAGGGCGGCATGGTCGCCGGGACCGCGCTCGGCAAGAAGCGGCGCATCCTCGGCATCGACGCCTCCGCGAAGCCCGGCGAGACCCGCGAGCAGATCACGCGCATCGCGCGGAACACTGCGGAGCTGATCGGCGCCGGGGAGATCGCGGACGTCGAACTGGACGACCGCTACCACGCCGGGATCTACGGCATCCCCGACAAGTCCACTGTGGACGCCATCGAGACGTGCGCCCGGCTGGAGGGCATGATCACCGACCCGGTGTACGAGGGCAAGTCCATGGCCGGGCTCATCGACCTGGTCGGCCGGGGTGAAATCGGCAGCGACTCGAACGTGCTCTACGCCCACCTCGGCGGGCAGCCCGCACTCAACGGCTACACGAGCGTCCTGGGCTGAGCGTCCCGGGGCCGGGCGAACCGGCCCCGGGAGAAACTCAGTCCAGCACGCAGAGCACGTCGATCTCGACGAGGAGCGCGCCCGGGAGGCCGACGTACACCGTCGTGCGCGCGGCGTGCGGGCCGTCGCCGATGAGCTCGTTGTAGACCTCGTTGAACGGCGCGAAGTGGGCCGTGTCGGTCAGGTAGACGCGCACCATGATCGCGTCGGCGAGGCTCGAGCCCGCCTCCTTGAGCACGGCTTCGATGTTCTTGAACGTCTGCCGGGTCTGGCCCGCGACGTCGTCGCCGACGATCTCGTTCGTGGCCGGGTCGAAGGCGACCTGGCCGGCGACCTGCAGCAGGTTCCCCTTGCGGACGGCCTGCGAGAACTTCGCCGGCGGCTTCGGCGCGTTCTCGGTGGAAACTGCCGTCTTGCTCATCAGTGCCCCTTTCCGTTCTCCGTCCATCCACTGTGGACGGAAGCTTCCGTGGTCGCGGCCCGCAGGTCCGGCACCAGCGCCAGCAGGCCTTCGTAGTCGAGCAGCACCTTCGGCACCGACATCGACGCGGCGGCCAGGACTTCACCGTCCGCCCCGCGGACCGGCGCCGCGACGCAGTGGATGAAGTCCTCGTGCTCGGCGTTGTCGACGGCGTACCCGAGGCGGCCCACGCGCTCCAGCTCCGCCAGGTAGTCCGACGGCGTCGTGATCGTGTTCGGCGTCAGCACCGGGTACTCGATCGAGTGCGCGATCTCCTCGCGCCGCGCCGGCGGCATCGCCGCGACGAGCACCTTGCCGACCGCCGTGCAGTGCAGCGGCGCGCGCTTGCCGACGCGCGAGTACATCCGCACCGAGTGCCGGCCCTCGTACTTGTCGATGTAGACGACTTCGCCATCGTCGTAGCTGGCCAGGTGCACGGTGTGCCCGGTGCGCGCGTTGAGCGCGGCCAGCGCGGGCTGGGCGCTGCGCCGGACGTCGATCGAGTCGAGGGCCTGGTTGGCGAGGTCGAACATCGCGCTGCCGAGCCGGTAGTAGCGGGTGCCTTCGCGGCGGACGAAGTGGTGCTGTTCGAGGGTGCGCAGCAGGCGCAGCACGGTCGACTTGTGCACCCCGATCTCCTCGGCGAGGTCGTCGAGGGTGCGGGCGTCCTTCGCGATGGAGTTCAGCAGTGTCAACGCGCGGTCCAAGCTCTGGCTCA
This sequence comes from Amycolatopsis sp. NPDC048633, assembly GCF_040650695.1. Classification (NCBI taxonomy): domain Bacteria; kingdom Bacillati; phylum Actinomycetota; class Actinomycetes; order Pseudonocardiales; family Pseudonocardiaceae; genus Amycolatopsis; species Amycolatopsis sp. NPDC048633. Next base: position 4,232 of record NZ_JBEZHS010000028.1, read on the forward strand.
CGTACGCACCACGCCTTCTCCGGTCAGCCGCGCCGAACGCCACTCGTCCGCGCCGGCCTTGAGCAGGGTATCCACGACCGTGCGCGGCAGCGGCACCCCGACGTCGTCGTGGGTGAGCAGGGTCGCGGCGGCCTGCAAGTGGCCTCGCCGCAGCCGTTCCAGGGGCTCGGCACCGCGCAGGGTCGCGGCGAGGAAACCCGCGGCGAACGCGTCCCCGGCACCGACCGGCTCGACGACGTCGACCCGCAGCGCCGGCGCGAACAGCGGTTCCCCTTCGACCAGCGTCGCGCCGCGTTCGCCGTGCTTGACGACGAGCGTGCGCGGCTCCGGCAGCAGTGCCCGCAGCTCGGCGGGGTCGCCGGTCCCCCAGACGTGCTGGGCCTCGTCGTCACCGGTCAGGACGATGTCGGCCCGCCCGGCCAGCTCGGCGAGCAGCCGCGGGTCGCGGCCCGCCCAGAGCGCCGGCCGCAGGTTGACGTCGAACGAGATCAGCCGGTCGCCGCGGGGCATGTCCAGCAGCGCCCGCACCAGCGCGAGGCAGCTCTCGGACAGCGCGGGGGTGATGCCGGACAGGTGCAGGACGCGGACGCCGTCGAGGTTCAAACGCTCCAGCAGTGAAGGGCCCATCCCGGACGCGGCCGAGCCGGCCCGGTAGTAGCGCACCGGGCTGCCGCCGGCGCCGCTTTCCTTGATGTAGAGCCCGGTCGGCCGCTTCGGGTCGACGTAGCACGCGCTGACGTCGACCCCCGCGGCAGCGATCTCGCGGAGCATCGCGCGCCCGAACGGGTCGTCGCCGACGGCGCTCACCCAGCCGCTCGGGACGCCGAGGGCCGGCAGGTGACAGGCCACGTTCGACTCGGCGCCGCCGATCGTGCGCAGCCACTGCTTCACCTCGTCCGGCGGGCCGGGTTCGGCGGGCACGAACAGCGCCATCGTCTCGCCGACACACAGCACCTCGGGCCCGCTCGTCACTTTCCGTCTCCCCTGTCTTTCACCCCGTTGACCTGTGGCGACCCGGATGCTACACCTATGGCACTCAAAATGCGCAACAGCCGTTGCAACATACGCAACCGAGGTCGTCGCCGATGAACACACCCGCCGCTTGCTCGATCGACACCGCCGCGCTCGACGCCCTCCGCCAGGAGCGCGTCGACTGGCGGTTCCGGTCGGCCGCCCCCGCCCTGACCGGGCTCACGCTCACCGAAGCCGCGGACCGCCGGCTGAACCTGTTCACCGACGGGTTCTTCGCACCCGTCGTCGTCCTCGACGACGACGCCGTCGAGCACAACCTGCGGACGATGGCCGCGTGGTGCGCCGCTCGCGGCGTCGTGCTCGCCCCGCACGGCAAGACGACGATGGCCCCGCAGCTGTTCGCCCGCCAGATCGAGCACGGCGCGTGGGGCATCACCTGCGCGAACGCCGGTCACCTCCGGATCTACCGCGCCTTCGGCGTCTCCCGGATCCTGCTGGCCAACCAGCTCCTGGACCCGTCGGGCCTGCGTTGGCTGGCAGAAGAGCTGGCCGCCGACCCGGCGTTCGAGTTCGTCTGCTGGGTCGACTCGGTCCGCGGCGTCGAGCTGATGACCGAGGCCCTCGCGGGCACCGAGCGCCCGGTGGACGTCCTCCTCGAACTGGGCGCCGACGGCGGCCGCACCGGAGTGCGCGACACCGCGACCGCGCTGGCCGTCGCCGAAGCCGTGCACGCGAGCCCGGCGTTGCGGCTGCGCGGCACCGGTGGCTACGAAGGCGCGCTCTCGCACGACACCGACGAAGCCGCGCTGGCGAAGATCAGCTCCTATGTGGACGGCCTGCGCGACCTCGCGATCACCTTCGCGGACAAGGGACTCCTCGACGGCCAGATCATCGTCACCGCCGGCGGCAGCGCGTACTTCGACCAGGTCGCGAACGAGCTGACGAAGCCGTGGCCGGACGGCCTCGACGTGCTGCCGGTGCTGCGCAGCGGCGCGTACGTCACTCACGACGACGGCTTCTACCGCGAGATCTCCCCGCTCGGCGACCACCCGCGCATCGACGGCGTCGCGTCGTTCCGGCCCGCCCTGCGCGCCTGGGCGCAGGTGACGTCGAAGCCGTCGGACGAGCTCGCGCTGCTGACCCTCGGCAAGCGCGACGCGTCCTTCGACGAGGGCATGCCCGAACCGCAGCTGCGGCGCACCCCGGACGGCCCCGCCGAGCCCCTCGAAGGGCACGTCGTCGCGAAGATGAACGACCAGCACGCGTTCCTCACCCTGCCCGCCGGGTCGCCGGTCGAGGTCGGCGACTGGATCGGGCTCGGCCTCTCGCACCCGTGCACGGTGTTCGACAAGTGGCCGCTGCTGCCGGTGACCGCCGCCGACGGGGAAACCGTCGTCGACCTCGTCCGGACGTGGTTCTGATGGACGTCGTCGTCAAGAACGCGATGGTCGCCGACGGCACCGGCGACGCCATGACCCGCCACGACGTCGGCATCACCGGCGGGAAGATCGCGAGCGTCGGCGAAGCGGGCTCGCTGGCCGGGCGCCGGAACATCGACGCGCACGGGCTGGTGCTCGCGCCCGGGTTCATCGACATGCACTCGCACTCCGACCTGCAGCTGCTGGCCAACCCGGACCACCCGGCCAAGATCACCCAGGGCGTCACGACGGAGGTGCTCGGCCAGGACGGGCTGTCGTACGCGCCGGTCGACGACGCCGTCCTCGAAGCGCTGCGGCAGCAGCTCGCGGGCTGGAACGACGACCCGCCGGGGTTCGACTGGAACTGGCGCTCGGTCGGCGAGTACCTCGACCGCCTGGATCAGGGCGTGGCCGTCAACGCCGCCTACCTGGTGCCGCAGGGCACAGTCCGGATGCTCGCGGTCGGCTTCGACGACCGCCCGGCGACCGACGCCGAGCTGACGCGGATGAAAGAGCTGGTCGCGACCGGCCTCGCCGAGGGTGCGATGGGCATGTCGTCGGGGCTCACCTACACGCCGGGGATGTACGCGGAGACCGATGAGCTGGTCGAGCTGTGCAAGGTGGTCGGCGAGGGCGGCGGGTTCTACAGCCCGCACCACCGCAGCTACGGCAAGGGCGCGCTGGAGGCGTTCGCCGAGATGATCGACGTCTCCCGGCGGTCCGGCTGCCCGCTGCACCTCGCGCACGCGACGATGAACTTCTCGGTGAACAAAGGGAAGGCGCCCGACCTCCTGAAGCTCTTGGACGACGCGCTCGACGACGGCTGCGACGTCAGTCTCGACACCTACCCGTACCTGCCGGGCGCGACCTACCTCTCGGCGCTGTTGCCGAGCTGGGCCACCGAAGGCGGCCTGGAGCCGACCCTCACCCGATTGTCCGATGTGGACGAACGCGAACGGATCCGCGCCACGATCGAAGAGTCCGGTTCGGACGGTGCGCACGGCGTCCCGATCGACTGGGACGCCATCGAGATCAACGGTGTCCGCAACGACCGCAACGCCCACCTGGTGGGGCACAGCGTCGCCGGTTCGGCGCGCGCCGCCGGCCTCGAACCGGCGACGCTGTACTTCGACACGCTGCTCGACGAGAAGCTCGGCACGTCCTGCCTGATGCACGTCGGGCACGAGGAGAACGTCCAGGCGATCATGCGGCACCGCACGCACACCGGCGGCAGCGACGGCCTCCTCGTCGGCGCGCGCCCGCACCCGCGCGCGTGGGGCACGTTCCCCCGCTACCTCGCGCGGTACGTCCGCGAGTTGGGCGTGCTGGACCTCGCCGAGTGCGTCGCTCACCTCACCGGGCGGGCCGCGCGGCGGCTCCGGCTGACCGACCGCGGGCTGGTCCGCGCCGGGTACGCCGCCGACCTGGTGCTGTTCGACCCGGACGCGGTCGCCGACACCGCCACCTTCGACGACCCGCGGCAACCCGCCGCGGGCATCACCCACGTCTTCGTCAACGGCGTCGCCGCCCTCGACGACGGCCGTCCCACCGGCGCCCTCGCCGGTGCGTCCCTGCGCAATCCCGGGAGAGCCCGATGATCCACTGGCTGCAACACACCACGGGCGGTCTGCTCACGCTCGCCGCCGTCTCGATCGCCGTCCTGCTGTTGCTGATCGTCAAGCTCAAGATCGAGCCGTTCATCGCCCTGATCGTGGTCGGCCTGCTCACCGCGCTGGCCGCGGGCCTGCCGGTCGGCACCATCGTCGGCACCGCGCAGAAGTCGTCGGACTCCTTGCTGGAAAAGGGGTTCGGCAGCATCCTCGGGCACATCACGGCGATCATCGGGCTCGGCACGCTGCTCGGGTCGATCCTGGAACGCTCGGGTGGCGCGAAGGTGCTCACCGGGGCGCTGCTGCGGGGCTTCGGTGAGAAGCGGGCGCCGCTGGCCATGGGTGTCGCCGGGTTCATCTTCGGCATCCCGGTGTTCTTCGACATCGGCATCTTCGTGCTGGCGCCGCTGGTGTACGTCGCGGCCAAGCAGGGTAAGCGCTCGCTGGTGCTCTACGCGATGCCGCTGATCGCCGGCCTGTCGATCACGCACGCGTTCCTGCCCCCGCACCCCGGTCCGGTGGCCGCGGCCGGGCTGCTGCACGTCGAGCTCGGCTGGATCATCCTGATGGGCCTCGCCTGCGGCATCCCCGCGTTCCTCGTCGGCGGCGTGCTCTACGCGACCTGGATCGGCAAGCGCATCGACGTCGGGGTGCCCGAAGAGATGATCGTCGCCGAGGAAGAAGGCGAAGAAGACAAGGACGTTCCGTCGCTCGCGCTGGTCGGCTCGATCATCGCGGTACCGCTGGTGCTGATCCTCGCCGGCACGTTCGGCAGCATCTGGCTGCCGAAGAACTCCGCCCTGTCCGGCGTCGCCGCGTTCATCGGCACGCCGGCGGTCGCGCTCACGGTCGCCGTGCTGTTCGCGTCCTGGCTGCTCGGGCTGCGTCGCGGGTTCACCGGCAAGGACCTCAACGAACTGGCGGCGAAATCGCTGCGGCCGGTCGCGATGATCCTGCTCGTCGTCGGCGCGGGCGCGTTCTTCGGCGCGGTGCTCTCGGCCACCGGCATCGGCAAGGCCGTCGCCGACTCGCTGCACGACGCCGGGTTGCCGGTGCTGCTCGCGGCGTACGTGATCAGCTGCGGCATGCGGATCGCCCAGGGTTCGGCGACCGTCGCCATCGTGACGACGAGCGGGATCATCGCGCCGACGGTGGCGCAGCTCGGGTATTCGCAGGTGCAGCTGGCCTTGCTGGTCATGGCGATCTCCGCCGGGTCGATCATCGCGTCGCACGTCAACGACGGTGGCTTCTGGATCGTTTCGCGGTACTTCAACATGAGCGTGGTCCAGACGCTGAAGTCCTGGACAGCGCTGGAAACCGTGCTCTCCGTTTCCGGTTTCGCGGTTTCGGCATTGCTCATGGCCGTGGTCTAGACCATACTGGAGGAAAGCCGCCGCCCGAACCGTTGGGAGACAATGACGATGACCGGACTTTCCCGTCGTACGTTCCTCGGCGCCGCCGCGGGGGCGAGTGCCGCGACCGTTCTCGGCGCGCAGTTCGCCTCCGCGGCCACCACTTCGAAGGGCTGCATCGCCGGAGGGACCGTGTACATCGGCAGCTACACCAGCGGGGCGGGCGGCCACGGCCTCGACGTCTCGAGCCGGTCGGGCGCCACGCTGGGCCCGGTCCGCACGGTGCCGGGCATCACCGACACGTCGTGGTTCGACCGCGCCGCGGACGGCAAGACCCTGTACGTCACCAACGAAGGCGACCCGAATGGATTCGTCTCGGCGCTGAACGTCGCCGACGCCGCGAACCCCAAGCTGCTCAACAAGGTTTCGTCCAAGGGCGGCGCGCCGACGCACCTGAGCGTGCACTCGAGCCAGAAGTACTTGCTGGCGGCGAACTACAGCTCGGGCAGCGTCGTCGTGCTGCCGATCCTGGCCGGCGGCAAGCTCGGCGCGGCCACGGACCTGGTGACGCACCAGGCCGACTCCGGGCAGGCCCACGCCCACCAGGTCGTCAACGACCCGACCGGTCGCTGGGTGCTGTCGGTCGACCTCGGCGCCGACTCGGTGTACGTCTACTCGCTCGACGTCGCCAGCGGGAAGCTCGCGCTGCACCAGCAGCTGAAGCTGCCCGCCGGCGCCGGGCCGCGGCACCTCGCGTTCGACAAGACCGGGACGTTCGCCTACATCGCGCAGGAACTGCGGCCGGAGGTGACGGTCGCGAGCTGGGACGCGGCGACCGGGACGCTGAAGGCGCTTTCCGTCGTGCCCGCCGTGCCGCCGGGCAGCACCGGGGACCTGTTCCCCGGCGAGATCGCCCTGTCCAAGGACGGGAAGTTCGCCTACGTCACCGTCCGCGGCCCGAACACCCTGGCGACGTTCTCCGTCGCCGGCGAGACGCTGAAGCTGGTGTCCACTGTGTCCAGTGGCGGCAACTGGCCGCGCCACGTCGCGCTCGACGCGCAAGAGAACTGGTTCTACGTCTCGAACCAGCGCTCCGGCACCGTCACCTGGCTGCCCCGCGACCCGGCCACCGGCCTGCCCGGCGCGGTCGCCGGCAGCCTCGCGGTCCCCGACGTCAACTCGGTCCACTTCGCCTGAGCACCGGTCGTGAGTGCGTAACAGTGTTCTGACACTGTTACGCACTCACGACCCTCCCACTGGAGGATCCCCATGAGACTGCGCCGCACCCTGCCCGTCGTCGCCGGGCTGGCCCTGCTGGCCGGCTGCGCGCCCACCCAGTCCGCGCCCGCCGGCTCCGGCGGGGACGAGAAGACCGGCACCGTCCGCGTCTGGCTGTTCGACGAGGCCAGCCGTGCGCCGAAGGAGGCCGCGGTCAAGGACGCCATCGCCGAGTTCAAGGCCGCCCACCAGGGCGTCGAGGTCGACGTCCAGTGGGTGCCGGTCGAAGGCCGCGCCGACAAGTTCTCCGGCGCCTTCAACGACCCGGCCAACGCGCCGGACGTCGCCGAGTTCGGCAACACCGACGTCTCCAGCTACGCCGCCACCGGCGCGCTGGCCGACCTGACCGGCGACCTCGCGTCGTGGGGCGAGGGCAAGGACCTCATCCCGACCGTGCTGGACACGGCGAAGTCCGGCGGCAAGACCTACGGCCTGCCCTGGTACACCGGCATCCGCGCGTTGTACTACCGCACCGACGTCTTCACCGAGCTCGGCCTCAAGCCGCCGGCGACGCTGTCGGAGCTGACCGAGGACGCCCGGAAGATCCGCGCCGCCAAGCCGGACCTCTACGGCATCTCCGTCGGCGGCAAGTACACCTACGCGATGCTGCCCTTCCTCTGGGCCAACGGCGGCGAACTGGCGCAGGAGGAAGGCGGCAAGTGGAAGTCGACGGTCACCGGTGAGCAGGCCAAGTCCGGCGTGACGCAGTACGCGAACCTGCTCAAGGACGACATCTGCCCGCCCGCGCAGTGCGCGAACCTGACCGGCACGCAGAGCGTCACGGCGTTCGCCGGCGGCAAGGCCGGGATGACCATCGGCGGCGACTTCAACCGCAAGGCCGTCGAGCAGGGCACGGTGAAGGGCAAGTACGCCGTCGTCCCGATCCCCGGCACGGCCGTGGGCAGCGTCGCCCCCGCGTTCGCCGGCGGCAACCTCCTGGGCGTCTTCAACGCGAGCAAGCGCCGCGGCCTGGCGCTGGAGTTCGTCGAGCTGCTCGGCGGCGCGAAGTACCAGGAGAAGATGTACACGGCGATGGGGAACCTGCCGACGCTGGGCAGCGTGCAGAAGAAGCTCGCGGCGAACGACCCGTTCCTCAAGCCGTTCGTCGACACCCTCACCGCGGGCACGAAGTTCGTCCCGGCGACGCCGGCGTGGTCGAAGATCGACAGCCAGAACGTGCTGCCGACGGCCGTCCAGCAGATCGCGACCGGCGGCAAGGACCCGTCCACCGCGCTCACCGACGCGGCCGCGGCGATGGACAAGGCCTTCGGGTAGTGGTGACCGTCCAGGAAGCCCCTTCCGTCTCGGCTCCCGCACGGAAGCCGAGACGGAAGGGGGACGGCCGGGCCGCCGCGCTCTACCTCGCCCCGGCGGGCATCCTGCTCGCGGCGATGCTGGCCTACCCGATCTACGAGCTGGTCCTGATCTCGTTCTACGACTACGGCCAGCCGCAGGCCGCGGGCAACGCGCCGCTGGTGTTCCTCGGCTTCGCGAACTACGCCGACCTGCTGTCCGAGACGCAGTTCTGGACGGTGCTCGGCAAGACGGTCGGCTTCGCCGCGGCCTGCGTCGTCGGTTCGCTCCTGGTCGGCACCGGCCTCGCCGTGCTCGCGAGCCGGGTGCGTTCACTCCCCCGGACGCTGCTGTTCCTCGCCGCGCTCGGCGCGTGGTCGACGCCGGCGATCGCGGGCTCCTACGTCTGGCTGTTCCTGTTCGACACCGACTTCGGCCTGGTCAACGAGGTGCTCTCGGGAATCGGCCTGCCGTTCGAACACCACTCCTGGACCTTCGGCACGATCGGCGCGTTCGGGCTGGTCGCCGCCGAGGTGATCTGGTGCTCGTTCCCGTTCGTGCTGGTCACGATGTACGCCGGGATCAAGGGCGTGCCGGACGAGGTCCTCGAAGCCGCGTCGCTCGACGGCGCGTCGGTCTGGCGGACGACCTGGTCGATCGTGCTGCCGATGGTGCGGCCGCTGCTGATGATCGCGACCGTCCAGTCGATCATCTGGGACTTCAAGGTGTTCACGCAGATCTACGTGATGACCAACGGCGGTGGCGTCGCCGGGCGCAACCTGGTCCTCAACGTCTACGCGTACCAACAGGCTTTCGCCGGGCAGGAGTACGGCCTCGGCTCGGCGATCGGAGTCGTCATGACGTTGTTGCTGCTGTCGGTCACCGGGCTGTACGTCCGGTCTCAGCGCCGGAGCGCGGCATGGCTGTAGCTGTCCGCCGTCCCGGGCGGCTGATCGCCGAGATCATCACGGTGGTCATCGCCGGGATCGTCGCGTTCCCGCTGTACTGGATGCTGCTCTCGGCGTTCAAGCCACCGGGCGAGATCCAGTCGGCGAACCCGAAACCGTGGACGTTCAGCCCGTCGTTCGACAGCTTCTCGCGCGTGCTAACGGTGTCCGGCTTCGGGCGGTTCTTCGTGAACAGCCTGGTGGTGGCGCTGGTCGTCGTGGTGCTGTCGCTGCTGCTGTCGTTCCTTTCGGCGGTGGCGCTGACGCGGTTCTCGTTCAAGGGCCGGACCGTGCTGCTGGTGATGATCCTGGTCGCCCAGATGGTGCCGGTGGAGGCGCTGACCATCCCGCTGTTCTTCCTGATGCGCCAGGTCGGCGGCGTCGCGCCGGCGTTCGGGCTGAACGAGCTGGGCTCGCTGGTGCTGGTGCACCTGGCGTTCAGCCTGCCGTTCGCGATCTGGATGCTGCGCGGGTTCGTCGCCGCGGTGCCGGTGGAGCTCGAAGAGGCGGCCAAGCTCGACGGCGCGTCCCGGATGCGGTTCACCTGGCAGATCCTGTTCCCGCTGGTGGCGCCCGGCCTGGTCGCGGTGAGCGTGCTCGCGTTCATCCACGCCTGGAACGACTTCCTCTTCGCCAAGACGTTCATCATCTCCAAGACCGAGAACCAGACGCTGCCGCAGGCGATCCTGGTGTTCTTCAAGCCGGAGGACACCGACTGGGGCGCGGTGATGGCGTCGTCGACCTTGATGACGATCCCGGTCCTGGTGTTCTTCGTCCTCGTGCAACGACGGCTGGTGTCCGGGATGGCCGGCGCCGTGAAGGGCTGACATGTCTTTTGCCACCTTGCTCCCCCGTCCGGTTTCGGTGACGCCGGCGCCGGGCTCCTGCCCCTGGCCGTCCACTGTGGACGTCCAGACCGCTTCGCTGCCACCCGAGGGTTATCGACTGGAGATCTCGCCGTCCGGAGTCGTGCTGTATTGCGGTGACGCGGCCGGAGAGTTCTACGGACGCCAGACTTTGCGGCAGCTCGTGGGTCCTTCCGCGTTCCGCGCGGCCTCGCTCGGCGGGGAGCTCTCGATCCCGTGCGGTGTGGTCGAGGACCACCCGCGGTTCGGCTGGCGCGGCTGCCTGCTCGACGTCGCCCGCCACTTCCGGACGAAGGCGGAGGTGCTGCGGTTCGTCGACCTGCTGGCCGCGCACAAGCTGAACGTGCTCAACCTGCACCTGACCGACGACCAGGGCTGGCGCTTCGAGGTCCCGGAGTTCCCGCGGTTGACGTCGGTGGGCGGCTGGCGGCCGTCGTCGATGGCCGGCAGCGGGGGTACGCAGGACGGGCGGCCGCACGGCGGCTTCTACACCGGCGACGACCTGCGGGAGATCGTGGCGTACGCGGCCGAGCGGGCGATCACCGTGGTGCCGGAGATCGACATCCCCGGCCACGCCCGGGCGGCGTTGGCGGCCTACCCGTCGCTGGGGACCGAAGACGCGTACGAAATCTGGACCGCCTGGGGCATCAGCACTTCCCTGCTCGACCCGTCCGAGTCCACTTTGGACTTTTTCCGGCGCGTATTCGATCACCTCCTCGACATCTTCCCGTCGAAGGTGGTCGCGCTGGGCGGCGACGAGACCCCGGGCGCGACCGACGAGCACCGCAAGTTCCTCCGCCTGCTGGCCGAGCACCTGGTGTCCCGCGGCCGGACCCCGATGGGCTGGGACGAGGTCCTCGACATCCCCGGCCTGCCGCCGATGGTCATCGGCTCGTGGCAGAACGAGGCGGCGGGCCTGCGCGCAGCTTCGGAAGGGCACGACGTCGTGATGTGCCCGGAACAGCACGTCTACCTGGACCACCGGCAGGCCGAGCACCCGGACGAGCCGATCCCGGTCGGCATGGTCCACACACTGGAGGACGTCTACGCGTACGAGCCGGCGTTGACCGGGCCGCGGCTGCGCGGGGTGCAGGCCCAGGTGTGGAGCGAGCACCTGGACACGGTGCGGCGCGTGGACTACATGGCTTTCCCGCGGTTGTCCGCGTTCGCCGAGGTGGCGTGGAGCAGCGGCCCCCGGGACTACCCGGAGTTCCTGGCGCGGCTGCGGGACCACCACCTGCCGCGGCTGGACGCGCTCGGCGTCGAGTACCGGCCGCTCGACGGGCCGCACCCGTGGCAGACCCGGCCGGGCGTCCCCGGCCGGCCGCGCTGATCACGGCAGCAGCGTCACCACGAACGACCGCGTCGGGCCGGTGTTGCCCGCCGCGTCGATCGAGCGGTACTCGATGCGGTGGCGGCCGTAGCCGGACGTCCGGTCCGCGAACGGCGACACCGTCAGGCCACCCGAACCGAGGTTGCCGTACGCCAGGCCGTCGATCTCGGTGCCGCGCGGCGTGAACAGGTACGGCGCGTTCGGGTCCGTCGGCCAGCCGTAGTACTTGTGCCAGCCGTCGCCGTCGACGCGGAACTCCGGCATCCCGTCCGACGCCGTCAGCCGCATCGTGAACGAGCCGTGGAAGACGTTGTCCTTCGCGGGCGGGAGCTCGGCGGTCGTCGTCGGGCCCGCCGCGTCCACCGTCCAGGTCAGCGTGGTGCCGCCGGTGGTCGCGGTCAGCCGGTGCGTCCCGCGGGACTCGCCGAGGGCGAAGTCGGGGCCGCTGCCGGCCGGCTTCCCGTCGAGGGCCCAGCGGACCTGCGGGACGGACCCGGTCGGTTCCCCGGTTTCGACGTAGACGACGTCGTGTCCGCCGACCGGTGCGGCGGTGGGCGTCGACGCCACGACCGCCGGGCCGCCGGTAGGCGGAGTGGTCACCGAGGTGTCGACGGTCCACGTGCGGGTCGCCGCCGGCCGGACGGCCGGGTCGCGCACGAACGGCGTCGGGTCGGCCACGGTCGCCGTCAGGGTGTGCTTGCCCGGCTTCACGTGGGCCTGGCGCAGGTCGAGCGAGTCGGAGCCGCGCAGCTTGACGCCGTCGAGGGTCCAGGTGACGTCGAGGCGGTGGCTCACCGGGTGCATCGGGCGGACCCACACGACGCGGTCGGCGCCGATGGTCCCGGCCGGCGTGCCGCCGCCGAGCAGCGGCACCTTCGCGGAGATCCGCTGCGTCATCCGTTCCCGGCCGACCTGGTCGAACGCGTACCCGAGGGTCTTCATCATGGAGTGCTCGCTGGGCCGCCAGACGCCGGTCTGGGTGTAGAGCCCGCCTTCAAAGCGGCCGATGGTGCCGCCGGACTCGCTGGGTTCGCCCAGCCAGCGGTACCACTTCGCGTGCTGGTCGCGCAGCTGCCGCGTGGTCAGCACGGTGTGGTGGATCGAGCCGGGCTCGCCGCCTTCGTAGGCGCCGCCCGGGACGTTGCGGGCGTAGTAGTCGTACTCGTCGTCGAGGCCGCCGAGCGAGTGGCCCAGCTCGTGCGGGGAGATCAGGGCGGAAAGCGCGTTCCCGCCGGACGCCGTCGCGTACGTGCCGCCCGCGCCGCCGTACGTGCCGCTGTTCGCGAGGGCGAGGATCTGCCGGTTGGCGCGGGTGGTGCCGGGCACGAGATCGGCGTAGCGCTGGGCGGCGTCGTCGTCGACGGTCAGCAGGCGCTGGACACTCGCCGCGGTGCAGCCGCCCCAGAAACCCATGTTCAGCGGGGTGTCCTTCCGCGGTGACGCCAGGTCGGGGTCACAGTCCACACCGGACTCGGGCGAGGCGATCGACACGGCGTAGACGTTGAAGTAGCTGCGGTAGGACTTGAACGGCTCGAGCGACCACAGGGTGCTGACGTGCCGCTGGACGTCGGCGAAGAACTTGGGCTGTTCGGCGGCGGTGTAGCCGTCCCCGAGGACGACGAGGTTGAACCGCTGCGCGACCGGCCCGGTCACCTGGACGTCGGTGACACTCGCCGCCGGCTCGGCGGCGTACGCGGGTGTGGCGACCCCGGCGGCGATCAGCAGCGCTGCGACTAACCCGGCCCATTTCGACATGGTCCCGGTCTAGCGCAGTGCTTTCGCCGCCGGAACCGCCGGAAGTCGGGCTATCCTGCCGAAATGGGGAATCGAGGGGGAATCCTGGTCACAGCCGGTGCGCTGGCGCTGCTGACCGCTTGCTCGACGCCGGCTCCGGTCGCGCCGAGCACCACCACTACGCCGGCTTCGGCCAAGCCGCCGACGACGGTGCCGTCGTCGGACGCGCCGGCGCTGGGCAACGGGCCGGGCTCGCAGCCGCCGACCACGCCGCAGCCACCGCCGCCGCACTCGCCGGACAAGGTCACCTCGGCGTGCCCGTTCCTCGGGGTGGCCGACATCAGTGGCGCGATGGGCGCCGCCCTCGACGCGTGGGCCGTCGAAGAGAAGCCGGACCCGAAGGCGGGCGTCACGACCTACCACTGCTCCTACCCCAGCCGGGTCGGCGGCCGGCAGGTGCACGACCTGTGGGTCGACGTCGTCCCGGGCACGAAGCAGCTCGCGTCCCTGCTCGCGGAGTGGACCGCGGACTGCGTGGCCCCCGCGTCGCCGATCACCGTCCCGAGCGCCACCGCTCGCACCTGCGACCTGAAGAGCCACAGCGAGCACGACGCGATGGTGCTGGTCGTGAAGCAGAGCCACGGCCAGACCCGGCTGGCGGAGCTGGATCTGCGCCCCAACCGGGCCGACGTCTACACGAAGATCGCCCAGCTCCTCGCCGACCGGCTATAAGCCGTTATACGCGAGTCAGGCGGTACCAGACCTCGGGCCGGCCGACCTGGCCGTAGCGCGGTTCGCGGTGGGCCATTCCGTTGTCCGCCAAGTACTCCAGGTACCGGCGCGCCGTCACGCGGGACGCGCCGATCGCGCTCGCCGCCGCCCCCGCCGACAGTCCTTCGGCGGCCCCGGACAGCGCGTCCGTGATCGCCTCCAGGGTCTGGACGCTCATCCCCTTCGGCAACGGCGGCTGCTCCGACGTGCGCAGCGCTCCGAGGGCCCGGTCGATCTCCGCCTGGCCGGTCACCTCGCCCGACGCGTCGCGGAACTCCGCGTAGCGCTCCAGCTTTTCGCGCAGGGTGGCGAAGGTGAACGGCTTCAGCAGGTACTGCACGACTCCCACCGACACCGCGGCCTTCACCAGGCCGAGGTCGCGCGCCGACGTCACCGCGATGACGTCGATCGGGAGGCCGGCCGCGCGCAGGGAGCGGCACACCGCCAGGCCGTGCGTGTCGGGCAGGTAGAAGTCCAGCAGCACCAGGTCGACCGGCTCGCGTTCGCAGAACCGCAGGGCGTCGCCGCCGGAATGGACGACGCCGGCCACCGAAAACCCGGACAGCCGCTCGACGTAGACGCGGTGCGCCTCGGCGGCCACCGGCTCGTCCTCCACCACCAGCACCCGGATCACCGGTCCGTCTCCTGCCGCGGGAGCCGCACGGTGAACACCGCGCCGCCGTCCCGGCCGACGTCCACCCCGCCGCCGTAGCGGCGCACCGCCTGGCCGACCAGCGCCAGGCCGAGCCCGTGGCCGTCCCCGGCCTTCGTCGACCAGCCGCGGCGGAAGACGTCGGCGTCCTCGGGGACGCCGGGGCCGGTGTCGGCCACGCGCAGCAGCAGCTCTCCGGGATCGGAGCGGGCGGTGACGACCACGGCCGGTTTGCCGGTCCCGCGCACGGCCGCGTCGATGCCGTTGTCGATCAGGTTGCCGAGGATCGTCACCAGGTCGCGGGCCGCGACGCCGAGCGAGACGTCGTCGATCACCGTGTCCGGCGTGATCGTCAGCTCGACCCCGCGCTCGCTCGCCTCGGCGGCCTTGCCCAGCAGCAGCGCGGCGAGCACCGGCTCGGCGACGGCGCCGACGACGCGGTCGGTCAGCTGCTGGGCGAGCGCGAGCTCGGCCGTCGCGAACTCGACGGCCTGCTCGGGCTGACCGATCTCCACCAGGGAAACGACGGTGTGCAGCCGGTTCGCCGCCTCGTGCGCCTGGGACCGCAGCGCTTCCGCGAGACCCCGGGCGGTGGTCAGCTCGCCGGTCAGCGTCTGCAGTTCCGTGTGGTCGCGCAGGACGACGACGGTGCCCTGCGAGCGGCCGCCCATGCGGACCGCGGTCGTGCTGACCAGCAGCACGCGCGCGTCGGTCAGGTGCAGCTGCTCGGCGCGGTTCTCGGCCGACGTGAACGCTTCCGCCAGCTCGTCCGGCAGGCCCAGCGACGCCAGCTCGCGCCCGACCGGGTCGGCGTCGAGGCCCAGTAGCGTGCGCGCGCCGTCGTTGCACAGGCCGATGCGCCCGTCCCGGCCGACGAGCAGCACCCCTTCGCGGACCGAATGCAGCACGGCTTCGTGGTACTCGAAGAGGTTGCTCAGCTCGTCCGGCGCGACCCCGCGGGTCTGGCGCCGCAGCCGCGCGCTGATCAGCCAGCCGCCCAGCGCCCCGACCACCAGCACCGCACCGGCGACGCCGAAGAGCGGCCAGAGCCGTTCGCGCAGCTCGGCCGAGATCGCCGCGACGGTGATCCCGACGGCGACGAGCGCGACCACCCGCTGCCCCGGGCCGAACACCGGGACGACCGTGCGCACCGACGGGCCGAGCGAGCCGGTGTAGGTCTCGGTGTACTCCTGCCCGCGCTGCGCCTGCTCGATGTTCCCGATGTAGTGCCGGCCGATCAGCGCCGGGGTCGGGTGGGTGTAGCGGATCCCGGCCGGGCTCATGATCGTGATGAAGTCGACGTGGGTGTGGGCCTGCACCTGCACCGCGAACGGCTGCAGCGTCGCGCTCGGGTCCGGCGTGCCCACGGCGGCGTGGACGGACGGCGCGTCGGCCACCGTCGAGGCGACGGCGCGGACCTGGTCCTTGGCGTTCTGGTCGACCGCCCTCGACGCGTCGAGGTAAGCGAAGGTGATCCCGGCGCCGGCGAGCACGCAGAGCACCACCAGCTGCAGCACGAGCAGCTGGCGCGCCAGGCTCCAGCGGGACGACGTCGGGAACACCTCCTCATACCAGCACACCGGCACCCGGGTGTCCGAACGCGACGGTCCGATCATCGCGCGAACTCAATGAACACAAGTGAGCCGGGTCACCCGGATGGGCCTACAGTGTGCCGCAACCTGGAACACCCCTGAGCTGGAGGCAACGGTGCCGACCCCACCGACGACCGAGGAAACCCCGCGCAAGCGGGACAAGACCCACTACCTGTACCTGGCCGTGATCGTCGCGGTCGCGCTCGGGATCCTGGTGGGCTTCCTGTTCCCCGGCTTCGCCAAGGGCCTCAAGCCCCTCGGCGACGGCTTCGTCAACCTGATCAAGATGATGATCACGCCGATCATCTTCTGCACCATCGTCATCGGCGTCGGCTCGGTCGCGAAGGCGGCCAAGGTCGGCAAGGTCGGTCTGATGGCGTTGTTCTACTTCATCATCATGTCGACCTTCGCCCTGGCGATCGGCCTCGTCGTCGGCAACATCCTGCACCCGGGCTCCGGCCTGCACCTCAACCCGGCCGACGTGAAGAGCGTCCAGAAGTCCGCCACCGGCGCCGAAGGCCCGGTCGACTTCCTGCTCGGCATCATCCCGAAGACCTTCGTCTCCGCCTTCACCGAAGGCGAGGTCCTGCAGGCGCTGCTGGTCGCGTTGCTCGTCGGGTTCGCGCTGCAGAAGCTGGGCCCGAAGGGCGCGCCGATCCTGCGCGGCATCGAGCACATCCAGCGGCTGGTGTTCCGCGTCCTCGCCATGATCATGTGGGCCGCCCCGATCGGCGCGTTCGGCGCGATCGCCGCGGTGGTGGGCGCGACCGGCTGGGCCGCGCTGAAGAGCCTCGCGGTGATCATGATCGGGTTCTACGCCACCTGCCTGGTGTTCGTGTTCGTGATCCTCGGGATCGTGCTGTGGCTCGGCGCCCGCGTCTTCATTTGGAACCTGCTGCGCTACCTCGGCCGCGAGTTCCTGCTGATCCTGTCGACGTCGTCGTCCGAGTCGGCGCTGCCGCGGCTGATCGCGAAGATGGAGCACGTCGGCGTGAGCAAGTCCGTCGTCGGCATCACGGTGCCGACCGGCTACTCGTTCAACCTGGACGGCACCGCGATCTACCTGACCATGGCGACGCTGTTCATCGCCGCCGCGCAGGACGAACCGCTGTCGATCGGTTCGCAGATCGGCCTGCTGGCATTCATGATCATCGCGTCGAAGGGCGCGGCGGGCGTCAGCGGCTCGGGCATCGCGACCCTGGCGTCCGGCCTGGCGTCGCACCGGCCGGAGCTGGTCAACGGCGTCGGCTTCATCCTCGGCATCGACCGGTTCATGTCGGAGGCCCGCGCGCTGACGAACTTCGCCGGCAACGCCGTCGCGACCGTCCTCATCGGAAACTGGACGAAGGAGTTCGACCGGGAGAAGGCCCAGCGCGTCTTCGCCGGGCAGGAACCGTTCGACGAAGCCAGCATGCTCGACGAGCACAGCCACGCGGCCGGGACCGACGACCTGGACGACGTCGCCAAGGAACCCGCCAGGTAACACCGAAACGTTCGTGCTCACGCTCCCGCTGAGCACGAACCACGACGGGCCGCTGCGCGAGTTCCCCGACTTCGCGCAGCGGCCCGTTTCCATGTCCGCGTCAGCAGGCGGCGTGCCCGTCGTAGACGACGCGCGCGGCGGCGATGTCTTCGCGGTGCCGCTCCGCCCAGCCGAGCAGCCCGCTCAGCGACTGGTACAGCTCCTTCGCCATCGGCGTGGCTTCGTACTCCACGCGCGGCGGGACCGTCGGGTAGATCGTGCGCTCCAGCAGGCCGTCGCGCTCGAGGTTGCGCAGCGTCAGCGTCAGCATCCGGCGGCTGATCCCTTCGACCGCACGCTCCAGCTCGGTGAACCGCACCGGGCCCCGCGTGGCCTCCAGCAGGATGCCGATCGCCCACTTGCCGCTGATCCGGTTGATGACCTCCAGCACCGTGCAGACATCGAGTTTCTCCGGGTCGATCTCGGTGACCTGGACAGGTACATCGATGTTCCCCTGGGACATGAAAGTGCCTCCTTCCCGGCGCACCCATGGTCACACATGATGGGCACTGTTACAAGAAGTGCCCTGGCAACGACCAGGGGGAACGCTCGACTGGAGGGGCCTGACATGGCCGAGAACCACCCCACCCGCTCCCGCGGCCTCGCGCTGGCGGTGCTGTGCGCCGCATCGCTGATGGTCGTGCTCGACAGCAGCATCGTCGCGGTGGCGCTGCCTGCCATCCAGGCCGACCTCGGTTTCACGCCCGCCGGTCTCGCCTGGGTCGTCACCGCGTACCTGGTCGCCTTCGGCGGCCTGCTCCTGATCTCCGGCCGCCTCGGCGACCTGCTCGGCCGGCGCCGCGTCTTCCTCGGCGGGCTCGGCCTGTTCACGTTCGCTTCTCTGATCGCCGGCCTGGCTTCCAGTGCGGGGGTCCTCGTCGTTTCGCGGTTCGCGCAGGGCGTCGGCGGCGCGCTCGCGTCGGCCGTCGTGCTCGGCATGATCGTCACGATGTACCCCGAGCCGCGGGCCCGCGCGAAGGCGATCGGCGTCTACAGCTTCACGCAGGCCGCGGGCGCGTCGATCGGGCTCATCGCGGGCGGCGCGCTGACGCAGGCGCTGAGCTGGCACTGGACGTTCTACGTCAACCTGCCGATCGGCGTGGTCGCGCTGGTGCTGGCGGTCCGCGTGGTCGAGGCCGACCGCGGCCCGGGCCTGCGGGCCGGCCTGGACGTGCTCGGCGCGGTATTGGTCACCGCCGCGGTGATGCTCGGGGTGTACGGGATTTCGTCCTCCGCCTGGGGTGCGCTGGCCGCGGCGGCGGTATTGCTGGCCGCGTTCGTGGTGCGGCAGGCGAAGGCACGCACGCCGCTGCTGCCGCTGCGGCTGTTCCGGCTCCGCGCGGTCACCGGCGCGAACGTGGTGATGGTGCTGATGGTCGCCGGGATGCTGGGCTTCCAGTTCGTCACGGCGTTGTACCTGCAGCAGGTGCTGGGCCTCGACGCGCTGCGGACGGGCGTCGCGTTCCTGCCGGTGCCGCTGGTGATCGCGGTGGCGTCGCTGGGGTTCGCGGACAAGCTGTCGTCGCGGTTCGGGCCGCGGACGGTGCTGCTGTCCGGCCTGGGCCTGGTGATCGTCGGTCTGCTGCTGCTCACGCAGGTTTCCGGCAGCTACTTCACCGGGGTGCTGCCCCCGCTGCTGCTGATGGGCCTCGGCGCGGGCGCGGCCATCCCGGCGCTGATGGGGCTGGCGATGTCGGACGTCGCCCCGGAGGACGCGGGCGTGGCGTCCGGCCTGATCAACACGACCCAGCAGGTCGGTGCGGCGATGGGCACGGCGGTGCTGGCTTCCCTCGCCGCCTCCCGGACCGCGAGCCTCGGCTCCCTTGACCACCGGGAGGCCTTGGCATCGGGCTTCCGGCTGGCGTACGGGGTGAGCGCGGGCTTCCTGATCGCGGCGGCGGCCCTGGGCGGCCTGGTGCTGGCCCGCCGTTCCCGCCCGGCCGCTCCGGCACCCGAGCCCGAGGTCTGCGTCGCCGGCCAGGCGTGATCGAAGGGTCGACACGGCTTCCCCGACCGTGTCGACCCTTCAATCACGCGAGTCGGCGTTCTGATCACGCGAGGTAGGTGCGAAGGCCACGGTGGCCCCGCCGCATCATCAGCGCGTGGTTCGCGCGGAAGAGCGGCCGGGCCACCGTGTCGAGCCGCCGCAGCAGCTCCTTGCGAGCCTGGACGTCCTGGGTGATCTCCAGGAGCGTGCCCGCGCCCGCCGCGCGGACCGCTCCGGCCAGCACCCCGTCCAGGTCGCCGCTCAACCGGACCCGCATGAGGCCCGCCCGCTCGTCCTGGTGCTCCCGGTGCATCCGGACCACCAGGCGGAACGGGAGCCGGGACCGGCAGATCAGCTCGGCGGTGTCGTCGTCCACCCGGCGCACCGTGCGGACGTCCGACCACCACCGCGGGTAGCCGGCGAGGTCGGTGACCGCGCCGAACACCCGCTCGGGCGCGGTACCGGGCAGCAGCCACCTGCTGCTGAACCGGTATCGCCCGCCCGTCACCGTGTCACTCCCGGGGTCACACCTGGGGTCACACCTGGGCCGAGACCAGCTTCCGGCCGTCCACCGTGACGATGTCGACCGACTTCACGTCGTCGGGCGCGACCAGCGCGGACCCGTCGAGCGAGAAGCCCTGGCTCTCCCACTTCTCCGACACTTTCCAGCTGCCGGCGGTGACCGCCTGGCCTTCCTTCGTGACGACCTGCAGCAGGCACTGTTCCCCGGCCTTGACGCCCTTCACGGCGACGTTGACCCGGACCCAGCCGGCGAACGGGCTCACCGAAGCGGCCAGCTGCACCCCGGTCGTCGGGTCGCGCCCTTCGACGCTCTTCGTGCCCGGAGGCGAGTCCGGTAGCGGTGCCGGAGCGGCGATGCCGGTCTCCGGCGCCGTCTGCCGTCCCACCAGGATCCCACCGCCGAGCGCGGCCACCACGAGTACCGCCGCCGCGACCAGGGCCAGGCCCCGGCGTGACGAACGGCCCGAGCGGACCGGCGCTGCCTCTTCTTCGTCGCGCACCCGCCGCAGGGTCTTCTGCAGCAGCAGGTCCCCGCCTTCGGGCGGCCCGTCGAGGAACGCCTCGGGCGGTACCTCGTCGAGTGACTCCCGCAGGGCCACGAGCTCGTTCAGGTCGAACCGGCACTGCGCGCAGGTCTGCAGGTGCCGCCGCTCGAAGTCGGCCGCCTCCCCGGGATCGAGTGCGCCGAGGGCGTACGCGCCGAGCTGCGTGTGACTCTCGTCGACCGAGTTCATCGCGCCACCTCCGTTCCGCTCGAAATCATCGCTGCTCTCAGTGCTCTCAGTGCGTAGTACGACCTTGATTTCACGGTACCCGGTGCGACGCCCAGTGTTCTCGCCGCTTCGGCCACCGTCCGTCCCCGGTAGTAGATCTCCACCAGGACCTCTCGGTGCTCGTTAGAAAGGCCGTCCATCGCGCCGAGCACCGTCATCGAGTCGACCACGCCCTGGGCGTGATCGCGCTCGACGGCCGGCGTCGGCACGCCTTCGGCCGGTTCGGCCACCTCCTGTGGCCGGGCCGCCCGGGCACGTGCCCGGTCGGTGACCAGATTGCGCGCGACGGTCAGCAACCAGCCGCGCACCGAGCCCTTCCCGTCGTTCTGCAGGTCGTCCGCGTGTTTCCACGCTCGTACCAGCGTCTCCTGGACCACGTCCTCGGCTGCCGCCCGATCACCGGTCAGCCTCGTCGCGTAGGCCAGCAGGCTCCGGCCGTGTTCGGCGTAAAGCTGCCGAATCAGGTCTTCGCCTTTGGCCTTCTTAGGCCGCCTGCCTCCTATGGCCACCCTCGTCCTCCCGACGGTGTTCTGAGTCGTCGAGGACAGTAGTGCAACCCTCAGCTCCACCGGCGGTGCGTGCGTCGAGCGCAGCGCGACCATGGTGTTCATCGGCTGCCCGTCCTTCCTCGTGCTGCCCGGAAAACCGTCGGGGGTCAGTAGCCGGAGCCGCCGGCCGCGGGCCGGGCGGTGACCTTGCTGCCGTCCGGCGCGATGGCGAACCAGGCGCCGTTGACGCCCTGGCCGTTCATCTGCCCCGGTGTCATGTCGCCCGAGAACTCGTACAGCGCCCAGCCGTTCAGCGTGAGCTGCTTGCTGCCGTCCGGCCGCGCCACCGTGCCGACCTGGCTGTCCTGGATGCCCTTGAGCATCGGCGCGGCCTCCCCGGCCAGTGCCGGGGGCCAGGTCGCGGCGCACTGGGCGTCGCAGTTGGACGTCGGCGGCGCCGCCATGTCCTTGTCGAACCGGTAGAGCGTCTTGCCGGCGGCGTCGGTGACGACCGCGCCGACACCCGGTACGGCCGTGGCGGCCAGCATCACGTGCCCCGGCTGCCCGTGCTCGGGGCCTTGCTCCCCGACGGCCATGTCACTGCAGGCCGACAAGGTGGCGACGGCGGCGAGCGCGGCAGCGCAGGCGAGCACCGGCCGGATACGGTTCATGACGTTCTCTCCTCGGTGAGGGCGGCACCGCCGTCCGGCGGACCTCGACACCTCAGACACGGACGGTCGCCCGAAACGGTTCAGCGAGGTTTTCGCGCGGTTCGGTGCCGATTCACCGCCGGATTGGTGCCTACCGCTGACCGGCACGACCTTGTCGCCGTGCGGGCGCGTTCCTAAGCTGACCACGTTCGCACCGCCGCCCCGATCGCTGCGGGAGCCGTCGTGTCCGTGAAACCCTTCGTCTGCGTGGCCCTGCTGGCCGCTGGCTGCTCCGCGGCTCCCCCGGCACCGTCCTTCACGGCGTCGCTGACGTCACCGGTCGACGTGGTGCTCACCTGGCCGGACGACGCCGACGGGCACCGCGTCGAGTACGCCAACGACCCGGCCGGGCCCTGGACGACGCTGCGGTTCCTGCCGCCGCACACGACGAGCTACCACCACCCGGACCTGATCCCGGAGACGCCGTTCTACTACCGGGAGCAGCCGTTCTCGGGCCCGGTGTCGGCGGAGACGGTCGTGGGCGCGCCGGCGGTGCCCTCGCTGGGTGGCACCGGGCCGGCGCACCTGCGACTGGTGGAAGCCAGGGACGGCACGCTGACGGTCTCGTGGACCGACATGTCCAAGGACGAAGCCGGGTTCCTGCTGGAGATCCGCCGCCCGGGCGAGCCGGCGTTCTCGCCGATCGAGGTGACGGACCCGGACACGACGGTGTGCGGCCTGTCCCCGCTGCCGGGCGAGGAGGGCTCGGCCTATCGGCTCCGGGCGCTCTCCTACGGGCCGCTCTCGCCGGTGGTCCACCAGACCACCGGCAAGCAGCGGTGACCGCTCACTCGGGTGTGAGGACGGTGCGCAGGAACTCGCCCGTGTAGCTGCTCTCGACCGCCGCGACGTGCTCCGGCGTGCCCTCGGCGACGATCGTGCCGCCGCCGTTGCCGCCCTCCGGGCCCATGTCGATGACCCAGTCGGAGGTCTTGATCACGTCGAGGTTGTGCTCGATCACGATCACCGAGTTGCCCTTGTCGACCAGCCCGTTGATCACGCCGATCAGCTTGTTGATGTCCTCGAAGTGCAGGCCGGTCGTCGGCTCGTCGAGGATGTACACGGTCTTGCCCGTCGAGCGCTTCTGCAGCTCGCTGGCCAGCTTGACGCGCTGCGCCTCACCACCGGAGAGCGTCGGCGCGGGCTGGCCGAGCCGGACGTAGCCGAGGCCGACGTCCACCAGGGTCTGCAGGTGGCGGTGGATGGCCTTGATCGGCTCGAAGAACTCCGCCGCCTCCTCGATGGGCATGTCGAGCACGTCCGAGACGGTCTTGCCCTTGTAGTGCACCTCGAGGGTTTCCCGGTTGTACCGCGCGCCCTTGCAGACCTCGCAGGGGACGTAGACGTCCGGCAGGAAGTTCATCTCGATCTTGATCGTGCCGTCGCCGGCGCACGCCTCGCAGCGGCCGCCCTTGACGTTGAACGAGAACCGGCCCTGCTGGTAGCCGCGGACCTTCGCCTCGGTCGTCGCGGCGAACAGCTTCCGCACGTGGTCCCAGACGCCGGTGTAGGTGGCCGGGTTGGACCGCGGGGTCCGCCCGATCGGCGACTGGTCGACGCGCACCAGCTTGTCGACGTGGCCGAGGCCGTTGACGCGGGTGTGCCGGCCGGGCACCTGGCGGGCGCCGTTGAGCTTGTTCGCCAGCACCGTCGCGAGGATGTCGTTGACGAGCGTCGACTTGCCGGAGCCGGAGACACCGGTGACCGAGACCAGGGCGCCGAGCGGGAACGAGACGTCCAGGCCGCGCAGGTTGTGCTCGCGCGCGCCGACGACGGTCAGCTGCCGCTTCTTGTCGATCGGCCGCCGGATCGCCGGCACCTCGATCTTGCGCCGCCCGGACAGGTACTGCCCGGTGATCGACTCCTTGCTCTTCAGCAGCTTCTTGTACGGTCCACTGTGGACGATGTAGCCGCCGTGCTCGCCCGCGCCGGGGCCGATGTCGACCACCCAGTCGCTCGAGCGGATCGTGTCTTCGTCGTGCTCGACGACGATCAGTGTGTTGCCCAGGTTCCGCAGCCGGGTCAGCGTCTCGATCAGGCGGTGGTTGTCGCGCTGGTGCAGGCCGATCGACGGCTCGTCGAGCACGTACAGCACGCCCACGAGACCGGACCCGATCTGCGTCGCGAGCCGGATGCGCTGGGCCTCGCCACCCGACAGCGTCGCCGACGCGCGGTCGAGCGAGAGGTACGTCAGGCCGACGTCGAGCAGGAAGCGCAGCCGCGCCTGGATCTCCTTGAGCACCGCGCCGGCGATCATCGACTCGCGCTGCCCGAGCTCCAGCTCGTCGAGGAACTGCGACGCCTCCGCGATGGACAGCCCGCAGACTTCGGCGATCGACATGTCGCCGCGGGTCTTGTGCGCCAGCGTGACGGCGAGGATCTCCGGCTTGAGCCGGGTGCCCTGGCAGGCCGGGCACGGCACCTCGCGCATGTAGCCCTCGTACCGCTCGCGCATGTACTCGGACTCGGTCTGCTCCTGCCGCCGCTCGAGGAACGGGATGACGCCCTCGAAGGCCGCGTAGTACGACCGCTGGCGGCCGTAGCGGTTCTTGTAGCGGACGTGCACCTGGTCGTCGACGCCGTGCAGGACGGCCTTCTGGGCGCGGGCGGGCAGCCGGCGCCACGGCGTGTCCATCCGGAAGCCGATGGTCTCCGAGAGCGACTCGAGCAGCCGGATGAAGTAGTCCGCGCTCTGCCCGCCCGCCCACGGCGCGATCGCGCCCTCGGCCAGCGACAGCTCGTCGTCCGGGACCACCAGCTCGGGGTCGACCTCCTTGCGGATGCCGATGCCGGAGCACTCGGGGCAAGCGCCGTAGGGCGAGTTGAAGGAGAACGAGCGGGGTTCGAGGTCCTCGATGGCCAGCGGGTGGCCGTTGGGGCAGGCCAGGTTCTCGGAGAAGCCGCGGATCCGGTGCGGGTCGTTCTCCGGCAGGTCGACGAACTCCAGCTCGATCAGCCCGTCGGCCAGCCGCAGCGCCGTCTCGACCGAGTCGGTGAGGCGCTGGCGCGAGCTCGACTTGACACTCAGCCGGTCGATCACCACGCCGATCTGGTGCTTCTCCTGCTTCTTCAGCTTCGGCGGGTCGGTGAGCGCGTGGACCGTGCCGTCGACGACCACCCGCGCGTAGCCCTGCTGCTGCAGGTTCTCGAACAGGTCGACGTACTCGCCCTTGCGCCCGCGCACCACCGGCGCGAGCACCTGGAAGCGGACGCCTTCGTCCATCTCCAGCACCTGGTCGACGATCTGCTGCGGGGTCTGCTTGCTGATCGGCTCGCCGCACTTGGGGCAGTGCGCCTTGCCGGCCCGCGCGTAGAGCAGGCGCAGGTAGTCGTAGACCTCGGTGATCGTGCCGACGGTCGAGCGCGGGTTGCGCGAGGTGGACTTCTGGTCGATCGACACCGCGGGCGAGAGGCCCTCGATGAAGTCGACGTCCGGCTTGTCCATCTGCCCCAGGAACTGGCGGGCGTACGCCGAGAGCGACTCGACGTAGCGCCGCTGCCCTTCGGCGAAGATGGTGTCGAAGGCGAGGCTCGACTTCCCGGACCCGGACAGACCGGTGAAAACGATCAGGCTGTCGCGGGGCAGGTCGAGATCCACGCCGCGGAGGTTGTGCTCGCGGGCGCCGCGAACAACGAGGCGATCAGCCACGCCAGGGTCCCTTCAGTGTCATTCTCAGCTGCGGTCGCCGGCCCGGAGAGGAGGCTGCACGGGCGGCCTCTCCATGCTACGAGCCACCACCGACAGAAACTGGCTCCGCGTCCTTGACCTGCGGTTCTTCCGGCCTCCGGCGGGTGGTGAGCCACCGGTGGACCGGCCGTTCGACCCCCGCGGTGACCGCCCAGCCGGCCAGCACGGCGGCGCCGACGACCACGGGGAGCCGCAGCCAGCCGGGCAGACCGGCGTCGAGCAGGGCGCGGGCCAGGACGTAACCCAGTTCCTGGTGCACCAGATAAAGACCATACGAGATGCCCGCGAGCCAGGTGACGGCCGGGGCGATCCTGGCCAGTCCGGGGAACCGCCAGTCCGGGCCGCGGGCGGCCAGGCAGACCAGCAGCAGGAGCACGGCGAACCCGATCGTGGACGGCCAGCGCTCGGCGTCCTGCGGCAGGGCGACGTGGAAGGGGAAGACCTGCAGGTCCTGCGCGGCGACCGCGGCGACGACGAACAGCCCGGCGTGCCACGTCCTGAGCCGGTGCTGCGACCAGAGCCACAGCGCGACGCCGATGGCGAAGACGTGCAGCCGGTGCAGGCCCAGTCCGTAGAAGAAGGTCTCGACGACCGGGCTCGCGGTCCCCGGCGCGAAGACGAGGAAGCGGAGGGCGAGCGGGCCGAGGATCAGGGCCCAGAGCAGGGCGACGGTCAGCCGGTGGGTGCGCCACGACCGCGGCCACAGCAGGGCCGCGCCGGTGAAGGCCAGCAGCTGGACCGGCAGCGTCCAGTAGGAGCCGTCCAGGTAGTAGAACGTCTCCGAGCGCACGCCCCACTCCTGCACCATGCCGAGGTTGGCGACGAGGTCGAGCCCGGTCGGGATGTACCACGGCGAGGGGTTCGCCGGCGGTCCCTGCGGCAGGCCGAAGAGGAACCCGGAGACGCCGGGCGGGTACGGAAGGCCACTGAAGGAGATGGCGGCGTACCGCGTGATGACGTAGGTCACCAGGACGGCGACGAAGTAGGCGGGCACGAGGCGCGCGACGCGGTTCCACAGCCACCGGCGCGGATTGCCCTTGCGGAGGCTCGCGCAAACGAAGAAGGCGGAGATCACCAGCAGGACCGCGGCGCCGAACTGCGCTGTCACCCGTACGGGGTACCCCGTCAGTTCCGGGTGCAGGAGCGCACCCTGGTGAGTGACGTGCCCGAGGATCACCGCGAGAACGGCGACGACGCGGAGGAGGTCCCAGCTGATCCGGCGCGGCGTCGGGGAGGTGGGCACGGTCGTCCTGAGGTCGGCTGGCGGGGGCTTGCCGTGAGCGTACGTGGAGCGGCGGGTGCGCGCTTGTGCGGGTGGAACCGGTTGGCGTGAAACGACTACCGTGTGCAGGGTGAACATCGTGGAGACCTACACCGGGCACGTCGACCCGGGCGGCGACGCCACCCGGCGGACCCTGGACGCGCTGACCATCACCAAGCTGTCCGTCGGCCCGATGGACAACAATGCGTACCTGCTGGTGGACCGGGCCTCCCAGGAGGCCCTGCTGATCGACGCGGCGGCCGACCCGGAGCGCATCTCGGACCTGATCGGCCACGGCCCGGACCGCCCGGCCCTCCGTACCGTGGTGACGACCCACCAGCACCAGGACCACTGGCAGGCGCTGGGAGCGGTCGCGGGAGCGAACGGATCGAACACGGCGGCCCACCCGTTGGACGCCTCGCCGTTGCCGGTACCGCCGGACTTCCTGGTCGAGCACGGGGACACGTTGTCCGTGGGCCAGGTCACGCTGTCGGTGATCCACTTGCGGGGGCACACGCCGGGGTCGATCGCTCTTCTTTATCGCGACCCCGCGGGGCATCCGCATCTGTTCACGGGGGACTCGCTGTTCCCGGGTGGGGTGGGGCGGACCACGTCTCCGGAGGACTTCGCGTCGTTGCTGGACGATGTGTCGTCGCGGATCTTCGACGAGCTGCCGGATGAGACGTGGTTCTACCCAGGCCACGGGGACGACTCGACGCTGGGCGCGGAGCGGCCGAAGCTGAAGGAGTGGCGAGAGCGCGGCTGGTGAATTTCATCCGATCGGGGCTGCCTGTGATTTTTCAGGTGGCCCCGTTCGCTTTTCCCGCGCCCCCACTCGAAACCCTCGCCTGACCGGCCCAATATCGGGCCGTGCCGTAACAGGAAACTCGAGTATACCGACCATGTCCTGGAACGAAGCGGCGCCGAGACGGTCCAGGCATCCGGCCGGAGCAGCAGTGGGAAAACCGATCAAGGAGTAACCATGTCCGATTGCCGAAAATGCCACCGGCCTCTGCACGACTGCTCCGCCTGCAACGGCGGACGGGCCCGCGGCCTGCTGGGCGACAAATTGACGTGCAGCAAGTGCTCGTCCACCGGCCTGGTGTGCAATGAACACGGCGGCCACTGGAAATAGTGCCGCTGCCTCCGATTGCCGGTGATCTTGCCCCGGCCGCTACCGGGCTTCTTCAGCCGAAGGAGTGGCGCGACCGTGGCCGGCGATTCCTGCTCCAACCAGGTGGTGCTGGCAGCAATCGCTTCCGTGCGCGGTTCCCCGTCGAGCAGAGTCACCCCATGAGCGGGCTGTACGACGGGGAATTCGCCGGGTTCAAGATCGCGTCTTCCGAGGAGATCGACACCGCCCTCCGTGAGGCCATCGTCGCCGTTGACGCCAATGTCCTCCTCGATCCCGCACCAGGCGCTCCGCGAGTTCTGGCGCCACCGGCAACGCTCCCAGGGCAGCCCCCGCGGCGCCACGAAATCGGCCACGGACGCCCTGGCCAAGTCGGGCCGGGCCATCTGTGACGCCTTGACCGTGTGGGCGAAGGCCGTCGGGGTCGATGACGACGAGCTGACCGACCTCGCCTCGCTGTTCCTGCTGCGCCCGGCGGACCTGCTCGCGCGAGCGTCCGTCCTGGAGGTCGCTGTCGGCGCTCCTGAAGCGTCTCGACCAAGAAGCTCCGGTCCAAGCAGCCGCACTCCGGCTCGCGACGCCCGACAACGACGGTCGAGTGAGCCGGGAAAAGGTCTACGAGCTGGGCGAGTACGCGGACGACCGCATGCTGCGCGGCTTCACCCGGCCGGTCCGCCGTCTGACGGCGACACTGCAGGGCGAAGGCACGGTGCCGGCCCGCGTCGCGCCGATCTTCGTCGCCCGCTACCCCGATGGGGTGAAGGCTTCGTACTTCAGCGTGCCGGCTGAAGTCCCGGAGCTGCTCGACGAACTCTCCTCCATGGCCCCGGACCCCGAAGACGATTCACCCACCGACACGTCCGGAGCAGGCGGGTAACGCTTGAGGCGTCAAAACCCGCCCACCGGGCAACTCCCCGGACGAACCGGACGTCCCCCAAAGACCCCAGCGCTGGGACTTCCACCGGTTCACCAGGAGGTCACCATGTCCAGACCCGTCAGACGTGCACTCACCGCCGTTGCACTCCTGCTCGCCGGAACCGGGACGCTCGCCGCCGCCGCGCCGTCGAGTGCCGCCGTACAAAGCGTTCCGACCCTCACGACCATCCGCACCGGGAACAACCCCGGCTTCGACCGGATCGTGCTCGACCTGACCAGCGGCGCCGCACCCGCGGTCAGCTACCAACTGGTCGACGAGCTCACCGCCGACCCCAGCGGCGAAATCGTGTGGCTCACCGGGGAGTACTTCATCAACGTCACCGCGACACCCGCCGCCGCGCACGACGATGCCGGGAACCTCACCTACCCCGGGCCGCAGAAGTTCCGGACGCGGAACCTCGGCAACGTCATGGCCGTCGCCGTCACCGGGGACTTCGAAGCCCACCTGACCATCGGGCTCGGGGTGCGGTCGCGGACCGCGGTGAACGTCTTCACGCTCACCGCGCCCAACCGCGTCGTCATCGACGTGGCCCACTGACCGCGGGCGGGGGAGTCACCCGCGCTCGTACGGGACCTTCTCCCCCGCCTCGACCGCGAACGGCAGGTGGTTGCCCGCCGGCGGCAGCGGGCACGTCGCGAAGTCCGTGAACGCGCACGGCAGGTTCAGCGCCCGGTTGAAGTCCAGCGTCACCGCGCCGTCCGGCGATGGCGCGCCGACCGGCAGCGAGCGGTTCGCCGCGTACGTCGTGACGCCGCTCGTCTCGTCGGTGAACAAGATGCTGAGGCCGCCGTTCTTGCCGTTGAACGCGGTCAGCGTGTGCGACGCGCCTTCGTGCGAGAAGTGGACCAGCCCGGGCGCCGTGTAGACGTGGCTCAGGCCCTCCACCACCGCGCCGACCGTCGTCGGACGCGGCTCGTCGAACGGCTCGAAGCGGCCCGAGACCACCCAGGACGGCGACGGCTCGTACGCCGGGACGCCGTGGAACTCGCGCAGCACCTCGGCCTTCGGGTCGTGCACGCGGATCAGGTACCCGGACCGGCGGGCGACCTCGATCTCGACGTCGCCGGCCAGCACGCGCGTGCCCGCGCCGCTGTTGACCAGCTCGAACCGGCGGGTCTCGGTGATCGGTGAACCCTCGTGCGAAAGCGGCGCGCCGGCCGGGTCGACGTACGCCGCGTCGGCGTCCTGCCACCAACGGCCCGGGATGCCCGGGTACTCCCGCGGGGCGTCCGTCAGCCAGTCGAGCGACACCAGCGCCAGCCAGCCGTGGGGTGCCGCGAGGTCCTCCTCACGCTGCGTCTTCCAGTCCTGCCACTCGCTCGTGAACGTGCTCATCGCGGGCCCCTTCTCCTCGGCTACGAAGGTGCCAACCCACCGCCGGAGCCGGTATTCCGCGTCCCAGTATCCGGACCCGTCGACAGCCACGCGATTTCCCGCTCGCCACCCGCGGGAACGACGACGCGCCGGAACTCCGGCACATCGGCGAGAGCGGCGTGGAACCGGTCGGAGACGATCAGCAGCTGGGCGCGCTCCGGCGCCGCGGCCATCGCCGACTTCAGCACCTCCGATTCACACAGCCACACCGCCAGCGCGATCGCGGCGCCGCCGAAGTTCGGCGGGCGCAGCACGACGTCGCCGTGGTCGGCGGCGAGCCTCAGCCGCAGCCGCCCGAACTCGTTGAGGTGGCGGTTGCGGCGCCGCAGCGCCTCGTCCAGCCCGCCGGTGAACTCCGTCGCGACCCACCGCAGCGGCACGGCCGGCGGGATGACCAGCGTCGTGTTGTCCCCCTCCGGCCGGCGGTACCAGGTCGGCGTGCGGTACGGCACCGGGACGTGGTCGAACACCTCGTCCAGCACCCCGTCGAGGGTGGTGCCGAGGTGCACCGCGCGGGCGGTGCCGCCGCGGCTCGGGGCGACGATCCCGATCCGGACGACGGTCGCGGCCACCGGGACGGTGCGCACGGCTCAGTCCTCCCCGGCATCGAAGGACCACTGCAGGCCGTAGCTCAGCCCCTGGTGCAGCTCGTGGAACTCGAGCCCCACCTCGCCGACCCGGTTGACCGCCAGCGCGTCGCCCGAGTCGACGCCGTCGTCGACCACCCGGCCCGGCACGCCGTTGAGCCGCCACACGCGCGGCGGCGGGTTCGCGCGGTCGAACCGGACCCGCACCGAGAACTCTTCGCAGCGGCGCAGGGGCATCAGGACGTAGTACGGCCGCAGCGACGTGCGCCGCGGCGCGAAGCGGATCCCGTACTCGTGCCGCTGCCCGAGCCGCAGCGGGCTGGGGAGCCGCATGACGAACTGCGCGTAGCTCGTCGAAATCTGGCGCGCTTCGACGATCTCGCCGCCGAACAGGACGTCGGCGGTGATGTCCGGGACCGGGTCGCTACCCGGCTCGGCCGGGACGCTGAACGACAGCACGAGCTCGTCGAGCTCGTCGACCTCCGCGACGATCCGGCGCTCCTCCTGAAGGTCCGGCGGGTCGCGGTCGAGCCGGAGCACCGCCTTCATCGACTCGATGTACCAGCCGGCCAGCGGGTGCAGGTCACGTCCGGGCGGTGGCGCGCCGAGCAGCTCGTCGAGCCGGCGGAACGCGAGGTCGATCCGGCGGCGCGCGGTGCGCGGGTCGCGGTCCAGGACGCTGGCCAGCCACGAGATCCGCCGGTCGAGGAACTCCCCCGCGGCGTCTTCGTGCAGGCCGAGCGCCGCGAGCGCGGCCAGCCGCAGGTCGGCGGGCAGCCGCCCGCACAGCTCGGTGAGCCGCAGCACGAGCTTCTGCCGGGCGGCGGAGGGCTGGTCGGCGCCGGTGATCTCGCACGCTTCGCGCAGGCAGGGGCCGATCCGCTGGTGCAGGTCGGCCGCGTCGAGCCCGCGGCCGCGGCGCAGTTCGTTCAGCTCGCGCACGAACGGGAAGGAGTTCTCCGGCCGCATCCCACCCCTCCCGGCGCCGCGGTGAAATGACATCCCACATTACCAGGAACATTTCCGCGCGGACGCCCGCATTCACGGAAATACCCGGCCGGCCGACCCCCCACGAGCCGGCCGGCCGGGCCGCCGCGGGTCAGTTGGCGCCGAAGATCAGCGCCCAGATCAAGTGGCTCTCCATCACACACACCTCCTCATCGCTGCACCCGGGCCGAGGCGGAGAACGGGGCGGAGCCGCGCGACGCCGCTGCGACCGGCCGCCCCCCGTTTCCGGTGGCCGTAAGAAATCGCTTCGAAAATGGAATCCGGCCGGCAGGCATCTGAATTCTTTTCCGGCCTGCACCCAGGATCGACCGGGAGCGGGTGCGCTCAGAGGTCAGCTGTCACGGGCGTTGTGTGCCGTTTGGCTCAGAACGGGCGAAGGCGCGCAGCACGCGCGGCTCGCGGATGAGGATCCGGCGGCGGCCGGTCTCGACGATCCCCTTTTCGCGCAGCACGCGCAACGCCCGGGCGACGGTCCGCCGGGCCGCGCCGATCTGCGCGCCGATGTCCTCCTGCGAGAACGCGTCCTCGATGAGCACGCCTTCGGGGACGCGCCGGCCGTGCTCCTCCGCCAGCCGGACCAGGACCACCGCGACGCGGCGGCTGACGTCGAAGGCCGCCGAGTCGACCCGGGCCGACTCGGCGTTGCGGAGCCGGGCCGCGACCGTCTTGATCGTCGCGATGGCGATCTCGGGCCGGACGCGCAGGACGTCGACGAACTCCGCGCCGGTCAGCTGGAAGACGGTGCAGGGTTCGATCGCGCGCACCGACGCCGACCGCGGCTGCCCGGTCACGGCCGCGAGATCGCCGAGCACCTCGCCGGGGCCGCGCAGGCCGAAGAGCACCTCACGGCCGTCCTCGACGATCGCGGAGACGCGCACCCAGCCGGAGACCAGCACGTGGACGTGGTCGGACGGGTCGCCCTCCATGAGCACGACGTCGTTCGCGCGGAACCGGCGGCGGGTGCCCCGGCCGAGCAGGTAGTCGCGGTCGGCATCGGCGAGATAGGCCAGGAGCGCTCCCTCGGCCGTGTCGTCGTGCCCGCTCATGGTTCCCCTCCGGATCTCCACCGTAACCCGGCGTGGCGGGCCGGGGCGAGAGCCGGGAACGGTAGGGTCGCCGCGTGGACGTGGAGATCTACACCGACGGCGCGTGCAGCGGCAACCCGGGACCGGGCGGCTGGGGCGCGGTCCTCCGCTACGGGCGGCACGAGCGCGAGCTCTACGGCGGCGAAGCCACCCCGACGACGAACAACCGGATGGAGCTGACGGCGCCGATCCGCGCGCTGGAGAGCCTGACCCGGCCGTCGCAGGTGCGCGTGTTCACCGACAGCACGTACGTGCGCAACGGGATCACACAATGGCTGCCGCGCTGGAAGAGCAACGGCTGGCAGACAGCGGCGCGCGAGCCGGTGAAGAACGCGGACCTGTGGCAGCGCCTGGACGCGGCGGCCGGCTTGCACGAGGTCGAGTGGCTGTGGGTCAAGGGCCACGCGGGACACCCGGAGAACGAGCGAGCTGACCGGCTCGCGACGCGCGGGGCACAGGAAGCCCGGGAGCGCGGAAAGCCCGTCAACGCCGGTTAGTCCTGAGTGGACGGTCGTGGCGCCGGCCGGCCCGCCGTGGCACAATTCGCCGATGCCTCCCGCCCCGTGCCCGTGCGGCCTCGCCGAGTCCTACGCCGCCTGCTGCGGCCGGTTCCACGAAGGCGGCCTCACCGCACCGACCGCCGAACTGCTGATGCGGTCGCGGTTCAGTGCTTTCGCCGTCGGGGACACCGCTTACCTGCTGCGCACGTGGCACCCGGACACCCGGCCGCGGCGGCTGGCCCTCGACGCCGGTCAGGAGTGGACGCGGCTGGAGATCCTCGGCCGCACCGGCGGCGGCCTGCTGCACACCGAGGGCACGGTCAAGTTCCGCGCCCACTACCGCCACCACGGCCGCGACGGCTTCCTCGAGGAGAACAGCCGGTTCCGGCGCGCGGACGGCGCCTGGGTCTACCTCGACGCGGAAGCCTGATGGGCACCGCGCTCGTCGGCGTGGCCGGAGCGCTCCTCGGTGTGCTCGTCGGCGGGTTCCTGCAACTGCTGCAGGCATCACGAAACCGCCGGTGGCAGCGGGACGACGCGCTCGGCAAGCTGAAGCAGGCCGCCTACGCCGAGTACCTCCGTTCGATCAGCGCGAGCCACGGCCAGGCCATGGCCGGCGAGCGGAGCCGCTCCGAGGACGCCCGGCTGCACGCCGCCACCGCCGAGATCGAGGTGCTGGCCGGCCGGCAGGTCGCCGGACCCGCCAGGGAACTGGCCGCCACCGTGATCGGCGTGCACACGAAGATCGCCGCGGGCGGGGTCGACGAGGCGGCCGTGGCCGCGGTCGACCGGCGGCGACTCGAAGTGATCGAACTCTTCAAAAACGATCTCGGGATAACGGCCTGACCGGCGCCACCGCGCCCGGCCGGCAGTGTCCCGCTGAGCGAAACACCTCCCAACGGATCCGGGCGGACGTTCACCGGCGCTGCGCCGCGGCGGCGTGGCAAGCCATCCGGGTTTGACCGGAACGCCCCTGTTCTCCGGGTGACCGGACCGCTACGATCGTCCGCAATTGTTAGGAAAGTTCCCTAACAATGGTCCGCTGTCCCACGCCGCCACGGTGCCTAGGAGGCGCGCTAGTGAGCTATCGGCAGAGAAGAACCCGGACCCTCGTGGCGGCAGCGGTGCTCGCCGTCGCCGTGAGCGGGGCGACCGTCCCGGCGGCCACCGGGCAGGAACCGGCGCGCGCGACGGTCGCGGCCGCGGGCCCGGCCACCGCCGTCCCCGGCTTCGTGATCCAGACGTCGGCGCAGGTCAGCGACGACTCGGCGGTGTCCAAGCCCGGCTTCAACACCTCCGGCTGGTACCCCGTCGGCCCGCGGTCGACCGTCTACGCCGGCCTGCTGGCCAACGGCAAGTACGCCGACCCCTTCTACTCGACGAACATGAAGAACGTGCCCACCGCGGACTTCAAGGTCCCGTGGTGGTACCGCACCGACCTCACCGTCACCGATACCACGCAGCGCACGTACCTCGACTTCAGCGGCGTGCTGTCGAAGGCCGACGTCTGGGTCAACGGGACGCGGATCGCGGACAAGACCCAGGTCACCGGCGCCTACACCCGCCACGACCTGGACATCACCGCGCTGGTGAAGGCCGGCACCAACAGCATCGCGTTCAAGGTCTACCCGAACGACCCGGACAAGGACCTGTCGATGGGCTGGATCGACTGGGCGCAGACCCCGCCGGACCAGAACATGGGCATCGTGCGGGACGTCCTGGTCCGCCGCAGCGGGCCGGTGGCGCTGCGCGGCGGCCACGTCGTCACGAAGCTGACCGGGACGGCCCACGCCGACCTCACGGTGAAGGCCGACGTCCGCAACGACTCGGCGGCCGCGGTCTCCACGACGGTCTCCGGCACGGTCGCCGGCAAGGCGATCACCCAGACCGTTTCCCTGGCGGCCAAGGAGAAGAAGACCGTCACGTTCCCGGTGGTCGGGATCGACAACCCGCAGGTCTGGTGGCCGGCCGGGATGGGCGGGCAGCCGCTCTACGACCTCGACCTGACCGCGAGCGCCGGTGGCGCGGCGTCGGACTCTTCACACGAGAGCTTCGGCGTGCGCCAGGTGACGGCGAACAAGAACTCCAGCGGCGGCCGGTCCTACACGATCAACGGGCGCCCGCTGCTGATCAAGGGCGGCGGCTACTCGCCGGACCTGTTCCTGCGCTGGAACGAGCAGTACGCCGCGGACAAGCTCGCCTACGTCAAGGACCTCGGGCTCAACACCGTGCGCCTGGAAGGGCACATCGAGCCGGACGAGTTCTTCGCCCTTGCCGACCGGATGGGCGTGCTCACACTGCCCGGCTGGGAGTGCTGCGACAAGTGGGAAGGCCAGGTCAACGGCGACGAGAAGGGTGACCCGTGGACCGCCGCGGACTACCCCGTCGCGAAGGCGTCGATGACCGCGGAGGCCGAGCGGCTGCGCGATCACCCGAGCGTCATCTCGTTCCTGATCGGCAGCGACTTCGCGCCCGACGCGACGATCGAGAAGAACTACCTCGACGCGCTCAATGCCGCGGACTGGCCCACCCCGGTGGTCCCGGCCGCGTCGGCGAAGTCGTCGCCGCAGCTCGGTGCGTCCGGGATGAAGATGAACGGCCCGTACGACTACGTCCCGCCGAACTACTGGTACGACAAGGCGCACAGCGATCTCGGCGGTGCGTGGAACTTCAACTCCGAGACCAGTGCGGGGCCGGACATCCCGACGATGGACACGCTCAAGCGGATGATGTCGTCCGGTGAGCTGGACACGATGTGGAAGAGCCCGTCGACCGCGCAGTACCACCGGTCGTCGTCCTCGACGTTCGCCAACCTGAAGCTCTTCGGCGACGCGCTGACCGGCCGCTACGGCAAGCCGGCCAGCCTGGACGACTTCGTCCGCAAGGCGCAGCTGGCGCAGTACGAGAACGTCCGCGCCGAGTTCGAGTCGCACTCGCGCAACTTCAGCGACAGCTCGAACCCGGCCACCGGGATCATCTACTGGATGCTCAACAGCGGCTGGACGTCGCTGCACTGGCAGCTGTTCGACGCCTACCTCGACCAGAACGGCTCCTACTTCGGGGCCAAGAAGGCGAACGAGCCGCTGCACATCCAGTACTCGTACGACACCAAGTCCGTCGTGGTGGTCAACCACAACCACGACGCGGCGTCGAACCTCACCGCATCCGTGAAGCTGTACAACCTGGACGGCACGGAGAAGTTCACCCAGTCGAAGACCGTCTCGGTGGGCGGTGACGGTGCCAAGACCACCGCGCTGACCATCGGCTCGGTGAGCGGCCTGTCGACGACGTACCTGGCGAAGCTGGTCCTGACCGACCCCTCGGGCAAGGAGGTCAGCCGCAACGTCTACTGGCTGTCCACCAAGGCCGACACCCTCGACTGGGACAACAGCGACTGGTACTACACGCCGACGACGTCGTACGCCGACCTGACCGGGCTCAACGGCCTGGGCCAGGTCGCGGTCGACACGACCGCGAACTCGACGGCGAACGCCGACGGCACCACGACCACCAAGGTGACGCTGAAGAACGGCTCCTCCGGCAAGGTGCCGGCGTTCTTCGTCGACGCGCACGTGGTCGGCGCGGCGGGCGCACCGGTGCTGCCGGTGCGGTGGACCGACAACCAGGTCAGCCTCTGGCCGGGTGAGTCGACCACGCTGACCGCGACGTACCGGACCGCGGACCTCAAGGGCGCCAAGCCCTCCGTGCGGGTAGCGGGCTGGAACACCGGGACGAAGACGGTCCCGGCGGACGGCACGGTAACCCCGGGTGCCCCGGCCGACTACCAGGCCGAGAACGCCACGATCACCAGCGGCGTCGCGGAGTCGAACCACGCCGGCTTCACCGGCACCGGGTTCGTCAACTACGACAACGCGACCGGCAGCGCGGTGGAGTTCTCCGTCAACGCGGCCGCCGCGGGCTCCGCGAACGTCGTCCTGCGGTTCGCCAACGGCACCACGGTGAACCGGCCGATGGACGTCACGGTGAACGGCACGAAGGTGGCGTCCGCGCTCGCCTTCGGCGGAACGGGCAACTGGGACACCTGGCAGACGGTCACGATCCCCGTGACGCTGACGGCCGGGACGAACAAGATCAAGGCGACCGCGACGACCGCCAACGGCGGCCCGAACGTCGACAAGATCACCGTCTAGGTCCGAGCCGGGGCGGCGTCGCGCCGCCCCGGCTCAGTCCCAGAGGAGGCGCTGGTCGCGGTCCGGGTCGGACACAGTCGTGGAGACGTCGTCGAAGAGGCGCGTGACGCGGTCGGCCGGCGTGTAGCGCGGCCAGCCGGGGTCGCCGGTCGCGACGAACCGGACCCACGCGTCGAACATCTCCGTCGCCACCGCCTGCATCCGCTCGGCCGGGAACGTCCGCCCGGCGAAGAGGAACCGCCAGTTCCGGTTGCGGATGTCGTCGAACACCAACGGCAGGTCGAGCCCGTGCGGCGCGCCGAGCCCCTTGCCGCGCGGCGCAATCCGCCAGTCGAGCCGGTACATCCACGCGTCCGGCTGCTTCTCGGCGAAGCGGATCGCCGGGATCCACCAGTCCCCCGCGGTCAGCGCGCGGTTGCGGACCTGCTCCTCGGGCCAGTCCAGTAATTCGCTGTAGGCCGCGACGGCCTTTTCGATGGCGGACGCGTCCAGCATCGTCGAGCCGACGCCCAGGAGCTTCGCGCCGCCCGACTGCAGCCAGCTGAACAGGTCTTCCTCGTCGGCGGTCGTCCCGATGAGCAGCGGGACGTCGCGGACGCCGTCCAGCGGCCGTTCGGGCAGCAACTCGTCGCCGATGACCACACGGTAGGTCACCTTGGTCCCGGACACCGCCGAAACCCGTTGCTGCGCTTCGAGAATCCGCTTTACGGGCAGCGTCGCCAGGTCGTCCGGCGTCGCGTCCAGTTCGGAAAGGACCGCCGAAGCGATCGCCGCGCCTTCGGCCGGTGTGTGCACGACCGAACCGACACCGGTGCCGCTCTGGACGATCGCCTGCCGCACGAGCCCGCGCGTGGCGGGCACGGCCAGCAGCGTCCCGACGGTGCGGCCGCCGTTGGACTGCCCGGCGAGCGTGACGCGCCCCGGGTCGCCCCCGAAAGCTCCGACGTTGTCCCGCACCCACTCCAGCGCGGCGACCTGGTCGCGCAGGGACAGGTTGGCGTCGGCGACCCCGGGCAGGTGCAGCATGCCGAGCACCCCGAGCCGGTACGCGACGGTCACGACGACGACACCTCGCCGCGCGTAGGCGGACGCGTCGAACTGATGCGGCGCGCCCATCACGCCGCCCCCGCCGTGGATCCACACGAGCACGGGGTACGAGCCGGGCGACGCCGGCGCGTAGACGTTCAGGTAGAGGCAGTCCTCGTCGCCGGTGAAGCCCCGCCCGGTCAGCTCCGGCTGCGGCGCCCGTGCGGCCCACTTCGTCGCGTCGCGGTCCCCGGACCACGGCGGCACCGGCCGGGGCGCGCGGAACCGCAGCTCCCCCACCGGCGGCTCGGCGTACGGCACCCCGAGTAAGATTCTGACCCCGTCCTGTTCGGACCCGCGCAGGGCGCCGGCCGAGATTTCCACCGTCGTCACGGGCCCAGCCTAGGCGCGGGACTCGCCGTGGCCACGTGACACCCGCGGCGGTGGGCGGGTAATGATTAGCCGGTGCACATAGCGGCAGAGATAGTGGCGTTGGTCGTGACGGTCCTCGTCGTCAGCGCGGTGGCGCGGCGGCTGGACTGGTCCGCCCCGCTGTGCCTGATCGTCGTCGGGGTCGGCGCGTCGTACGTCCCCGGCGTGCCCGAGTACCACCTCGACCCCGAGGTCGTGCTGCTCGGCCTGCTGCCGCCGCTGCTGTACTCGGCGGCCATCCAGACGTCGCTGGTCGACTTCCGGAAGAACCGCGGCGCGATCGGGCTGATGTCGGTCGGGCTGGTCGTGTTCACCGCGTTCGGTGTCGGGCTCGTCGCCTGGGCCGTGATCCCCGACCTCCCGCTGGCCGGCGGCATCGCGCTCGGCGCGATCGTGGCGCCGCCGGACGCGGTCGCGGCCAGCGTCGTCGCGCGCCGCGTCGGCATGCCCCGGAAGCTGATCCGGCTGCTGGAGGGCGAGAGCCTCTTCAACGACGCCGCCGCGCTGGTGGCGCTGCGCACGGCCATCGCCGCGCTGGCCGGCTCGGTCAGCCTCTGGCAGGTCGGGGCGGACTTCTTCCGCGCGGCCATCGGCGGGATCGTGGTCGGGCTGGTCATCGGGTTCGTGGCCGCGTTCATCCGGGCCCGGATGAACGAGCCGGTGCTCGACACCGCGCTGTCGTTCGCGGTGCCGTTCATCGCCTACATCCCGGCCGAGGCGATCCACGGGTCCGGCGTGCTCGCGGTGGTCGTCGCCGGGCTCATCCTGGGGCACAAGGCCCCGAAGATCCTCTCCGGCTCGGCGCGCCTGGCCAGCAGGCTGAACTGGCAGACCATCGCGTTCCTGCTGGAGAACATGGTCTTCCTGCTGATCGGCCTGCAGCTGCGGCGGATCCTGTCCGAAGTCAGCGAATCCGGGCTGTCGCTGGGACTGCTCACCTGGATCTGCGTCGCGGTGCTCGGCGCGACCATCGTCACGCGGATGGTGTGGCTGATCGGTATCGGCACCGTGAAACGGCTGGAACGGCGGTTCCTGCCCGGCAAGACCCGGTCGAAGATCTGGCCGTGGCGCTACTCGGCGGTGATCTCCTGGGCGGGCATGCGCGGGGTGGTCACGCTCGCCGCGGCGTTCGTGCTGCCCGCGGACACCCCGCAGCGAGCCGTGCTGGTGCTCGCGGCGTTCGTCGTCGTGGCCGGCACGCTGGCCCTGCAGGGCATGACGCTGCCGCCGCTGATCCGGCGGCTGCGCCTGCCGCGGCCGGACCCGGCGGAGGACGCGCTGCAGGAGGCGTCCGTGCTGCACGACATGACCGCCGCGGCGCTGGCGAAGCTCGAGGAGATCCAGCGGCCGGACGACCCGCCGGAGATCATCCAGCGCATCCGCGACCGGCTGCAGAACCGCTCCGACTCCGCGTGGGAGCAGCTCGGCAGGCAGAGCGTCCTCGCCGAGACGCCGAGCGACGCCTACCGCCGCCTGCGGATCCAGCTCCTCGAAGTGGAACGCGAGCAGTTCCTGAAGGCCCGGGACGCCGGCAGCGCCGATGACGACGTCCTG
This sequence comes from Amycolatopsis sp. NPDC048633, assembly GCF_040650695.1. Classification (NCBI taxonomy): domain Bacteria; kingdom Bacillati; phylum Actinomycetota; class Actinomycetes; order Pseudonocardiales; family Pseudonocardiaceae; genus Amycolatopsis; species Amycolatopsis sp. NPDC048633. Next base: position 44,787 of record NZ_JBEZHS010000028.1, read on the forward strand.
CGGAAGGTCCTGGAGCGGCTCGACATCGAAGAGTCCATGCTGGACCGCGACGAAGAGGAACCCGACGTCGAAGGCCGCGAACTGCGTACCCCGGCCGCGACGGCCGGTTCGTGCAAGCACCTGGCCCACGACTGGACCGACAAGGAGCCGAGCTCGAAGGACACGTGCGCCGCCTGCGTCGAGGAAGGGACGACCTGGGTGCACCTGCGGATGTGCCTGAAGTGCGGCAACGTCGCCTGCTGCGACTCCTCGCCGCGCCGCCACGCCACCCGGCACTTCCACGAATCCCGCCATCCGGTCATGCGCAGCTTCGAGCCGGGCGAGACGTGGCGATGGTGTTTCGTGGACAAGCAACTCGGCTAATCTCGGGGCCATGACCACGCCCGAGCAGGAGATCGAATACCGCCAGCACCGCTTCCGCCCGCCGTCCGGCGCGACCGAGATCTTCCTGGTCCGGCACGGCGAATCGGCCCCGGCTCGGGCGAGCCAGCCCTTCGACCTGGTCGACGGCCAGGCCGACCCGGACCTCGCGCCGGAGGGCAGTGACCACGCCCAGCGCGTCGGCGTCCGGCTGGCCGGCGAGCGGATCGACGCGATCTACGTGACGACGCTGCGCCGCACGGTGCAGACCGCGGCCCCGCTGGCGGAGAAGCTGGGGATCACCCCGGTCGTCGAGCCGGACCTGCGCGAGATCCACCTCGGCGACTGGGAGAACGGGCTGTTCCGGCGGCACACCACCGACGGCCACCCGATCGTCGACCGGCTGTGGGCCGAGCAGCGCTGGGACGTCATCCCGGGCGCGGAGTCCGACGAGCGGTTCGGCGCCCGGCTGCGCGGCGCGCTGACGCGGATCGCCGCCGCGCACCCCGACCAGCGCGTCGCGGTGTTCACCCACGGCGGCGTGATCGGCGAGGTGTTCGCGCAGGCCAGCCGCTCGGTCGAGCGGTTCGCGTTCCTCGGCGCCGACAACGGGTCCGTCTCACACCTGGTGCTGCACGGCGACAACTGGATCGTGCGGCGCTTCAACGACACGAGCCACCTGGCCAGTCCGCTCGGCTGAGCTTCCCGGCCGCGACGAACTGCACGGTCACCAGGATCGAGACGGCTTCCGCAGCGAGCAGCCCGATCAGGACCAGCACCTGCGTCAGGCCGGCCTGGATCGGGCCGGCGCCGCCCAGGAGCACGCCGACGTAGGCGCCGGGGAGTGTCACCAGGCCGACCGTGCGGGTCTGGTCCAGCGCCGGGATCAGGGCGTGCCCGGCCGACGGGCGGCAGATCTCCAGCGCGGCGGCCCGGGGCATGAACCCGAGGGCGAGGGCGGCTTCGTACTCGCCGTGGCGGGCCTTCAGCTCGTCGAGCGCCCGGCGGGCGGCCTGCGACGTCGCGGTCATCGCGCCGCCGATGACGATGCCGGCGATCGGCACGACCGCGATCGGCTTGAGTGGGACCACCCCGGCGCCGAGGACCAGCGCGAGCACCGGTGCGACGCCGGCCGCGATGGCGCACGCGGTCCAGGGCAGGTTTCCCCAGGTGCCGGCGCGACGCGCCGACGTCACCGCGGCGATGCCGAACATCAGCAGCACGAACAGCCCGGTGAGCGGGGCCGACCGCAGCACGGCGGTGATCACCAGCGACACGAGGGCCAGCTGCACGACCGCCCGGACGGCGGCGACCAGGACGTCGCGGCCCCGCCCGAGGCCACCCGCCTGGACGACCGCGGTGCCGGCGACGGCGAGCAGGACCAGCACCGCCACCAGGGCAGGCCCGAAGGTGATCGCGGCGTCGTTCACGCCGCCCATGATCCCGTCAGACGGCGCAGCTGAACTGGCGACCCGGCTCGGCGACGGCCTTCTCGGCCACGACGACCCCGTCGACGACGATCCGGCAGCGCAGCTCGCCAGGCCCGGGGTTGCGGGCGGCGATGCTGTAGAACTCGGTCCGGCCGGCCGGACCGACGCGGGTGAACTCCGCCGACCACGGCGTCGTCACCTCGGCGCGCTGGGCCAGCGCCGAGCCCTCGGCGGCGTACGTGACGTCCTGGGCGCCGTGCGCGCCGAGCAGTTCATAGACGACGGAGTGGCTGGCGGTGGCGACCGCGGCCGGGACGACCGGTGCGGCCACCGTCTCCTCCTTGGCCGGCCCGCGCTCGGTCCGGGGCACGACGAACGACGTCACCGCGAAGGCCGCGGCGAGCACGCCCAGGACGACCACGACACTGCCGGCCGACCGGGCGCGGCCCGGGCAGTCACGGCTCGGGCGGATCGCGGTGGGAACACCCATGGAGAGGTCTTCTCTCGTCGCGCGCACTTCCGTCGAGTGCGTCGACCTATATCTCGCCGTGACCTCACTGCGCGTTAGCCGCAATTTCCGAGATGTCCAACTTTCACCCAAACGGGTGCCCTACTCCACGAGCCCCGCTTCACTGAGCATTCGCAGGACTCGCTGACCGGCGGGCGGGCAGGCCGGCGCGTCGGCCGAGGTGAGCCAGGCGGCCTCGGCGATCTCCCCCGACGGCGTGGGTTCGCCCTGGTGGTCGGCGGTGTAGCAGGTCATCCGGACGACCCGGCCGTCGGCGAACCCGTCGGCTTGCTCTTCGAGGGCGGCGAAGAAGCGGAAGGTGAGCGGGTCGAGCTCGACGCCCAGCTCTTCGCGGATCTCGCGGCACAGCCCGGCGACGTCGCCTTCGCCCGGTTCGCGCTTGCCGCCGGGGAGGTAGAACTTCGTCTTCCCGGTGGTGCGGACGGACAGCAGGCGGCGGTCGCGGAGGTGGATCCAGGCCAGGGAGTCGATGGTGGTGTCGGAGGTTTTGTCGGACCCCGGGTGCATGATCTGGAGTATGTACGAAGAGGCGGCACCACCCGGGCCGCTGGCGGGCGTGGCGCGCTGCGTGTGGCGGTCGGCTTCGGCGGGACCGAAGCGGATCGTCCCCGACGGCTGCCTGGACCTGGTCGTCGGCGACGGCGGGGTGTTCATCGCGGGCCCGGACACGGCGGCGTGGTCGTCGGTGACCCGGCCGCGGGCCGAGCTCCGAGGGGTCCGGTTCACGCCGGGCCGGGCCCCGGCGGTCCTCGGCGTGGCGGCCGACGAGCTGCGCGATCGCCGGGTGTCCCTGGGCGAGTTGTGGGGGCGAGCCGGGGAGGAGCTGGCGGAGCGGTTGCTGTCGGGCGAGCTGACGCCGGCGCAAGCGGTTGCGTCCCGGTTGGCGGAGGCGCCACCACCCGACCCGGCGGTGGCGGCGTTGATCGCGAGGCTGGACGCGGGGGCGGCGCGGGTTTCGGAAGCGACGGCGATGGTGATGGGAACCGCCGAGGCCGCCGCCGTGCTCGCCCGGGGCGGTGCGAGCCCGGCGCAAGTCGCCGAAGCCGCCGCGGCGCTCGCCCGGGGTGGCGCAGGTTCAGCCCCGATCGCGGCCGCACTCGCCCGGCAAGGCGCCGACCCGACCCAGGTCGCCGAAGCCGCCGCGGTGCTCGCCCGGCAAGGCACCGACCCAGCGCAACTCGCCGCCCTCCTTGGGCAGCCAGGCACTCCCCGCGCCCCTCAGTCCGGCGCGCCGGATGTCGCGGCCGCTCGGCTCGAAGACCCCGGGCCCTTCGCGGTGAGCGAGCGGCGGCTGCGGCGGCGGTTCGTCCAAGCCGTCGGGTACGGGCCGGCCACCTACCTCCGCGTCAGCCGTTTCCAGCGCGCCGTCGCCCTGGCTCCGCGCGTCGCCGGGCTGGCCGCGCTGGCCGCCGCCGCGGGGTACTCCGATCAGGCGCACCTCAGCCGGGACTGCCGGGCCCTGACCGGGCTGACCCCACGCGGCTACTTCCGCGCACCCTCCACTGTGGACGAGACCGGGCGTGATCGGCGCCGTTCGGCGTAACCCGTGCGGGCAACCGGAAGTGGCCCCTCACCCGGGAAGGTAAGCGGACGGTAAACGACTACCAAGAGCGCTATCCTCCCTTCGACCGGTGATCAGGGAGGGCGTGTGGCCACCATCAGCGACGTCGCGGCGAGGGCCGGCGTCTCCACGGCGACCGTGTCGCGCGCGCTCAACGGCAAGTCCACTGTGGACCCGACGCTCGCCGCGCGCGTCCAGGAAGCGGCCGCCGAGCTCGGTTATCACCCGAACGGGCTGGCGCGGAACCTCCGCCGTCAGGAGACCGCCGTCCTGGCGCTGATCATCTCCGACGTCGAAAACCCGTTCTTCACGGCCATCGCGCGCGGCGTCGAGGACCTCGCGCAGCGGTCGGGCTACTCCGTCGTGCTCTGCAACTCCGACGAGAACGAAGACAAGGAACGGCGCTACATCGAGGTCGCGCTGCAGGAGCGGGTCGCCGGGGTGGTGCTGTCGCCCACCGGCCGGTCGACGAACGTCGAGGGCCTGCGACGTCAGGGCACGCCGCTGGTGGCGGTGGACCGCCCGCTGCCGGCCGACGCGGGCGACCAGGTCCTGGTCGACACGCGCCACGCGGCCGCCGAAGCCACGCGGCACCTGCTGGCGGGCGGCTACCGCCGCGTCGGCTGCCTGACCGGGCCCGCCGGGGTCCGCACCGCCGACGACCGCCTGGCCGGGTACGCCGGCGTCGTGGGCGAAGCGAACGTCCTGTCCCGGCGGGCGGAGTACCGCGCCGAGGGCGCCCGGCTGGCCGCGCTGGAGCTGCTCGACGAGCCGTCGCCGCCGGACGCGCTGCTGGTCGCGAACAGCACGATGGCGATCGGCGTCCTGGAGGCGCTGTCGTCGCGCGGGCTGCGTTCGGGCCGCGACATCGGCATCGTCTCGTTCGACGACGCCCCGTGGACGACGCTCATCGACCCGCCCCTGACGGTCGTCGCCCAGCCGGCCTACGAGGTCGGCCGCGTGGCGGCGCAGCTCCTGCTGGCGAGGATCACGGACAGCACCCGCGACGCGACGACCACGACGCTCGAAGCCCGGCTGATCGAGCGGAAGAGCTCCCGCCGCTGAGGCCGACCGAGCCGGTTCACGTACCCAGAAGGTCGGCTCACGTACCCAGAGGGTCGGCTCACGCACCCAGAGGGTCGGGTCGAAGCTGTGGCCTCCGGGGACAGACGTGCCTGGGGGGCCGGCTCGTGCCAGGCCCCCCAGGCACGCCCCACCCCCTGTGTCCCCCATGGCCGGCGCCAACCCGCCGGATCCTGTGAGCACGGAGCGGAAATCGTTTACTCACACGGAACGTAAGTCCGGGGAAGCACTCTGTCAAGCCTGGACAACGTCGTCCGATGCGGGCAGACTAACCGGAAGTTGCTTACTCAACGTGTTGACTGATGTGCGGTAAGTGTCGATCTCTGGTGAATTCACCCACAGTCAGGGCAAGAAACCGCACGAACCCGCACACGCGCGCTGTTTCGGGTTAACCTGAGCCTCATGTCGGTAGCGCTGGAGAACATCCTCGCCAAGGCGGGCCTGAAGGTCGACGCGAACGAGTTCCTCACGCTCGTCGAAGACGCGGCGCGCAGGCTCTCCCCGCCGAATCCGGATCCCTCGCACTACTTCTCCGCCGATCAGCGCGCCGCGCTCACCGACGTCGGCCTCGATCTTTCGCCGCACCGCGAGGGCGAACCGGACTTCCGGGCCCGCACCGTCGCCGCCCACGCCGTCCTCGCCGAAGGCGCGCTCAGCGTCAACGAGGCGGCGAAGGCCCTCGGCGTCGACGACAGCCGGATCCGCCACCGCCTCAAGGAAGGCAGGCTGACCGGCTGGAAGGACGGCGGCTGGCGGCTCCCCGCGTGGCAGTTCGCCGGCTCGGGCGTGCTGCCCGGCCTCGAAGTGGTCCTCAAAGCCCTCCCCGACGACCAGCCCGCCCTGGTCGTCGCCGCGTTCATGAGCACCCCGCAGCCGGACCTCGTCATCAACGAGCATCCCGCGACCCCGCGCCAATGGCTCCTTTCCGGGGGTGATCCGGACCACGTCGCCCGCCTCATCGCCACGCTCGGCTCGCCGTTCTAGGCTGGGCCTTCCCGAGCAAGATCACCGACAAGGACGGACCACCCCCGACCCATGGCCCGGCTCCCGCTGCCGCCCGCCCGATCCGTCCTGGTCCGGCAGCTGAACCGCGCCAACGACGTGGTGACGGTCCAGCCCGCGACCAGGCTCGTCCGGATCTTCACCGCGCACGGCAACCACCCCCAGCAGTGGAACTCGTTCCGCTACACCGGCCCGCTCCCGCACGGCCGGTTCGACCAGCAGTCGCCCGGCCGGGGCGGCGCACCGGTCACCGATCCCGCGAACGGGGTCCTCTACTTCGGCCTCACCGTGCGCACCTCGGTCGCGGAGGTCTTCCAGACGAGCTCGGCGGTCGACCGCCGCACGCGCGGCCCCCGGCTGGTCGTCGTCCGCCCGACCCGCACGCTGCGCCTGCTCGACCTGACCGGCCTGTGGCCGACGCGGGTGGGCGCCTCGCAGGAGATCTCCAGCGGGCCGAAGAAGCTGACGCAGGCGTGGGCCCGCGCGATCCGCGGCGCGTTCAGCGACCTCGACGGCCTCTGGTACCGCTCCTCGATGGACTCCGGCGACCCGGCGATCTGCCTGTGGGACCCGCCGGCGGGCGCGGCGCTGCCGATCGCGCCGGACGTCCTGCTGCCGCTGGACCACCCGGGTTTGGACGTCCCGCTGGGCCGCGTCTGCGAAGAGCTGAACTACACGCTGCTGAACTGAGCGCACGTCACCGCGCGCTGTTTGACCTCCAGTGCGGTGGAGGTTGCAGCGTGGCGACCATGAACCTCATCGTGCGTGCGGAACAATGCCGTTCGAGTGCGGGGCACCGAGCGCGCGACCTCCGTGTTCGTCCGGCGCACGCGGCTGCTCAGCCCAGCGTGCCTCGCGGGCACACGAACCCGACGATCTCCGACGCGATCAACCCGGCCTGCTCCGCCGGATCGGCGTCGAGGATCGCGCGGGTCTCCGCCTCCGACGTCCGGAAGAACGCCACCCCGGTCACCGGCAGCGAAGACGACGGCGCCGGGACCGCGCCCGCGAACAGGAGCGTTCCCGCCGCCTGCTGCTGGCGCGCCGAAGACAGGTGCCGGGCCCGCAGCTCGCGAGCCATCTCCTCCGGGATCTCCCCGGCGCGAGGCCCCGCCCGGAACAGCACCATCCGCCAGGTCTCGAGCTCGAAGTCCACCTCGGGCAGCGTCATGACCACGGACATTCGCAGGCGCCGGCCACCGGCGCAAGAGACCTACAGGTGCCGGGCCCACCACTCGAGGATCGCCTCGAAGCGCTGGACGCGGTGGCGCGGCCGGCCCGACCGGGACAGCTCGTGGCCTTCCCCCGGGAACAGCAGGAACTCCGCCGGCGCGCCCGCGCGCCGCAGCGCCACGAACATCCGCTGCGCCTGCTCCAGCGGGCAGCGCCAGTCCTCCTCCGAATGCACCACCGCGAACGGGATCTTGATCTGCGCGGCGTACGAAAGCGGCGAACGGTCGCGCTGCACCTCCGGCGAAGCGCCGATGTACGCGTCGACGAACGTGTAGCCGATGTCGGAGCTGCCGACCATCGAGTCCCACGCGTTGACCGCGCGCTCGCTCCACGCCGCCTTGAAGCGCTCACCGTGGTGGGCCGCCAGCCAGCTCGTCATGAACCCGCCGTACGAACCGCCCATGATGCCGACGCGGGAGGCGTCCAGGTCCGGCCGTTCCAGAGCTTTGTCCAGCAGCGCCAGGACGTCGTCGACGTCGACCGTGCCGAAGCCGTGCGTGATCGCGCGGCCGTGGGTCTGCCCGTAGCCCGCCGAGCCACGCGGGTTGCCGAGCACCACCGCGTACCCCGCGGCCGCGTACACCTGCGCCTCGTCGAACACCGCCCAGTCCTGCTGGGCGAACGGGCCGCCGTGCACCACGCGCAGCACCGGGTGCGGGCCCTCGCCCTCGGGCAGCACCAGCCAGCCGTGCACCGGGTAGCCGTCCGGCGCCGTGGTCTCCAGCTCAACCAACGGCCGGATGCCCTTGTCGCGCAACGGCTTCGAGTAGTCCGTCAGGACCTGCGGGACTCCGTCGCGAAGCAGCACGACCTCACCCGACGTCGACGGCGTCGCGAGCACCGCGGCGAGCACCGAGCCGTCCAACGTGAACGACCGCAGCACCGTCCGGTCCGCGTAGACCACCGGCAGGTCGGCCAGCGGGGCGTCCGCGGCGTCGGTGGCGACCGCGCGCAGCTCCACCGCGCCGCGGTTGCGAACGGCGACGAGCACGTCGGTCTCGCGCGGCGCCGGCGGGCCCGCCGAGGCGTCGCAGTCGACGGTTTCGATGTCGGTGAGCCGGCGCGCCTTCACCGGGCCGGCGCCGAACTCCGGCGTGGCCGAGTAGAGGCCGGTCATCGCGGCTTCGTGGTGCTCCTCGAAGGACTGTCCGAAGTAGAACAACGTGCCGTCGGCGGCGAACACCGGGCGCTCCGAGAACCCCTCGCCCCGCACGACGACCTCGGGCTCGCCGCCCTCGGCGGAGATCGCGCAGAGGTCGCGGTAGTCGCTCTCGGCCGCGCCCCAGTCCGGCGGGGCGGTGAAGACGACGCGGGCGCCGTCCGGCGTCCACACCGGCTGGCTGACGTCGAACCCGTCACCGGTCAGCGGTTCGGGCTCGGGTGACACGTCTTCCGTGAGCGCGTCGACGACGAACAGCCGCTGCGTGCGGTCGCCCAGGAACCCGATGTCGTCGATCCGGTAGTCCATGCGCGTGATCCGGCGCGGGGCCTCGGCGGCCGGCTCCGGCGTCTCGTCGCCGGCGTCCGCCGTCCCGTACCGGCCGGCTTCGGGCACCCGCGCGGTGAAGGCGATCCGTCGCGAGTCCGGCGCCCAGACCGGCTCGCCGGCGCCGAGGTGCAGCGACGTCAGGCGGCGCGCGTCACCGCCGCCGGCCGGCATGACGTGCAGCTGCGGGCTGCCGTCGGCGCCCTTGCCCTCCCCGGCGCGGAGGAACGCCACCCAGCGTCCGTCCGGGGAGATCGACGGCGCCGAGTCGCGCGGACCGTGCGTCCACGCGGACTCGCCGCCGTCGAGGGAGACGCGCCGCACCGAGCTGTGCGCGGCGTTCGTCTTCAGGTCGGGCTTCTTCAGCGCCGTGAGCAGCAGGTTCCCGCGCAGCGCGGGACGGCCGGGGACGACGAGGGCTTCGATGTCGGCAGGACGCACGTCCCCGACGGTACCCGAAATCCTTAGCGCTGCGAACGACCTTCGTCGGGACTTACGCGGCGACCTGCTTGCGCTCGTCGCGCCGGGCCTTCGCCAGGCTGGCCACCGTGGTCACGGTGAGCACGACGATGATGACGCCGAGGGAGACCCAGTTGTTGATGTCCAGCCAGTCCGGCACGACGTGGTACTCGTGCAGGGCGTGCAGGAACAGCTTCGCGCCGATGAACGCCAGGATCACCGCGAGGCCGTAGGTCAGGTAGACCAGCTTCGTCACCAGCCCGCCGAGCAGGAAGTACAGCTGCCGCAGGCCCATCAGCGCGAACGCGTTGGCGGTGAAGACGAGGAACGCCTCCTGCGTGATGCCGAAGATCGCCGGGATCGAGTCGACCGCGAAGAGCAGGTCGGCCGAGCCGATGGCCACGATCACCAGCAGCATCGGCGTGATCATCCGCTTGCCGTTCAGCTTCACCGTGTAGTGGTGGCCGTGGTAGTCGTCGGTCACCGGCGCGAACTTGCGGACCTGCCGGGTGACGGCGTTCTCGTGGTACTCCTCGTCCTCGCCCTTGCCGCGCAGCATGCTCACCGCGGTCCAGACGAGGATCGCGCCGAAGAGGAAGAACACCCAGACGAACTGGGCGATCAGCGCGGCACCGACGGCGATGAAGACGCTGCGGAAAGCCAGCGCGAGCAGGATGCCGACCAGCAGCACGCGGTGCTGGTGGATGGCGGGCACCTTGAACGACGCCATGATGATCATGAAGATGAACAGGTTGTCGACGCTCAGCGAGTACTCGGTGATGTACCCGGTGAAGAACTCGACACCCGGGTCGTGCCCGGCGAAGATCCACACGCCCGCACCGAAGAGGATCGCGCAGGAGACGTAGAAGATCACCCAGCGAGCGGCTTCCCCCGTGGTCACTTCGTGCGGCTTGCGATCGACGATGACCAGGTCCAGCGCGATGAGCGCGAGCAGGCCACCGATCGTGGCGATCCACAGCCACAGGGGGACAGTCATGAAACTCCAACCTCCGGATAGTGCGCATGAGCAACTAACCGGAGGTCTCTTCCGCCGGTGCGAACACCGGCCGACGGTGCCGGGGGACGCAAGGCCACCGTGCTGACGACACCGCCGCGAAGGAATACTCCCCTCACAGCGCGTCCAGTTTGCCGGTTGTCCCCGCCCGAGCGCCAGCCGGAATCGCGCACGTCACCGGGTTGGTCCTGTAATTTCGGTCACCCGAGTCCACCTGGCGGTCCCGGGCGTGTGATCGCTGTGAGGCCCGGGCGGCGTTCTCAGCAACCCTCAAATAGGTTCGTCACGTGCCCCGACTCCCGCTCCCGCGCACCCGCGGAGCCCGCCTCACCGCGCTCGCCGCCGTCGTCGTGGTCCTGGCCGCCGGCGCGGTCTTCTGGATCACGCGGCCCGCGGCGCCCCCGCCGGTGCCCACGCAGGACGCGTTGATCGACATGCCCGCCGCGCCCGGCTCGGCGGAGCAGGTCAAGATCGACACGACCACCTACCTGCCCGCCACCGTGCCCGCGCCCGCGGTGCTGCTCGCGCACGGCTTCGGCGGGGACAAGAACAGCGTCGCCGACGACGCGCGCGAACTCGCGCGGAAGGGCTTCGTCGTCATGACGTGGTCCGCGCGCGGGTTCGGCAAGAGCACCGGCAAGATCGGGCTCAACGACCCGGACGGCGAGGTCGCCGACGCGAGCCGCCTGATCGACCGGCTCGTCGCGCAGCACCAGGTGACCACCGACGCGGGCGGTGACCCGAAGGTCGCCGTCACCGGCGCCTCCTACGGCGGCGCGCTCTCGCTGCTGCTGGCCGGCACGGACAAGCGCGTCGACGCGATCGCCCCGGTGATCACCTACAACGACCTCGCGCAGGGCCTGGTCCCCAACGCGGCCACGCCCGGCCTCCAAGCCTCGGGCACCCCGGCCGCCGGCGCCTTCGCGACCGACGGCGTGTTCAAGAAGAGCTGGGCCGGCATCTTCTTCTCGGCCGGGTCCGGCGCCGCTTCCGGCGGCTCGCCGTCGGCCGAAGCGCCGGAAGCCGGCCAGGCGACCGACACGGGATCCACCGGGGCCGCGGGCGCCGCGGCGGCCGTCCCCGCCGTGCCCCCGGTCGCGGGCGGAAGTCGCCAGAGCGGGCCCGCCGACCCGTGCGGCCGGTTCACCGCCGCCGTCTGCCGCGCCTACACCGAGCTCGGCACCACCGGGCAGGCGAGCCAGGCCAGCGTCGACCTGCTGCGCCGCGTCTCCCCCGTTTCGGTGACGGACAAGATCGCCGTCCCGACCCTGCTGGTCCAGGGCGAGAGCGACACCCTGTTCGGCCTCGACCAGTCCGACGCCACCGCGCGGCAGATCACCGCGGCGGGCGGCAAGGTGCGGACGATCTGGTACACCGGCGGCCACGACGGCGGGAAGCCCGGACCGCAGCTGCGCGCGAAGATCGCGGACTTCCTGTGGACGGCCGTCGACGGCGGCGACCCGGGCACCGGGTTCAGCTACGACGTCCAGGGCACGTTGCGCGCCAACGGAACGCCGTCGGTCCGCACGGTCACCGCGGACACCTACCCCGGCCTCACCGGCCCGGCCACCGAACGGCGGCTGCTGGCGATGGGCGGCCCCGCCCAGGCGATCGTGCGCCCGGCCGGGGCGAACCCCTCGGCGGTCAGCGGGATCCCCGGCCTGAACGGCGTCGCGAGCAGCACGTCGCGGCTGGGCGCGCTGTTCAGCAACGACCCGCCCGGGCAGGCCGCGCAGTTCACGACCGCGCCGGTCGACGGGCAGGTCGTCGTCAGCGGCTCCTCCACCGTGCGGCTGCAGGTGGCCGCGGACCCCGCGCACCCGCAACCGGACGCGGTGCTGTTCGCGAAGCTCTACGACGTCGGCCAGGACGGCTCCCGGGTGCTGCCGGCCAACGCGATCGCCCCGTTCCGGGTGAGCGGGCTGCCGGCCGACGGCACGCCGGTCCAGGTCACGGTGACGCTGCCCGGCATCGTCCGGCCGATCGAGGGCGGGCACTCGCTGCGCCTGGTCGTCGGCACGACCGACCAGGCGTTCGCGACGCCGGCCGCGCCCGCGGTGTTCCGGGTCGCGCTGGCCGGCGGCACCGCTTTGGCCGTGCCGGTCGTACCCGGGACGTCCGTCGGCTCGCCGGCCCCGGTCGGGCAGCTGGTGGGCATCGGCGTGACGCTGGCGATCGGGCTGGCCGCGGTGCTCTTCGCGGTGCTGCGCCGCCGCCGGGCCACCGACATCGACCCGGACCTCGCCGCCACCCCGCTGGTCATCGAGGGGCTGCGCAAGGAGTACCCGGGCGGGTTCGTCGCGGTGAACGACCTGTCCTTCCGGGTCGAGCCGGGCCAGGTGCTCGGCCTGCTCGGGCCGAACGGCGCGGGCAAGACGACCACGCTGCGGATGCTGATGGGCCTGATCACGCCGACGAAGGGCCACATCCGGGTCTTCGGGCACAAGATCACCGGGGGCGCTCCGGTGCTCTCGCGCATCGGCTCGTTCGTCGAGGGCTCCGGCTTCCTGCCGCACCTGTCCGGCCGGGCGAACCTCGAGCTGTACTGGGCGGCCACCGGACGGCCGGCGGAAAGGGCGCACTTCGGCGAGGCGCTGGAGATCGCCGGGCTCGGCTCCGCGGTCGACCGGCGGGTGCGGACCTACAGCCAGGGCATGCGGCAGCGGCTGGCGATCGCGCAGGCGATGCTCGGCCTGCCGGAGCTCATGGTGCTCGACGAGCCGACCAACGGGCTCGACCCGCCCCAGATCCACCAGATGCGCGAGGTGCTGCAGCGCTACGCCGCCACCGGCCGCACCGTGGTGGTGTCCAGCCACCTGCTGGCCGAGGTCGAGCAGACCTGCACGCACGTCGTGGTCATGCACCGCGGCGCGCTGGTCGCCGCGGGCGAGGTCGGCGAGCTGGCCGCGGCCGGCGGCGAGGCGACGTTCCGGGTCGACGACCCGGAAGCGGCCGCTGCCGCGCTGAAGGCGGCCGGCGGAGTCACCTCCGTCGACGTCGACGGCGACCTCGTGCACGCCGACCTCGACGGGCTGCCGCGCGCCGAGGCGGTCGCGGCGCTGGTCCGCGCCGGCGTCGCGGTGGAGCAGGCCGGGCCCCGGCGCCGGCTGGAAGACGCGTTCCTGCAACTGGTCGGAGACGAGTCGTGAACACTTCGAATTCGGGCGTCCACACCGACCCGCACGCGCTCGACGAGCTGACCGACGTCGCGTCGCACGAACACACCGAGGTCGGGCCGGACGGTGCCGTCGCGGGCTACTCCGCGCGGCGGACGCTGCGGCTCGGCGTCGAGCTGCGCCGCCAGCTCAAGCGGCGGCGCACGCAGTTCCTCCTCGGGTTCGTCGCCCTCCTGCCGTTCATCCTGGTGATCGCGTTCGAGGCCGGGCAGTCGAACCCGAACCGGCGCAGCGGCGGGTTCGTCGACCTGGCCACGGCGTCCGCGCCGAACTTCGTCGTGCTGGCGCTGTTCGTGTCGGGCACGTTCCTGCTGCCGATGATCGTCGCGCTGTTCTTCGGCGACACCATCGCGAGCGAGGCGTCGTGGTCGAGCCTGAAGTACCTGCTGGCGATCCCGGTGCCGCGGCACCGGGTGCTGCGCCAGAAGGCGATCGCGTCGGGAATCCTGTCGGCGGCGGCGCTGATCCTGCTGCCGCTGGTCTCGCTCGGGGTCGGGGTGCTCTGGTACGGCGCGGGCGACGCGATCAGCCCGACCGGCGACGCGGTGTCCTTCGGCGACAGCCTGCTCGCCATCGCACTGTCCACTGTGTACATCATCCTGCAGCTGGCCTGGGTGGCCGGGCTCGCGCTGGCCCTGAGCGTGACGACCGACGCCCCGCTCGGCGCGGTCGGCGGCGCGGTGCTGGTGGCGATCCTGTCGCAGATCCTCGACCAGATCACGGCGCTGGAAGGCCTGCGCAACTACCTGCCGACGCACTACGCGTTCTCGTGGATGGACCTGATCTCGACCGACGTCGACTGGACCAACCTGGCGAGCGGGATGCTCTCGGCGGTGATCTACGGGACGGTGTTCTTCCTCTACGCCGGGCGGCGGTTCGCCCGGAAGGACATCACGAGCTGAGACGCGGGGCGGCCGGTCGCGGTAATCCCGCGGCGGGCCGCTCCCCCGGGGTACGGTCGGGCGCGTGCCGATCACCCTGGACAGCCACCACGACGTCGCCGTGCTGCGGATCGACCACGGCAAGGCCAACACCCTCGACAGCGACTCCTGCCGAGAGCTCGTGCTCCGGCTGGAGGAAGCTTCGGCGGCCCGCGCCGTGGTGCTCACCGGCACCGGCCGCATCTTCTCCGCGGGCGTCGACCTCAAGCGGCTCCACGACGGCGGCGCGTCCTACGTGTCGGAGTTCCTGCCGCTGCTGTCCGACGCCCTGCTGGCCGTGTTCGGCTTCCCGCGTCCGGTGGTCGCCGCGCTGAACGGGCCCGCCATCGCCGGCGGCGCCGTGCTCGCCGCCGCGTGCGACCACCGCGTGCTCGGGCCCGGCACCATCGGTGTGACCGAGCTGCTGGTCGGGCTGCCGTTCCCGCTCTCGGCGCTGGAGATCCTGCGCTGCGCCTACGGCACGACGCCGCTGCCCGCACTCACCTACTCGGGCGAGGTCCACGGCGGCCAGGACGCCCTCGCGCGCGGGCTGGTCGACGAGCTGGCGGACGACGTGCTCGACCGGGCGCTGGCCGTCGCGACCCGGCTCGGCGAGCTGCCCGCCGAGCCGTTCGCGCACACCAAGGCCCAGATCCGCCAGCCCTTCCACGAACGGATCGCCGAGCACCGCCACACCGACGACCCCGAGGTGGAGCGGCTGTGGCGCGCGCCCGCCGCGCTCGCCGCCGTGAAGTCCTATGTGGACGAGGTGCTCCGCTAGGCGGCGCGCACGCCGCTCTCGGCGAGGGTCTTGATGCCTTCGACCGTCTTCTGCATGTTGCCCTGCAGCTCGCCCAGCCGCATCGCGACGATCTCCTCCTCGTGCTCGGGCATCGAGCCGATGATCGTCGTCAGGTTGGACGGGCCGGGCCCGATCTGGGCCCACTGGCGCAGGATCGTGCCGTCGCCGTCGGGGACGAGCTCGAAGCGCCACGACGCGGCCGGGTTCGTCACGTCCATCACGGCCCACGCGAACAGCCGCTCGGGCTCGTAGCCGGTCACCGTCGAGACCGTCTCCCACTCCCCGGCGACCGGGTGGGAGTTGCGGCCGCGGAACCGCGCGCCCAGGCCGGGCTCGGAACCCTCGACCCAACCGCCGCCCTGGAACTCGGTGGAGAACCGCGCCGGGAGGTCGATGTCCAGCAGCCAGGACCAGACCTCGGCCGGCCCCGCGGCGATGCGGACTTCGACCTGCGTCGTAGGGCAGTCGGAAACCTTCATGGGCGGACCCCTCGCTCGATGCCGGTGCCTACGGGTTCGGACCGTAACGTGGCGCTGATCACCCGGACAACTCGCACGGTGCCCGCCGTTGCGCACGGCGGAGGACGCGCGCGCCACCCGCCGAAAGTCGGGATCTGACCGATTGTGCGCCCGGACAGCCGATTGCCGACCGCGGCCGGTTCTGTGAGGGTCCCACGGTGGGTTCCGAAGCCGGGGAGGGTGCGTCCATGCGCAGACTGTTCATCGCCGTCACGGTGGTCGTGCTGGCCTTGGCCGGGCTCGCGCCCGCCGCGGGCGCGGCGACCGACATCGAGGCCGCGCTGCGGAAGATCCCTGGCCTCACGATCGTCAAGGAGGACCCGGCGCCGGCCGGGTTCCGGTTCTTCGAGCTGACCCTCACCCAGCCCGCCGACCACCGCCACCCCGGCGCGGGCACGTTCCAGCAGCGGTTCACCCTGCTGCACCGCGACTTCACCGCGCCGACGGTCGCCTTCACCAGCGGCTACAACGTCAGCACCGCGCCGAACCGGTCGGAGCCGACGCAGATCGTCGACGGCAACCAGCTTTCGATGGAGTACCGGTACTTCACGCCGTCGCGGCCGCAGCCGGAGAACTGGGCGAAGCAGCTGACGATCTGGCAGGCCGCCGCGGACGAGCACCACGCGGTGCAGGCGTTCAAGGCGATCTACCCGGGCAAGTGGCTGGCCACCGGCGGCAGCAAGGGCGGTATGACCGCGACGTACTTCCGGCGCTTCTTCCCCGACGACGTCGACGCGACGATCCCGTACGTCGCGCCCAACGACGTCATCGACCCGCTCGACGTCTACAACCGGCTCCTCTCCCGGGTCGGCAACGACCCGGGCTGCCGTGACGCGCTGAAGGCGATCCAGCGTGACGCGCTCAAACGGCGTGGCGAGCTGGGCGTGATCGCCGCGGCGGACGCGGCGAAGCGCGGGCTGACGTTCTCGATCGTCGGCTCGGCCGACAAGTCCCTCGAGATCTCGGTGATCGACTCGTACTTCGCCTTCTGGCAGTACCAGACGCAGGCGGACTGCGCGACGGTGCCCGCGCCGGGCGCGCCCGCGGCCGACGTCTACGCCTGGTACGAGAAGGTGGAGAGCCTCAACACCTACTCCGACCAGGACCTGTCGCCGTACATCCCGTACTACTACCAGGCGGCCACGCAGCTGGGTTCGCCCGAGGCCTACGACGGCTACCTGCGAGACCTGCTCCGCTACCCCGGCGCCGACCAGCCGAAGACGTTCGTACCTTCGTCGGTCAAGATCCCGCGGTTCGACTACCTGGCGATGCCGGACGTGGACTTCTGGGTGAAGTCCCGCGGCACCCGGCTGCTGTTCGTCTACGGCTCGAACGACCCGTGGGGCGCCGAGCCGTTCGAACTGGGCTTCGGCAGCCGCGACTCGTACCGCTACTACGTGCCGGGCGGCAACCACGGCTCGAAGATCGCGCAGCTGCCCGCGGCCGACGCCGCCGCGGCGACCGCGACGGTCCGGCGCTGGGCGGGATTGCCTGCGTCGGCTGCTACGTCGGGTCTGACGGCGAGGAGCGCGCCGGCCGGCTTCCCGGACTTCGACGCCGACCTCACGCTTTCGGCGCGTCCACGGCTCTGACTTCTGGGGCTTTCCTCGGGCCGGGCGTAGTCTCACGTCACCTTGACGGCCCGGCCCGAGGAGGCCACGCATGCCTCGTCCCGTCCACTTCGAGATCCACGCCGGCGAGCCCGAGCGCGCGGTGGCCTTCTACACGGCGGTGTTCGGCTGGAAGTTCGAACGCTGGGGCGACATCCCGTACTGGGTGATCACGACCGGCGACGGCAACGGAATCGACGGCGGGCTCGTCCCCCGCGTCGGCCCGGCCCCCGGGGAATCGGCTCCGGTGCACGGTTTCGTCAACACGATCGCCGTCGCCGACCTCGACCACGCGCTCGACTCGGTGACCGAAGCGGGCGGCTCGCTGGCGTTGCCGAAGAGCCCGGTGCCGGGCGTCGGCTGGCTGGCGTACGTCAAGGACACCGAAGGCAACATCTTCGGCATGCTGCAGCCGGACTCGGAGGCACCGGCGCCGGGCTAGGGCCGTTTCGCCTTCGGCAGCCTCCGGACGACGTCTTCGTAGGAGGTGTCGATGAGTTCTTCGAGCTCGGCGTCGGGGACGCCGGAGCCGAGTTCGACGCGGTTCCAGCCGTAGCGGCCGAGGTAGTCCATGACGGTGACAGACCCCGGGTGGCGTTCCCGGACCTCGGCGGCTTCGTCCCTGGTGGCCCCGCATTTGACGGCGACGCTGCCGGGCGGCTCCTGCCCGATGAAGGCGAAGCCCTTGCCGCCGACCTTCGCGACGAGCACGTGGTCACCGAAGGGGTAGGTCTCTTCGGCCCCGGGCTTCCCGAGGCAGTACGCGACGACGGCTTCGACGTTCACGACGCGAGCTTCACGAGTTCGAGGTCGGTCTGCGGGAAGTCGTCCCCGATGCACAGCAACGGTTCCCGGGCGATCTTGGCGGTGGCGTAGCTGTGGCAGTCGCCCATGTTCAGCTTGGCGGGGTGGTGCCCCTTCCCGTACTGCTTGAACGCTTCGATCGCCACTTCCGCGTGTTCTTCGGTGAAGGGGACGGCCGCGATGCGGTTGTCCTGGAGGAACCTGGCGAGCACCAGCCGGCCCCGCGCGCCGAGCTTCACCGTGAGCACGATGCCGACCTCGACGAGAGTCGGCGCGCCGATCTTGGCCGAGTCCGCCTCCGCGAGGCGCTCCTCAAGCCATTCGTGATCCGGCTCCCGTCGAAGGATCGCCACTAGGGCGGAGCTGTCGACGATCACACGCCACCCGGCCCGAACCCGAGAATCTCTTCCCATTCGTCCTTCGGGATCGGCTTCCCGAGCTCCTCAGGCGGGATCAACGGCCAAATCTCCTCTTCCAGTACTCGCCGCATCCGCTTCAGCCGCAGTTCGGCGTTGTCCCGCGCCACGAGCTGGTCACGACGCAGCCGCAGGGCTTCGCGGACGGCACCGGTCTTCGTGTCGCCCGTCAGCTCGGCGACCTCGGCGGCGAGGCGCTCGGTCTCCGCGTCCTTGATGTTCATCGCCATGGTGTAACTATACCGTTGATGGTGTAATGGTCGATAGCGTGGCTTCTGACAGGCGCGCCGACAGCTCGGCAGGCGCCCACAGACCGCCACAAGGTGGTGTCCGGCCACCGAGACCAGACCACACCGGCCCACGACCGCCGGGCGGGGCGCCCGACCACCTGGCCCGCGCCTACTTGATGCCTGCCGCGTCCATTCCGCGCAGCTCCTTCTTCAGGTCCGAGATCTCGTCACGCAGCCGGGCGGCCAGCTCGAACTGCAGGTCGCGCGCCGCCTGCATCATCTGGTCCGTCATCTGCTGGATCAGGTCCGCCAGCTGGGCGCGCGGCATCGCCGAGACGTTCTTGTCGACCAGCATCCCCGAGCTGCGCACCCGGTCACCCTGCTCGGGCTTCTTGCCGCGGGAGGAGTTGCGGCCCGAGCCGCCCACCGAGACCTGCTCGGTGTCTTCGGCCTCGCTGTACACCCGGTCGAGGATGTCGGCGATCTTCTTCCGCAGCGGCTGCGGGTCGACCCCGCGCTCCAGGTTGTAGGCGACCTGCTTCTCGCGGCGGCGGTCGGTCTCGTCGATCGCGTGCCGCATCGAGTCGGTGATCTTGTCCGCGTACATGTGGACCTCGCCCGACACGTTTCGCGCCGCACGGCCGATGGTCTGGATCAGCGACGTCCCGCTCCGGAGGAAGCCCTCCTTGTCCGCGTCGAGGATCGCCACCAGCGACACCTCCGGCAGGTCGAGACCCTCGCGCAGCAGGTTGATGCCGACCAGCACGTCGAAGTCGCCCGCACGGAGCTGCCGCAGCAGCTCGATCCGGCGCAGCGTGTCGACCTCCGAGTGCAGGTAGCGCACCCGGATACCCAGCTCCAGCAGGTAGTCCGTGAGGTCTTCGGACATCTTCTTCGTCAGCGTGGTGACCAGGACGCGCTCGTCCTTCTCCGCGCGCTCCCGGATCTCGTGCACCAGGTCGTCGATCTGGCCTTCGGTGGGCTTCACGACCACCTTCGGGTCGACCAGGCCGGTCGGCCGGATCACCTGCTCGACGAACTCGCCCGCCGCCTGGCCCATCTCGTACGGCCCCGGTGTCGCCGACAGGTACACCGTCTGCCCGATCCGGTCGGAGAACTCCTCCCAGGTCAGCGGCCGGTTGTCGACCGCGCTCGGCAGCCGGAAGCCGAACTCGACCAGGTTGCGCTTGCGGGACATGTCGCCCTCGTACATCCCGCCGATCTGCGGGACGGTCTGGTGCGACTCGTCGATCACCAGCAGGAAGTCGTCCGGGAAGTAGTCGATCAGCGTCGCCGGCGCCGTGCCCGGGCCGCGGCCGTCGATGTGCCGCGAGTAGTTCTCGATGCCGGAGCAGAACCCGACCTGCCGCATCATCTCGATGTCGTAGGCCGTGCGCATCCGCAGCCGCTGCGCCTCCAGCAGCTTGCCCTGCTTCTCCAGCTCCGCCAGGCGATCCTCGAGCTCCTGCTCGATGCCCTTGATCGCCTTCTCCATGCGTTCCGGGCCGGCGACGTAGTGCGTCGCCGGGAAGATCCGGACCTCGTCGACCTCCTTGACGATGTCCCCGGTCAGCGGGTGCAGGTAGTACAGCTTCTCGATCTCGTCACCGAAGAACTCGACGCGGATCGCGAGCTCCTCGTACGCCGGGATGATCTCGACCGTGTCGCCGCGCGCGCGGAACGTGCCGCGCGCGAACGCGATGTCGTTGCGCGTGTACTGCACGTCGACCAGCGCGCGCAGGAAGACGTCCCGGTCGAGCTGCTCGCCGACCTTCAGCTTCGAGGACCGGTCGAGGTAGGACTGCGGGGTGCCCAGGCCGTAGATGCAGGACACGCTCGCGACCACGATGACGTCACGCCGGGACAGCAGGTTCATCGTCGCCGAGTGCCGCAGCCGCTCGACGTCGTCGTTGACCGACGAGTCCTTCTCGATGTACGTGTCCGTCTGCGCGATGTACGCCTCGGGCTGGTAGTAGTCGTAGTAGCTGACGAAGTACTCGACCGCGTTGTGCGGGAACAGCTCGCGCAGCTCGTTCGCCAGCTGCGCGGCGAGGGTCTTGTTCGGCGCCATCACCAGCGTCGGCCGTTGCACGCGCTCGATCAGCCACGCGGTCGTCGCCGACTTGCCGGTACCGGTGGCACCCAGGAGCACGACGTCCTTCTCGCCGGCGTTGACGCGCCGTTCGAGCTCGTCGATGGCCGCCGGCTGGTCACCGGCGGGCTGGTAGTCGCTGACGACCTCGAACCGGCCGCCCTCCCGGGGGATCTCCGAGACGGGCCGGAAGTCGGACTGCGCCAGCACGGGGTGTTCGGTTGCGAAAGCCACGTCGACCAGAGTAAGCCGACCCACCGACAATTTCCGTCGGGCCTGGTCAGCGGGGCCGGAACACCGTGACGGAGGCGACTTCGCGGCCGGTCACCGCGCAGTGCAGGACGGCGCCCGGCACGGGGTCGTCCCCGAAGCACGAGACCAGCACCCGATCGGGCCCGGTCGCCTGGACCTCGGTGCGCGGGAACTCCCCGAGCACCTCGCCGACCTCGGCTTCGGGCTCCGCGAGGTACGCCAGCACCACCTCGCGCGGCGAGGGCGGGGGCGGGATGGGGAGGCCGTGGCCTTCGAAGAGCCGGTTCAGCTGGTCGGCCGCCGAAACCGCGCGGGGGAAACCCGCGAACGCCGCCGTCTGGACGACGACTTCGCAGACCTCGGCCGGCGACAGGCCCGAGGCGAGGCCCGTGCGGAGGTGGACGCTCAGCGGCGGGCCCACCATCCCCGACGCGACGATCGCCGCCAGCGTGGCCGCCTCCCGCGTCCGGCCGTCCAGCGCCGGGCGTTCGTGCAGGTGGCCGTAGACCGTGCCGACCGCCAGCTCACCCAGCGCCGGGACGGTGGCGAACAACGCGTCGAGCCGCGCCGCGCCGCCCTCGACCAGCCCGGCGAAGTTCTCACGGCCCCGGTCGTGCAGGTCGTCCATCGTCATCCGGCTCCCCCTTCAGCAACTGCAGTCACAGCAGGAACAGCAGTCGCAGCAACCACCGTCGCAGTCGCAGCCCCCGCTCGAGTGCGGTTTCCCGCTCCACGGCCCAGGGTAGGGATCGCGGCAGCAGAACTGGCACGTGCAGCACATGTACGGCGCGATCGCGCAGCCGAGGAAGAAGTTGCGCTTCTTCGGCGGGACGGCGAACTTCGGGTACCAGAGGCCGCCACCCTTGCCGTCGAGCGGCTCCGGGCCGTCCGAATCACCGGGCCCGCCGGGACCTCCCGGCCCACCGGGTCCGCCCGGCCCACCCGGCCCCTGACCGCCGGGGGCACCCGGCGGCGGAACGGGCCCCGGCGGCGGAAAGCCCTGCGGCGCACCGGCTCCCGGAGGCTGGTGCGGGTACTGCTGCGGCGCGGGCCCCCGGCCGATCCAGCCCGGCGGCGGCTGCTGGGGGTGCTGCGGCGGCGTGGGTCCCGGCCCGATCCACCCGGGCGGGGGAGGCTGCTGCCCAGCAAGGCCGCCCAGCCCCTGGTCGCCGGCCGCGAACGCCGAGCCAGGTCCGAAATCCTGACCGCCTCCGGCCGCCCCGCCAGTGCCGGAGGCCAAGCCCTGCCCGAGGCCGGAGCCGTGAGCGTGCGCCGAGCCGGCGCCGTGGACGTGCGCCGAGCCGTGCCCGAAGGTGCGGCGCACCGCCTGCCGCAGCTCGTGGACCAGCAACGCGTGCACCAGCCCCGGCTCCGCGAACTCGGCCTCCCGCAGCGCGAGCTCCACGCCGAGCACCGCGTCGTCGCACAACCGCCGTGCCTCGTCCAGGGAGGTTCCCGTGGCCCGCAACGGGTTCCACGCCCCCACGGCCGCGTCGGCCGCGTGGTCCTCGACCGCGTCCAGCAGGTGCGCCACCCGCCCGAACAGCCGGCCCGCCTCCGCCAGCGGCGCCACGTTCCCGGGCCGCCCGGCCAGTTCCGCCGTCCGCGCGAAAGCCGCGGAGGTGGCCAGTTCGGCGGGCTCGGTCGCGAGGAGCGCCGAGTCCCCGAGCCCGAGGGACCGCTCCAGCGAGCCCTGGCGCGAGACGGCCTCCACCAGCACCGAAGTGTCGAACCCGACCCGGCCGCCGGTGCTGCTGCCCTGCGAAGCCCACCGGGCCGCGACCCGCCTGGCGGCCATGGCCACCGGACGCCGGCCGAAGGCGCCATCGCGGTCCTCGACGTGGTCGCCCACCTTCGCCGCGGCCAGCACCAGCGACACCGCGGCGGCGAGCTGGGCACCCTCGCCCCGCGCCACCGACGTCGAGCGCATCCCCCGCAGCGGGCACGGCCCGGCGTCCCGGCGCAGGCCGGCGCGCGGAGTCTGCGCCTCGACCAGCGCCGAGATGATCAGCCCGTCGTAGTTCGTGACGACGCGGGCCAGCTGGCCGTGTTCGTCGCGCAGCGTGAGACACAGCCCGCACAGGTGCGCGAGCCAGTCCGCGTGCAGGTTTTCGGACAGCCGATGCCGGCACGGCCTGATGATCCCGAACATCCCAGCTCCCTCGGCTCCCCCGATCGTCGGCGCACTTTAGCCCGAACGAGTAGAACGCGCGTCGCACGTTCGCGATTCGTGACCCGCCCGGCAGGATGACCGCATGGCTGAACTGCACCCGCCGAAGGTCGAGCTCTTCGACCCCGCCGAGCGCGTGAACATCGATCCAAAGGGCATCCGCCGGGAGGTCGAGGAGTACCGCGAGGAGCCGTTCGGCCTGTACCTCGCGCGCCCCGCCCCCGGCCGCGCCCAGTTCCACTACCTCGAGTCGTGGCTGGTGCCCGGGCTCGGCCTGCGCTTCACCGACTTCTGGTTCTCCCCCGGCCACGAACGCGACCAGGACTTCTACCTCGACGTGGTCCGCGTCCGCCGCGACGGCCCACGCTGGGTGGCCACCGACCTCTACGTCGACCTGGTGCTCAAGGACAAGCTGTCGCTGCGGGTGATCGACACCGACGAGCTCCTCGAGGCCCACGCCGCCGGTCTCCTCACCGCCGAAGACGCGCAATACGCGCTCGAGACCACCTACGCGGCGGTGGAAGGGCTGGCCGCGCACGGCTACGACCTCACCGCCTGGCTGGCCACCAAGGACATCGCCCTGACCTGGCGGCGGCACCCCTAGACCGAGTAGTACGCCAGGAACATGTCGACACCTCGGTTGATGAGGTCATCGGTGCGCTGCTCGCCGATCCGTTCGCCGTAGGCGGCGTGGGTGAAGTGCGGGTAGAGGACCAGCGCGTAGAGCTGCACCAGGGCCAGGTCGACGTCGGGGATGGCGAGCTCGCCGGCGTCGATGCGCTTGCGGAACTCCCCGGCGAGGATGGCGGAGGTCAGGTCGGGGCCGTTGGCCTTCCACGCCTGGCCGAGCTCGGGAAACCGCTGCGCCTCGCCGGCGACGAGTGCGCGGAGCGCGAGCACCTGCGGCTGCGCCATCCCCGCCACCCAGCCTTTCGCCGTCCGCACGAGGATCTCGCGGATGTCGTCGGACTCGGCCAGGCTCTTCTCCAGCGCCAGCGTCGACTGCTGGAGCGCTTCCTTGAGCGCGTCGTGGATGACCGCGTGGAACAGCTCGCTCTTGCTGCCGAAGTGGTTGTAGATCGTCACCTTCGACACGTCGGCCTGCCGGGCGATGACGTCGATGCCGGCTTCGAAGCCGCGGGCGAGGAACGTCTCGCGGGCGGCGTCCACGATCGCCCGGCGCTTGAGCTCGGCGCGCTCGCCGGTGGGGGTATGCCGTCGCGTCTCGGTCACCGTCGCAGCATACCAAGCTACTGAACTGTACCGTTGAGTTCACATGAACTGAAGCGTACAGTTCAGGTTGACGACCAGGAGGAACCCATGCTGACCCACCCGGAATCGACATCGGTGGCGCGCCGCGACCACCCAGGTGCGAGGTTGGCGTTGCTGGCCTTCGCGATGCTGATCGTCTCCCTCGACCAGTACATCGTCGTGGTCGCGCTGCCCGAGATCGGCCGGGACCTGGGCTACTCCGCCCAGACCCTCCAAGCGGTGATCAGCACGTACGCGATCGCCTCCAGCGGGTTCCTGCTGTTCGGCGGCCGGGCCGCGGACCTGCTCGGCCGGCGCCGCATGCTGGTGACCGGCCTGGCGCTCTACGCCATCGCGTCGGTCGTCGGCGGGCTGGCCACCGTGCCGCTGCTCCAGCTCGCCGGCCGCGCGCTCCAGGGCTTGGGCGGGGCACTGGTGTTCCCCAGCACCCTGGCGATCATCACCACGACCTTCGCCGAGGGCCGCGAGCGCAACCGCGCGCTGAGCGTGTGGGGCGGAGCCGGCGCCGCCGGCCTGGTCGTCGGCGTGCTGCTGGGTGGTGTGCTCACGCGGGGTTTCGGCTGGCAGGCGGTGTTCTTCGGCAACGTTCCGCTGGCCGGCGTCGCGCTCGTCGCGGCGTTCGCGCTCATCGGGCCCGACCGGCTCCGGGAGCCGGGGCGCCGGTTCGGCCTGGCCGGCACGCTGAGCGTCACCGGAGCGGTGACCCTGCTGGCGTTCGCGCTGGTCCAGGGCCCGGACGCGGGGTGGGCCTCCCCCGGGATCGTGGCGGCGCTGGTCGCCGGAGCCTTGCTGCTCGGCGCCTTCGCGGTGATCGAGCGGCGCAGCGCCGACCCGCTGGTGCCGCGTCACCTGCTGACCAATTCCACCCTCCGGCTGGCCTTGGTGGTCGCGTTCATGTTCACGGCCACCTTCGGCTCGCTCCTGTACTTCCTGTCCCTCCACTTCCAGGACGTGTGGGGCTACGACGCGCTGGCCACCGGCCTCGGGTTCCTGCTGCCCACCGCGGTGGTGGTCGCCGGCTCGGTGCTGGCCGGGCCGGTGGTGACCCGGATCGGCGTCCACCGCACCCTGCTCGGCGCGCTCGCCGCCGGCGCGCTGGGCGCGTGCCTGCTCGGGCTCACCCTCACGCCGGACGGCTCCTACGCCTCGCTGGTGCCCGGCCTGGTCGCGGTCAGCGCCGGTGACGGGATGGTGTTCACGGCCATGTACATCGCCGCGGCGACGCGGGTGCCCGGCCCGCAGCAAGGCGTCGCCTCCGGGATCGTCACGACCGGTTCCGGCATCGGTGCGGCGGCCGGGCTCGCGGTGCTGGTCCTGATCGCCAACGCCCGGGCCCGGGACCTCGACGGCGACGCGCTGCGGGTGGCGACCGGCGGCGGGATCAGGACGGCGGTGTTCGTCATCGCCGGGGGAATCGTGCTCACCTTCCTGATCGTGCTCGCGTCCCACCGGCGCGAGGGCCGGCGCAGCTCCTGACCGGCCGCGCATCCTCCGAACGGAGGATGCGATGCGGACCGTTCTGATGACGCCCCGGACCGGGCCGGCGCGGGATTCTCGATCCAGGGAAAACGGATCGAAGGGGGACGGCGCCATGCCGGTCATCGAAGTCGAGCACCTCCGCAAACGGTACGGGGACAAGGTCGCGGTCGACGACGTGTCGTTCACCGTCGAGCGCGGCGAGATCTTCGGGATCCTGGGCCCGAACGGCGCGGGCAAGACCACGACCGTCGAGTGCCTGGAGGGCCTCCGGACGCCCGACGGCGGCCGGCTTTCGGTGCTGGGCCTCGACCCGCGCCGCGACCGGGCGGAGCTGCGCCAGCGCGTCGGCGTCCAGCTCCAGGAGGGCCGGCTGCAGGACAAGCTGCGGGTCGGCGAGCTGCTCGACCTCTACGCCGGCTTCTACCGGGCACCCGCCGATCCGGAGCGGCTGCTCGCCACGCTCGGGCTCACCGAGCACCGCGACACCGCGTACAAGAAGCTCTCCGGCGGCCAGCAGCAGCGGCTCTCCATCGCGCTGGCGCTGATCGGGAGCCCGGAGCTGGCGGTGCTCGACGAGCTCACCACCGGCCTCGACCCGCAGGCCCGCCGCGACACGTGGGACCTCATCGAGGCCGTGCGCGCCCAGGGCGTGACGATCCTGCTGGTCACGCACTTCATGGCCGAAGCGGAACGCCTCTGCGACCGGATCGCCCTGATCGACGCCGGCCGCGTCGTCGCGGTCGACTCGCCCGCCGGGCTGGTCGCCCGGGTGTCCGACGAGCAGGTCGTGCGGTTCCGGCCGTCGGCGCCGCTGGACCCCGGTGTGTTCGAGGCGCTGCCGGAGGTCCGGAAGGCCGAACGGCAGGGCGAGCGCCTCGTAGTCAGCGGCGGCGGGAACGTGCTCCACGCGGTGACGTCGCTGCTCGCCCGGCTCGGGGTGATCGCCGGGGACCTGCGCGTCGAGCAGGCCGGCCTCGACGACGCCTTCGTCGCGCTCACCGGCCACCGGCCGGAATGAAGGGGGAACCATGTCCGTCCTGACCAAGCTGACCACCGCCGAGGCCAAGGTGTTCCTGCGCGACCCGGGCGCCCCGGCCGTCGTCATCGGCATCCCGCTCGCGCTGCTGCTGGTGTTCGGGCTGATGCCCGGCGCGAACCAGCCGGACCCGAAGTACGGCGGCCACAGCGCACTGGCCACGGTGATCGCGCCGATGGCCGTCACGATCCTGCTGGCCATGCTGGCGCTCACGCTGTTCCCGAACGCGATGGCCACCTACCGCGAAAAGGGCCTGTTGAAGCGGCTTTCGGCGAGCCCGGTGCCGCCGAGCCGGCTGCTGGCCGCGCAGCTGCTGGTCAACCTGGCGGCCGCGGTCGTCGTGGTCCTGCTCATCGCGGGCGTCGGCGGGCTCGTGCTCGGCATTCCCTTGCCGGGCAACCCGGGCGGCTTCCTGCTGTCGATCGTGCTCGGCGCGCTGGCGCTGTTCTCCGTCGGCCTGCTGGTGGCGGCCCTCGCCCCGACCGGCCGCGCGGCGAGCGGCATCGGCAGCGCGCTGTTCTTCCCGATGCTGGCGCTCGGCGGGGTCTGGGTGCCGAAGGAGCAGCTGCCGGTCTTCCTGCAGCACGTCGCCGACGTCCTGCCGCTCGGGGCCACGCTCAACGCACTGCGCGCCACGTGGGCCGGCGACGCCCCGGAGCTGCTGCAGCTCGGCGCGATGGCGGCGTTCGCCGTCGTCTGCACCACGATCGCGGTGAAGGTGTTCCGATGGGAGTGACGACCGCGCCCGCCCCGGCCCGGGTCCGGCCGATCGCCCCGGTCGCCGTCACCGGAGTGGTGATCGTCACGACGCTGATGGCGATCCCGTTGCTGCTGACGGCGAACCGGTACGGCTACTTCGGTGACGAGCTCTACTTCCTGGCCGCGGGACGGCACCTGGCCTGGGGGTACGTCGACCAGCCGCCGCTGCTTCCCTTGCTCGCCAGGATCATGGACGAGCTGGGGCAGTCGCCGTTCGTCCTGCGGATCCCCGCGATGCTGGCGATGCTCGGCGGCGTCGTGCTCACCGCGCTGATCGCCCGGGAGCTCGGCGGCGGCGCCAAGGCCCAGACACTGGCCGCCGCGACTTTCGCCGTGGCGACGAACTTCCTGGCCGGCGGGCACTACCTCGCGACGTCCACAGTGGACCCGTTCCTGTGGACGCTGCTGCTGTGGCTGCTCGTCCGGTGGCTGCGCACCCGCGCCGACGGCCTGCTCGTCTGGGCCGGCGTCGTGACGGCGGTCGCGCTCTACGCGAAGTTCCTCATCGGCGGGTTCTGGCTCGCCGCCGGGATCGCGCTCGTCGTCTGCGGTCCCCGCGAACTCCTGCGCCGGCCCGCGTTGTGGCTCGGCGCGGGGATCGCCGTGGTGGCGCTGGTGCCGACGCTCGCCTGGCAGGCCACGCACGGCTGGCCGCAGCTGGGCATGGGCGCGGCGATCTCCCACGAGGTCGGCGGGACCTGGGGCGGCCGGCTGACGTTCCTGCCGACGGCCCTGGTCACCGCCGGGCTCCCGGTGGGTGCCGTCCTGCTGTGCTACGGCTTGTGGCGGTTGCTGCGCAGCCGCGAGCTGCGCTTCCTCGGCTGGACGACGCTGGCACTGACGGTCGTGTTCCTGGCGGTGAACGGCCGGTTCTACTACGTCGCCGGGATGTACCCGCTCTGCTGGGCGGTGGCCGCGGTCGCGCTCGAGCGCCGGGAGCCGGCGCGCTGGTGGCGGTGGATCGCGACCTGGCCCGCCTACGCGCTCGCGGTGGTCCTGGTGCTGCCGATCGCGTTGCCGATCTGGCCGCGGGCCTGGCTGACCGAGCACCCGTCGGTGCCGGCGCCGACGTTCGCCTTCGCCGAGATCGGCTGGCCGGAGGGCACCCGGTCGGTCGCCGGCGCGTTCGCCCGGCTGCCCGGCCGGGACCGCACGGCGGTGCTGACCGAGACGTACTGGCAAGCCAGTGCGCTCGACCGCTTCGGCCGCGACCTCGGCCTGCCCGAGCCGGCCAGCGGGAACCGGGGATACGCGACCCTCGTGGTGCCGTCCGAAGGCGCGACGGACGTCCTGTTCGTCGGCGCCGACCCCCGGTCGCTGGCCGGGCACTTCGCCGACGTACGGCCGATCGGCGCGGTGGACACCGGTGCCGCGAAGCCGAGCCACTTCGACGGCGTGCCGCTGTGGCTGGCGACCGGCCGGGCCGAGCCGTGGTCGACGCTGTGGCCGAAGCTGGTGAACACCCACACATGAGGCACGTGCCCGGCGTCACCATCCGCACGGTGGCGCCGGGTGGCCCCCCGTAGGGTGCGGGAAGGACCGGCGCCGACCCAGGACAAGGAGCACGATGGACGCCGTAGCCACGGCCCCAGGCCAGGTGAAAGCCGGGCTCGCCCCGTTCGCCCGGCTGCCGGTCGCGCTGCTCGCGCTCGGCACGGCCACCGTCCTCCTGCTCACCGCCGGCCGCTACGGCTACTTCGGTGACGAGCTCTACTTCCTCGCCGCCGGGAAGCACCTGGCGTGGGGCTACGCCGACCAGCCGCCGCTCGTCCCGTTCCTGGCCTGGGCCATGAACACCGTCGCGCCCGGCTCGCTGGTGGTGTTCCGGCTGCCCGCGATCGCCGCGACGACCGCCGGAGTGGTCGTCACCGCGCTGATCGCGCGTGAGCTCGGCGGGCGGCGCAAGGCGCAGGCGCGCGCCGCGGCGGCGTACGCGATCTGCGGGCAGTTCGTCGGCAGCGGCCACTACCTGGCGACCTCGACGATCGACCCGCTGCTCTGGACGCTCGTGCTGTGGCTGCTGGTCCGCTGGGTCCGCACCCGGAGCGACTCACTCCTGGTGTGGCTCGGCGTCGTGACGGCCGTGGCGCTCAACGACAAGCTGCTCATCGGCGCGTTCTGGGTGGTGGCCGGGCTCGCGGTGGCCGTGTTCGGACCGCGGGAGCTGCTTCGCCGCCCGAAACTCTGGCCGGGCGCGCTGATCGCCGCCGCCTCGCTGGTGCCGACTTTGCTGTGGCAGCGCGCGAACGGCTGGCCACAGCTCGGCATGGGCGACGCGGTCGGCGCGGAGGTCGACGCGGCGGGCGGCCGCGAGAGCTTCGTCCCGGACCTCCTGGCCGGCGCCGGCTGGGTGATCGGCGCGCTCGGTGTCCTCTACGGCGTCGCCGTGCTGCTCGGGAGCAAACAGCTGCGGTCGTACCGGTTCCTCGGCTGGACGGCGCTGGGCGTCGTCGCGGTCTTCCTGATCGCCAACGGGCGGTACTACTACGCCGCCGGGATGTTCGGCGTGCTGTGGGCCGCGGCCGCGGTGCACTTGGAAGGACGCGAGCCCGCGCTGTGGTGGAGGTGGGTGCCGACTTGGCCGGTCTTCGTGCTGTCGGCGCTGTTCAGCCTGCCGTTCACGCTGCCGCTCTGGCCGGCGCACTGGCTGGCCGACCACCCCGGCGCACCGCGGCCCGCCTACGCGGCCGAAGAGATCGGCTGGCCGGACCTCGCCGGCGACGTCGCCGCGCTGTACCGGACCGCCCCGCCGGACACGGCCGTCGTCACCGGTGGCTACTGGCAGGCCGGAGCGCTCGACCGGTACGGGCCCGAGCACGGCCTGCCCGGGGCTTACAGCCCGAGCCGGGGTTTCTGGTACTTCGGCCGGCCCGCCGACGACGCCGACACCGTGCTCTTCGTCGGCTACGACCCGTCGAAGCTCGCGAAGTACTTCGGGGACACGCACATCGTCGGGCAGGTCGGCAACCGGCTCGGCGTCGCCAACGCGAGCGAGCACATGCCGGTCTGGCAGCTCACCGGCCGGACCGCGAGCTGGGCGGCGATCTGGCCTCGGCTCAAGGACATGAGCGCGTGAGCCTCAAGGTCGACTGGAACCGGTCGATGTGGCCGCCCCTCTCGGGGACGGCGACCGGTGCCTGGCAGCCGTGCCTCAAGTGGGTCGAACAGTACCTGTCTTTCCTCCTGCTGGCCCTCGCGACGGTCCTCAGCGCGGCGATCGGCGGGCACGACCTGGGCTGGTGGGCCTCGACCGCGCCGCTGGTCGGCGTGGCGGTCCTGTGGCTGCTCACCACCGTGACGCTGGCACCGCCGCGGCTGCGCGAGCACCCGGCGGCCACGCTGCTGACGTTCGGCGGCGCCCTGGCGGTGGCCTCCGAGCTGCAGACCCGGGATCCCACCTTCCTCATCTTCACCATCTTCGCTTTTCTCGCCGCGCTGAGGTTGCGGCCGATGTGGCTCGCGCTCATCGGGCTGGCGGCGACGTCGCTGCTGATCAACACCGTCGGCAACGGCGGCCCTGTGCAGGCTCTGCGCGAGCGGCCGGGCATCTGGATCACGCTGGTCCTGGTGCAGACGACGGCCATCGGCGGGGGCGCCGCGATCGCGGCCGCCGTCGCCCGGCAAAGCGAGGACCGCCGGCGGATGCTCGACGACCTCGCCGCGGCGCACGCGGAAAACGAAGGCCTGCAACGGCAGCTGCTCAGCCAGGCCCGCGAAGCCGGGACCCTCGACGAGCGGCAACGGCTCGCCCAGGAGATCCACGACACCCTGGCGCAGGGCTTCACCGGCATCATCACCCAGCTCGAAGCCGCCGCGCAGGCCACGGACGAGCCCGCGGAACGGCAGCGGCACCTGGACTCCGCGATCGCGCTGGCGCGGGAGAACCTCACCGCCGCCCGTCGTTCGGTGCACGCCCTGCACCCGGAGCCCTTGGACACCGCGACGCTGCCCGAGGCGCTCACCGACGTCGCGGCGCGGTGGAGCGCGCGGACCGGCGTACCCGCCGCGTTCACCGCCACCGGTGACCCGCGGCCGCTGCACCCCGAGATCGAGTCGACCGTCCTGCGGGTCACCCAGGAAGCCCTGTCCAATGTGGACAAGCACGCCGCGGCGGGACGCGTCGGGATCACGCTGTCCTACATGGACGACGAGGCGACCCTGGACGTCCGCGACGACGGCGCCGGCTTCACCCCGGGGCCCGGACCCGGCTTCGGGCTGCCCGGGATGCGGCGGCGCGTCGAGCGGCTCGCCGGTACGCTGCACGTCGAGTCCGAACCCGGCGGCGGCACCGCGATCTCGGCCGTCCTGCCCGCCGTCCAGTACCCGCCGGAGGTCTCCGCATGACGATCACCGTGCTCATCGCCGACGACCACCCGATCGTCCGCGACGGGCTGCGCGGCATGTTCACCGGCCGCGGCTTCGAGGTCGTCGGCGAGGCGGCGAACGGCACCGAAGCCGTCACGCTCGCCGAACGGCTGCGTCCCGACGTCGTGCTGATGGACCTGCGGATGCCGGGCACCGACGGCGTCGCAGCGATCACCGAGCTGGCCCGGCTGGGCAACCCGGCGCGGGTACTGGTGCTCACGACCTACGACACCGACTCCGACGTCCTGCCCGCCATCGAGGCCGGCGCGACCGGCTACCTGCTCAAGGACGCCCCGCGCGAGGACCTCTTCCGCGCCGTGGAGGCCGCCGCCCGCGGGGAGGCGGTGCTCTCCCCCGCGGTCGCCAGCCGGCTGATGGGCCGGATGCGCGAGCCGGTGCGGGAAACGCTGTCCCAGCGCGAGCTCGAGGTGCTCACCCTGGTCGCCCGCGGCTCGACGAACAAGGAAGCGGCCAAGAAGCTATTCATCAGCGAAGCGACGGTCAAGACGCACTTGATCCACACCTACGCGAAGCTCGGCGTGAAGGACCGCGCGGCGGCCGTCGCGGTCGCGTTCGAGCGCGGGCTGCTGGGCTCCTAGAGTTTCCAGCCGGTGGTCGCGGCCCACTTCTCCGCGCGGGCGAACACGCCGTTGACGAACTCCTGCTTCTCGTCCGCGTAGGCCGCGACGTTGCCGTCCTCGGCGTGCGCGCCGGCCAGCCGCAGCTTGACGTCGCGGTAGTCGTCGCGCTCCTCCGGGCTCGCGCGCAGGTAGTCGCGGAACAGCAGCGCGAGCCGCCACGCGGGCGTCTCTTCGGACCGGACGTGCAGGTTCACCGGGCGCTTCGGGTCGGCGCCGACGTGCAGGCGCTTGGGCCACGTCCCGGTGCCGTCCTGGGCGTCGTCGACCCAGTCGCCCTCCAGCCGCGGGAACCCGGCGTCGGACAGCAGCTCCCGCAGCGTGTCGGCGTCGTCCGAAGTGGCCACGGTCAGCTGGAAGTCGAGGACGTCCTTGGCGGGCAGGCCGGGCACGGCGGTGGAGCCGATGTGGTCGGCGCGGCGGGCCAGCTGCCCGGCCGCGGCGCGGACCCGGGCGAGCACCCGCTCGGCCTGCGCGGGCCAGGTGAGGTCGTACTCGGCGATCTTCGGGGACACCGGCGGCCGCGGCCGGCGCAGCCGGATGTTCGCCTCGAACGGCACGAGCCGGTCGGCCCACAGCGCGTCGACGTCGGCGAGCACGGCGTCTTCGGCACCGCCGTTGTCCAGCCAGACGTCCGCCACGGCGCGGCGCTGCTCGTCGCTCGCCTGCGCGCGGATCCGGGCCCGCGCGTCCTCCTCGGCCATCCCCCGCGCCGTCACCAGGCGCCGGACCCGCACCTCGACCGGCGCGTCGACGACCACGACCAGGTGGTACGCGGTCGCGAGGCCGCCTTCGACCAGCAGCGGGATGTCGTGGACGACGACGGCGTCCGGAGCGGCGGCAGCCATCAGCTCCCCGGTGCGGGCCCCGACCAGCGGGTGCACGATCGCGTTCAGCCGGCGGCGCGACTCGTCGTCGGCGAACGCCTTCGCGGCGAGCGCGGGCCGGTCGAGCGAACCGCCGGCGGCCAGGATCTCCTCGCCGAACTCCTCGACGAGCCGGGCGAGCCCCGCGGTCCCGGGCTCGACCACCTCGCGGGCGATCCGGTCGGAGTCGATCAGGACGGCGCCGTGCTCGGCGAGCCGGTTCGCCACGGTCGACTTGCCGGCCCCGATGCCACCGGTCAGCCCCACGCGCAACATGCCGATCACCCTAGCCAAGCCACCTGGGGTACCGGGTGGTGCGCCCATTCGTGGGACACAGCGGCTCACCCCGTAACGCGGGTAATCGTTTACCGATGCGACTGGCAGCGGGTCACCGGCCCGCCGGGTCAGGGGAGGGACCATGGAGATGACGAGGATCAGCCGGGCGGCGGTCGTGCTGCTGGGGGTGGGCGGGCTCGCCGTGGCGGTGCCCGAGGTCACGACGGCGAAGCCGGCCGAGCCGGCCGCCCGCTGCCTGTCCGGTGTCTACCGGGTCCACGTCCAGCCGTCCCGCACGCTGTACGCGGTGCGGAGCGAGTGGATCCCGTTCACCACGACGTGCCTGAAGAGCGAGGTCAGGGCCTCGGGTCGCCTGACGGCCTGACCACTGCACACGAACGGGTGATCCGCAAGCCGATCGTGACGCGTGACTCAACCGATATCCGGACACGCCGGGTTGCTTACCCACCTACGCCGGGCCAACTGCGTACCGTGCGCGCGACAGGGTCGCCCACACGGAGGAACGATGGCGGACAGCAAGCACGTCGGGAGGCACCGGCTCGGCAAGCCGGGGCTGGTGCACTGCCTTCTGCACCACACGGTGGCCGACGCGCTGGCGGACTACCGCCGGACCTGGCTCAGCGCCCTGCTCGTCCCGGCCAAGCACAGCTTCGCCGGACTCCGCCGCAAGGCGCGCGCCGCGGCGCTCGAGCGCATCTGGGTTCCGGCGGTGGGCACCGTGACGATCCGGCCGGCGACCGCCCAGGCCGCCTGACGCACTCCGCTCGGCCTCGCCGGCGCCCTCGCCTCAGCGACCGGCTTCGCTCGTCTCGATCGAGATCTCCGCGGACAGTGTCCGGTGCACCGGACACTTGTCGGCGATCAGCATGAGCTTGGCACGCTGGTCGTCGTCCAGCTCGCCGTCCAGCTCGATCTCCCGCGTGATCCGGCTCAGCATCCCGTGCTCGGTCTCGCACCTTTCGCAGTCCTCGGCGTGGATGCGGTCGTGGCGGAGCCGGATCGTCGCCCGGGTCAGCGGGATGCCCTTGCGGTTCGCGTACATCCGCAGCGTGATCGCCGTGCACGAACCCAGCGACGCGAGCAGCAGCTCGTACGGGTTCGGGCCGGCGTCGGCGCCCCCGACCGCGACCGGTTCGTCGACGAGCAGCTCGTGGGTCGCCGTCGTGACCTGCTGCGTGTAGGTGCCGTCGCCGCTCGCGGTGACGACGACCGTGCCGGGCTCGGGGTGCTCCATCCGCGTCAGTCCTCCCAGGGTGATGCCAAGATCGTGGTGACGAAGTCCGTCCGCTCGAAGCCTGGCACGAACCGGGCCAGGACATCGGCTTTGACGTTCCCGAAAGTCGTGTCGGGCCGGTCACGGATGCCGTCGGTGAACGCCGCGAGGATGCGCCGCTTGAAGTCCGGCCGCGGGTGCGCGGCCACGACCGCGGCCCGGGCCTCGGCGGGGAGGTCGTGGTAGCCGATGCCCAGGACGTCGTACTCGACCCCGGCCGTCACCAGCGCGACCTCGGGTTCCATGTGCTCGGGGATGCCCGGGGTGGTGTGCAGCGCGATGGCCGTCCAGGCGATCCGGGCCTTCTCGGGGTCCACGTCGTGGCCGAGCAGGAAGCGCCGGACCTCGTCGGCGCCGTCGAGCTCGAAGCGCCGGTCGGTGCGGTGGCCTTCGACGAGCCCGAGGTCGTGGAACAGCGCGGCCACGTAGAGCAGCTCGGGGTCGAAGCCGAGGCCGCGGCGCCGGCCCTGGAGCGCGCCGAACTGGTAGACGCGCGCGGAATGGTCGTACAGGAGCGGGCCCACGGTGTCGCGGACGTACTCGGTGGCTTCACGGGCGAGGGCGGTGTCGGGGACGTCGATGGTCATGACGCCGACGATGCCCGCCCGCGAGCTGCCCGGACATGCGTCCGCCGGA
Organism: Amycolatopsis sp. NPDC048633; assembly: GCF_040650695.1. Lineage (NCBI taxonomy): Bacteria > Bacillati > Actinomycetota > Actinomycetes > Pseudonocardiales > Pseudonocardiaceae > Amycolatopsis > Amycolatopsis sp. NPDC048633. The sequence goes on from NZ_JBEZHS010000028.1 coordinate 80,556, forward strand.
CGGGAACCCCGCAGATCCGGACATCCGGCGCATTCCCAAGACGCGCCGGATATCGTATCTTCTGCTGCGGGCGTCGTTGTGCGCGAAGGGGGTGCGCCGTGGCCACCAGGCATCTGTCGATGCGCCCCGCCGAGCAGGGCAACCGCGAACGCTTCCTGGACGCGGCGCTGGCGGTGCTGTTCGACCGCGGTGTCACGGGGCTGACGGTGCGCGGCGTGGCCGAGGCGGCCGGCGCGTCGACGATCTCGGTGTACGCGCGCTTCGGCGGCCGCGCGGGCCTGCTCGACGCGCTGTACGAGCGCACGTTCGACTCGCTGCGGGAGCTGCTGGAGGGCCTGCCGCCGGCGAGCCCGGACGGCATCGCCGACCTGCTGTACCTGGCGCGCGAGTACCGGCTGTTCGCCCGGGAGAGCCCGGTCCGCTACGCGCTGATGTTCGAGCGCCCGGTGCCGGGGTTCGACCCCGACCCGGCGTTGCGGTCAGCGGTCCTGCGGACGACGTTCTCCCTGTTCACCGCGCGGGTCCAGCGGGTGTGCCCACCGGGAGTGGACGCCCGCGAGGCGGCGTACCAGCTGTGGACGGCGATGCACGGCCTGGTCGGGGCGGAGCTGCTGATGGCTTCGCGGAGGCCGCTGCCGGACTGGTTCATCCCGCCGACCGAAGAGGCGAACGAGCAGATCTACCGCCGCGGCGTCGTCGCGATCATCACCGGCCTGGGCCTGCGCAACCCCTGAGCCGGACCGAGGTTCCGCCGGCCAGCGCCCCAATGTGGCCTTGGTTGCGTCCAACGCACCCAAGGGGCCCTTCGGTGCGTTCAACGCACCGAAGGCCACATTGGGGCGCTTGGGCCCGGCGGCAGCGAACCGGCCGGGGCGGGCCGGGAACGCAGCGAACCCCCGATCCGCTGGGGACCGGGGGTTCGCTGTCAGCTCAGAGCGCTAGTGCTCACGCACCGCCGGAGAGCTTCTCGCGGAGAGCCGCGAGCTGCTCGTCGGAGGCGAGGGTGCCACCGGTGCTCTTCGTGTCGGCCGGGGCCGAGCCCGAGGTGTAGCTTTCCGCGCCACCCTCGATGCCGGTCGCCGCGTCCGCCGCGGCTTCCGCGTCGGCCTCGACGGCCTTGACGACCTGCTTCATGTGGGCCTCGTAACGAGTGTGCGCCTCGGCGTACTGGCGCTCCCACTCCTCACGCTGCTTGTCGAAGCCGTCCTGCCACTCCTGGGTGTCCGGGTCGAAGCCCTCGGGGTAGATGTAGTTCCCCTCGGTGTCGTACTCGGCGGCCATGCCGTACTGGGCCGGGTCGAACTCGGTGTCCGGCGTGACACCCTCGTTCGCCTGCTTCAGCGACAGCGAGATGCGACGACGCTCGAGGTCGATGTCGATGACCTTGACCATGACGTCGCCGTTGACCTGGACGACCTGCTCCGGGATCTCGACGTGGCGCTCGGCCAGCTCCGAGATGTGGACCAGACCCTCGATGCCCTCTTCGACGCGCACGAACGCACCGAACGGAACCAGCTTGGTGACCTTGCCCGGCACGATCTGGCCGATCGCGTGGGTGCGGGCGAACTGGCGCCACGGGTCTTCCTGGGTCGCCTTCAGCGACAGCGAGACGCGCTCGCGGTCCATGTCGACGTCCAGGACCTCGACCGTGACCTCCTGGCCGACCTCGACGACCTCGGACGGGTGGTCGATGTGCTTCCAGGACAGCTCGGAAACGTGCACCAGGCCGTCGACGCCACCCAGGTCCACGAAGGCACCGAAGTTGACGATGGACGACACGACGCCCTTGCGGACCTGGCCCTTGGCGAGCGCGTTGAGGAACTCGCTGCGCACCTCGGACTGAGTCTGCTCGAGGTAGGCACGGCGGGACAGGACCACGTTGTTGCGGTTCTTGTCCAGCTCGATGATCTTCGCCTCGAGCTCGCGGCCGACGTACGGCTGCAGGTCGCGGACGCGGCGCATCTCGACCAGGGACGCGGGGAGGAAGCCGCGCAGGCCGATGTCCAGGATGAGGCCGCCCTTGACGACCTCGATGACGGTGCCCTTGACGGGCTCGTCCTTCTCCTTGAGCTCCTCGATCGTGCCCCAGGCGCGCTCGTACTGCGCGCGCTTCTTGGACAGGATCAGACGGCCTTCCTTGTCCTCCTTCTGGAGAACGAGGGCTTCGACCTCATCGCCGACGGTGACAACCTCAGCCGGGTCGACATCGTGCTTGATGGACAGCTCACGCGAGGGGATGACGCCCTCGGTCTTGTAGCCGATGTCGAGCAGGACCTCGTCGCGGTCGACCTTGACGATCGTGCCTTCGACGATGTCACCATCGTTGAAGTACTTGATCGTCTTGTCGATAGCCGCGAGGAAATCTTCCTCCGACCCGATGTCGTTGATGGCGACCTGCGGGGCCGCGTTCGGGGCGGTCGGGGCGGTGGCGGTGTCGATGGTCATTAGGCGGGTTGCTCCGGTGGATGGGAATCGAGGGTTGGCAGTTGTCGGCGCGATGGGGTGCTACGGCATGCGACGACCCTGCGAGCAAACGTCCACCAGTGAACGACCGCGGCATGACCCGCAAACGGTGCGCGACCCGAGCCCGACCAGAAGCTGAGCGGAAGGCAGCGCGAACCCACTGCGCTAACGCTTATCCTACGCGGCGGCCGCTAGGCGGCACAATCAGGGTCCCCCTCGGTCGCTAAGGTCCTCGCGGAAGCAAACCGCAGGCACCAGGACGCAGGGACCGGAGACCACCATCATGCCACCGGAGGAGCCGCCCGCGCCGGGGCGCCACGACGCGGCCGAGCACCGGCTGGGCACCACGGCCGTCGCCTACCGCGAGGTCGGGGGCCCGGAAGCGGCCGCCGCGAACCTCGCCTGGTGGGACGCCGACGCCGACGACTACCAGGCCGAACACGGCGGGTTCCTCGGCGACGCCGACTTCGTCTGGTGCCCCGAGGGCGTGCGGGAGGCGGACGCGCGGCTGCTCGGCGACGTCCGCGGCAAGCGCGTGCTGGAGGTCGGCTGCGGGCAGGCCGCGTGCTCGCGCTGGCTGGCGGCGCAGGGCGCCCGCGCCGTGGCGACCGACCTGTCCGCCGGCATGCTGCGCCACGCCCGCGAGGGCAACGAGCGCACCGGCGCCGCCGTCCCGCTGGTGCAGGCGAACGCCGAGTACCTGCCGCTGGCGTCCGGGAGCTTCGACGCGGCCTGCTCGGCCTTCGGCGCGATCCCGTTCGTGGCCTCGGTGGACGCCGTCTTCGCCGAGGTGCACCGGGTGCTGCGGCCGGGCGCGCCGTGGGTGTTCTCGGTGACGCACCCGATGCGGTGGATCTTCCCGGACGACCCCGGCCCGCAGGGGCTCACCGTCACCCAGCCGTACTTCGACCGCACGCCGTACGTGGAGGTCGACGACGAGGGCACCGCGACCTACGTCGAATACCACCACACCCTCGGCGACTACGTGCACGCGCTGGCCGCCGCCGGGTTCACCCTCACCGACCTGGTCGAGCCCGAGTGGCCGGAGGGGCACACGCGGGTCTGGGGCCAGTGGAGCCCGCTGCGGGGCCGGCTCTTCCCGGGCACCGCGATCTTCCGCACGCGCCGCTCGTGAACCCCCTGGAAAGGGAGCAGAACGCCCGGTTCGCCGCGCTCGACCCGCTGCTGCCGCCGATCGCCGCCCCGCCGGCGGTGAGCGAGCCGCTGGTGGTGACCACCGGCGGGCGCCGGGCGGGTGGCCTGCTGACGCACGTCGTGCACGCGCCGGGAGCGTGGCCGGCGCTGTGGGGCCCGCTGGAGATCTGGGACCTGACCGCGGTGCCGGGCGACAGCGGCGCGGCGGGCCTGACCGCGCTGTTGGGGGCCTGGCGCGACCGGATGCGCGGGACGCGGCCCGACCCGGACTCGGGCTGCACGCTGGCCTGGCCGAGCCGCGACGCCGAGGCGTCGGCGGTCCTGCTGGCCCACGGCTTCGCGCCGATGACGTGCCTGGCGGTGCGGCTCCCCGCGCCACCCGCGGACGAGGGGCCGTCGCGGGTGACCGTCCGTCTCGCCGGTGAGGGCGACGTCGAGGCGCTCACGGACCTGCGGGTGGCGGAATGGCAGTACACGTCGCTGGTCGGCACCGCGGTGCCGCGAGCCGGTGCACGGGCGCTGCTGCGCGCGGAGGTCGTGCGCGCGCTGCGCTTCAGCGGCCTGGTCTGGATCGCGGAGGACGACGGCGTCCCGGTGGGCCTGGCCGCGTGCGTCCCGACCTCGCCCGCGCCGGGCGACGGCATCCACGGCCGGCTGCAACCGGGCCGCTGGGGGTACGTCGACACGCTGTCGGTCGCGCCCGGCGCGCGCGGCGCCGGCGTGGGCCGGGCCCTGATGGCGGTGGCCCATCGCGGGCTGCTCCTGCCGGAGGTGCGCGGTACGTTCCTCTTCTACCACCCGGCGAACCCGCTCTCGCCGGTGTTCTGGCACCGGCAGGGCTATCGTCCACTGTGGACGATGTGGATCCGGCGACCCGCCTGGTCCTGATCGACGCACCAGGGGGGTCCATGGACATCGCCGAGCCGCTGCTCGCCGCGAACCGCGCGCGGTTCGCGGCGGTCGACGCACTGCTGCCGCCCGCCGCGCCCCCCGCCGTGGGCCGGCGGCTGGACGCCGCGACCGCGGACGGCACCCGGGTCGCCGGCGTCCTCCAGCGGCACCGGCTCGAACCCGGCGACGTCCCGATGCTGTGGTCGGCGGCCGACACCTGGCAGCTGTTCCCGTACTTCGGCGACACCGGCACCGAGGGCGCCGGCCTGCTGCTGCGCCGGCTCCAGGACGCCGTGGAGGACGAGGAGGTCGGCGACGACTCGTCGTGCGTCGTCGTCTGGCCGAGCCGCGACGCCGAGGCGGTCCGCGCCTTCCTCGACCACGGCCTGGTCCCGCTGGGCGCGCTGGGCGTGCGCACCGGTCCCCCGATCGAGGCGGACCCGGCGGTGGCCGTCCGCCGCGCGGGGCCCGGCGACTTCGCCGCGGCGCTGGAGCTGGCCACGGCGACGTTCGACTACACCGGCCTCGTGGCCGCGGCCCGCCGGACCAACACGGCCGAGCTGCTCGCCCCCGCGCTGCGGGAGGCGCTGGCCGAGGACGAGCCGCCGGTGTGGCTGGCCGAAGAGGACGGCGAGGTCCGCTCCCTGGCGCACTGCGCGTGGGTCGACGCGACCGACGGCAACGAAGCGGGCGAGCTGCTCCCCGCCGGGCGCTGGGGCTACGTGAACAACGTCGTGACCGCGCCCGGACGCCGCGGCGGCGGCCTCGGCCGGGCGCTGATGGCCCACGTGCACCGGGAGCTGCACCGGGGCGGCGCCACCCGCACCTACCTCTACTACAACCCGACCAACCCGCTGTCCTCGGTGTTCTGGCACCGGCAGGGCTACCGTCCACTGTGGACCAGCTGGGAGGTTCGGCCGGCCTCGGCGCTCCGGTAGCGCGGCTCGCTCTCCCCCACCCGGGGCCGCCGGGCGGCGGCGCGGCTCACGGAATGCGAAAGTCGGCCACGATGCGGACTCCCCGTGTCACCCACGGGTGTGACGTGCGTCCGATGATCTTGCCGTACCCCTCCGCGAGGGCTAGCTTTTGAACTGACCGGTCAGTTCAAAAGTTCCGACGCTGGAGTAACCGTGCAGGTCCGAGCCGATCGGGTGTCCCTCGAAGGGCACCACGGCCCCTTGTTACCGCCCACCTCGCTGACCGTCGGCGAGGGCGACCTGGCGATCGTGCACGGCGAACCCGGCGTCGGCGTCACCGCGTTCGGGCTGGCCCTGGCCGGGCGGCTGAAGCCGACCACCGGCACGGTGCACGCCGAAGGAACCGACGCCGGGCTGCCCGAGCTCGTCGCGGTCGTCGACGCCCCCGGCGTCAGCGAGCCCGACGACGCCCTCGCCCTGCGCGTGGTCGTCGGCGAGGAGCTGGCGCTGGCCCACCGCCCGGCGGGCAAGGAGGACGTCGCCCGCTGGCTGGCCGAGCACGACGCCGCGCCGTTCGCGGGCGCGCGGTTCGAGAACCTCGCCCCGGCCCTGCGCACGCGGCTGCTCACCGAGCTGGCCGCCGGGCGCAAAGGCGTGCGGCTGCTCGTCCTCGACACCCCCGACCGGCACACCAGCGACGTCGGCAGCTGGGCCGAGCTCGCGCGCGAACAGGCCGAACGCGGCCTCGCCGTCGTCGTCCTGACCGCGACGACGCCGCTGTCCGCGCTGCCCTTCACGCCCGCGCGCCTCGGCTCGGCCGAGCAGCCCGAGCCGCAGCACCACGCCCCCGAACCCGCCCCCACCGAAGAGCTCCCCGAGAGCACTGACGGAGTCCCCGAATGAACGCCTTCCGGATCGCGCGCAACGAGCTGCGCCGCCTCTCGACCGGCACGATGCCCAAGCTCGCGCTGGTCGCGCTCGTGCTGGTGCCGTTGCTCTACGCGTCCTTCTACCTCTACGCGAACTACGACCCGTACGGCCGCCTCGACAAGCTGCCCGCCGCCGTCTTCACCAGCGACAGCGGCGCGAAGGACGCCGGCGGCCAGCAGCGCAACGTCGGCCGCGAGGTGACCGACGAGCTGGTCAAGTCCGGCACCTTCCAGTGGCACGAGGTGTCCGAGCAGGAGGCGCGCGACGGCGTCCGCGACGACAAGTACTCGTTCGCGATCGGCATCCCCAACGGCTTCTCCGCCGCCCTGCTGGGAGTCGGCACCTTCCAGCCGCAGCAGGCGACGATCACGCTGACGACCAACGATGCCAACAACTACCTGTCCGGCACCATCGCGAAACAGGTGGCCGAACAGGTCCGCAAGACGATCGCGGAGAAGGTCGGCAGCGAGGCCGCGGACCGGTTCCTGGTCGGCTTCTCCACGATCTACGCCAAGATCCAGGAAGCCTCGACCGGTGCGTCCCAGCTCGCCGACGGCGCCAACCAGCTGAAGTCGGGGCAGCAGCAGCTGGCCGACGGCGCCGCCAAGCTCGCGGACGGCTCGTCGACGCTGGCGACCGGCCTGGGCACGCTCAAGAGCAGCACCGCGGAACTGCCGTCGCAGACGCAGAAGCTGGCCGACGGCGCTTCGCAGGTGGCGACCGGGGACCAGAAGGTCGCCGACGCGGCGTCGGTGGCCGCCACGGCGTCGTCCGGCATCCAGGGCAAGCTCGACTCCTACCGCACCCAGCTCGTGACGGACCTGCGCGACGCCGGCGTGCCGGAAGCCCAAGTCCAGGCCATCGTCGCCAAGGCCGACCAGCTGCGCTCCCCCGTCGACCAGGCCAACACCACGATCCAGCAGGCCAACGGCGACCTCGCGAAGCTGGCCGACGGTGCCCGGCAGGTCTCCGACGGCGCGGCCAAGCTCGCCGCCGCGTCCCCGCAGCTGACGAGCGGCATCGCCCAGGCGTCCGACGGCGCGAACCAGCTTCGCGACGGCGCCGCGAAGCTGAACGACGGCGAGAAGACCGCCGTCACGGGCACGAACCAGCTCGCGGACGGCGCGGTGAAGCTGCGTGACGGGCTTTCGGCCGGGCTCAAGGAGATCCCGAACCCGGACGACCCGACCCGCTCGGCGACGGCCAACACCATCGCCGACCCGGTGGCGGTGAACGCCAACGGCGAGGCGTCGGCGGGGACGTACGGCGCCGGTCTCGCGCCGTTCTTCATCTCGCTGGCCACCTGGATCGGCGCGTTCGTGCTCTTCCTGCTGCTGCGCCCGCTCTCGACGCGCGCGCTGACCGCGGGCGCGGCACCGTTCCGGGTCGCCGTGGGCGGCTGGCTGTCGTCGGCGCTGCTCGGCATCGCGCAGGTGGTCGTGCTCTTCGGCGCGGTGACGTGGCTGGTCGGCATCCACATCGCGCACCCGCTGGGCGCGATCGGGTTCGCCGTGCTGGTGTCGCTGACGTTCACCGCGGTGGTGCACGCGCTCAACGCGTTCTTCGGCGCGGTCGGGAAGTTCCTCGGGCTGGTGCTGCTGGTGCTGCAGCTGGTCAGCGCGGGCGGGACGTTCCCGTGGCAGACCATCCCGGACGCGCTGTACCCATTGCACGTCGTGCTTCCGATGGGCTACGCCATCGACGGCTTCCGCCACCTGTTCTACAGTGGCGCCACCGTGCAGATCCTGGGTGACATCGGAGTGTTGCTGGCGTACCTCGCCGGCGGGATCCTGGTGTCCACCCTGGCCGCGCGCAAACGTCGCGTTTGGACGGTGTCGGCACTCAAACCCGAGCTGAGCCTGTGAGCGGCGGGACGAAGCAGAAGCTCTTCGAGGCCACCTTGCGGCTCTCGAAGAGCCGGGGCCTGGTCGGCCTGACGGTCGACGACATCGCCGCCGAGGCCGGCGTCGCGAAGGGCACGGTCTACTACAACTTCGGCTCGAAGGACGGCCTGGTCGACGGGCTCCTGCGGTACGGGGTGGACATGCTCGCCGGCCGGCTGCGCTCCGCCGTGACCGACGCGGATCCCCTCGAAGTGATCGAGGCGCAGGTCGACACGACGCTGGAGTTCATCGCGACCTATCCGGGGTTTTCGCAGATCCTGGTGAGCGAGCTGTGGCGGACACCGGGCCAGTGGCACGGCACGCTTTCCCTGCTGCGCGAGGAGATCATCTCGATCGTGAAGCACCAGCTCGCCCGCCTGGAGGAGGCCGGCCGGCTGCCGGACGGGGTACAGATCCCGACGGCGGCGGCGGGCCTGTTCGGCACGATGCTGGTGGTGGCCTTGGACTGGCAGGTGTTCGGGCCGCAGCGGACGCGGGCCGAAGTGCGGGAAGCGGTGATGGTGCTGATCCGCGGCCTCGGCCGCCGCTGAGCCGGGCCTCGCGGTGCGCCGGCCGCCGCCCACCCGGGCTGGTGCGCCGGCCGCCGCCCACCCGGGCCCGCGGGGGCGCCCCCGTTTTCCACGCTACCGGCCGGCACCGACAGTTCCGGGTCGGGCGAAGAGCGTGCGGCCGATGACAGTCCGGGTCGCGGGCGGGCGGAGCGCTAGCCGCGGTCTTCGATGCGGGCCCGGACCGCGGCCGCGTACGTGTCGACCGCCGTGGCCGCCGCCGTCAGCTCGCAGGGGCCGTCGATCAGGAGTCTCTTCGCCGGCACGTACGCCTGCTCCAGCTCCGGATCGCCCGCCAAACCCTGCTCGCGCGCGAGTTCGTTGTCCGCGGCCAAGCGCGCCCGCAGCTCCTCGCGGCGGGCGACCAGACCGTCGAGCACCGCGCGCTGGCGGCGGCCGTCCTCGACCGCCGGGGCGACCGCGTGCTCGTGGCCACCGATGTGCTTCTCGACCCACTCCGCGTCGCCGTCGACCTCGGCCGACCGCAGCTGCTTCAGCGCGCCGCGCAGCCGCTGGGCCCGGGCCGGCAGCATCGCGACGCCGGTGAACCGGGTCGCCACGCGCAGCTGGTACGCCTCGATCTCGGCGAGCTCCTCCACGGACTGGGTCAGCACGTCGAGGCGGCCCGCGAGGTCGTCCGGCGCCGGGCGGGCCCCGAGGGTGCTCGCCTGCACCGCCGCGACGCCGGGCGAGGACTCCTCCCGGAACCCGAGCAGCAGGCGGATGCCGAGCTCGGCCGCGCGGCCGGCGAGCGGGGCCAGCACCTCGCCGACGAGCCGGTCGGGTTCGGCGGAGTCGTCGATCGCGTCGATGACGAGGGTGCGGCCCGCGACACCGGTCGTGAGCCGGTCGGCGATCCGGTGGCGGACGGCGTCGGCGGTGCGGCCGGTGGCATCGACGGCGAGGTCGACGCTGCCCGCCGGCGGCATCTCGCCGAGCGTGGGCGGCAGGCCGGGCACGCCGAGGGAGCGTTCGCGGTCGGCGAGGACGATCCCGAACCGCAGCGCCGCGGCGACGGGCGAACCGGCCTCCCCGGTGTCGACCACCCAGACGGTGCCGGGCTCGGCCTTGGCGAACCAGTCGGCGACGCGCTGCACGAAGGAGACGTCGACGGCTTCGCCCACAGGCCGCGAAAAACTGGCGTCGACGGCCGGGCTGCCCGAGGTCCAGATGCTCAGCTGGGGCAGGTGCCCGAGCATGGTCTCGACCGGGATCATCCAGGTGCCGGTGTCCTTGCCGACGACCACGCCGACGACGTGGCCGGTCGCCTCGTCGAGCACCGCCGTGCCACCGAAGCCGGGGCCGATCGGTTCGGCTTCGGCGGTGCGGAACAGCCGGACCCACTCGCCGCCGGCGCTGCCGGGGTGCTCGGGGCCGCCGAGCCGGGCGTGGATCCAGCGGCCGACCGAACCCGGCGGGAAGCCGAAGGCCCGGACGAGCTGGTGCTCGCCCAGCGGCATGCGGTGCAGCGGAGCGCGGAAGACGCGGGATTCGGGCCGTTCGAGGCGCAGCACGGCGAGGTCGCCGCGACCGCCGCCATCGGAGGGCACCCAGCAGCCTTCGACGACGGCGGCGGTGCCGGGCATCGCCTCGGCCAGGCCGACGAAGTCGACGCTCAGCGCGGACCGCGGACCCCCGGCGGCTTCGACGACGTGCGCGCTCGTGAGGACGTGGTACTCGTCGAGCACCGTGCCCGCACCGCACACCCGGCCGAGTTCGTCGTGCAGCCGGACCCGCCAGCGTCGTCGCTCACGCTCGAACCCCATTCGGCGGACCCTACGCCGTGATCGCCTTGCCTCGGGCGCCGACCTCCCTACCCAGCGGTAATGGCTCACCCGAACGGACTCCGCCGTTCGTCGCAACGCCTGGGGACTCCGGTGCCGGTGAGCGGGTCAGACCCGCCCGAACACCCAGCTGCCGGGCGCGGCCGGGTCGTCGCCGGCCCAGAACTCGTACCAGTGCCCGGTGAACTCCGCGTGGGAAAGCCTGCCGTCGCCGTCGAGATCGAGACGCGCGAAGACTTCCTCGGTGGGCGTGTCGACGCCGCTCCACGCCGCGATCAAGCGGTGGTACTCGTCGGCGGAGATGGCGCCGTCACCGTTTTCGTCGACGGCTTCGAACATCGCCGCGGCGGTTCCCGTGACGGCGCCCGACATCTTCGGGAGCTCGTCGACGACGCCGAGGACCTCGTCGAGGGTCACCTTGCCGTCGCGGTCGCGGTCGGACGCGTCGCGCAGCGTCGCCCACCAGCCCATCATGATGGCGGCGAGCTGCTCCCCTTCGGGCGTGCTGCCGTCGGTGCCGCGGAGGTCGAGCCATCTCGTCGTGAGCGCCCGGAAGTCGGATTCGGTCAGGTAGCCGTCGTCGTCGGCGTCCATGGCGCCGAAGACGCCGGAAATCTTGCGCCGCTGGAAGTCGGTGGCCATGTGCTGGTCCTTCCGGCCGGGCCCGGGTTGGGCTGTTCGGGCCACCCAGCATCGTCGTGACGACCAGTCCCCGGCGCCGTCCGGCCGAGTAGATCCGCGCCACGACCCGGTGATTCGCGCGGCGACACTCCGTAGGCGCCCGGACGCGAACGAACCCCGCACCAGGCGGCGCGGGGTTCGTCGGAAACGGCGAAGCGTCAGTGCGCGGCGTCGTTCCAGGACCGGCCGTAGCCGACCGAGACCTCCAGCGGCACCGCCAGCTCGTAGGCCGACCCCATGCCGTCGCGCACGAGCTTCTCCAGCTCGTCGCGCTCGCCGTCGGCGACCTCGAGCACCAGTTCGTCGTGGACCTGCAGCAGGATCCGGCTCTTCAGCTTCGCCTCGACCAGCGCGCGGTGGACGTTGAGCATCGCGACCTTGATGATGTCGGCCGCGCTGCCCTGGATCGGGGCGTTCAGCGCCATCCGCTCGGCCATCTCGCGGCGCTGACGGTTGTCGCTGTTGAGGTCGGGCAGGTAACGGCGGCGGCCGAAGACCGTCTCGGTGTACCCGTTCTTCGCGGCCACGCCGACGACCGAGTGGAGGTAGTCGCGCACGCCGCCGAAGCGGTCGAAGTACGCCTCCATCTGGGACTTGGCGTCGTCGGTCGAGATCCGCAGCTGCTGCGAAAGCCCGTACGCCGACAGGCCGTACGCGAGGCCGTACGACATCGCCTTGACGCGGTAGCGCAGCTCCGGCGTGATCTCCTCCGGCGGCAGCGAGAACGCCCGCGACGCCACGAACGTGTGCAGGTCCTCGCCGCTGTTGAACGCCTCGATGAGGCCCTCGTCCTGGGAGAGGTGCGCCATGATCCGCATTTCGATCTGGCTGTAGTCCGCGGTCATCAGCTCGGTGAAGCCCTCGCCGACCACGAACGCGTCGCGGATGCGGCGGCCTTCTTCGGTGCGGACCGGGATGTTCTGCAGGTTCGGCTCGGTCGAGGACAGCCGCCCGGTGGCCGCGATGGTCTGCAGCAGCGTCGTGTGGATGCGCCCGTCGTCGGCGACGGCCTTGATCAGGCCCTCGACGGTCGTGCGCAGCTTCGTCGCGTCCCGGTGCTCCAGCATGTGCTGCAGGAACGGGTGCTCGGTCTTCTCGAACAGGCCCTGCAGCGCCTCGGCGTCGGTGGTGTAGCCGGTCTTGGTGCGCTTGGTCTTCGGCATGCCGAGCTCGTCGAACAGCACGACCTGCAGCTGCTTCGGCGAGCCGAGGTTGATCTGCTTGCCGATCACCGCGTACGCCTCGTCGGCCGCCTGCGTCACGCGCGAAAGGTAGTGCGCCTCGAGCGAGGTCAGCTGCTCGAGGTCGACGGCGACGCCGGCGATCTCCAGCGCCGTGATGACCTCCAGCAGCGGCAGCTCCAGCTCAGCGAGCAGCCGCGCGCCGCCGATCTTCTCGAGCTCCTTGTCGAGCGCGCCGGCCAGCTCGAAGATCGCGCGGGCCTTGACCAGCTCCTCGTCGATCTCCTTCTGCTCCAGGCCTTCCGCGCCGCCGTCGAGCAGCGACAGCTGCCCGTCGCCGCCGTCGGTCTCCGAGCGCAGCTCGCGGTGCAGGTACCGCAGCGCGAGGTCGTCCAGCTCGAAGGTGCGCTGCCCGGGCCGCACGAGGTACGCGGCCAGCGCGGTGTCCATGGCGAGCCCGGCCAGCACCCAGCCGCGGGAGTGGATCGCGTGCAGCGGGACCTTGAGGTCGTGGCCCGTCTTGCGGATCTTGGGGTCGGCGAACCACGCGGCGAGCGCCGCGTCGTCGGCCTGGTCCATCGCCGTCACGTCGACGTACGCGCCTTCGCCGTCGGCCGACGCGAAAGCGACCGCGCGCAGGTCGGACCGGACCGACGTGCCCACGGTGCGGAACGCCAGCGCCACCGGCTCGCCCTCGCCCGCGTGCGCCGCGAGCCACGCCGCAAGGGCGCCCGGCGCGAGCGCGGATCCCGAGACCTCGAAGCCTTCGTCGGCCTCCGGCTCGGCGCTCTGCAGCGTCGCGAACAGCCTGTCCCGCAGGACGCGGAACTCCAGCTCGTCGAACAGCGCATGCACGGCTTCGCGATCCCACGGGCGCAGCTCCAGCCCCGACGGGCCGATCTCCAGCTCGACGTCGCGGATCAGCTCGGTGAGCTGGCGGTTCAGCTGGACCGAGCTGAGGTGCGCGCGCAACGCCTCCCCCGCCTTGCCCTTGACCTCGTCGACGCGGTCGATCAGGTCGTCGAGCGAGCCGAACTGCTTGATCCACTTGGCCGCGGTCTTCTCGCCGACGCCGGGGATGTTCGGCAGGTTGTCCGACGGGTCGCCGCGCAGCGCCGCGAAGTCCGGGTACTGCCGCGGGGTGAGCCCGTACTTCTCCTCGACGGCGTCCGGCGTGAACCGCGTCATCTCCGAGACGCCGCGCTTCGGGTACAGCACGGTGACCTGCTCGGTGACCAGCTGCAGCGCGTCGCGGTCGCCCGTACAGATGAGGACGTCGAAGTCTTCGGCCGTCGCCTGCGTCGTGAGCGTGGCGATGATGTCGTCGGCCTCGAAGTTCTCCTTCGTCAGCGACGGGATGCCGAGCACGTCCAGCACCTCGCGGACGAGGTCGACCTGGCCGCGGAACTCGTCCGGCGTCGCACTGCGGTTCGCCTTGTAGTCGGCGAACGTCTCCGAGCGGAACGTCTTGCGCGAGAGGTCGAACGCCACCGCCAGGTGGGTCGGCGTCTCGTCGCGCAGCAGGTTGATGAGCATCGACGTGAACCCGAAGACCGCGTTCGTGACCTGCCCGGTCTTGGTCTTGAAATTCTCGGCGGGCAGCGCGAAGAAGGCGCGGTAGGCCATCGAATGGCCGTCGATCAGCAGCAGCTTCGGCCGCTCCGTGCCGATTCCGGTGGCGGTCGTTCCTGTGGCGTTGGCAACGGTCGTCTTCTCACTCGGGCTCACGGGCCCGAGTCTAGGCTGAGGGTCCGACACTCTTACGTGTCGCATAGGAACAGGAGCTTTGCGTGATCGAAAGTGCCGCCCCCATCGACGTGGACCGGCTGTCGGGCATCGACCCGGCCGCCGCGGACCAGCAGCTGAACGACAAGGTCGGCATGAAGCTGCTGGAAGCGACCGCCGAACGCGTGGTCGGCACGATCCCGGTCGAGGGCAACCTCCAGCCGTACGGCCTGCTGCACGGCGGCGCCAACGCCGTGCTCGCCGAAGCGCTGGGCTCGACGGTCGCCGCGCTGAACGCGGGCCCGGACCGCGCGGCGATGGGGCTGGAGCTGTCCTGCACGCACCACCGGGCCGTCCGCGCGGGCACCGTCACCGGTGTCGCGACGCCGCTGCACGTCGGCCGCGGCACCATCACCGCGGAGATCGTGCTGACCGACGACGAGGGCCGGCGCACCTGCACCGCCCGGCTCACCTGCGTCGTCCGGGACCGCCCGCCGGGCGCCTGAGCCGTGGACCTCGACCTCGCCCAGGTGCGGGCGTTCGTCGTCACCGCGGAGCAGCGCCACTTCGGGCGCGCGGCCCAGGCGCTGTTCCTCACCCAGCAGGCGTTGTCGAAGCGGATCCGGAAGCTCGAGGACACCCTCGCCACGCCGTTGTTCCTGCGCACCAACCGTTCGGTCGAGCTCACCGCCGAGGGCGAGCGCTTCCTCCCGCACGCGCGCGAGCTGGTGCGGGTGGCCGACGCGGCGGTGGCCGCCATGGGCGCCGAGGACCGGCCGCTGCGCCTCGACGTCGTCGACTTCCGGCTGTCCCCCATGTTCCTGCTGCGCCGGCTCGCCGCGCGGGAGCCGGCGCTGCGGATCGACCGGGTCGCCGGCGGCGGGTTCGCGAACGCCGTCGAGCCACTGCTGTCCGGCCACCTCGACGCCGCCGTCGGCCGGGTCACCGGCTTCGGCGGGCCGCTGCCCGAAGAGCTGGAGCACCGCCCGATCCGGCTCGAACCCCTGGTCGCGCTGCTCGCCCCGGAACACCCCCTGGCCCAGCTGGCCGTGTTGCCGCTCGCCGAGCTGCGCGCCGACGGGATCTGGCTGCCCGGGTCCGGCGGGGCCGCCGAATGGCTGTCCTACCTGCAGGCGATGTGCGCCCGGTTCGACGTGCCGATCGACGACTCCGGCGTGAGCTACGACCTGCGGCACACGCTCGAGCAGACGCGGTACGGCAAGCGGCACGTCACCCTCGCCGGCGCCGACATGGAGCTCGCGCCCGACCTCAACCTGAAGGTGCTGCCGTTCGAGCCGTCCCCGCTGTTCCCGTGGTCGCTGGTCTGGCGGCGCGGGAAGCCGCACCCGGCGCTGCGGCGGCTCCTCGCCCTGGCCGGGCGCACCAGCCGTGAAGAGGACTGGTGCGCCTACGACCCGGAGCACGCCTGGCTGCCGGAGGAGGACCTCAGGCTGGCAGCCGCCGCGCGAACCACTCGCTGAACGCCGCGTCGACGCGGGCCGCGTCCGGCGTCTGCGGGGCCGGCTCGAGCCCCGGCGCCTCCGCGAAGTCGTGGGCCATGCCCTCGACCGTCACCAGTTCGGCCCGGTCGCCGAGCTTTTCGCACAGCGCCGCGGCCGGCTCCCGGATCGCGATGTCGTCGCCGGAGCCGGTCACCAGCAGCAGCGGGGCCGTCAGCTCGGCGGCCCGGCTGACGTAGTCCAAGCGCGCCGCGGCCGTGCGAGATCGCTCGGTCCAGGTGTAGGTCACGCCGAAGCGCCGTTCGTTGGCGGTGATCACCGGGGCCAGTTGGACGACCGGGCTGACGACCGCGGCGGCCGCGATGCCGGCGTCTCCGCGAGCCAGCACCTCCAGCGCGACGGCGGCGCCGGCCGAGCCCCCGAACACCCCGAGCGGGCCGTCGGCGCCCGGCAGCCGGTCGCGCAGCTCGGCGAGCGCCGCCGGGAACTCGCCCGCCGCCTGGTCGGTGACCGGCGCGTAGATGTTCAGGACGGCGTCCTCGCTCGCCCGGCGGAAGACCTCGTCGTAGCCGCCTTCGGGCAGCCGTGCCCCGCTGAGCGGGAGCCCGAAGTACACCCGCCACGCCTGCAGCCCCGCCATCGGCAGCGCCGCCGCCATTGCTCGTTCACTCGCCGGCGCGTCCATCAGGTGCCAGCCGGCCACCAGCGCCGCCGGCGCCCCCGGGTCCCTCGGCGGCACCGCCACGAACGGCACTCCCGCCGCGACGCCCTCGACCACTTCCCGCTCCGCGATCCGCATCCCGCTCTCCCTGTCTCTCGGCTGTGTCCCCAGCCAACCGCCGGGTGGCGGGGCGGGTCCAACAGCCGTTCCGGCGCCCACGACAACCGCTGGTTGTGACCGTGGTGCCCGAAGAGGCGGCCGTTCGGGCAGACCTGCCGGTCCCGGTGAGCGGGGGTGGTCCGTTCGGCCGCCCGAACCGGACGTAAGGTGCATCCCTACGGCGGTGCCCCCCTCGCGAGGCCCCCGCCAGGGTGAACAGCGGATCGCCGGGAAACCGGCCACGCACCGGCCGCCGAAATGGGCGATGACATACCGGTGAAACACAGCTGTCACCCATTCGCCAAACGAGCGCCGATACTTAGCATCGCTGCGTGACCAGCGGCGAGCTGTAACGAAACGTCGTTCGCCTTTTCGTGCAATTCGTGTCGGTTGCGATCGTCACGATGTGGACACAGAGTAGTGAGGCCGCCTGTGCACATGACGGGCGAGAGGGATATCTTCCTGCCCTAACCTAGCCCCTGTGTCGGGGGCAACGCCTACCGGCGGCTGGTTGGTCATGGGAGGTAGTCGGTGTCAGGAGTGCGTTTTGGACGGGTTCTCGCCCTCGCGGCGGCGACGTCGCTTGCGCTGGCGGGCTGTGCCGGCGGCAGCAGCTCGTCGGGCAGCGGTGACAGCAGCACGCTGAAGATCGGGTTCATGGGCGACCTGACCGGTGAGAACTCCGGGATCGTGATCCCGCCCAACAACGGCGCCAAGCTCGCCATCGACGAGTACAACGCCACGAATCCTTCGGTGAAGCTCGAGCTGAAGAACTACGACAGCCAGGGCAAGCCGGAGCAGGCCACCTCGCTGGTGCAGACCGCGATCGGAACGGACAAGATCACCGCGCTCATCGGCCCCGCCTTCTCGGGCGAGTCGAAGGCCGTCGGCGGCGTCCTCGAGCAGGGCAAGATCCCGAGCGTGTCGCCGTCGGCGACCAACCCGGGTCTCGCCGCGAACGGCTGGAAGTACTGGCACCGCGTCGTCGCGAACGACAACGACCAGGGCCCCGGCATCGCGAACTTCCTCATCACGGCGAAGTCGCCGAAGAACGCCTACGTCCTCTCGGACGACCAGGAGTACAGCGTCGGCTTGGCGGACGCGTTCGAGAAGACCTTCAAGGACAAGGGCATCACGACCGAGCGCGACAAGTTCGCCAAGGACGCGTCGGACTACTCGTCGACCGTGCAGAAGGTCAAGGCGGCCAACCCGGACGTCATCACCTACGGCGGTTACTACGCCCAGGCCGGCCGGCTGCTCAAGCAGCTCCGTGACGGCGGCGTGAAGGCCGTCTTCGCCACCGGTGACGGTTCGCTCGACCCGCAGCTGGTCTCCGGTGCGGGTGCCGCGGCCGCCGAAGGTGCCGTCGTCGGCTGCCCGTGCAACATCCCGGACGCGGGTGCGACCAACGACTTCGCCACCAAGTACAAGGCCAAGTTCAACGTCGCCCCGGCGATCTACGCGACCGAGGGCTACGACGCCGCGACCGCCATCATCAACGCGGTCAAGGCGGGCAACACCACCGGCGAGAAGATCAACGACTTCCTCAAGACCGAGGACTTCAAGGGCGCGTCGAAGCAGATCAAGTTCAAGGACAACGGCGAGCCGCAGACCAACGCGATCTACGTGTACCAGGTCGTCGGCGGGGTCATCAAGAACCTCGGCGCCTCGACCGAAGCCAAGATCACCGGCTGACGGAGCGGTAGAAACACCTAACGGGAGCGGGGGCGCTGTGTACGGACACAGCACCCCCGCTCCCCGCCAATGTGGCGACCATCCTCGCCCCGTCAGGTAAGGCAACTACGTCATGTTCCAAGATCTGCAGAGCCAGTTTCTGGGCAGCACCATCGGCGGCCTGGTAGCCGGCTCCATCTACGCCCTCATCGCCCTCGGCTACACGATGGTCTACGGCGTCTTGCGGCTCATCAACTTCGCACACTCCGAAATCTTCATGATCGGGACGATGACGTCCCTGTTCATCCTCATCGCCATCGCCGGTGGCACCGCCCCGATCACCGTCGGCGTGGTCGGGATGATCGGCATCCTCCTGCTCATCGCGGTGTCCTCCGCGGCCGTCTCCGGCGGCTCGGCCATCGTGCTGGAGCAGCTGGCCTACCGGCCGCTGCGCAAGAAGGGCGCGACCCGCCTCGCCGCGCTGATCTCCGCGATCGGCGCCTCCCTGTTCCTGCAGGAGCTGTTCGGCCTCGCGATCATCCCCGCGCTTTCGGACAAGGCGGGCAAGGTTCAGCAGAACGCGCCCCGGTTCGTGCCGCACGAGGAGCTGTTCCGGATCGGCAACGGCGTCGTCCGCACCGACCACGTCTTCGTCATCATCGCCGCCGTGGTCGTGATGATCGTGCTCGACCAGCTGGTCAGCCGCACGCGCATCGGCCGCGGCATCCGGGCGACCGCCCAGGACCCCGAAGCCGCCGTGCTCATGGGCGTCAGCATCGACCGCATCGTCCGGATCACGTTCCTGCTCGGCGGGGCGATGGCCGGCGTCGCCGCGGCGCTCTACGTCATGGAATACGAGAACACCGACTACCGGGTCGGCTTCCTGCTCGGGATCAAGGCGTTCACCGCGGCCGTGCTCGGCGGTATCGGCAACCTGCGCGGCGCCCTCCTCGGCGGCATCGTGCTGGGCCTGGTCGAGAACTGGAGCTCGATCTTCCTCGGCTCCGAGTGGAAGGACGTCACCGCGTTCGTGGTCCTCGTCCTCGTGCTCATGCTCCGGCCCACCGGCATCCTCGGTGAATCCCTGCAGCGGGCACGCGCATGAAAGGCGACGGAGTGGCAGACAACAACGAAACCCCGGCGCGCAAGGGTTTCCACCCCATCGACGGCATGCGCGACTGGTGGGCCGACGCGCCGCACTGGCAGCGCTACGGCGTCTACCTCGCACTGATCGTCATCGTCCTGATCCTGCCCGCGCCCTGGATCGGGGCGTTCATGTCCCCGTACTCGGACTGGACGACGGTGCTGATCTTCCCGGTCGGCACGTACATCCTGCTGGCCGTCGGCCTCAACATCGTCGTCGGCCACGCGGGCATGCTCGACCTCGGGTACGTCGCGTTCTTCGCCATCGGCGCCTACACGTGGGCGTCGATCGGCACGAAGTACGGCTGGTCGTTCTGGCCGACGGTGGTGCTGGGGATCTTCCTGGCCGCGGTGTCCGGCGTCATCCTCGGTGCGCCGACCCTACGGCTACGCGGGGACTACCTGGCCATCGTGACGCTGGGGTTCGGGGAGATCGTCCGGATCACGGCGAACAACACCACCGCCATCGGTGGCGCCCCCGGCATCACGAACATCCCGCACCCGGAACCGATCTTCGGGATGGAGTTCTTCCTCGACCCGGCGCCGTACTACTACCTGATGGTGTTCGCGATCGTCCTCGTCATCATCTTCTCGGTGCGGCTCACCAAGAGCCGGGTCGGGCGGGCGTGGGCGGCGATCCGCGAGGACGAGGACGCGGCCGAGCTGATGGGCGTTCCGACGTTCAAGTTCAAGCTGCTCGCCTTCGCCATCGGCGCCATGATCGGCGGCTTCGCCGGCACGATCTACGCCAGCAAGGCGATCTTCATCCAGCCGGAGAACTTCCCGTTCATCCTGTCCGCGACCATCCTGGCCGCGGTCGTGCTGGGCGGGTCCGGCAACCTCCCCGGCGTCATCCTCGGCGCGTTCGTGATCGCCTGGCTGCCGGAGCGGTTCCGGCAGTTCAACGACTACCGCGTCCTGATCTTCGGTGCCGTGCTGGTGCTGATGATGGCGCTGCGGCCGGAGGGCCTGCTGCCGTCGCGGCAGCGCAAGGCCGAACTACGGGAAGGAACCGGCGGCATGGGTGCCATGGGCGCGGAAGTGGCCGGCCCGGACTCCGAGGCTTCGGCGGAGGTGACGAAGTGAGCGCACTGCTCGAATTCGACAACGTGACCATGCGCTTCGGCGGCGTCACGGCGTTGCGCGAGGTCAACCTCAGCATCAACGAAGGCGAGATCTTCGCCCTGATCGGCCCGAACGGCGCGGGCAAGACCACGGTGTTCAACGTGGTCACCGGCGTCTACCAGCCGACCGAGGGCCAGGTCCGCTTCGACGGCGACCGCATCGACAGCATGAAGCGCTTCAAGGTCACCAAGCGCGGCGTCGCCCGGACGTTCCAGAACATCCGGCTGTTCCACAACATGTCGGCGCTGGAGAACGTCATGGTGGGCGTCGACGCGCACCACAAGACGGGCGCGATCGGCGCGACCCTCGGCCTGCCGTGGCACCGCAAGGAAGAAAAGCACGGCCGGGAGCGGGCACGTGAGCTGCTCGACTTCGTCGGCATCGGCGGGGTCGAGCACAACGTCGCGAAGAACCTCTCCTACGGCGACCAGCGTCGCCTGGAGATCGCGCGGGCCCTGGCCACCGACCCGAAGCTGCTCCTGCTCGACGAACCGGCCGCGGGCATGAACCCGGCGGAGAAGAACGCCCTGCAGGCGCTGATCCGCAAGATCCGGGACGACGGCCGCACCGTGCTGCTGATCGAGCACGACATGGGCCTGGTCATGCACATCAGCGACCGGCTGGCCGTGCTCGACTTCGGCCAGAAGATCGCAGAAGGGCTGCCGCAAGAGGTGCAGAACAACCAGAAGGTGATCGAGGCGTATCTGGGGGTGTCCGAAGATGCTTCTTGAGGTCGAGGACATCAACGTCCACTACGGCAAGATCGCCGCCCTCAAGGGCATGAGCATCCAGGTCGACGAGGGTGAGATCGTCTCCCTCATCGGCGCCAACGGCGCCGGCAAGACCACGACGCTCAAGACGATCTCGGGCCTGCGGCCGCTGACCAGCGGCCGGATCGTGTTCAACGGCCAGGACATCTCGAAGACCCCGGGGCACAAGCGCGTGCTGCTCGGGATCGGCCAGTCGCCGGAAGGCCGGGGCGTGTTCCCCGGCATGACGGTGCAGGAGAACCTCCTGATGGGTGCTTACACCCGCAAGGACGACCTCCAGGCCGACCTCGCCGAGGTCTACGAGCTGTTCCCCCGGCTCGCGGAGCGGAAGACCCAGTTCGGCGGCACCATGTCCGGTGGCGAGCAGCAGATGATCGCCATCGGCCGGGCGCTGATGACGAAGCCGAAGGTGCTGCTGCTCGACGAGCCGTCGATGGGCCTGGCGCCGATGCTGATCGCGCAGATCTTCGACATCATCCGGGAGATCAACAAGCGCGGCACGACGGTGCTGCTGGTGGAGCAGAACGCCCAGCAGGCGCTGAAGCTGTCGGACCGGGCGTACGTGCTCGAAACGGGCCGCGTGGTCCAGAGCGCCCGCGGGGCCGACCTGCTCAACGATCCGAAGGTGCGGGCCGCCTACCTCGGTGGCGACCTCGGCGTCTGAGTGTTTTCGCAAGGGGGCCCGGCTTCGTGCCGGGCCCCTTTCTCATAGCTTGATGTCGGTGCCGTCGACGTTCTTCATGTCGCTGATCGTGGGGCCGCCGAAGGCCCGTACGGCGACCGGCTTCCGGTCCTTGGGGATGTCCCAGTAGAGGTCGAACTCGACGCGCACGCCGTGCCCGAGGTCGAACTGGGCGGGCTGGCGCTTGATCAGCATGGCCTGCTCGTCCGGCGGGTGGGTGGCGCCCTGGTCGTCGACGAGCAGTTGCCGTTTCGGGTCGAAAAGGACGCTCGAGGTGCCCGTGTTGGCGATGACGAGCCGGAGCCGGACGTACTGGCCCTTGGCGGGCATCTCGGTGTGGCTGCCGGTGATGCTGGGCAGCCCGGCGGCCAGGCCGATCAGCGTGAACTCGGTGTCGCCGTTCTTCGCGGGCGGCACCTTGAGGGCGGTCTCGTCGGGCCGGACCTGACGCGGCGGCAGTTCATAGGTCGTCGGCGCAGGAGTGCTCGGCGCGGCGGCGTCACAGCCAGCGGTCAGTACCAGTACCAGTCCCAGGACGACGACGGCCGGCAGGCGCAGTTTCACGCTCGTGATTCTGCCCCGCCGGCCGTCGGTCCGGCTAGGTTCCGATGCTTTCGACGACGGCCTCGGCGACGGCCTTCATGGTGGTCCGGCGGTCCATGGCGGTGCGCTGGATCCAGCGGAAGGCGTCGGGTTCGGTGAGGCCCTGCCTGCTCATGAGCAAGCCCTTGGCGCGGTCGATGACCTTCCGCGTCTCGAGCCGGTCGGTGAGGCCGGCGACCTCCGCTTCGAGGGCCTGCAGCTCGGAGAACCGGCTGACGGCGAGCTCGATGGCGGGCACGAGGTCCCGCTTCGCGAAGGGCTTGACGAGGTAGGCCATGGTGCCGGCGTCCCGCGCCCGTTCGACGAGGTCACGCTGGCTGAAGGCGGTGAGGATGACGACGGGCGCGATCCGGTCACCGGTGATCTTGGCCGCGGCTTCGATGCCGTCCAGCTTGGGCATCTTGACGTCGAGGATCACGAGGTCGGGCTTGAGATCGGTGGCGAGCGCGATGGCCTGTTCGCCATCCCCGGCTTCGCCGACGACTTCATACCCCTCTTCGCGCAGCATTTCGACGAGGTCCAGCCGGATGAGCGCCTCGTCTTCGGCGACGAGCACCCGACGCTGCGGCACGGTGGCGGCACCGTTGGCCTCGGTAGCCTGATCGGTCACCGGGGTCCTCCTGAATACTCGGCGGGACGGTCGGTTTCGCGGCTTCCCGCGAACCTGAAGCCTACCGGGAACGATCCAGAAGAAGAGATGGCGTTCACCACGTAGTGGCTCACGCGACACTCCGCCCCGGTAGCGGCCGAAGTCCGGTGATCCCGTAGAGTCGCGGCGTCGCGCCCCCGTAGCCCAACTGGCAGAGGCAACGGATTCAAAACCCGTCCAGTGTGAGTTCGAATCTCACCGGGGGCACGATCCAGAACCCCACGGGCGCGCCCCTCGGGCGTCCCTTGCGGGTTCATCTGGTCGCCAATCCTCTCTGCTGCGCCCGCCACCTTGATGAGCTGGTCAGCGGGCAGGGTGATCGTCATTGTCGCATGCTCGCCCTCGTCGTGGACCTGGACGCTGAGCTGAACCACCTCGAAGAGGGTCCTCAGTAGATCCTCGGGCGCCTTCGCGAGGTTCACCGCCAGGCACGGCAGCGCGTCAAGGAGCGAGAGCGCTTGGTCGCTCGGCTTGCCGGGTACATTCCCGGCTGCCTGGACGACGGCGGCCAGCTTCGCAGCCAAGTCCGCGCGCTGGGCTTCGAGATCGTTGTACCGCCCTCTCAGGGCCTTCGTGAAGGCATCGTTGGGGTCTCCATCCATCGCTTGCCTAAGGACAGACTCCTGCTTCTTGACAAGACCATCCATGGCCTTCTGCAGCTGCGTACGTTGAGCTTCACGCTCGTCGGCCTCACCGGTGTCCATACCCGCCAGCTGGGCATCGAGGATCGCCCGGCGTTCTGGGCCGAAGACGCGGTCGGCGAGGAAGGCGGCGACGGCGTCGAGGAGCGCGTCTTCGCGCAAGTAGAGCGTCTTGGGATGACCGAGGTAGTTGTCCGGCCGACCGCGGTTGTTGTTGCTCGGTCGGCACAGGTAGTAGGCCCGGTCGTGACGGATCTCCCCCACCATCCGACGCCCGCAGGGGCAGAAAATCTTGCCACGGAAGAGGTAGGTTCGCTTCGTCTGCGGGTGCGAGTTCGGCGCGTTGCTCGCACGGGACCGCTGCTTGCTCTGCCGGCGACCGATGAGCTCGTCGTACATCCACTTCGGAATGAGCGGCTCGTGGGCGGGCTCGGGCGACCAGATCCATTTGACCGGGTCGTTGTGCTTGCCTCGGCCCGACCGGGTGGCACGGCGGTTGTAGACCTGGTAGCCGGTGTACTTGGGGTTCCGGAGGATGTCGTTGATGCTCGACCTGCTCCAGCACCCCCTCGCTCGACGACCACCGGGTGGGCTCGGCGGCGGGTGCTTCACGAGGTCTTGGTTGAGCAAGTCCGCGATCACGTCGGTGCCCAAGTGGTCGTAGTAGACCCAGGCCGCGATCTGCGTCACAGTCTCACCGCAAGGTCCGTCCGGCTCGAGGCGGGTCTTCGTGATGCCCTTGGCCGCCTTCGCCGGGTTCGGGTGCCGGAAGGTCTTGGCCTTGTAGCCGTAACAGGGCTTGCCGATGTTCCAGCCTTCTCGCACGTGGGTGCAGAGGCCGCCCCAGGACTGCTCGAGGGTGTTCAGGACTTCGTACTCGGCGACGGACTGGTTGATCCGGCGTTGCAGGATCCGCTGGGCTCGGCTGCCCGAGACGCTGATGGTCTCGTTGGCCGCGAACAGCGAGACTTCGCACCGCTCGAGGTCTCGCTCGACCGAGAGTCCCTCGTAAGCGCGGCGAGCCACCCGCGCGATGCTCTCGCAGATGACGACGTCGAACCGGCGGTCCGGGCTCGCTGCTTCCGAGAGCAGGTCGGCAATGCCGCCATCGCGGGCAATCGGGATGTCGAACCGGTCGTAGTGGTCGCCACGGCCGCGGCGCTCGAGTTCCATCCGGCCGGACTCGACGTCGTAGAAGTGCGCGACGATGACCCAGGATTGGGGCAACGCGGCCTTGGAGTTGCCCAGCTGGCGGAGGATCGACTGCCGGGGGTCCTGCTGCTCCTCGGTGGACGTCCGCCCCAGGAAGGCGACACGGACCTCGTCACGCAGCAGGGCAAGGGGCATGCCGAGGGGTGAGACAGCATGGTCGGAGAGTCCCGACGGCCCCGAGACACCGGGGCCGTGGTCTCGCTGGCCGAAGCCGCTCAAGCCCGGAGCCGGCGGGTTGATGTGCACTCGATCGTATGAAGTCATGACGGGTCAGGTGTCCTCAGCAGACTCAGCAGGATGCGCTTCCGCAGCCCAGCGAAGGAGGTCTGCCGATACGCGAGCAAGTCGGGAGCGCAGGTTTTCTGCGCTTACGCCGTGAATTAGCTCGACACGACCACTGAAACAGCAGGTTTCACCGCGTGAGCGTTCCTTACCGTAACACGATTTGGACTCAGCCCGCCTCGGTGGCATTGCGAACCCTGCATCGCACCGCTGCATCTGCACCTTTGGCTTGTCGACCTCTTCATCCACCGAGACCTGCCCCGAGACTTTGACCGAGACCGACGAGACTCACCGCTCAAATAAGCCGGTCGCTCGCGAGACCCATCAGAGAGTGACGCCCTTCTCCGAGACAAGCAGTAAATACGTTGCCATTCATTCGCGAGACCGATGACAGAAGGCATGCACCGATCGACCCCTCGTAACAACAACTGGTCTCGCAACGACTGACGCAGGGCAGAAGTCCGCACATCAGGTCTCACAGACTTGCCGGAGGCACGATGCCCACGGATCAGATCTTCATCAAGACCAACCGCTTCCTCTTCGGCAGGTGGGGCTTCCTGGCCGGACTACTGTCCGGTCTTGTCGTGATGATCGGCTCCCGCTACTGGCCGTTCGACCACGACCCGGATGGGTGGGCGGGGCTCGGCCAGTGGTTCGGCGGCCTCGGAGCATTCTTTGCGGCCTGGGCAGCCCTTCGCATCTCACGAAAAGAAACCACTCGCGAGAACCGACGAGAATGGGAACAGGCACGGGTGCAAGCGTTCTACGTCAAGGTGTCACAGGTACAAGTCGCGAGCCAAGGCGTCCGAGTGCAGATCGAGAACCGGGGCGAGTCACCGATCATCGAAGTGGACGTTGCTGCGATCCATGTTCACTTACCGTCGGAAGATCGCAAAATTCTGTGCAGAGCCACCGACGGAAAGCGCTCGGTCCTCCTGAGAGAGGACGCCCCCTGGGAGCCGTGGGCCTTGCCTGATGACGGCAGATTACAGGAAACGATAGCTGACATCGAGGCCAGCGGCGGTAACACGGAGATCGAGGTCGTCTTCGAGGACGTCGGCGGAACGAAATGGCGGCGCATCGGCTCCCAACCACCCGAACAGATACGTTCCTGAACTTAACTTCGACGCAGCGAGTTCGTCAGCCAGGCCGTAAGGCGGTCACTAGCTGAGTCGTCTCCTCGTCGAGTTCGATGTCGAGCGAGACGGCAAATGAATCCAGTCTGTCGGCGATCTCGCGCAGTCCTGCCACGTTGCCGGCGCGGTGTTCGGCTCGGAGTAGGTCTCGATAGAGGAGTTCGCTGACCGGGTCGGCCTGGAGTCCGCGGACAGCTGCCCGGCGCGCGGTCGTGAGGTCGCCGGCGTCGTAGCTGGCGGCGGCCAGCGCATGCGCTACATCGACAACGGCGTCGATCATCTCCCGCTGGATCCACGAGCTCCATGCGTACCGGCCTGACGGGACGTTGCTCAACGGCAAGCCCGATACCAGCTCCATGGCATCTTTCAGCTGGTCGATCGAGGTCTCGGGGTCTGCGAGACCACGGCGAGACAGGTCTCGGAACTGGTCCCAGTCGCTCTCGAAGGCTTCCGAGAGCCGGTAGCCGCCTCGTCTCGCGTCGACGTTCGGGAGGTACAGCTCGCCGTCGGAGTCTCGGCCGAGCCAGGTGCGCAGGCGCGAGATGTAGCCCTGGCGGGTCGCCGGCGACCACGGTGCGGTGTCGGTGCCGAGCTGCCGCGAGATCTCGTCCGCGTTCGCTCCGGGGTGGAGGCTGAGGAAGGCCGCCAGCTCGGTCAGCCGGTTGATCTTCTTCGCCTCGACGGCCGCGGGGTCGACGCCGATCAAGCTGACCGGGCCGAGCAGCCTGATCGCGGGAGCCCGGACCTCGCGGGCGACAGCGGAAGGTGAGGGCATCGGCTCGGGTTGAGGTTCTGGCTCGGGGGCTTCCGGTTCAGTGCGGCCGGCGGTGAGCTGGGTGACCTGGTCGGGCGTCAGCCGTTGCAGCTCGACATCCATGTCGAGCTCGGCGACGAGGGTGCGACCAGTTCCGGCATCCAGGCTCCACGCCCCCGGGAGGACCTCGCCGTCCGGGACGACCGCCACGATGGCGGCGACTCGCTCATCTACAGCTGCAAGGTCGCCGAGCTGAGCGTGGTTTACCGGCACAGCCGAGAGGATCACGGAGCGACGAGGTTCGGTCGCCACGGTCTGGAGAGCTTCGCCCCAGTTCTCGGCGAATCGAGCTTGGTCGGCATTGCAGGCGGCAGTGCGCATGCCTGTTCCGATAAGGACGATCATGATGTCGCTGGTCCAGCGGGCGGAGAGAAGGTCCCACGTCATCGCGGCCAGCACAGCGCCGACGTCCTCCGGGCCACCTCGCACCGCGATCAGGCCCGCCTGCTCGAGGTTCGCCAGCACCAAATCGCTCTCACTCGTGTGGCCCAGGGAGACCAGAGCTGGATAGGGAGCCAGATCTTCGTCCACCTCGGACGCACTCGGCTGCTCGCTCAACAGCCACTCGGTCTCCGTCAGAGCGGTGAACGGACGGATGACTTCGGCGGGTCGAGCAAGCCGGAGGCGAATCCCGTTTGCTCCGATGCTTGCCCCAGCGACCGCGGGCAGCTCAGATCCGTCTCGGCGAGCGTTGCGGGCCATCGCTCGCAGCGCGCGGTCGAGCTGCTGCACTGACGGCGTTTCGACGACGGCCTGCTGACGCACACGCCCGCGCCGCGCGGACATCAGCAAGAGCAGAGACGCCACCAGCACTCCCCCGGCGCCGGCGAGCAGCGCGGGCGGCACGCCGCTGTCCTGTTCGACGGCAGGCGCGGCCTCGGCGGGACGTGGCGTCGCAGGCGGGACGACGGCTGCGGGGTGAGATGGGGCCGGCGTACGCACCGGAGCCGGAGTTGGTGGCGCACTCGGAGTGGGCTTCGGGTCGTGGCCCGGCAGCCGGAGGACATCGCCGGGGTGCAGCTGGTCCGGGCTGGTGAGCGGGCGACCGGACGGCTGCGGGCGGTCTCGGTTGAGGTCGAAGATTTCCTGATAGCGGTGAGCGTCGCCGAGCCGGTCACGGGCGATCTCGGACAGGGTCTGCCCGGGCCGGACGGTGACCTCGCCGGACTCCGGCAGCTGGAGAACCCAGCCGGGCTTCAGCAGTTCTGGGTCGCGAAGCGCGCCGCCGCCGGGCTGCGGGACTCCGCGGTTGAGTTCGTAGATCTCGCGGTAGCGACCTGCATCGCCGAGCTCGGCCGCGGCGACCGAGCTGAGGTTGTCGCCGGTGACGACGATGTGAGGCGGTACCTCGGCGGCTTCGGCCGTCGCCGTGCCGGCCAGCAGCAGGAGCAGCACTCCGGCAGCGAGACGCTGAGCCCAGCCGAAGCCCGGCAGTCGCAGAGCTCGTGTCCCGCGAAGGGTCGCTGCGGCTTCGACGCCGAAGGCGACGAGCAGTTGGAGCCATGCGATCAGGCCGATGCCCACCAGCAGCAGGAGAAACAGGCTGCCGTCGTCGCGAGTGGTCAGCCAGGTGAAGACGTCGTCGAACCGGTCAGGCAGGTACGCGGTGCGGAAGTGCCACAGCGCGGCAGGAGGGCCCCCGATCAAGGCGCTGATCGCCGTGAGTCCGGCGAGAGTCCGGAGTGTGATGCGCATGGTGTGCTCCTCCCGGCTCAGTCCGCCGAGACGAGGACGGCGGCACCGTGGCCGTGAACGGTGAACTCGGCGATCCCGACGGAGCCGAGGAAGATCGTGGTGCGGCTGATGACGGTGTCGACGACGACTTCGCGCTCGTCGGCGTGGGCAGTGCCGGTGACTCCAGCCGACGCGATGTAGCGCTGTGCCTCTGCCTCGGCGACGGCCGGCTCGACGTCGGCGTCAGAGCCGTTCGCGAGGGAGCGTGCGTGCAGGGCCTGCGCGCCAGCGCGGGCGGCTTCTTCGGCGATGGCTGTCGCCTGCGAGTAGGCCAGGCCCTTGCGTGTTCCGTCGATGGCGAAGCCGACCGCGATGAGCAGCGCGAGGCAGAGGCCGAGCATCAGTACCGACGCCGAGCCGCGTTCATCGCGAAGAAAGCCGCGGGGCTTCATGATCGTGAGCCGTAGCGGTCGATCGGCGAGCAGAACTGCGCCTGTAGCGTCTTCGAACCCCCAATAGCGGGGATCGCGAGGCCGTCCAGCGGGACGTCGCAGGTGATCGTGGCGGTGACATATCCAGGCTCGCCGAGGGACTTCGCGAAGTCCTCGGCATCGACCGCAACCTTGAGGCTGCTGCAGGTCAACTGCTGCTCGGCCAACACTTCGCGGGCGCGGTGCTCGGCGGCCACAGCTGCGGCGTCGCCATCTCGGGCAATGGACGCGGCGCGGGCAGCCGACCGCGCAGCTTCGTCGATCGCCGCGTCGGCGACCAAAACGCGGACCCCGACCAGTCCCAGCCCTAGAAGCAGGAACAACGCAGTCACGCCGACTGCCGCTTCGACGGTGACGTCGCCGCGCTCGTCGCCGGTCATGGCTCGATCCGCTCGATCGGGCCGGACGCCGTCTGGCTGATAGGAAACCGGGCGAACGGCACGAGCGAAGCCGCCTCGCCGGTCACGGTCACGGTGATGTGGTCGCCGTCCGTGCCGGCCCGCGCGCGCACGTCGGAAAGCCAGGTGCCGGTGACGTCGCGGGTGTACGTCTCGGCGGCCGACGCTGCGGTCGCCGGATTCGCCGGCGGGAGTCGGGCCGACCGCACGCCGTCCCGCGCGGCCTCCAGCGCGACGCCGCGACCGAGAAGGACGAACGCGATCTGGATGCCCGCCCACGCGACGAGCAAGATCGCGCTGTAGATGACCGCGGCGGCGACGTTGTCGTCGCCGCGCTCGCCCGCGAGCATCAGTGGCCGCCGATCAGCGGAAGCTTGCCGTTGACGAAAGCCGTGATGCCAGCGCCGATCAGCGTGGCGACGGTGATGCCGAGCGCGGCGTAGAAGGCCTTGGTGATGTTTTCGTCGCCGCGTTCGCCCTCAGCGGCGAACTGACTCAGGCGCGCCTGGAGGTACAGCCACCAGAACGTGATCTTGCCGAGCATGATCTTCTCCTCTCAGGTGTGGAGCATCAGGTAGAGGCCGGGGAACGCGAGGAAGGCGATGAACGCAAGCCCGAGCAGCGCGACGGGCATGTCCATGCGGTCGGAGCGGATCGCCGAGCCGGTTTTGCGTTCTGCGAGCTGCTTCTCGTCCAGGGCCGAGGCCTTGGCGCGGAGGGTGTCGACGATGCTGGCGCCGTCCTGGCCGGCGCTGGCGATGATGTGCCCGACGTCCTTCAGCTCGCGGACGCCGGTCTCCTCGGCCAGCTCGGCGAATCCGGCCCACGGCATCCGACCACGGAGCACAGCTTCGTCGATAGCCAGCTTGATCCGCCGGAACGCCCAGCCCGTGCCGAGGGTGACCGGGTAGCGCAGCGCCTCGACGGGACCACGGTCGCCAAGCCTCCCTAACGCGACGAGCCGGCAATAGGCAGCCAGCGCGCCGGCGAACGTCGCCCTCGCGTGCTTGACCTTGTTCTTCAGCACCAGCACCGGCAGCTGCCACCCGACGAGCGCACACCCCACGGACGCCCCGCCGGTCAGCACCATCGGCGTCATGGCCCCGACGAACACGAGGACGGTCGTCAGCACCGGGATCCACAGTGCACCAACGAGCAGGAAGCCGACTCGCTGGGCCACAAGGGACTCGCTCGACTGCCCGACCAGCGCGAGGTCAGCCGGCTTCGCGATCAGTTTCAGCCTGTCGGCGTGGGCAACCGCGACATCGCGCAGTCCACGCGAGCCCTGCGATGTCTCGTTGAGCACGTCGGCGAGGCGCGGCCGCGTCGGCGCGAAGGCCGCCACGATCAGCGTCACGCCGATCGCCGCCGTGATCGCCAAGGCGATCAGCGCCGCCTCGGTACTCATGTCGACTCCCGGTGCAGGAACCGCGGTGCCGATGGCTCGACACCGAGCCGCCGCAGCCACACCACTGCGATGCCGACGACGCCAAGTACCAGGGCGAGCACCAGTTGCCCGCCGACCGTGCTGTAGACCGACGTGTAGCTGTCGCTGCCGAAGGCCGCGAAGCCGACGAACATCACCGCCCATAGTCCGAGCAGGATCCGGGCCGCGGAACGGCGGCGGGCGCGTTCGGTCTCTGCGTCCCGGCGCGCCGCGACATCGGCGGCGATCTGCCGGGCCAGGGTGGTCAGCAGCTCGGCGGTGCCCGTGCCTTGCTGATGAGCGACGCACAGGCCGGCCGCCGCAGCGTCGCCGATCTGGTCGTCGACGTCGTCGGCAAACTGCATCAGGGCGTCGGCGACGTCCCAAGTGCGCAGCCGTTGTCCCAACGTGATGACCTCGGCACCGATAGCGGGCGGAGCGTCGTGAACGGAGCACTGCAGCGCGCCGACGAGTCCAGCGTTGCCGGCGCGAAGGACATCCGCGAGGGTGCGCAACCAGTCCTCGAGCGCTTCCAACCGCTCGATCCGCTGGGTGGCGAGTTTCCCGGCGCCGAGTAGCCACGGCAGGAACACGCCCGCAGCGGCGATGGCGATCCCGACGACCGGCCAGCCGCTGACCAGCCATCCGAGCGCGCCCGCGCTGCAGGCCAGCGCCCACCGCGCGGAACTGCGCCGGCGAGCCGACCACCATGTCGGGAACTGCCCCCGTCGGAACACGGGAAGGTAGTCCGGCTCTCGTCCGTAGAGGCCGAGGGCGACCATCGTGATGCCTGCACCAGCACCGGCGCCCGCCAGTGCGAGGACGAACTCGGTCATTGCGCGCTCCGATCAGTCAGCCAACCGCCGTCGCCGCCGCTGGTGAGCCAGGCGCGGTCGAAGCCGCCGCCCTCGTAGTCCTCGATGTCGGTCGGCAAGTTGCCGGTCGGCACGGAACGCGGCCCTTCGGCCGGGGTGAAGACGGAGGTCCGGGCCGGGCGCCCGTACTCCCCCGGTTCGATCGAGACAACTTCGGCGACCTGACGATCGAGGCGACCGGGTTCGTGCACCAGGTCGACGTGCACGATGAGATCGATGGTGTTCGCGACGACCTCGTAGGCGAACTCGGGTGTCCAGGCCGCGTTCGTCTCCAGGCACAGCAGCACCATGCGGTGGATGGCCTGCGCCGCGCTGCGCGCATGCAGGGTGGACAGGGACCCAGCGCCGCCGGCCGCGAGCGCGTTGAGCATCGGGACGATCTCGCCGCCGCGGACCTCGCCGACGACTGTGCGGGACGTGTTCATCCGCAGGGACTGCCACACCAGCCTCGGGAGATCCACGCCGCCGACCGGGCGGCCGTTCTCCCAGCGCTCGGTGTTGCCCTCCCGCTCCTCGAACGCGACCACCGCGGGGAAGCGGTCCCGATGACGGTGCAGGCCGAGCTCGAATTCGGTCTCCAGCGTCGCGAAACGTTCGGTCGGCGGGATCTCCCAGCACAGCGCTCGCAGCAGGGTCGTTTTCCCGGCCTTCTGCCGCCCGCAGATGACGATGTTCTTCTCGGCTCGCACTGCCGCGCGCAGGAATGCGAGCTGGGCGGTCGAGAGCATGCCGCGCTGTCGTAAGGCTTCCAGGCCGGCGGTGGGTAGCCGGTGCCGCCGGATCGAGATGTGCGGCCGGTCGGTGACGCCGATCGTCGCGGCCAAGCGTTCTCCGCCGGGCAATTCCATGTTGAGCAGCGGACGGGCGTCGTTGATCGTGTGCTCGGTGCGACCCATCCGAGCGGCGATCCGCTGCAGCCACCGAAGGACCGCCTGATCGGTCGACGCGATCCGCGGCGCTCGTCCGACGCGGCCGTCGTGGTAGGACAACCACACCGGGTCGCTGCCGATGATGTCGATGTTCTCCAGCCCGTCGTCGGCCAGGAGAGCTTCGAGCCGGCCGAGGCCGAACATCTCCGCCAGCACGCCCGACCTGACGACCTGCTCCTGCTCGAAGTCGAGGAACGGGCGGCCGGATCCCGCCCACTCCTTGATCACCGTCGCCAGGGCGTCGTCGAGCAGGATCTCCGCGACCGCACGCTCGTCCTGCTCCCCCGACGCGATCTTCTGTTGCACGAGCGGCGCCAGCCGCTGCTGCACCCGGTCGACGAGCTCCTCGATGTCCGCGACCGCGGCGACGTCAACGGACATGGCCGTTCACCACCGGCGGCGGCTTCCGCAGCCAGCTCATCCGCTGCATCGCGCGCTGACCGACTTCGTCGGCGACTTTCCGCCCGTGGGTCAGCAGTGGTGACGTCTCGAACTTTCGGCCGGGCCGATACAGCTCTGAGAACTGCGTCGCGGCGACTGGATCCCAGGGCAGCGCACCGACTACGTGCAGACCGAGCTCTTTCCCGATCTCGCCGTGCGGATAGCGCTGGTGGGTCCGCGGGTCCGGGTCGACGATGAGAACGACGAGCCCTTCGTCGTCGAACACCCCGTGCTCTTCTCGGATGACGTCCACGGCGTTCGCGAGGGCCTGCAGCGAGCTGCGGCAGTTGGCCACGACCGCCACGACCAGGTCGGCCTCCGACAGCGTTGCGGTCGCGGTGGCCCGGCTGCGGAACCGGCCGCAGTCGGCGAGGACGTCGACCGTCTCCAGGTCCAGGAACAACGAGGTCAACCGTCGCCAGTCCAGGCTGTCGGCTTCCCTCGGGGAGCTGACGCCCGGCAGGAGGTGGTGCCGGGCGGTGCCGTCCGGGAGGACGAGCAGCTGGCTCGACATCGCCCGGTGCAGCGGCATGGACCGCGCCTGCAGCA
Organism: Amycolatopsis sp. NPDC048633; assembly: GCF_040650695.1. Lineage (NCBI taxonomy): Bacteria > Bacillati > Actinomycetota > Actinomycetes > Pseudonocardiales > Pseudonocardiaceae > Amycolatopsis > Amycolatopsis sp. NPDC048633. The sequence goes on from NZ_JBEZHS010000028.1 coordinate 114,529, forward strand.
TCAGCTCGAACACGCCGGTCCTGCCGTGGCTGCCGTCCGGGTCGAACACGCTGAGCGCGCGCCCGCCGGTCGGATCGCACTCGGCGACGACCGCGTGCCGCGGCCACACCCAGGTCAGCGCCAACGCCGCCGTCGAGACGCCTGGGCTGCCGTTCACCGAGACAAAGGAGATCAACACGCCGATCACCGGTCCTTCGGCAGCACAACGATCGCGACACCGCCGGCCGACGCGCGCGATGCCAGCTGCACACCGTTCGCTTCCGGCACGACGACGTCGACCACCTGCATCGAAGTCGCGACGCGGTCGCTCACGCTGATCACCGCGCCTTGGACGGGCGGCCACGCCTCTGCGCCGGTTCCGGCGGCGCCTGCCGGCACCAGAAGAATCGGCTGGCGAGGTTGCAAGGGTGCGGCGGGCAGCTGCCCGGGCTTCACCGGCACACCGATCAGCTGCTGGCCGGCGCCCGGCACCGTGGCCGAGTCCGACACCGCGTCGGGCGTCACGATCTCGCCCGGTTGCAAGTCGGTCGGGGACGTCCGGCCGACGACTTCCGACCGCCGGTCCCACGGCAGTGGCCGAACGCCGGGGTCGGACCGCACCTGGACTTGGCGCAACGCCTCGGCTGTGATGACCTCGCCGTACCGGACCGGCCGGGCAACGCCGACCGCGAGCACCGCGTCGTCGGTCGCGCGGAAGACCCACACGACACCGGTAGCGGAGAGCGCGGACAACACCACTCCGAGCAGGACGAGCAGTTTGGACCGGCGACGCCGCGGTGGCCGGAGCGGAACCGGGGCGGGAGGCGGAGCGTCGGGAACGCCTCGCAGTTTCTGCACTCGCGTCGTCATCGCGGGCCTCCGGTGTTGAGGGTCCGGATCTCCCGCACCGGCAGCCGCGCCGACGAGGTCAGCGCCATCGTCCTGAACGCGCTCTGCCCGCCTCCCGACCAGCGGATTTCCCAGCGGCTCGTCGCGTTGACCGCGGCTACTCCTCCGTCGACGAGGTCGCGGTAGACGTGGCCACAGGTCGGCGACGGCTGTCCTGCCCGGTCGTCGCTGAACTCGGTGCCAGCCCCTGAGCAGCTGACGGTCGTCCCGTCGCCCGTCGCCCAGTCGATCTTCGCCAACGTCGCGGTGGCGGTCACGGTGACCGAGCCGGCACTGGCGGTCCGCGTCACCGGGCCTACCGTGGCTTCGCGGCGGGCGGTCCACATCCAGACCGGAAACCCGATCGTCGCGCCGTGCGGCGAGTCCGGCGGGGGCGCGAGCCGGATGTCCGGCGCCGACAATCCCATCTCCGAGATGGCCTGCTCGGCCAGCTCCGCCGGGGACACCTGCGGAACGGCGACCGGCTGCCCGTTCGGGGTGAATACCACTCGCGGCCATCCCTGCAGAGCGCCGCCGCCCTGGCAGATCAGCAGCCTCAGCGAGCCATCGGACGGTGCGTGGCCACCCCACAGCGGATCACCGGCGGGCGGTGGCGTCCACGAGCTGTCCGTACACGGATAGCGCGGCCGCTGCGCGCTCTGACCGGCTGAGCCTGCGCCTCCTTCGTGAGGGCTGGGCTCTCCGGCGGAGCGGCCCGGGTCGGCAGCCGACACCCAGCACATCCCGCGAGTCCCGGTCGACGTGCACCCACCGGGACCGGTCTGCCCGTACGCGGTCGCTGGTAACGCCACCGCGGCGAGGCCGACGGCGAGCACGCAACTGCTCTTCAACATGGCTTCTCCAGACGTGGTTGGACCTGCTGCACCAGCCAGCGGTCGGGATCCGGATACCGGACGACCTGAGCTTCGAACTCGTAGCGGCGCGGCTGGTCCGGGTGGTCGAGGTTGCGGCCGAACTCGCCCGCCTTATCGCTGACCAGGTGCTCCTTGGTGGCGTCGAGGCAGTCGGTGATGACCACGCGCTGCGGCTGGGCGACGGAAACCGACGTCACCTTCGGGGAGCGTCCGTACCGGCCTTCGGTATGGGCCGGTACGGACGCGAGGTTGCCGACCTCGTTGACGTAGCCGGTCAGCGCCGGATCAGCCATCGCCTTCGCGAGTTCGGGACGCCAGTCCTTCTCGCGCGGCGCGCGGCCGGCTTGCTCGCTGATCCGCCAGTACAGCTCGTACGCAGCCAGCGCGGCGCTCGCTGACGCTGCCTCCGGCTGGACCGTTTCTGGTCCTGACGGAAGCGAAACCGGCGACGACAGCTCGGTAACCGCTGACGTGTCTGTGCCACCTGCGCATCCCCCCAAGCCGACGGAGAGAGCAATCGACGACGCAACCGAAAACCAAATCTTGGGCATCTTTCGGCCTTCCTGCCAGCAGTTCACTGCTGGACGCGCTGCGACGTCACGCCGGCCCGTAGTACCCCGGGTCGCACCCGACACCGCCGTTCCACCATGCGCCGATCACGCGCCAGCGGATCCCCGGCTGGAGGTTCGTGGTTCCCGGCCCGACGCAGGTGTGGTACAGGTTGAAGAAAATGTCCTGAACGTCAAGCATCACGGTCGACCCGGAACCGTTGTCGCAGTGCGTGTACTCGCCTCCGCCGATGTAGCCACAACCAGCGATCTCGACCTTCTCTGACGTCGGCCGGGCGGAAGCGTCCATCGCTACAGAGCAGCCGAACGACAAAGCGATCGAAACAATGACGGAAGCGCGTTGAAGACACGTTGAAAAAGACATGTGATTCTCCAAAATATGCCTTGAGTCCGAAAAATGGGGCGTACACAACGCCCCGGACGAACGGGTGTCAGCCAGATCGAACAGAGGGAACTTCCGATGAATGAAGCGGAGCAGTCACCAAGCGCTAGCAGTGCACCGTCTTAGATGTCACCCATCTGGCGTCACAGACGGGTTAACCGTCACTTTCAGTGCTCGACCTTCCACCTCACGGACGATCTTGCTCGCGGCGTCCCGCGACTTGTCTGCCTTGAAGCTCCCGCGGCGTTACCCTCACTGCCGAGGGGTACGTATCCGTCGCTCGGTGCTTCCATCCCAGGATCAGCTGGAGTGACAGCGATTACTAGGGGGTTTCTGTTTTCATGTACAGGAAACATGAAACACAAGGAACGAAAGTCGAAAAGCGAAAGACTTTCGGAACCGAGCTTCGAGATGTGCGCATCGCCCGCGGCTTTTCACTGACGGAACTGGCCGCTCGCACTCACTACAGCCGAGCTCACCTCGCCAACGTCGAGCACGGCCGTCGCGCTGCGACCACGGAGCTGGCACAGGCTTGTGACACTGCACTCGAGGCCGGCGGCGAGCTGCTGGCTCTGATTCCACGTCCACGCCAGGGCGATTCGGAAACAGCAGTGACGCGTCCCGCGCAGCTGCCTGCAGCTCCGGGCCGGTTTGTCGGGCGAAGCGCTCAACTCTCGGCTCTCAACGCGGTCTCAGGCCAAGCGGACCGGCTGTCGATCGCCACCGTGCACGGGCCACCCGGAGTCGGGAAGACGACTCTGGCCCTCTACTGGGCCCATCGGGAGATCGATCGCTTTCCCGACGGCCAGCTGTTCGCGGACCTTCGAGGCCATTCGGCGCACCAATCGCCCGCCAGCCCCGCCGAAATCCTCGAAGACTTCCTGACTTCCCTGGGACTGACCCCTGCGGACGTACCCTCCAGCGAGGAGAAACGGGCAGCGCTGTTTCGCACGATGACGCACAACCGTCGCATCCTGGTCGTCCTCGACAACGCAGTCTCGTCCGACCAAGTACGCCCCTTGCTCCCCGGCGCGGCCGGCAGCACGGTGCTGGTGACGAGCCGGGTCATGCTCACCGGACTGGTCGTGCGCGCGGGTGCGACACAGCTGGCCCTCGCCCCGTTCGACGCCGACGATTCACTACGTTTCCTGCGTGAAGTCGTCGGCCCACGGGTCGACGATGAACCAGAAGCCGCGCAAGCCGTCCTCGACCGGTGTGGTCATCTCCCGCTCGCCGTCGCTGTAGCCGCGGAACGCATCGCCGCCCATCCCGTTCGTCTATCCGAGCTCGCTGACGACCTCGCCGAAGAGCGTCAACGGCTCGCTGCCCTTGCGTCGGACGAGGACGCGGACGTTCGTGCCGTCTTCTCCTGGTCTTATCGGGCTCTTCCCACGGCGGCAGCACGGATGTTCCGGTTGCTCGGCCTACACCCAGGCAAGGAGATCAGCGTCTCGGCGGCCGCGGCGCTCGCCGACACACAGTCCGACCAGGCATCGCACCTTCTTCGCGCACTCGCCATGTGCCACCTGGTCGAGGAGGCCGGCCGAGGCCACTTCTGGCTACACGATCTGCTTCGGGTCTACGCATCAGAGCAAGCACTCGCCGTCGACGCGCCCGAAGACATCGAACGAGCTCGAGTTCGTGAGCTGTCGTGGTACCTCCACACTGCCGTCGACGCGGGGCGCGCTCTGGAGCCGTTCCGGCCTCCGACCACCGAGACCACGGTCCCCGGCTATGCCGATGCCTTCGCCTGGTGCGAGCAGGAGCTGGCCAGCTTCCCTTCGGTGGTCGGGCTCGCACTCAAGGTCGGACACCCTGATCTTGCGTGCCGCATCTCGCAAGCTCTCTTCTCTTACTTCCACCTTCGCAAACCTTGGACGATCTGGGAGCGCACCTACCACCTCGGTCTGGAGGCCACTTCCAAGCTCGGCGACCCCTGCCTGCAGGCTGACATGCTGACCGGCCTCGGCCTCGTCGAACTCGGCCTGGGAAAGCCGGAAAGCGGCCGTCAAGCGTTTAGCCGAGCGCTGGTCCTGCTGGAGAACGAGGGGGAACCGACCAGGTCAGCGTGGTGTCACATCGGCATCGGACTCGCGCATGCGGACATGGAGGACGTCAGCATGGCCCGGCGCGCGCTCGAGCGCGGCATGGTGATCCACCGCGACCAGAACGACCAGCACGCCGAATCGGTGGCGCTGGTACATCTCGCCGACCTTTGCCGTGGAGAGAAGCACACTGAAGACGCGCTCCTGTACGCCGGCCGCGCGCTGTCGCTTTGCAGGTCCATCGACGATAAGTACGGCGAAGGACTTTCGCTCTATCAATTGGGGATGACCTACCTCGCCGCCAACATGCTCGACGATGCACTGCGCGAGCTCGAAGAAGCCCTCTCAGTACAACGAGCCGCGCATGATGACAAAGGTCAGGCCGACACCCTGTGGGCTCTCGCACAAACGCTGACTGCTCGCGGCGACAGCGCCATGGCGCGTTCTCGGCTCGAAGAGGCCGCGAGCATCTTTGAGCGGCGAGGGGATCCTGCCGAAGCCGCTGTGCGCGCCAGCATCGCCAATCTGAAGGACGGGGCAGCTAAGTGACTTCGGACGTCTTCTCCCATCTGAATCTCGACGGCACGATGGTCACCGATCCCACCGCGACAGCCTTCGCGGCAGCCGACTTCGGTGGCATCATCAACCACCCGCCGCTCGCAGTTCTCCGCGCCGGATCCTCGACCGACATCAAGACCGTCTTACCCATCGCTGCGGCCAACAACATCCCCGTCGTGCCTCGAGGGTGCGGCCACACCAGCCTTGGGCAGGCTCAGGCGCTCGACGGCTTGATCATCGATCTGACCGCCATGGACGAAGTTCACGATCTCAGCGAAGACCACGTGACCGTCGATGCCGGCGCGACCTGGAATTCAGTTCTCGCACGGACGCTTCAGCACGGACTGACTCCACGCGTCCTCACCGACTACCTGGGAACGTCCGTCGGAGGCACCCTATCCGCGGGCGGAATCGGCGGTACCAGCCATCGATACGGAGTCCAGACGGACAACGTGCTCGCCCTCGATGTCGTCACGGCCGACGGGGCACTCCGTCACTGCTCGCCGACACAGCTACCCGACCTCTTCCACGCTGTGCTCGGAGGGTTCGGCCAATGCGGAGTCATCGTGCGAGCCACTCTGCCGCTGGTGGCGGCACCAGCACGCGTGCGGCGCGTCAAGATCTACTACCCCACCATCGACGACCTGATCGCCAGCCAGCGCAGCCTGCTCGCCAGCGGCCGCTTCGACTTTCAGCAAGGAGAAATCCTGCCGACCCCAGATGGCTGGGTCTACATGCTGGACGTCGCCTCGTACTACACACCACCTCACGAGCCCGACGACGATCTTCTCGTTTCAGGGATGGGCTTCGCAGCCTCCCGCGACAAGATCGAGGACTTGACTTACTGGGAGTTCGCCACACGGCTCGACGAGACCGTGACGTACCTCGAAGGCACAGGCGAATGGCAAGCCCCGCACCCTTGGCCGAACTTGCTTGTGCCCGACGCAAGGATCGATTCGTTCACCAGCGGAATCATGGCCGGCCTCGAGCACGCCGACCTGGGCGCGTCCGGGTTGATCCTCATCTACCCGATGACCACCACAGCTTTCGGCACCGCGCTTTTCCGGCTACCCGAGGCCAGCACGGTGTACCTGGTCGCCGGACTTCGCTTCGCTACGGACGCGGCGACAGCCCGGGAAATGGTGGCCGGAAACCGACGCTGGTACGACGCCGCCATCAGCTTGGGCGGCACCAGTTACCCCACCGGAGCCATCCCGTTCACCAGCGCCGACTGGACACGTCACCTCGGTGCGGCACGGGTGGCGCTCGCCGAGGCGAAAGATCGGTACGACCCGCAGAACTTGTTCCCGCGACGGTTCGCTTGATCCCGATCGGCTCACCAGTGAGCCAAGGTTCCGCACGGCGACGCTGATGGCCCCGGTCAAGGCCGTCAGCAGGTGGGCCGCGATGAGTCCGCCCACCATCCAGTACATCGTCGGCACCAGGCAGGAGTCCGCCTAAACATCAGCTTACGCAGGGTGACGCCACACGGCTGGCGGGCAATCCATCCGGAGCTCCATCGACGTCTTCGTCGAGAACATGAAGCTCGAACCGCACGGTGTCGTAGCCGCCGGCTTCCCAGGCGAGGTCGCTGTCTCCGATGCGCCACTCCCTGCCGGTAGCTCGCTCCCTCAGCAACCACGCCATCGCTACCTCCTGGCTCAGCGAACCCGACCTCGGCGCGACGAACGTATCAGACCCATAGAACGTGCGTTCGATTGACGCAACGCACGGCGGGCGGGCTCCGGCCAGCCCCGGAACCCGCCCGCTCTGCTGCTGACTACTTCGCGACGGCAGTCAGGAAGGCTGACCAGCCAGCGTCCGCCATCACGAAGAAGCCGCCACCCGGATCCTTCGAGTCACGGACGGCAGCACTGTCGCCGAGGATCGCCACCTCGACGCATTCATTGCCACCCTCGCCGCTGTAGCTACTCTTCCGCCACACCGCCTCCGGCAGTTGCGTCTTGTCCAACGTCGGTCTCCAGTCTTTTGATCACCCGGCCGCCCCGATGATCTCCATCAGCAGTCCACGGGATCCGGCCGGCTCTTCCGCCGACGTCCAGAGTTCCTCGAAGGCTTCGACATACGGCTGGACCTCGGCTTCCTGCTCAAGGTATACGCCAGCACGCAGCAGCTCGATGTAGCCGATGTCCGGCTCGGCGTCGTCGAAGCTCAGGACGGTGAACGGATAGCCCATCGCGCGGTATGCCCCGTTCCCGCTCTTCAAGAACCGGATGTCGACGTTGGGCAACTCCATGAGGTCGGCGATCCGACGGAGCTGTCCGAGCCAGGCTTCGTGACCACCGACCTGGAGCCGGAGCACCGCTTCGGTGAGCACGCAACGAACGCCGAGCGGCGCCTCGTCCTGCAACCGAGCCTGACGCCTGATGCGCGCCTGAACTCGCTCTTCGCGTCGTTCGTCGTCGGGCGCGGAGCCCAGCTTCGAGATGGCCCTGGCGTAGTCCTCGGTCTGAAAGAGTCCCGGCACAACGTCGATCTTGAAGATCCGCGCCTCACTGGCCTCGGACTCGAGCGCCACGTACTCACGCACGTCCGCGGCGAACGCCTCAGCTGAGATCTGGTCCAGCCAGCGCGAACTCTGAGCCGCCTGCGCGTCGCGGAACAACGCGTCGCGTTCGTCCGCCGGCCGGCCGAAGTGCAAAGCGAGCGTCATGACGTCGGCCGGCGTGATCGGGAGCTTGGCGGTCTCGATCCGCGATTGCTTCGCCGTTGACCAGCCGACCGCCTTCGCGACCTCCATCTGATCCTGACCAGTCGCAGTACGCCAGGCCAGGATCGTTCGAGCGATCCGCCTCATGCGGACCCCGGCGGTTTTCGTCTTGACCTCGTCGGCCACGGACGCTCCTCTCGATCGATCGGCGTCGAGCCTACGGCAGTGCAGGCAAGTTGCACGGTCACCCGACCGGGTGGCTATGCAAATTTACACGGTCGCCTACTTGCATCGCATGCAAATTTACGCGACCGTACTCGCAGCATCATTCCGCGGGCGCTTAACCAGCCCGCCCAGGACAGGCGGCGGAGGTGCGAAGGCCATCCCCCGACAGGCCTCATTCCGCATCTCCGCCGCCGCAAGAAAGCCTCGGGAGGGAACCCATGAGCACCCCGGACGAGTGGGGCCAAGTGCCCCTGGCCTGGGAACGTGTCAGCGGGGCGATCGCCGTCTCGCGTGAACACGGCTGGGAATGGGCCGTCCGCCCCGCAGGTTCGGCCACACCCGAAGAGCTGATCGGCCACCAAGCTGCCGGCACCCACGACGACGTGGTGGTCATCGAAGCTGCCAAGAACCCGATGCAGGCGACCGGCGCGAGCTTCGCACCGGGCGACTGGGGTAAGCACGGCAGCGTCCCGATACGAGGTCCCATCACGGGAGCACCCGACAAGGTCCTGTTCGAAGTGCTGGGCTGGACCGACGAGGACGCACGATGAATCCGATCGCACGCCCCGAGTTGTCCCCGCAGCAGCGGTACACCCTTGCCGCCGCCGCACGAGACGCCGACAGCCGTAAGCGCATCCGCGCCGAAGCCATCCAACGCTGGTACAGCGGTGAATCCCGCGCAGGCGCGGCGGCACGCGCAAACGTATCGCCGACGACGATCCGGCGGTGGGTAAGCGATTTCGCCGAAACCGGGTCGGTCCAGATCGGACAGAGGAGTCCGGCTCAATCCCCGACGCTCCACGCGCCGCGCGGGAACGTCGTCGCCGCCTCCACGCGCCAGTTTCTGGCCGCCCTTGCCGCGGAGTTGCTGGGCGCACGAAGGCAGCGCGACTGGTCCAGGACTCAGCTCATCGCCGCCAGCGGCGTCGACTACAGCTCGGCCGTCGTCGGTCATTGGGAGCGCGGCAGCCGCGCGATGCCCATCGTCGCGTTCGCGATCCTCTGCCGTGGCCTGGGAACGGATCCTGGGGAGGTGATCCGGCGGTGCTACGACGAGTCGTTCACCCATGTTCGCGGGCTTCCACGGTGAGCGGCTTCCTCCCCGGCGCCGTGGAGACTGGAGGGAAACCACGCGCGGGGAGGAAGCCGTCGACACCGGGCGATGCTGGGCCCGGCATCCCGACCGTAGCGAACAAGCACCGCGTTCTTCCTGGGTGTCACCGACCCGGGGCAACCCGCAGAGTTATGTCCGCCCTCGCCGATCCACGCTCCGGGTGGTGAACGACGATGCCGTCGAAGAAGATCACCTGGCCGTCCGAAGGGGACCTCAAGATCGCCGAGTCTCCTGAAGTCATTCATCTTTGCCGAGTCCTCATCGGACTGCGTCGACTGTCCAGGTCGGGCGAACCACCGTCACTATCGGGAGTTTCCATGACCCGTGCCACGCACAAGCTCGTTGATGTCCTCTTGACTGTCGAAGCCCGAGTCGCCGTACTCAGGACTCAGCTGACGGACGGCACGGCAACTCCGGCCGCCCAGCGCGACTTCGCGGATCAGGTCGAAGAAGCGGTCGACCTGATCCGATCCCACGCCGACGACACCGACGCCGGAATCGTCGCGGCATCGCGTCATCTCCTTCACACGGAATGAGAACCCTTATGTCCGAACCCAAGTTGTATCCGGCTTTGCTGCTCCTCGGTCACACCCTGCGAGAGCTGCGCACCAAGCACGACGTCAGCCTGCGTACCCTGGCCCGAAGGCTGGGATTCACACCCTCAGACCTTTCAGCATGGGAACTGGGCCTTCGCCGACCTCCGGCAGAGACACTGGGATTCATCCTGGGCTACCTTCAGGTGCGGCCACCGATCTACCGTCAGCTCGTCCGGATACACCAGCAAGGTGACCGGTTGAGCTGCGTCGAAGAACTCGCTCCGGATACAACCAGCCTGCAATATGCCTACGAAGACCTTGCCGTTCGCAAGTTCGAGTGGGCGCCACACCGAGTCCCGGAACTTTTACGGACACCCGAGTCCATCCAGGCCGAGTTGCAGGGTCGCGACGTTCCGCCCGACGATATCGACCAAGCGATCTTCGCGCAGCGGGTGCGGGAACTCGACCGGCCGAAGCGCTGCGCGAACGTCGTCCTGGTGAGCGAAGGAGTCTGGGCTCCTGCGACTGGCCTGCCGCGGCTGACGAATGTCACGGCGGGGATCGTCACAACGAGTGCCTTCGCGCCTGGCACGGTCGACGGATTCACGCTCTACGAGACCCCGTCCGGGCTCTTCACCGTTGTTTTGCGGCACGAGCACACGCGGATCTATCTGGGCGATCCCGAGACAGTAAAGCGTTACCGGGCAACATTCGCTCGCCTACAAGCCCAATCTGTCGACGACGTCGGCGCGTCACGATGAGCGCGGTGATCTATGTGGACCTGCAGGCCGTCCACCCGGTGATCGACGGCGAGTGGCACCGTCTCATCGAGGTACTGACGCCAGGACAAGCGTTCACAACGCTCTGCGGTATTTCGGACACCGCGACGTTCGTTCCGCTGAGCGAACGGCGGGCACGGGGAGCTCCTCGACAGTGCGACCGTTGCGACGTGATCCACCGACGCAAACAGGGCATTCCGCTGCAGCAGGACCGTGTCAGCGATGCGGGACTACGTGGCAGGCGACAGTAGGCCGCGAAGACGTCGTAGTGCAACGCGTCCGGCGTCAACGAGAGCTGGGAGGTGCCCATGCTTGGCCGCACGGACAGCCCGCTGCAGCTGGTGCGGCAGCCGACGATGCTCGGCGGTTGCAATAGCCGAGGCCAGAGCCTCCTCGGCACCGGCGCGCTCGCCTGTCGCGGCGAGGACTTCGCCGGCAGTCACCCGCTCGATGATGAGCCACTGCGGTGCGGCAGGTTCTCCGGCGTCGGTGTTCAGGACCTTGAGGGCCTCGTCCGGGCGATCCATGGCGAGGAGCCCACGGGCGTGGATCTCGCGCAGCGTGAAGGGGTTGAGCAGCAACTCGTTCCCCGTCGCCGCGTCGAGTCGCTGCCGGCATCCTTCGATGGCCCCGGCGAACTGGTCCGGCAGTCCCGCATCGCCGGCAGCCCGGGCGAGCAGTGCGAACGCCGCGCCTTGTCCAGCCTGAGTGGTGGATATGGCGACGGCATACTCCAGACGGGCGACGGCGGCTCGGAGGCGACCGGCTTTGCGGAGTTCGTTGCCGTGCATCCGAAGGGTGTTCGCCAGGAAGTGATCATCGTCCAGGTGCCGGGCCAGAACGAGGGCTTTGCCGGTCCAGGCCGCGGCACCGGAGAGGCGTTCTTCCGGCAGCACAGTGCCGAGGGAGACACCAAGGGCCAAGCGTGCGGAGGCGAGCAGATGCAAGGTGTCGCGCTCGAGGCGGCCTTCGGCGGCACGGGCTTCGAGGCGGGCGGCCAGCGGCCACAGCTCGTTGACGGCTTCGATGACCCGGCCGGACTGGCGGGCGATCTCGGCCAGCCGGATCACGCTGTCACCGAACTGCACGAGCGCGGCGAAGTCGGCGTCGTCGGGATCGGTGACGCCGAGCAGGTGGAACGGCAGCCCGAGGGCGCGGGCGATGTGCCGGCGTCCGGCGACGTCGCCAGGCGTGCGCTTGCGGGTTTCGATCATCGCGACGTACGACTTGTCGTAGCCGAGCAGGACGGCGAGCGCCTCCTGGCTGAGCCGGTTCGCAGCACGGTAGGCGCGAAGGATGGTCGCGAGATCGCGCGAGCCGAGTGCTGCCGCGGCAGCGGGGTCGGACCACATCCAGACGGCGGGGGTCAGCCGCGGTGGTCGCGGAGACAGGCTGGTGCTCGTTGCGCGGCATGCCGGACAGACCGGTGCTCGGAAGGACCGGTTCAAAGCTGCCCCGCAGCGTGCGCACCCGGCCATGACCGCTACCGGACCGCCTGCCGGACTCGCAGCCGCTCGAACCACGCGGCGATCGAGCGCTTATACCCCTCCGGCATGCGAAGCCCGGGAACCTCGTGCTCGGCGAACTCACCGATCCGGCTGTGTTCGTGGCTGAGCACCGGTGCAGCCGTCGAGGTGGAGGTGCAGCCGTACGTCACGATGAACACGTCCTTCTTGGCGACGGCGATGTGGTACACCCAGGCGTCGAGAATCTCAGCGACTTCGACCGGCAAGCCACTCTCCTCGGTGATCTCCCGCGCGACGCACTGCTCTGGGGTCTCTCCGGGCTCGATCCGGCCGCCCGGCAGTTCCCATTCGTCGCGCTCGTTGTGCACCAGCAGCACCCGGTCGCCCCGGATCAGGACACCCTTGATCGACACCGGGTATCCGGACTCCGCCACCAGCACCAGCCTCCCGCCCTCCGTGCGCCTTGTGTCACCGACCGTAGCAGCGCGGGCCGACCGTCAACCCCGGCGCGGGTTGACGATCTGTCAGTGGACGCCGGCCGGGCGGCCCGGTGTGCTGGCCGAACTGGAAGAAACCACAACCGAAGGGGGATGCCGCCATGCCTGTGACCGCGCTCGCGGAGTGTCATGTCGACGTCGCAGCGGCGGGCGGCGTCGGCGAGCTGGCCGGTGTGCTGGCCTGCGACGGTGTCGCGCTGTTCGACGGCGTTCCCGCGGAACAGCAGCTGCTGCAGCTGGCGGTCCGGCTCGGCCGGCTCGTCCCCCATCGCGACAGCACCGGCTCAGGTCTCACCGTGATCACCGACCGCGGCGACACCCGCCCGTCCGCGGGCCAAGCCGGGTTCAGCCGGCACGCTCTGGCCCCGCACTCCGACTGCTCGGACCTGCCGCGGCCGCCGCTGCTGGTGGCCATGACGTGCATCCGCCCCGCCGTACGCGGCGGCGACTGCGTCCTGGTCGACGGCCGTGCGGTTCACGACGAGCTGGCAACGAGCGCGCCGGAGGCCCTGGCCGACCTGTCGGCCCGGCGCGGCGCCTACTTCGGCGGCGCGGCCGGGATCGTCGGGAACGTCTTCGAACCCGGCCCGAGCGGGTTGGTCGGAATCCGGCTCCGCCGCGACGAGCTGGCCCGCTTCGCGCCGCAGACGCAGCGGCGGCTCGCCGTGCTGGCCCGGATCATCGAACGCCACACGGTCACCGTGCCCACGAGGGCCGGTAGTGGATACGTCGTCAACAACCATCGCTGGCTGCACGGCCGCACGGCCTTCACTGGCGCGCGGAGGATGCACCGGGCTCTGATCGATCCCCGGCCGGTATGGCGTATCCCGGCCGGCTTCGTCCCCGTGGCCGCGTCATGACGAGCGTCGCCGCGCCCTACCTGGTGTCGGAGCTGCAGGAAATCGTCGGTGAGCTCCAGCGCGGCAAGTGGATGATCGCACGCTGGGAAGACCTCGGCCCGGACGAAGACCTCGCCCACTGGCAGGCAGCAGTACGCGAGACCTGCACCTCCGACATCGACCCGCTGTTCATCGACATCCGTCGCCGCAGTCTCACCGTCGTGCTCAATGCCGCCCTCCCCACTCCGGACATGGAGCAGATCCATCTCTCCATCGCCGCCGTCGAAACCAGCCGCTTTCACCGGACGCCGCATCCGTGCGAAGCACAACAATCCGTGAAGGAGAACCCGCAATGTCGATCGCAACCAGTACCCACCGGACCGGACGCACCCTCATTTCCTCCGACCTCTTCGACCGGCTGACCGACCGCATCGTCCAGGCCGAAGGCCTCGAGCGCGACCTCGCCGAGCGCATCATGGACCAGGCGCTGGCATTCCTGCTTGCGTGCGCGACCAACGTCGGTGCCCCGCTCGCGCCGAGCGAGCTCGTGGACATCGGCTGGCACACCTTCCTCCTCGACACCAGCGAGTACGCCGCGTTCTGCGACCGTGTGGCCGGCCGGTTCATCCACCACGTACCCAACGACAACGAGCCCACCACCGAGTCCCCCGGCGACGTCCTCGCACGCACAGTCACAGCCATACTCAGCCTCGGCTTCCACCTGGACGACGCCCTGTGGCCACGCACCGCCCTCGGCAGCTGCACCGGTTGCCACAATGGCTGCCACGACGACCCGCCCCCGGCAAACTAGGAGGACGCGCAGCATGCCCCGCAGCACCTGGGACGCACTGCCCGCCACGGTCCGGGCGGCCATCGAACACGAGACCGGCGACGTCCACGAGGCAGTGCTTCCCAGCGCAGGCCGCAACTCCGACTTCTCCGCCACCCTCCATACCGCCTCAGGCACCCTCTTCTGCAAGGGAATCGCCGACGCGGACGGCAACCGCGGACGCATGCACCGGCACGAAGCCGCCATCAATCCAGTCCTCCCCGTGTTGGTCGCGCCTCGCCTGCTGTGGCGCACCGAAGCCAACGGCTGGCTCCTGCTCGGCTTCGAACACTCCCCCGGCCGGCACGTCGACCTGTCACCACGCTCGCCTGACTTGGACGCGGTACGCGACGCCGTCACGACGATGGCCGACGGGCTCAGGACAGTGTCGGTCGAAGCACCGGCCCTGGCGGAGCAGTGGGCTCGGCTGGCTGCCTGGCGACGACTCGCCAAGGACACCCCATCCAGTCTCGACCCCTGGGCTCAAGATCACCTCGACCAGCTCACGGCCTGGGAAGCCGCCGCGATCGAGTTCGTCGCCGGAAACACCCTCGCGCACACCGACCTCCACGCGCTGAACCTGCTGGTGCACGAAGGCAGGGTTCGGATCGTCGACTGGGCCTGGTCCCGGCGCGCCAACGCCGCCGTCGACCCGGCGTTCCTCATCACGCGCCTGATCGAAGCCGGACACGACCCCGCCGACGCCGAAGCATGGGCAGAGCAGCTGCCGATCTGGCAGCACGCTCCTGCAGGAGCAAGAACGGCTCTCGCGGTCGCGATCTGGGGAATCTGGGAGTACCTCGAACGCCACCAGCCCTTGGCCCATCGCCCGGCTCTCACCTCCGCCGCGCGAGCGTGGGCACGCCTCCGGCTCGCGAGCATTACCTGAACCGCACGAGTGAAGACATCAGCTGCGGTGCGCGCAAGGGGCCTATCGCCATGCCCTTCCGCGCTCACGAACCATCCAGTGCTCGGGCAAGCTCCTACCAGCCGAACTGCCGGACCTGCCCGAAGCGCTCATCGACGGCCGATCCGAGCACTCCTCCGGCACTCATCGCCCGGCTTCGTCGCCACCGCGATGGATGCACGGTGATCCGGCTCGACGCATCGCGATCCGCGCCCGGAACGACTGAGCCACCGGCCCGTCGGGCAACGGAGCGGTCCACCGGTACGAGGGAGCGCGGGTTACTGCCGCCGCGACGAGCGTGCGGCCGTAACCGAGGCGGCGGTAACTCGCTACTACGTGGACGTAGTCCAGGGTGGCGACTTGGCACGGGACGCAGATGCTGAGCGTCGCCGAGGCCACCTGACTGCCGTCGAGGTGGAGAGCGACCTGGCCTGCCAGTGTTCCAGGTGCTGGCGAACGGACGACGATGACCAGGCCATCTCCGACCGCCGCGGCAGTCGTTCGCTGGCTCGCAATATCGAGGTGGGCCCATTCGGCGAGGCGCCGCTCGGACGGGTCGCAGGCCTCCAGCGCGCGGCACACCTCGCAGAGCGTGGCGTGCAGCCGGTAGCGATGGCTGTACGGTGCGAGCTTCTCGTAGAGACCAAGGTCGAGCCGGTGCCCGCGCAAGCAGGCGCTGGGTTTGCCGGTCGCTGGTCGGACCGGAAGCAGCTCGCCGAACTCGTTACGCGCGCCTGACCGGGCTGTGCTGCCGGGCTGGTCGCTGGTCATCGGGCGATGTGCCATGGGCCGGCGGCGCTCGGCCGGGGCCGGACGGTTCATCCTGCGGCCTCGGTCAGCCCGGTCCGCGCGCGGGGGCGACCTACGGCGGCGGCGCCACCCGAAGCTGGCAGCTGGAGTGCGGCGGTGCGCGGACGCGCCGCTGCCCCGCGGCCCCGAGCAGAAACGACGACGTCGCGGGATTCCAGGTGACCGAACCCGTCCACGGCGAGGCCGCTCCACTTGCGGTTCGAGACGCGCAGCTCGAGGTCGACGCCGGGCCAGGCACCAGTGGTCAGCAGGACCGCACCTCGGTTGCGGACGCGCCCGGCCAGCTGACGAGCCAGTTGCGGTTGGACGCCTTGGGCGGCGACCGGGCCGAGTACGACCAGGTCAAACCCATCGATCAACGCCGAGACGACCGCGACGAGCTCGGCCCCGGGATCGGGCACCAGAGCGAACCGGTCCAGGTCGACACCCAGTTCGGCGGCCGCGACAATGCCGAGGTCAGGCATGCCGGTAATCGCCGCCCACGAACCCTGCTGCGTCGCCTCGGTGAGCAGGGCAAGGATCAACGCCGTGGAGCCCACGACGGACACGGTGCTGCCACGCCGGAGCGCACCTCCTGGAAGCAGCTCGGAGAGCGCCGGTGTCACGGGCAGCGATCCGGCGGCGGTCGGTATCTCGGGGTCCGGTCGCTTCAGCTGGGCGGCTGTGCGGAGGCCAGGGATCGTCGCGAGCCTGGCCACCTCCTCGGGCATGGCCACCACGTACCTCCAGCACCACGAACGCGCGCCGGAGACGCCCACGTGGGAAGCCGCGAGCGAACCCGAACATTAATCGAACACTTGTTCGGATACTGCGAGACTAGAGGGTGCGCTGTCAAGTCGAGCCGGTCAAGCTCACCCTGCCCGCGACCTCGACGCAGCGCAGGGCGCCCGTGCTCGCACCCACTGTCACCGACCAGGGTGTTGACCAGGGCAACCCGTCGAGGTGCCGAAGATGCCCTCGACCGCGTCAAGACCCGCAGCGACCTACTCGACGACCGCCCTTCACTTCCAGCCGGGTTATGACGCTCGCTGCGCTCACCTACCTCCGCGACGCTACGCTCGATCGAGAACGAATCATCGCGGGACAAGGAGGTCACCGTGGCTGGCAAGTTCGAGGTGTACCAGGACAAGGCCGGAAAGTTCAGGTTTCGCCTGAAGGCCGGGAACGGCGAAGTCGTCGCCGTCGGTGAGGCTTACGAGAGCAAGACCAGCGCGAAGGCCGGCTGTGAAGCTGTGCAACGTGCCGCCGCTGGAGCATCGATCGTCGAAGTGGAGTCCTAAGTAGACGCTGTTGACGATGTCGTTGTCATCTCTGGGTGATTCCGAGACCGACGGTTCGGTCGGCACCACCCGGAGATGACAGCTACGTCAAGGGGTGAACGCCCACGCCGCCATCAGCGGGAACTCTCCTTGCCAGAACGCGCCGCCGTGCGACCCAGGCCGTTCCCGCATGACAACATCCGCACCGGCGTCGCGCAGCGCGCCGGCCCACCGGGTCGCGTTCGCGAGGAACCACGGCTCACCCGTGCCGCCGACGAGATACGCGCGCGGAAGTCGTGCCAGCAGCACCGCAGGCGGCCGGTACCCACCGCCCGGCGACGCACAAAAGACAGCGCCGTAAATGTCGGGATGGCGAAGCCCGATGGCGAGCGCAAGCTCTCCATCGACCGAGACACCGAACACCGCGGTTCGCTCCACGGGTAGCGCGACGTCGAAACGCGATCGCGCCCACCGGCGGAAATCCTCGACGAAAAACGTCTCATGCGCGACGAAGCGTTCCGGGTCGAAAGCGAAGGCAGCCGACCTCTCGCCCGGCGAGTACCCACGGATTCGCTGGGTCTCATCGTCGAGACGGTGTGCGGCGACGATCATCGTGGGCAGCGAATCGGCCGCCTCGAGAACGCGTCCCCACGACGCGATCACCGGACCGTCACCAGCGAACACGACAGCCTCAGGTGGAGGCTGCCGGCACATAGGCCGTGACCTGCCCCACCGTCGTAGCCGAGCTTCTCGATGACCAGCGCCGTCCCCACAGCCTGCATGCCGCGCAGGACTATCAGCGGCATCAGATCGACTCCCGGTGCCGCGCCAGCACCGGTCAGCGCGAATATGCCAGTCCGCCAAGGCCTGCCCTCCCGACGGGACGTGACCGTTGCCGGACCACACCACATTGCCGAACTCCTCCCTTCGACAGACGCGACTAGGACTGAGCAGCACTCGCTTCGCGACAGCCATCTCGCTTGTAAGGCGATCGACGAACTGAATGAGATGCCGTACCAACGTCGGGTTCCATATTGGTGCCGGCGTCCCAAGAAGTCAGCTGCCAAGATCGCTTTGACTGGTCTTGGCGCGCCTTGCGGCATGGAGCAAGCCACCGTCCACACCTCGCCCGGAGGTCCGAACCGTCACCGTCCATCGAAGTTCTCCAGTGACTCAGAACGGTCGTAACTCAAGGCGACGCTGCCGCCGATCGCGGCCAGTCAGAGTGCACAGGTCCGGCTCGCTGTCCGAAACCTGAGATTCAAGACGTCTCATCGGTCCACACTGGACGAACCTGAACTGATATCAAGCGCCGCACGGGCAACGAATCTCTGATAGCCGATGCCCTTTAGTCAACGAACAGGAGAATCATGATCAGCATGCCCGAGTTCTACTGTCCCATCCGGCCCGCTGAGTCGCCGTACGCAGCGTCGGCCGAGCAAGACGCGTTGGACTGGCTGGAGAAGTTCCAGATCTTCGAGACGCCGGCGCAGGGCAACTACTTCGCAAGGTCTCGCTTCCCCTTGTTCCCGTCGAAGGCACTGCCGGACGCCGCCGACGCGGTACGACTGAGCCTGCCAGGCAAGGAAGTCGTGTGGCTGCAGTCGTTCGATGACGTGCACAGTGACGAGAGGCCGGGCGGCGCGCTCCCGCCGCACGACTACATCACACTGTTGTCGAAGCTCACCCGGATCATCGAGGATCCGGCCGCGGACGTGTTGCCGGGCAATCGATGGGCGGATGCCCTGCGCGACCTCCGGCTCGCTGTGGCCGAGAACGCGAGCCCGGTGCAGGTCGACCGGTGGATCCACGCGACGACCGAGTACTTCGCCGGGTTGTTGTGGGAGGCGGTGAACCGGGCCGAAAACCGTGTTCCCACGTTGAACGACTACGTGGCCATGTGGTTGAAGCAGTCCGGCGTCTACCCGTGCATCGTGTTCACCGACATCGCCTGCGGCTACGAAGTCTCCGCGGCAGACTGGTCGGGCCCGAAGGTGCGCCAGCTGCGGGAGATAGTTTCAGCGATCATCGGATGGGACAACGACCTCACGTCCTACGACAAGGAAGTGCATCGTTCAGCGGAACACGGCTTTCCCTTGGTGCAAAACCTTGTCTCAGTGCTGCAGTCCGAGTTCGCCTGCGACGCTGACGAAGCGGTCGCTCTGACCGGCTCCATGCGAGACCGTGCGATGGCGCGGTTTCTCCGGCTACGAGACGAGGTCAGTGCGTACGGCAACGACACTGTGACACGGTATGTCCACGGGCTGGGCCAGTGGGTACGCGCCTACCTGGACTACAGCGGTGCATCCCCTCGGTACATGGATCCCGACAACCCGGATGATGCGGCCGTGACCAATCGCTCGCTGACCGGGTGGACCATCGTCAACACCCGCAAGCCCGAACGATCTGATCTTCCCTCCATCCCGTGCATCGACTCCTGGTGGGCCTGATGAGCACCACTGCCGCGGGACGAGACGTTGCCGTACCGACCGCGCCCGGCCACCTCCCCCTGGTCGGCCACGCGTTGCCACTCTTCCGTGATCCCTTGTCCTTCCTGCGTTCGCTGAACGAAGTCGGCGACCTGGTAAGAGTGGACATCGGATCACTGCCGATGATCATGATCACCGATCATGAGCTGACGCGTCAGGTGCTGATCGACAGTCAAACTTTTGACAAGGGCGGGGCGCTTTTCGACAAGGTACGTGAGCTCACCGGCGACAGCCTGCTGACCAGTACCTACGAAACGCATCGTCGGCAACGCCGGCTGATGCAACCCGCGTTCAGGCGCGCCCAGGTACGCGCCTACACGCCCACCATGAACAGGATGATCGACGCGGTGCTGGCACAGTGGCACGACGGCGCGATCATCGACATGGCAGCCGCGACCTATGACATCACAGCGCGCACAGCTGCCCGGACCATGTTCGCCGCGGACGTTGCGGGTCCGGCAGCTGCGCGCATCGTCGACTCGCTGTCGACCTACCTGAGCGGGCTGTTCATCCGGATGATGTCGCCGACCAGCCTGGTCACCCGAATTCCCACTCCCGGCAACATCCGCTACAACCGCGCGGTGAAAGCCCTGCACGCGTCAGTCGACGAGATCATCTCGGCCTATCGCAAGGCTGGAGTGGACAACGGCGACCTGCTCTCGATGCTGCTGACCGCGAGCGATGACGATGGTGGTGCTCTGGCCCCCGAGGACGTCCACAACCAGGTGATCACACTGTTCCTCGCCGGCATCGAAACCACCGCCGGCGCATTGGCTTGGTCCTTGGCCTTGCTGGCCGAACATCCGGAAGTCGCACGTGGCGTCCGCTCCGAGGTGGACACAGTACTCAACGGACGAGCCGCCGAGTGGGCAGATGTTCCTCGCCTGGTGCGAACCAGCCATGTTCTCACCGAAGCCCTGCGTCTCTATCCGCCGGGTTGGATCTTCACGCGGGTCACGACGAGTGACGTGACGCTCGGTGGACATCGACTTCGCGCGGGCACAGGCATCGCGTACAGCCCCTATCTGCTGCACCACGACGCGGAGGTGTTCCCCCATCCGGATCGCTTCGACCCGGCCCGGTGGTCTGCCGAGCGAGCCGCCGACATTCCCAAGGATGCCTTCATTCCGTTCGGGGGTGGGGTTCACCGCTGCATCGGCGAGACCTTCGGCGTGACCGAAGCGACGCTGGCTCTGGCCACCATTATCGCGCGTTGGGAGTTCCGCTCGGTATCGAACCGCCCGGTCGCGCCGGCTCCCCGCCGCGCAACCCTGACCCCCGGCCCGCTCCCGATGCGCCTTCACCGCCGGCCGTGATCGGCGCGGAGCAAGTGCCGCGAACGATCACGGCTGAACGGCGGGGCCACGCGCCGGCACCGCCCCGCCGTTCTGCGGCTCAGGTCACCGGCGGCAGCTCCGGGCCCACCGAGCCGAGCTGCTCGGCAGCCACCACCGGGGGTACCGGCCAGGTGATGCCCTTCGGCGGCCACTGCTGTCCCGTCTTCGCCAGGAATTCCGCCGGCGGCTGGTACATCGGCGGCTGAGTGCCGTCCGGAACCATGCTCTGCCAAGTGACGCCGGCGGTCCGCTGCCGGAATTCGGCCTTGATCCCCTCGAGGAGCTCGGGTGAGGTGATCAGGTCGATCGCCGTAGCGGCGAGGTAGCGGGTGGCGGCCAGCATGCCCTGATGCCCGATGTTCGTCGCGGCCGCCGCCGTCACCGCCCAGTTGTGGTTCGGCAGCCCGGCCGGGAAGGTCGCCGCCAGCGTGGTCAGGGTAGGCACGTGCCAGCTCACGTCGGCACTGTCGGTCGACACTCCGCCGCCGAAGACCGGCGGGGGCGGGGCCAGCGGCACGATGGTGGTCGCGATCCCGGTCTCGGGCTTGCCGAGGGCGCGCTGGACCGCCTTGGCGAACGCCTGGTCCGCGTCCGTGAACACGGGCGGCCCGATCTTCACCATGTTGTCGTAGACCAGCTCAGCGCCAGCTTTGTTGCCGAGCGAGTTCCACGTCCCAGCGTGAAACTTGTGCACGAGCCTCGTCTGGCTCGCTTGAGCGGCTGCCTTGGCACACTCGACGATCTTGCCGCACAGTTGCTGCACCCGCGCCGGGCTGCCCTCGCGAACGAAGAACCAGATAGACGCCATGTCGGGCGTCACGTTGGGCGCGCCGCCGCCGTTGATCAGCGCGTAGTGGAAGCGGCCCGACGTGGCGACGTTCTTCTCCCTCAGGTACTCGGACATACTCGCCAGCAGCAGGGCACCGTCCAGCCCGCTCTTGTTCCCCAACGGGGTCGCGCCGTGGCCCGCCGCGCCGAGGAACGTAAACGTCGCGGAGGCCAACGCGCTCGTGGTGTTCCAGAACGCCAGGTTCGCCCCGAACGGGTGCCAGTCCAGGTAGGCGTCCAGGCCGTCGAACACTCCGGCTTTGACCATGAACGGCTTCCCGACGAGTTGCTCCTCGCCGGTCGAGCCGAACACCTTGACCGTGGCCTTCAACCCGGCCGCGCGGACTGCCTCACTGACCGCGATCGCCGCACCGATGGAGCCCGCGCCGAGCGCGTTGTGCGCATCGCCGTGCCCGGGGCCGTAGGTCGGTCCGTAGGCGTCGTAGTTGTAGACGAGCGGATCGTGCGCGCTCGCCCCCGCTCGCTGGGACAATCCCGGCAGCGCGTCGTACTCGGCGTTGAACCCCAGGGCCGGTCCTCCGGAGCCGGAGGTCGCCACGAACGCGGCCGGAAACCCGCCGGCGCCCCAGCGAATCGAGAATCCGTGCTTCGCCAGGAGGTCGGCAGCGGCCAGCGACGAGTTCCACTCGCGCAGCGAGAGCTCGGCGTGAGACCAGATCCGGTCGCCGAGGTCGGTCACCTCGCGGGCGTTCTCGGTGATCCACGCGAGCGCGGCGGCCTTCGCCGGGCTGTCCTTCGCCAGCCCGGTCGGCGGGGTGTAGCCCTCGGGGCGAAAGCCTACGGCTTGATCGTGGCCGAATGTCGCGCCCAGCACCGGATCCGCTGACGCCATTGCGGCGGTCGACGCCGCCGCGGTCAGACCGAACGTCCGCAGCAGCCTTCGTCGACCGAGCTCGTACGCACTCGACACAGAAGTTCCCTTCGGGCAGAGCCTCACGGCCGGAGGGTTCCGGCTCTCCCCAGCGAACCGGCTTCCAGGACGAAAGCGCTTGCGCTGTTGGCACAAAAGGAACCGACGGGTCTTGGTTCCCGGGCGCGAACCCGAACCGTCCGCCAGCCTCAAGCGACGGAGGCAGATCCTCGAGAGCACAGCACAACCGTTTGCGTACGCACATCCGACTGGCGCCAGGCCTGCGGCCGCTCGCCGCCCGGTGACGAACGCCGAGACAGTCAGATTGACCGTGGCCGAAGCTCGCGCCGTTCGGCGCGAGCTTCACGACGGTCCAATGTGCCCGAGACGATCGCGAGCGAGAGCCCGAAGACCGCCAGGAGCGCGCCGACCCAGTTGGGGGCGACCAGGCCGAGGCCGCCCGCGATCACCAGGCCGCCGAGGTACGCACCGATCGAGTTGGCGATGTTGAACGCCGACTGCACCGCGGCCGACACCAGGGACGGCGTGCCGCCTGCCTTCTCCATGATCCGCGCCTGCATCATCGGGCCGATCATGAAGCCGATGACACCGACGAAGAAGATCGTGATCGCCGCGCCGACCTTGCCCTGCGCCGTGATCGTGAAGATGCCCAGCACACAGGCCAGCGACAGCAGTGCCGCGTACAAGCCCGGCATCAACGCGCGGTCCGCAACCCAGCCGCCGAGCAGGTTGCCGATCGTCATGCCCACCCCGGCCAAGGACAGCAGCAGGGTGACGTTCGACGGCGAGTAGCCGGCGACGTCGGTCAGCATCGGCGTGATGTACGACAAGCACGCGAACACCCCGCCAAAGCCGAACATGACGATCGCCAGTGCCAAGAGCACCTGCGGGCGTTTGAAAGCGCCGAGCTCGGTGCGCAGCCGCACGAGGGCCGGCCGACCTTGGTTCGGCACCAGCAGGGCGATGGCCGCGACAGCGACCAGGCCGATCACGGCGACGACGCCGAAGGTGGCGCGCCAGCCGACCTGCTGGCCCAGGAGCGTGCCCAGCGGCACGCCGATGACGTTGGCCAGGGTCAGGCCCAGGAACATCATGGACACGGCCTTGGCGCGCTGGCCGGGGCCGACGAGGCTGGAGGCGACGACCGCGCCGGCGCCGAAGAACGCGCCGTGCGGCAG
>NZ_JBEZHS010000029.1:0-134727 GCF_040650695.1 Amycolatopsis sp. NPDC048633
TCGTGGTGGCCAGGGTGCGGGCCGCGGCCCGCCCGAGGCTCAGCGGCGCCTGGTCGGATTCCACCGGGTCGGTGACAGTCACAGCGAGAACCACCTAATCATTCGTAGGTCAAGAGTGGTAACGAGGGTTGGTGGCGTGCCAGGTGAAGCCGCCGCCCATCCAGGAACGGACACCCACGAGGAACCGCTGCAGCTCCGGTGACGGCACCGCCATCAGCTCCCGGTGGCCGTCCTCGAACTCGTGGACGATCTTGTTGTGCAGCTCGACGGTGGCCTCGACGGCTTCGTCGAGCGAGCAGCCGCGGTCCGCGGCGATCTGCAGGACCATGTTGCAGACCGGCTTTTCGTCGGCGGCGTCCTTCGCGACCGAGTGGAGATCGTTGACCAGCACCGACGCCGTCCCGGCCCGCATCATCGCCTCCCGCACGCGCGGGTCGTAGTAGAACGGCGCGGCCAGCTCGTAGCCGCCGACGGCGTCGACGAGGGTCATCGACGTGTAGAAGCTGTCGTGCTGGCGGGCCGCCAGGTACTCCCAGGCGGGTGGGTAGCGGCCGGTGTGGCGCCACGCCGCGTAGGCGTCCCAGCTGACGAACATCGCGAACGTCGAGTAGCAGACCCGCTGGACCAGCACGGGGGAGCCGTGCCGGCCCAGGTGGTCGACCGCCGAGTGCAGCCCGACGAGGATCGGATCGGCTTGCAACGCTTCTTCGAGGGGCGCCGAGAACTCCCCGGCCGGCGCGACCGGGTCCATGGCCGCCATGACGAGCGCCAGGCGTGGCGGCAGTTCGGTCGGCGCCGCGCCCAGCGCGCTGTCGTCGGCGTAGAAGTCGTCCGCCGCCCACCAGACCGCGTTCAGCTGCGCCGCGACGAGCAGCCGGTCCGGGTCGTCGCAGTCGGTGTGGGCGAGCATCACCAGCCGGCCGAACCCGGCGTGGGCGATCTGCTCCAGGCCCGCGCCGGTGAACCCGCAGTCCGCGGCCCACGCGACCAACCGCCGGTCGACCTCCCCGGCGAGGCCGTCGTCGACGCGGCCCACGACCGGGCAGTACAACGGCGGCGCACTGCCGTCACCCCACGGCAGGTACGCGTAGGCCGGGTCCTGCCCGGGCGCCGGGGCGAACTGGGTCGCGATCCGCGCCGCCGACGTGCCGAGACCGAACGGCCCCGCCAGCAGCCCGGCGGCCCCTCCGGTGGTCCACTGTGGACACGCGGTGCCGGTCGTCATGGTGCTCTCCCTCGTCACCCGTCCGATCAGACGCGGTCGGCGGCGATGAGCAGGTAGTGGAAGCTGCCTTCGCGGTAGGCGGTCAGGAACGGCTTCTCGACCCCGGTGGCGACCGAGGACCGCTCCCGCAGCTCCCAGTACGGGATCGTCGCGGCCGTCAGGTCGACGACGTTGATCGGGACGAACCCGTTGTCCGACAACGCCTTGAAGTAGTCGCCGCGGGCGTGGATGTTGCAGATGTAGTGCTGGTCGATCTGGCTCACCGCCCGCGACCGGCCACCGGTGACGTCGTTGTAGCACCCGGTGATCGTGACGTACCGGCCGCCGGGCTTGAGCTGCCGCGCGTGCTCGGCGAACAGCTCGTGCAGGTCGACGTACATCGTGCTCTCGTTGTTCCAGATGCCCTGGAACGCCCCGGTTTCGAAGCCGGTGTCGAGCATGTTGCGCAGGTGGTAGCGGACCGAGCCGTCGATCCCGCGCTGCCGCACGTGCTCGTTGGCGAACCCGACCTGCTGCTCGGAGATGGAGATCCCGTCGACCTGGCAGCCGAAGCGCTGGTGGGCCATGACGCTGGTGCCGCCGCGGCCGCAGCCGGCGTCGAGCAGGCGGTCGGCCGGCCCGATCGGGCCGAGGTGGTCGAGGAGGACGTCGGCCTGCGCGGTTTCCAGGCGGTGCATCTCGTCGATGATCGCCTGGTCGCGCCGATCTTCGGGGGTGTCGAGAACGGCCGGGTCGTAGTCGCCGAGGCCGTAGTGGTGGTGGTAGAGACCGTCGACATCGCCCAGCCGGAGGTTCACCGGGTCCTTCTCCGCGTTCCAGTAGTCGGCGACCGACTGCTGGTACGCGGTGCGGGTCACGGGCTGGTCGAGAGCCGTCATCGAGAAACTCCTCATTCGATTTTCCTTGGCGGACAAGGAAACTTCCCGGGCGCCCGGCGTCGTCCCCTCGACACCGACGCTAGCGAGGAACGATTCGCGGGGACAAGGAGCTTCACTCGCGCTGGCCGGGCGTTGCCCGTCTGGCCCAGCGGCACCCCTGCGCGCGGTGGCCCGCGCCTGCCTCGAGAACCTCTTTCGAGACCGGCCGCACCTCGTTGGGATGACACGGTGCGACCCTCGGTCGTCACCGCCGGGTCAGGGGAGTGACACGCGGCTTTCGGTCAGCCCGGCGAGCAGATCACCGTACTCTTCGACGCGGTCGAGGACGTCGTCGGCGGTGAACGTCAGGTGGTTCACGTGGCGGCAGGCGCGGACCTCGTCCCACGTGACCGGCGTGGACACCGTCGGGTGGTCGCGGCCGCGCAGGGAGTACGGCGCGACCGTCGTCTTGGCCGGGTTGTTCTGGCTCCAGTCGATGAACACCCGGCCGCTTCGCTGCGCCTTCGCCATCACCGCGGTCACCGACTCGGGCGTCTCCCGGGCGAGCTGCTGCGCGAGCCGCTTGGCGTAGGCCGACGGCGCCGCCGGGTCGTCGGTCCGGATGCCACAGTACAGCTGCATCCCCTTGGACCCCGATGTCTTCGCGTACGGGGTCAGGCCGTCGGCAACCAGGACGTCGTAAAGGCGTTCGGCGACCCGGGAGCAGTCGACGACCGTCGTCCCCGGCCCGGGGTCCAGGTCGAACACCAGGCGGTCGGGTGGCTGCCGGGTCGCCGCCTCCACCGTCCACTGTGGAACGTGCAGCTCGAGGGCTGCCATGTTGGCCGACCAGACCAGTGCCGGGAGGTCGTCGAGGAGCGGGTAGTCGATGGTGTCGCCGCTGCCGCGGGAACCGGTGCTGGGCAGCCGGACCGTGCGCAGCCACGACGGCGCGCCGTTGGGGACGTTCTTCTCGAACCACTTCTGGCCGTCGACGCCGTTGGGGTAGCGGATGAACGTGACCGGCCGGCCGGCGAGGTGCGGCAGCAGGACGTCCGCGATCCGCGAGTAGTAGTTGATCACCTCGCCCTTGGTGAACCCGTCCGCCGGGTACAGCACCTTGTCCAGGTTGGACAACGTGAGCTGCCGGTTTCCGGCCTGCACGGTGATCTTCCGGCCCGCCGGTTCGGGCGGCGGCGGCGCGACCGGTTCCGCGGTGCCGGCGCGCGGG
Organism: Amycolatopsis sp. NPDC048633; assembly: GCF_040650695.1. Classification (NCBI taxonomy): domain Bacteria; kingdom Bacillati; phylum Actinomycetota; class Actinomycetes; order Pseudonocardiales; family Pseudonocardiaceae; genus Amycolatopsis; species Amycolatopsis sp. NPDC048633. The sequence continues at coordinate 3,314 of NZ_JBEZHS010000029.1, forward strand.
GCGAGCACGTCGCCGGGTTTCTTGTCCGCCCGCAGACCGCGCCACGCGGTGTGGCGGACGCGCCCGGCGCGCGTGAACTGGCGGTAGACGATCTCGCCGACGAACCGGGGTTCGACCCAGCGGGCGCGGACGGTGTCTTCGCGCGGCGGCGTCGTCACGAACGGGTGAGTGCGGCGTTCGAGCGGCTGGAGCCGGCCCATCAGGTCGGCGCGCGCGGCCTGGCTGAAGCCGGTGCCGACGTCGCCGATGTAGACCAGGCCGCCGGTCTCGGGATCGTGGGCGCCGAGCAGGAGGCCGCCGAGGGTGCCGGTGAAGCTGCGCTGGCCGGGGCGCCAGCCGCAGACGATCACCTCCTGGGTGCGGATCAGCGGGTGCTTGAGCCAGGAGTCCGGCCGCTGCCCGGGAAAATACGCGGAGCTGCGCAGTTTCGCGACGACGCCTTCGTAGCCCGCGGACGCGGCGTGGGCCAGGAAGTCCGCGGGTGAGCGGCGGTCGGCGGCGAGCTCGTCGAAGGTGACGGCGCGGACCACCGAGACCCGGTGGGGATCGGGCATCGGCAGGCCGGCCAGCAGGCGGCGGCGTTCGTCGTACGGCTCTTTGAGCAGGTTCCGGTCGCCGAGCCGCAGCAGGTCGAAGGCGAGGAAGCGGACCGGGACGTCGTCGAACTGCACGGTTTTCGGTGCGCTCTGGTGCCGGACCCAGCGGCCGCGGCGTTCCTGCATCAGCTCGAAGTCGATCCGGCCGTCGTCGCCGTAGACGACGACCTCGCCGTCGAGGTGGGCGGCCTGCCCGTCGAGGTCGAGGACGCCGGCCAGGCCGGCGAACTCGGCGGTGAAGTCGATGTTGTTGCGGCTGGTGAGCACGGTGGTGCCGTCCGGGGCGATCCGCATGGCGGCGCGGTAGCCGTCCAGTTTGTACTCGTAGGCCCACTCGGCGCCGCTGCGCAGCCGGCCGCCGTCGGCCTTGGCCAGCATCGGCTCGACCCACGGCGGGACGCCGGACGCGTCGTGAGCAGCCATGCCGAACCTCCGTCTGTGCTTTCCAGACGGTAACCCGTTCGGCCTAGTTCCGCTCGGTTTTCGCTGGTGAAGGCTCGCTGAACGCCGGTTCCCAGGTGTCGGCGAGCCGCGCGCCCGGGGCGGTCGCCCAGCAGGCCGCGAGGAGGTCGTAGCCCAGGTGGACGAGCTCGGCGTGGGCCGGCCAATGCCGCCGTGTCCAGGCGAGGTCGTTGTGGGCCGAGTCGATCGCCGCGCGGGTCGTGCCCTCCAGCTCGAACTGCAGGTCGCGCCGGCGGGACAGCGCCGCCGGGCCGGCCGCGAGCAGCGTCCGGGCCGCGGCGCGGACGCGGGACTCGGTCCAGTGGAACGTCTTGCGGTGCGCGTTCGGGGCGGCCAGGTACTGCGCCAGCATCGCGAGCGCGACGCCGATCAACGTCTCGACCAGGCGGTCGCGGATCACCGGGCCGACCGGGCCGGTCGCCGCGGCCCCGCCGGCCAGGAGCGCCACCGGCGTGATGAACACGACGGCGACCGCGTAGTTGCGCGGGACGAACAGCTCGATGCAGAACTGGAGCACCGCGACCGCGGCGACGAGCACGAGGCCGGCGGGTTCGGCCAGGGCCAGCGCGGCGAAGAGTCCCAGGCCGACGGCGGTGCCGGCGAAGCGCTGCAGGCCGCGCACGTTCGCGTGGACGCGGTCGGTGCCCTGCTGCAGGACGACCAGCGCGCTGAGGATCGCCCAGTGCGGGCGCGTCAGGCCGAGTGAGGCGCTGAGGCTGCCGGCGATCGCGCAGGTGACGCCCACGCGCAGCGCCGTCACGGTGGCGTGGGAGCGGAGGGACGCCGACCGTCGCAGCCGGTACCCGACGCCGGGGCGGGGGAGGGGGAGCGTGCCGGTTTCGTCTCCGGTCGCGTTCGCGAAGCTCCGGTGCGCGGTGATGAGCGTCGTCGCGAGTTCGGAGCCCGGGCCTTGGCGGGCGTCGTGGACGGCGTTCCACGCCGCCGAGATCGCGGAGCCCGCGTTGTGGCGGGTTTCCGCGCTGGGGTTTCCGGCGGCGGCATCGACGGCGGCGACCGCCTTCCGGACGGCTGCGCGTTCCGGCTTGCTCCTGCCGGCCATCGACACGATGACCGAGGACGCGCCGCCCAGCGCTGCGCAGCCGAGGAGGGCCGCCGGATCGGCGCCGGCTTCGGTGGCGACCAGGGCGCCGCCGCAGACGAGGGCGAAGAACAGCGCGCCGGGCGGCCCGAGGCGTAAGGCGTCGACGGTGTAGACGGCGAGGATCGCGACCGCGGTGACCACGACGATGACGGCCGCCTTGGTGCCGTGCGTTCCGACGGCGCTGCCGAGCCCGGCGGCGAGCAGCAGCATGGCGGCGGCGGTGAGGACCACCCGGGCGCGGACGCGGTAGGGGCGGCCTTCGCCGTAGAGGACGGCGAAGGCGCCGAAGGTGACGAAGAGCGCGATGTCGGCGTGGCCGGCGAGAACGACCCCGAGGCCGGGAATCCCGACGGCGGCCGCGGCCCGCAGCCCGGCACTCCACCGCCGCCCGGCGGCGGGGAGGGCGAAGAGCAACGCCCGCGACCGCACGACGCGGGGGAGCGGCTCTTCGGGCAGTTCGGACGACACGGCTGCCATTCCAGCACGGCCGGGGCAAGGGCCGTGAATGGCACATCTAGGGACTTCAAGTCCGGCGATGTGCCATTCACGGACTTCGCCGCCGGCTCCCGGGCCACATCGATCCCGGTTCGCTCGGGCGGGGTAGGAGTTTTCGGCGGCGGGTTCGCCGGCGCACGGTACGCCTCGCGCGGGGGAGAGGTCGGTGGGGTGTCTGTTCGGTTCGGTCGGGCGGGGTAGAAGTCTTCGGCGGCGGAATCGCCAGCGCGGTACGCCTCGCGTGGGGAACGAGGTCCGTGGGGTGTCCGCCTGGTTCGATTAGGCGGGGTAGGAGTTTCGGCGGCGGGTTCGCCGGCGCGCGGTATGCCTCGCGCGGGAAAGAGGGGCGTCGCCTGGTTCGGTCAGGCGGGGAAGAAGTCCTCGACCGCGCGCCGCAGCGTTGCCCTTACCGTCTCCGCGTCGTCCAGCTCTCCGCCGTGCAGGGCGCCGTCGCGGAGGAGTACCAAGACCCTCGCCGCGTGGTTCGGTTCCGGGTGGCCCAGGGCCGCCGCCTCGGTTCGGAGGATCTCGAAGAACCACTTGCGGTGGTCGTCGATCACCTGGCGGACCTGGGATCCGGGGTCCGGGTACTCCGCCGCCGCGTTGAGGAACTGACAGCCGCGGAAGTCGTCGCCGCACGTTGCGTCGCCCACCACCGCCAGCGCCGCGGCCAGGGCCTCGCGGGGCGGCTTGCCCGCGCGGGCCGCGTCGACCGCCTCGCGGATCTGCCGGCTCGTCTCCGCGAGGTACGCCGCCACCAGGTCGTCCTTCGTGGGGTAGTGCCGGTAGAACGTCGCCCGGGTCACGGCCGCCTCGGTGACCAGGCGCTCCACCCCCACCGCGTGGATGCCCTCCGCGTAGAAGAGCCGGGACGCGGTCGCCAGCAGCCGGTCCTTCGGGTGCACCTCGGCAGACGTCATCCGGCGAGCATAGAGAAAGAATGATCGTTCTGCCAGATCGGCTTCGTCACATTGCCACGGCGGCCCCGAGCGGTCAGAGTATGGAGACAGAAAGACCGATCGTTCTCCCTGAGGAGCCACTCATGAGCAAGCCCACCATCGTCCTGGTCCACGGCGCTTTCGCCGACTCGTCGAGCTGGACCGGCGTCGTCGCGAAGCTGCAGGAGCAGGGCTTCTCGGTCAAAGCAGTGGCGAACCCGCTGCACGGCGTCGAGTCCGACGCGGCGTACGTCGCGGACGTCGTCAAGAGCGTCGACGGCCCCGTGGTCCTCGCCGGCCACTCCTACGGCGGCGCGCTGATCACCCGCGCGGCCACCGACACGCCGAACGTCCGAGCCCTGGTCTACATCGCCGCGTTCCAGCCCGACGCCGGCGAGAGCGTCTTCGAGCTCTCCGGCCGCTACCCGGGCGCGAAGCTCGGCCCGGAGACCACGAACGTCCTCGTCCACGACGACGAGCCCGAGCTGTCGATCAAGCCGGCGGACTTCGCCGAGGTCTTCGCGGCCGACGTCCCGGCGGAGACCGCCGCGATCCTGGCGGTCGCCCAGCGGCCGGTCGCGCAGCAGGCACTGGCCGCGCCGTTCGAGGGCACGCCCGCGTGGTCGAAGCTCCCTTCGTGGACGCTGATCGCCAACCAGGACAACGCGATCCCGGCCGCGGCTCAGGAGTTCATGGCCGAGCGCGCGTCCTCGACGGTCCGCCGGATCGACGCGTCCCACGCGGTCGCGGTGTCCCAGCCGGCCACGGTGGCCGAGGTGATCGTGGCGGCGGCCGACGGCACGGAGTGAGCCGTCCGCCCGAGGTCACTGCGCGATGCCCAGCATCGCGGCTTCGAGCGCGATCAGGATCTCCGCGGTGGCCTTCGGGTCGCTGAGGGAGCGACCGGTGGCCGACTCGATCCGGCGCAGCCGGTGGCGGACGGTGTTGGGGTGACAGAACAGCACTCCCGCGGCGTCCGCCGCCGAACCCCCGCTGTCCCGCCACGCGGCCAGCGTCTCGAGGAGCATCTTGCTCTGCTCGGCGGGCAGGTCGAGGATCGGCCCGAGCACGGCCTGCCGGACCCGCCGCATCGCGTCGGGCGCGCTGACCGCCGCGACGGCCAGGGGAAAGTCGTCGAACATCGTGACGTGCGGGGTGCCGGCGACGGTGCTCGCCAGCGCGATGCGCGCGAAGCGCAGCGCGGCCGCCGTCTCCGTCAGCGCCGCATAGGGCGGGCTGACGCCGATCCGGCTGCGCGCCGACGCCGTCAAGGTCGACGTGAGCGGGCGCAGGTCGGCGTCGTTCTCGAAGCGGACGATCCCGATCTGCGCCTCCGGCAGCAGCCGCCAGGCCGAGCCGATGCGGCGGGCCCGCAAGCGGTTCTCGATGCCGGGCAGCGCCTCCTGGGCCAGGTGCACCGATTCGGCCGCGACCACGACGAACGGCCCGCGTTTGGGCAGGCGAAGCACATCCGCCACGTCCCAGACGGACGTCTCGTGCAGCGGCCGTCCCTCCAGGAGGGCGCCGACCAGTGCCGACCGCTCGCCCTCGTTCCGCAGCACCAGGGCCATCGTCGCCTCGCGGTGCGCGGCGGCCATCTCCTCGGCGAAGGTGTCGTGCGCGGACCAGAGGTCGGAGGCGGCGTCCACCAGCGCTTGGTCGGGGACCTGCTTCTGCGCGCGGGCGTGCTGCACGAGGCTGTGCCAGATCCGGCTGAACAGGACGCGGAACGCCGCCATGACGACCGACAGCGGCACCCCCTGCTCGGCCCGCAGGGCACCGGTCGTCCGGGCCGCCGCGACGTCGGCGAACCGGTCCTCCTGCAACGACCGGAGGACGTACTCGAGGTTGCCGCGCACGGATCGCCTCAGGTCGTCGGCCGGCACGACGCTGTGCGTGGAGTAGAACTCGACGCGGGCCTCGATCGCGGACGCGATCTCGTCCGCGAACTCGTCGATGGTGCCCAGCAACCGGCCGGCGAGTGCCACGAGCTCCGGATCCGGGCCGCCCGTGGCCTCGCGTCGCGTCACCGGATCAGCCTAATGCTCAGCCGCCCGCGGCGGTGACGATCAGGTCGATCGTCTCGGCAGGCTTGCTGATCATCGCGACGTGCGAGCTCGCGACCTCCACGGTGTGCGCTCCGGCGCGCTTCGCCATGGCTCGCTGGGCCTCCGGCGGGATCGTGGCGTCGTCGGCGGCCACCAGGTACCAGCTCGGGATGGCCCGCCAGCCGGGCACCCCGGTCGGAGCGGACAGGCACGAGAGGGCGAACCCGCGCTGGGCGAGGCCCATGAAGGCGGCGAGCTCGGCGTCCAGGTCGGCGCAGAACAGCCGGTGGAAGTGCGCCAGGTCCAGGTAGCCGTCGGCGTCACCGTCGAGCGCGCCCGGGTAGGGGCGCCGGACCAGACGGTCACCGAGCTCGCTCGTTCCCCCGCCCAGCGCGAAGGACTCGAGCAACGTCTCGCCCTCGTCCGGGGCGAACGCGGCGATGTAGACTAGCGCCCGCACGTTCGGGGCGCCCGTGCTCGCGTTGGTGATCACGCAGCCGCCGTACGAGTGGCCGACGAGCACGACGTCACCTTCGATCGTCGACACGAAGTCCCTGATGTAGCCGGCATCGGCGGCGACCCCGCGCAGCGGGTTGGCCGGAGCGAGGACCTGGTACCCGCGCGTACGCAGGCCGTCGGCCACCGCCTGCCAGCCGGAAGCGTCGGCGAACGCGCCGTGGACCAGGACAACGGTGGGTAGTGCGGGAGCGGTCATGACCAGCCTCGTTCCGGTGCGGGGGAAAGAACTGCCGCTCACCACGGTGCAGCAGGGCACGCGTTCGGGCGATGTTCCCGATCACCCTGAACGAGGCCGTTCGTTGTCCGTCCGGACAACCCGCGGCCTCAGGTGACCGGCGGCAGCCCGGCCCGCGCTTCCCCGTACTCCCGCACGATCCGCGTCACGATCTCGGCCGCCGGGAGCACCTCGTCGACGAGCCCGGCCGACTGCCCCGCTTCGAGCTTGCCCTCCGCGACGTCGCCGTGCAGGGCGGCGTCCTTCAGGGAGGAAGCCTGAAAAGTCTTACGCCGCAACGACTCTTCCGCACCCGATGTCTCCAGGGACAGCATCCGCGCGGTGAAGTCGTTGTCCAAAGCTCGGATGACGCCCAAGCCCTGACCCACCGTCCGCGTGCCGTCGACACCGGCCGAGAGCACCGCCTGCTTGTACGCGGAATGCACGGAAGCCTCCGTACTGGCCAAGAACCGCGTACCGAACTGCGCGGCACCGGCGCCGAGGGCGAGCATCGCCGCCAGGCCGAAACCGTCCGCGACGCCGCCCGAAGCGATCAACGGCAGGGGAACCGCCCGGGCCACCGCGCGCACCAGCACCGACGTCGCGACCATCGCGGGCGGCGGGTGCCCGCCCGCCTCCGCGCCGACGACGACCAGTCCGTCGACGCCGGCGGCAGCCGCCTTGAGGGCGTGCGGAACTCCGGCCACCACGTGCAGGCAGCGCGTCCCCACGTCATGGAATCGTGCCAGGTACCGCCGCGGCCCGCCCTGCGAAGCGATCAGGACCGGCGGCCGGTGGCGCAGCACCAGGTCGATCACCTCGTCGACGCCGGCGCGGTACAGCGGGAGGTTCACGGCCCACGGCTTGTCCGTGCCCGCCGCCATTTCCGCCAGCACACGGGAAAGATCGGGCAGCCGCATCGGGCCCGCCGCCACGACGCCGAGGCCGCCCGCGTTCGACACGGCCAGCGGCAAGGCCGAACTCGACGACGCCCACGACATCCCGGCCTGCACGATCGGCAGGTCGATGCCCAGCAACCGGGTCACCGAAGTGGAAATCACGCCTCCTCCAGCAGGGAACGCGCGTGGGCGGCCAGCCGGTTCTTCTGCACCTTCGAGCTCGCCGTCATCCCGATGCCCTCGAACCCGTCGACGATCCGCAGGTGCCGCGGCACCTTGAACCCCGCCATCCGCGCCCGCGCCCAGCCCAGCAGCTCGGCCTCGGTGACCTCCGGCGACGTCAGCACGACGAACGCGAACGGCACCTCGACCAGCCGCGCGTCCGGGACGCCGACGACCGCCGCCTGCCGGACCAGCGGGTGCCGGTGCAGGGTGTCCTCGATGTCCGCCGGCGCGACGTTCTCGCCGCCGACGCGGATGATGTCCTTCGTCCGGCCGGTGAAGTGGAACCGCCCGGACTCGTCGAGCAGGCCGACGTCACCGGTGGACAGCCAGCCGTCGGCGTCGATCGTCTCGGCCGTCTTCACCGGGTCGTCGAGGTAGCCGACCATCACGTTCCAGCCGCGCACCAGCACCGCGCCGGGCTCGCCGGGACTGCAGTCGCGGTCGGCGTCGAACGCGCGGATCCGCACCTCGACCCCCGGCTGCACGGCCATCGCCCCGGACGCACGGATCTCCGGAGACTCCCACCACGCCGACTGCGCGACGTTCGGCGAAGCCTCGGAAAGCCCATATCCCGCAACGCATTCGTGCGCGCCCAGCTCGTCGATGACGCGCCGGATCACGGTCGGCGACGCCGCCACCCACGCGCCGCGCAGGACCAGCCGGCGCTGCGGACGCGAGGGGTGGTTGAGCAGAAGCAACGCGATGGTGTCGTTGCCGGAGAAGTGCGTGCAGCGCTCGGCTTCCAGGAGCCGCAGCGCTTCCTCCGGCTCGAACTTCGGCATGGTCACCAGCGTCGTGGCGTGCTGGGCCGACGCGAGCACCGACAGCGTGCTGCCGGCGACGTGGAAGAACGGCCGCGCCGAGTGGAACCGGTCGCCCGCCCGCAGACCCATGCGCATCCCGGAGAAGAACGCGTCCGCGCACATGCTGCGGTGCGTGAGCAGGACGCCCTTCGGTCGCGACGTCGTCCCGGACGTGTACTGCACCAGCAGGATGTCGTCCGGAGAACCGACCGGCGCGGGAGCCTCCGACGAAACGGAAAGGAACTCGTCCCACGAAGAAGCGAAAGAAGGAACGTCGTCGCCGAGCACGACCACCTTCTCCAACGACGGAAGGGAGTCGACGCCGATTTCCCGCAGCAGCTGGGCGAAGTCGACGTTGAGCACGCGCGAAGCGACGAACAGCGTCCGCACCTGCGCGTGCTCGAGCGTGTAGCGCACCTCGTCGGCGGTGAACCGGGTGTTGACCGGCACGGCGACCGCGCCCGCCGCCCCGATCGCGTGGAACAGCGCCACCCAGTCCGGCCCGTTGCCGAGGCAGATCCCGACGCGGTCGCCGCGGCCGATCCCGGCGGCCGCGAGCCCCGCGCGGATCCGGGAGACCCGCGTGGCCAGCTCGCCGTAGGTGACCCGCTCCGTGGCCGTGACGACGGCTTCGACGTCCGGCGCGAGCAGGGCCGCGCGGGCGAGGACCTCGTGGGTCGTCAGCGGGCAGGCGGTGCGCAGGCCGGTCATCGCGGTTCTCCGTTCCCGGCGGTGAAGCGGGCGACGCCGTCGCGCCAGCCGCCGTCGGCGAGGCACTGTTCGATGGCGGCCAGCTCGATTCGGATCCCGCGGTCCAGGTCGGTTTCCGAGCCGAGGTCGACCGCGCGCTTGGTCAGCGAGATGGCCAGCGGGGGCGCCTTGGCGATGCTCGCGGCCGTCTCGTCCCCGGCCGCGCGCAACTCGTCGGCCGGGACGACACGCGTGACGACGCCCAGGTCGGCGGCCTCTTCCGCGTCGAGCGCGCGGTTGGTGAACAGCAGCTCCTTGGCCCGGCGCTTGCCGATGGCGCGCTGCAGGCGCTGGGTCGCGCCGACGGTGCCCCAGTGCGGCTCGGGGAACCGGAAGACAGTTCCCGAAGCAGCCAGCGCGAAGTCGGCCGCGAGGGTGATCTCCCCGCCCGAGCCGACGACGGCGCCCTGCACCAGGGCGACGACCGGCACCCGGCACTGCTCGATGGCCGAGTACGCGGCGAAGGCGGCGACGCGGCGGCGTCGCACCCAGGCGGCGTCCTTGCCGGTGCGTTCCTTGAGGTCGGCGCCCGCGCAGAACACCGGCCCGCGCCCGCTCAACAGGACCACCCGGACGTCGTCGTCCAGCGACTCGAACGCTTCGCGCAGCTGGTGGCACATCAGCAGGTCGAGGGCGTTGCGGGCCTCCGGACGCGCGAGCTCGACGCGCGCGATCCCGTCGGTGACGTCGAGGTGGACTCGCTCGGTCATCGGATCACTCCCTCGGTGCGCAGGTCCTCGATGTCGGCGGGGGAGAGTCCCAGCTCCGCCAGGACTTCGCCGGTGTCGGCGCCGAGCTGAGGCGGCACGCCCACGCTCAACGGCTCCCCGCCAGTCTCACGCAGGGGCGTCCGCAGCGCCGGGAACGTCCCCTCCGCGGGGTGGGTGAACTCGCCGACGACCCCGCGCGCGACGGCGTGCGGGTCGGCGAGGGCTTCCCGGACCGACCGGACCGCGCCGGCCGGGACGTCGGCGGCGCGCAGCTCCTTCACGAGCGGGTCGCGGTCGTGCTGGGCGATCGCGCCGCGCAGGGCCTTCATCACGCGGGCGCGCTGTTCGACGCGGCCGGAGTTGCCGCCCAGCGCGGGATCCGCGGCGAGGTCGTCAAGCCCGAGGACTGTGCACAGTGGACCCCAGTGCTGGTCGCTGCCGCTGATGTGCAGCCATTCGCCGTCGCCGGCCTGGAACGCCGCCGACGGCACCCGGCCGGGGTGCTCGGTGCCGGTCCGCACGGGATCCTCGCCGAGCGCGAAGAGCCGGGCCGCGTTGAGCGCGTGCAGGCTCAGCTGGACGTCCATCATGGACACGTCGAGGTGGCGGCCCCGCCCCGAGGCCGCCCGGCCGGCCAGCCCGGTGAGCACCGCGATGACCACCCAGAGCCCGGACGTCAGGTCCGCCACCGGGATCCCGGTCTTCGACGGCGGCCCGGCCGGCTCGCCGGTCATCGCCATCACGCCGGACAGCGCCTGGAACACCGTGTCGTAGCCCTTGCGGTCGCGGTCCGGGCCGGTCTGCCCGAACCCGGTCGCGGACACGTAGACCAGCCCGGGGTTCCCGGCGGCGAGGTCCGCGTACCCGAGGCCGAGGCGGTCCATCGCGCCGGGCAGGAAGTTCTCGACGACGACGTCGGCGCGGGCCGCCAGCTTGCGGGCCACCTCCTGGCCGCGGGGGTCCTTGAGGTCGAGCGTCACGGACTTCTTGCCGCGGTTGAAGGCGAAGAAGTAAGCGCTCTCGCCGTGGGGGAGACGGGGTTCGAAGCCGCGGGTCTCGTCCCCGGACACCGGGCGCTCGACCTTGACGACGGTGGCGCCCAGCTCGGCCAGCACCTGCGTGGCCAGGGGAGCGGCGAGGACGCGGGAGAAGTCCAGCACGGTGACGCCGGAGAGCGGGCCGGTCATGCGCGGAACCCCCGCATCAGCGCGTTGACGTCCTGCCCGGCGCGCATCGCGGCGTCCGTCGGCAGGTCGGCGACGCGGTAGAACAGGTCCTTGGCGGCGGCGATGGCCCGCGGCTCGACCTTGGCCCAGTGCTCGGCGATCTCCAGCGCGGCGGGCAGCACCTCGTCCGGCTCGACGACGCGGTTGACCAGGCCGCGCTCGACCGCTTCGGCGGCGGTGAGCAGGCGGCCGGTGCTGACCAGCTCGAACGCGAGCTTGCGGCCGAGGTGCTGGACGAGCCCGGTCATCACGAGCGCCGGGACGATGGAGTGCTTGAGCTCGGGGTAGCCGAACTTGAGGTCGGTCCCGGCGACGACCATGTCCGCGCCGATCGCCAGGCCCGCGCCGCCGCCGACCGCGGCCCCGCGTACGGCCGCCACGACCGGCACGCGCAGTTCCCGGGCCTGGATCTGCAGTTTCGCGGTGAGCGCGGCGCGTTCCAGGACGGCGTCCGGCTGGTCGGGCGTCAGCGAAGAGAACTCGCCGAGGTCCGCGCCCGCGCAGAAGCCGCGGCCGGCGCCGGTGAGCACGACCGCGCGGACGTCCCGGTCGGCGTCGGCGGCGGTGAAGGCTTCACTGAGCGAGCGGGTCAGCGCCGTGTTGAGGGCGTTGAGCTTCTCGGGCCGGTTCAGCGTCAGGACGCGGACGGGGCCGTGGTCCTCGATCGCGAGGGGGACGGTCACGGGTTCTCCTGGTTCGGGGTCGGGGCGAAGCCGGCGCGGGCCACCATGCTGTGCAGGGGCCGGCCGAGCGCGTCTTCGCAGGCGGCCGAAGCCTTGGCCAGCAGGTCGAGGTCGATACCGGTGTCGACGCCCATCGCGTCGAACAGGCTGACCAGGTCCTCGGTGCAGACGTTGCCGGTGAGCCCGGCGCCGTACCGGATGGCCGACGGGTGGCCGCCGACGCCGCCCATCGCGGTGTCGAAGTTCCGGCAGCCGGCGTCGAGGGCCGCGACGGCGTTGGCGATGCCGGTGCCGCGGGTGTTGTGGAAGTGCGCGACCACAGGCACCCCGGCGTCCAGCCGGGCGAAGAGCGCCCGGACCGAGGGCGGGGTCGCGACGCCGGTCGTGTCGCCCAGGGTGACCAGGTCGGCGCCGAGTCCGGCGAAGCGGGCGACGTCCTCGGCGACGCGGCCGGGGTCGACGGCGCCTTCGAACGGGCAGCCGAACGCCACCGAGACGACCCCGACGAGCTTGAACCGGCCGCCGGCCAGCCGGACCATCTCCTCGACCCGCTCCCACTGCCCGGCTCTCGACGTGCGGAGGTTGCGCTCGGTGTGGCTTTCGCTGGCGGAGACCAGCAGGCTCAGCTCCTCGGCGCCGTGCCCGGCGTCGAGGTCGTCGAGGGCGCGCTGAACCGCGCGCGGGTTCGGGCAGGTCGCCTTGAACGTGACCCCGGGATGACGCCGGATCTTCGCCAGGACCTCGGAGGCGTCGGAAAAGCCGGGCACCCGCTCGGGGTGGCTGTAGCTGGTCGCCTCGATGCGCCGGAACCCCGCGTCCGCGAAGGAGCCCAGCAGCGCGACCTTCGTCGCGGTCGGCACGAACTCCGGCTCGTGCTGCAGCCCGTCGCGGGCGAAGCACTCGCAGATCGTGACGGCGTCGGGCATTGGGCCACCTCCTGTTCGGTGGCTCCAGAACTACGCGGACCTGTTGATAAAGTCAACAGTCGACGTCGGTGCTAGTCGTCGGAGTGGGCGCGCTCACGTTCTTCGACGGCCAGCGCCAGGTCGGCGAGTTTGTCCAGCGCGCCGCTCAGTGTCGCCGCCTCTTCGGGGGTCAGTGCGGCGAGGAACTCCGCGTCGCGCTCGTTCGCCGCGGCGATCAGGCCCCGGTAGACGCGGGTGCCCTCGCCGGTCAGGGCGAGCTGGGACGTGCGGCCCGAGCCGGCCGTCCGGTCGACCAGGCCGCGCTCGGTGAGGCGGCTGACCACCCGGCTCATCTGCGCTTTGTCCAGCCCGGCCCGGCGGGCGAGGCGGTTGAGTGTCAGGGTGGGATCGGCGGCGATGAGCGAGATCGCCCGCCATTCGCCGAGGCTGACGTCGAACTCCCGCCGGTAGCGCAGCGCGGCGCTGCGCGACATCGCAGACGACGTGCGGGAGAGCCGGTAGGAGAGGAGTCCGGAGATCGGCACCAGGTCGCGGCCGTCCGCGCGTTCCGCCATGCCGGTCATCGTAGCCGTTGCCGATCTGGTGTTGACAAACACAACACCAGTTGCCGACACTTCAGCCGCACGCCCCGCCTGACGAAGGAGTCGAGTAGCCGTGGCCGAACACCCCGCCGTCACCGGACGGCCACCAGCGGTCGGCGGTGCCGACCGCGCGTCCACCTACCGGACCATCGCCCTGCGGGTCATGCCGCTGCTCGTGGTCTGCTACGTCGTCAGCTTCATCGACCGGACGAACATCGGCATCGCGCAGCAGGGCCTCAAGCGCGACCTCGGGTTCGGCTCGGCGGTCTACGGGCTGGGCGTCACGCTGTTCTTCGTCGGGTTCATCCTCTTCGAGGTCCCGAGCAACGCCCTGCTGGCGAAGATCGGCGCCCGCAAGACGCTGGTCCGGATCATGGCGACCTGGGGCGTCGTCACGATCGTGACGTTGTTCGTGCGGGACGAAACCACGTTCTACGTCGCCCGGTTCCTGCTCGGCGTGGCCGAAGCGGGCTTCTTCCCCGGGGCGCTCTACCTGCTGTCGCGGTGGTTCCCGTCCGCGCGCCGGACGCGGATGACCGCGGTGTTCTTCATCGGCGTCCCGGTGTCGGGGGTGCTCGGCTCGCTCGTCTCCGGCTGGATCATGCACGCGCTCGGCGGCGTCGCCGGCCTGGCCGACTGGCAGTGGCTGTTCCTCATCGAAGGCGTCCCGCCGATCCTGCTCGCGGTGCTGGTGGCGTTCTTCCTCGTCGACGAACCGGAGCAGGCGAAGTGGCTCAGCCCGGCGCAGAAGGCGCTCGTGCGGGCCGACCTGGAGGCCGAGCGGCGGTCGAAGGAAGAGCCGGAAGCGCGGCACGGCGGCATGCTTTCGGCGCTGCGCGACCCGAAGGTCTGGATCCTCGGCCTGTGCGCGTGCGGGGCCTACACGCTGGCCAACGCCGTTTCGTACTGGACGCCGCGGATCATCGCCGAGGCCGGCGTCGGCGACGTGCTGAACCTCGGGTTCTTCTCGGCGATCCCGCCGCTGCTCGGCATCGTCGTGATGCTCGTGGTCGGCCGCCACTCCGACCGCACCCTGGAGCGCCGCTGGCACGCGGCGCTGAGCTGGCTGGTGGCGGCCGCGGCGATGCTGGCGCTGGCCTTCTCCGGCGGCAGCGTCCTGGTGGTGGTCATCCTGCTCGCGGTGATGGCGGCGGCGCACTATTCGGGCCTGACGGTGTTCTACTCGATCCCGTCGATCTACCTGAGCGAACGCGCGGCGGCGACGGGCATCGCGGTGGTGACGTCGATGGGCTCGTTCGCGGCCGCGGCGTCGCCGTCCTTGCTGGGTTTCATCCAAGAGGCGACCGGCAGCCTTTCGCTGGGGCTGGTGATCAGCGCGGGGATCGTGCTGCTCGCCGTGGTCGTCCTCCTGGTCGGCGTGAAAGCGAAGGACCTCAAAGAGAAACACGGCTGAGCTGGCCGGGTGACCCTCGAGACGATCGCGCGGGTGCCGGCCGGGTTCCCGGTCGAACGCTCGCCGCGATCGGCGCCGGAGCCGACACTTACGACCCCGGCAGGCCTTGGCGGCGGCACCAGCGGACGCCCGCGGCGGCCTGGCACCCGGAGGAGCCACTGCTCGTGGTGACCGGGACGTCCACAATGGACGTCCCGGCCGGCTCCAGGTGTTCGAGTTCCCCTCGCTGCGCCGGGTCCTGGCGACGGGCCTCGACTCGCGCACGCCGTCGCGTTCGCCGCCGGTGCCCGGTGGACCGGGGCATCGGACGGCACGCTCCTCGGCATCGACTTCGACCGCCTGACGACCGTCGAGCATTCACTGGGCGGCGCCCCGGTGACGGCGCTGGCCGCCACGGCGGAGGGTGAACTGGTCGCCGCCGCCGGGAGTGAGCTCACGGTGCTCGGCCGGCCGGCGGCCACGCCGGATCCCGGAGCGTCGCGGGTGGCGGAGTTCCTCGGCACGACGACCGAGGTGGCCGAGGGGGACGAACTCGACGAGGTGCCCGCGGCCCTCGACCCGGAACCGACCTGGCTGCGGCTGCGGGCGGCGCTCGACGCGCGGTCAGCGCCGTAGCGTCGTCTCCTCGTTCAGTCGCGACAGCTTTTCGGGGTTGCGCACCGCGTACAGGCCCGTGATGAGCCCGTCGTCGATGCGCACCGCCAGCACGGTGTCGACCTCGCCGTCGCGGCGCAGCAGCAACGCCGGGTAGCCGTTGACCTGGGCCGCCGTCAGCGTCCCGGCGGCGAAGTTGCCCAAGCCGGCCGCCAGCAGGCGAGCCACGGCGGCCGCTCCCACGACCGGCTCCGGCACCGCCTGCACGACTCCGCCGCCGTCGCCCAGGAACACGACGTCCGGGGCGAGGATGTCCAGCAGGTGCTGCAGGTCGCCCGTCTCGACCGCGCGCTGGAACGCCGCCAGCGCGTCCCGGGACGTCGCGGGGGAGACGTCGCCCCGCGGCCGGCGCGCGGCGACGTGGGAGCGGGCCCGGTGGGCGATCTGGCGGACCGCTGCCGAGGTCTTGCCGACGGCTTCGGCGATCTCGTCGTAGCCCAGGTCGAACACCTCGCGCAGCACGAACACCGCGCGCTCGGCCGGCGTCAGCGTCTCCAGCACCAGCAGCATCGCCATCGAGACGCTGTCGGCCAGCTCGACGTCTTCGGCGACGTCGGGCGCGGTCAGCAGCGGCTCGGGCAGCCACGGGCCGACGTAGGACTCCTTGCGCCGGGCATGAGTCCGCAGCCGCATCAGCGCCTGGCGCGTGGTGACCCGGACCAGGTACGCGCGCTCGTCGCGCACGGCGGCGAGGTCCACGCCCACCCAGCGCAGCCAGGTCTCCTGCAGGACGTCCTCGGCGTCGGCGGCCGAGCCGAGCATCTGGTAGGCGACGGTGAACAGCAGGTTCCGGTGGGCGAGGAACGCCTCGGTGGCGGGGTCGGCCATGGCGGCTCCTCTTTCGGTCTCGCGGAGTTTCCCACCAGATGCCGGCCGCGGCCGCGGTGTGACAGTGACCGTCGTCACGTTCCGGTGGTGTCACAGGCGAAGGGGCGTCCGGCATCTCCTGGTCGTCCGGTCCACGACCCCGAAAGAGGAACCATGGAATCCCGATTCAACCTGGTCGAGAACGAAGTCGGCGCCAAGTTCGCCAAGCGGTTCGGCACCGCGAGCCTGGCGATCATCCAGTCGTCGCTGCCGAAGGTCACCCAGGAGCTGGTGTCGCTGCGCGTCAGCCAGGTCAACGGCTGCGGCTGGTGCGTCGACATCCACACCAAGGAGCTGGCCGCGGCCGGGGAGACCGCGGTGCGGATCAACCTGGTCGCCGCCTGGCGCGAGGCCACGGTGTTCACCGAGGCCGAGCAGGCCGCCCTGGCGCTGGCCGAGGAGGGCACCCGGATCGCCGACGCCCACCCCGGCGTCTCCGACGACACCTGGGACCGCGTGCGCAAGCACTACGACGACGACCGGACGGCCGCGCTGGTCGCGCTCGTGGCCCAGATGAACTCGGCCAACCGGCTCGCGGTGATCCTGCACCAGAAGGGCGGGGCGTACGAGCCCGGCATGTTCGGCTGAGGAGTCTCACCGGCCCGGGATCACCCGATCCCGGGCCGGTTCGTGCTTCGCTGGGGACATGACGAAGGCGCAGCGGTGGAACCGGTACTGGGACCGCAAGTCGGCGACCTACGACGCGGAGATGGGCGTCTGGGACCGCCGCCTCTTCGGGGACTCGCGGGAGTGGGCGTGCGGGCAGGCGACCGGTGACGTCCTGGAGGTCGCCGTCGGGACGGGGCTCAACCTGGCCTGGTACCCCGCCGAAGTGACGCTCACCGGGCTCGACCTGAGTTCCGGGATGCTCGAGCTCGCGCGTGCCCGAGCCGGCGACCTCGGCCGGGCGGTCACCCTGCGGCAGGGCAGCGCCCACGAGCTGCCGTTCGCCGAGGCGTCGTTCGACACCGTGGTGTGCACGTTCGGCCTCTGCGCGATCCCGGACCCCGCGGCGGCGGTGGGCGAGATGGCGCGCGTCCTGCGTCCCGGCGGGCGGCTGATCCTGGTCGATCACGTGGCCGGCTCGTCTTTCGTGGTGCGCGCCGCCCAGTGGCTGGTGGAGCTGGCCAGCGTTCCCTTGGCGGGCGAGCACTTCCGGCGGCGGCCGCTGAAGCTGGTGGAGGCACTCGGGTTGCCGATCGACCGGCGGGAGCGGTTCAAGCTGGGGCTCGTCGAGCGGCTGGTGGCCCGGAAGGTCAGCTGAACAGCTCCGCCAGCGGGCTCTTCTCGAGGTCGGCGAGCAGGGCCGCGACGTCGTCGTAGGTCGCGATGGCTCCCGCTTCCGTCAGTTCCGCCGCGCTGACGCCGCCCGACAGCACGCCGATCGTGCGTACGCCGGCCTTCGTGGCCGCTCGCACGTCCCAGACCGCGTCGCCGACGAAGAGTGTGTCCTCCGGGGATGTCCCGGCCTTCTCCAGCGCCACCAGCACCGGTTCCGGGTCCGGTTTCGTCGCCTCGACGTCGTGGCCGGCGACGATGTCCTCGACCACGTCGTCCACGTCGAGAACGCGACGCAGCTGGTCCAGCTCGTCGGGACCCGCCGACGTCGCCAGGACGACCCGCACGCCCTTCGCGGTCAGGGCCCTGATCAACTCCGGGGCGTGGTCGAACGGTCGCAGCAGCCCGGCCGTCTCCAGGTAGAAGCGGCTGTGCAGGTCCTTCACCTCGTCGCCGACGCGCTCGGCGTCCTCGTCTCCCAGGAGCGTGCTCAGCAGCTTGCCGGACCCCTTGCCGAGCGCACGGTGCACGCGCCAGGAGTCGACCGGGCGCTCGAGTTCGTGGAACGCCCGCCGCCAGGCGTGGACGTGCAGGTAATTGGAGTCGACGAGCGTGCCGTCGACGTCGAACAGGACCGCGGTGGCGATGGTGGGCTCCTTCCCGTGCCGGAGTCGCGTGGGTACCCGCGCGAGGGCGGGCGTACACGCGACGCTGTGCCGGGTTTGAGCGGTCCCGGACCGGTTATCCGAAGGGTCAGGCCGGATTTCCGGCCCTCTGAGGAGGTGGTCGCCGTGCGCGGCCGGCACAGCTCGGTGCGGATGGTCCCTCGCTACGGTGCGACGACGACGGTGCTCGTCGACGGCGTGCTCGATCGGACCACCCGTCCACACCTGAAGGACGGCCTGCTCGCCCTCGCCGCCGAGTCGCCCGAAGGCCTTCTCGTCGACATCGAGCGCCTCGAACTCCGCGAACCGGCGCTGACGGGGGTGTTCGCGCTGGTCGCCCTGCGGATCGGGGACTGGCCGGCGGTGCCGTTCGCGCTCGTCACCGGCCGGGAGGACCAGCGCGCGCGGCTGGCCGGCCAGCCCGTGCCGGTCTACCCGGACGCCGCCACGGCGGAAGCCGCGGTGAGCCACCCCGAACGCCGGCGCGCCGGGCGGGTGACCGCGCGGACGTCGGCTCGCGCCCGCGGGTTCGTCCGCGGCGCCTGCGACCACTGGCGGGTGCCCGAGCTGGCCGAGGACGCGGAGCTGGTCGCCACCGAGTTCGTCGAGAACGCGTTGCGGCACACGGACTCGGTGCCGCGGCTGGCGGTCGAGCTGCGGCACGGGACGCTGACCGTCGAGGTGGCCGACGAAAGCCCGCGCCCGGCGGTGCTCCGCGAAGGGCTCGACCCGATCGAGACGGGACTCGGCCTGCGGATGGTCGCCAAGGTCGCGAAGAGGTGGGGGAGCAGCCGCCGCCGCTCCGGCGGCAAGACCGTGTGGGCCGTGCTGCCCCGGGCCTGAGGTCCGCGTCACGTCGGGGAACACCGGGCTTTCCGCTGCGTTGTAACGGATACAGGCTCCCGCCCCGCTCGCAGGTCCACCCCCGGCCTTCGCCGAGCGTGGGCGGGTCTTCGTCTATTGTGGACGTTTGACCCGCGGCCGGAAGTCGCGCTCGGTCTCGACGTCGCCCTCCGGCGTGTGGACCACGTGCACGACGTGCCGCTTCTTCGCGATCAGCCGGCCGGCGAGCACGGCGTCGGTCCGGCGGGGCGAGGTGTTGGAGGCCCGGGTCCCGCCCTCGACGCGGTTCTTCCACAGCCCGTCCTCGAAGTAGGTGTGCACGTCACCCTCGGCCATCCCGGCACCTCCCGGAGTCTCCGGGCGGGTGCCCCGGGACGGACCGGACAAACGTTCAGCCCAGGCCGAGCACCCGGACGGCGTTGTCCTTGAGGATCAGCGGCCGCACTTCCTCCTTGATGTCGAGGGCCGCGAAGTCGGCGAGCCAGCGGTCCGGCGTGATCACCGGGAAGTCCGAGCCGAACAGCACCTTGCGCTTCAACAGCGAGTTCGCCGCGCGGACCAGCTGCGGCGGGAAGTACTTCGGCGACCAGCCGGAGAGGTCGATGTACACGTTCGCCTTGTGCGTCGCGACCGAGATCGCCTCGTCCTGCCACGGCACCGACGGGTGCGCCAGGATGATCGTCAGCTCCGGGAAGTCGGCGGCGACGTCGTCGAGCAGCATCGGGTTCGAGTAGCGCAGCTTGATGCCGTGCCCGCCCGGCAGCCCGGCGCCGATCCCGGTCTGCCCGGTGTGGAACAGCGCCGGCACACCCAGCTCCTGGATGGCCTCGTAAAGCGGGTAGTGGCGGACGTCGTTCGGTTCGAACGCCTGCAGGCTGGGGTGGAACTTGAAGCCGCGCACGCCGTGCTCGGCGACCAGCCGCCGCGCGCGGCGCACGGCGGCCTGGCCGGCGTGCGGGTCGACCGAGCCGAAGGGGATGAGCACGTCCGCGTGCTCGGCGGCGGCGTCGGCGATTTCCTCGCTCGAGAGCGCGGGATGCCCGGTCGCGGCCGGCGCTTCGACCGTGAAGACGAC
Source organism: Amycolatopsis sp. NPDC048633 (assembly GCF_040650695.1). NCBI lineage: Bacteria > Bacillati > Actinomycetota > Actinomycetes > Pseudonocardiales > Pseudonocardiaceae > Amycolatopsis > Amycolatopsis sp. NPDC048633. Next base: position 23,287 of record NZ_JBEZHS010000029.1, read on the forward strand.
GGCGGCCATGTTCCGCGCCCGGTAGTGCTCGGCGATCGAGGCCACCGTCGGCGTGCGGTCCTGGTCGGCGCGGAAGTACTTCGCCGACGCGTCCAGGAGCTCCTGGTCGAGGGCGAAACAGCCGTGCCCGTCCTGCTCGACGTGGGTGTGGACGTCGATGGCGGTCAGTGCGGAAAGGTCCACGGGAGCTCCAGGTTCAGGGCAGGTCGGGCTGCGCGGCCTTGGCGGCCAGCAGGCGTTCGAGGACGGCGTCGCGGGCGGCGACGAGGGCACGGTCGTCGGTGCCGGCCCGTTCGGCGTCGACCCCGGCGACGAGCGTTTCGGCCAGCTCCGGGGTCAGGTGGACGCGGCCGAGGTCGCGCCACCACTCTTCGGTGGGCGGGCCGAGGTGCGCCAGGACGTGCGCGAGCCCGCCCGCGCCGCCGGAGAGGTGCTGGTTGAGGAACGGGCCGAGCACGGCCCACCGCAGTCCAGGCCCGTACGCGATCGCCGTGTCGATGTCGGCGACCGTCGCGACCCCGCGTTCGACCAGTGAATACGCCTCCTGCCACAGCGCGGCCTGCAGCCGGTTCGCGACGTGGCCGGGCAGCTCGCGCGACAACCGGATCGGCCGCTTCCCGACCGAGGTGTAGAACGCCACGGCCCGGTCGACGACTTCGGGCGCGGTCTCGCGGCCGGGCACGACCTCGACGAGCGGGATCAGGTGCGGCGGGTTGAACGGGTGCCCGATGACGACCCGCTCGGGATGGCGCGGGCAGCCGCGGGCGATGACGCTGGGCAGCAGCCCGGACGAGCTGCTCGCCAGGATCACGTCCGGCCGCGCGGCCTCGTCGAGCACGCCGAACAACGCGTGCTTGACGTCTTCACGCTCAGGACCGTTCTCCTGCACGAAATCCGCCGCCGCGGCCGCTTCGCCGGCGTCGGCGACGAACCGCAGCCGATCCGTCGACGCTCCTTCGAGCGCACCTCGCAACCGTTCTTCGGCGCCGGGCGCCGGATCGGTGGCGACGACGTCGAGGCCGTGGGCGAGGAAGAGCGCCGCCCAGCTCGCACCGATCACGCCGGTGCCGACGACCGCGACGGTGCTCATGCGAGCGTCCCGAAGTGGTCCAGCGCGGTGGGATCGGCCAGCACGTCCCGGCCGACGACGTCGTCGGCCCGGGCGCCGAGCAGGAGTTTCTTCACGGGCAGCTCCAGCTTCTTCCCGGTGCGGTTGCGGGGGATCACCGGGACGGCGGTGATCGTGTCCGGCACATGCCGCGGCGACAGCGCGCTCTTCAACGCCGTCGCGATCTTCGCGCGCAGCGGTGCGTCCAAGGCGCCGTCCCGGAGGACGACGTAGAGGCGGAGGTCGCCGTTGCCGCCCGCGGGGTCTTCGAGGTGCACGACGAGCGAGTCGTCGATCTCGGGCAGCTCCTCGACGACGGCGTAGAACTCGGCGGTGCCGAGCCGGACGCCGCCGCGGTTGAGGGTCGCGTCCGAGCGGCCGGCGATGACGCAGCTGCCTTCGGGGGAGAACCGGATCCAGTCGCCGTGGCGCCAGACGCCGGGATAGGTGGCGAAGTACGTCTCCCGGTAGCGCGAACCCGTGTCGTCGCCCCAGAACCCGACCGGCATGGACGGCATCGGCGCGGTGATGACGAGCTCGCCCAGCTCGCCGACCACGGTGTTGCCGTCGACGTCGAACGCCTTCGCGTCGACCCCGAGGCAGGGCCCGGAGATCTCGCCGGCGAGCACGGGCTGCAGCGGGCCGCCCTGCACGATCCCGCTGCAGACGTCGGTGCCGCCGCTGCCGACGTTGAGCAGCACGTCCGGACCGAAGACGTCCCGCACCCAGTGGTAGCCCTCGGCAGGCAGCGGGCTGCCCGCCGCGCCGATCTGCCGGAGCGCGGTCAGGTCGAACGACGCGGCCGGGTCGAGGCCCGCTTTCCGGCACGCCATCAGGAAGCCCGGGCTCGCGCCCATCAGCGTCGCGCGGGTCTCGGCGGCGAGCCGCCACTGCCACGCCAGGTCCGGGTGCAGCGGGTTGCCGTCGACCAGCACGATCGACGCGCCGGTGAGCAGCCCGGAGACCAGCGCGTTCCACATCATCCAGGCGGTGGTGGAAAACCACAGCAGCCGGTCGCCGGGGCGCAGGTCCCAGCTGAGGCCGTGGTTCTTCAGGTGTTCCAGCAGGATCCCGCCGTGGCCGTGCACGATCGCCTTCGGCTTGCCGGTGGTGCCGGAGGAGAACAGCACGCACAGCGGGTGGGCGAAGCCGACCGGCTCGAACCCGGGCGCGCTTTCGGCGAGCAGTTCGCTCCAGGGGAGCGTGTCCGGGAGGTCGTGGTCGCCGTAGGGGACGTGGACGACGTGCTCGACGGTCGGCAGGCCGGCGCGGATCTCGGCGACCTCCGCGCGGCGGTCGACGTCCTTGGCGCCGTAGCGGTAGCCGGCCACGGTCAGCAGGACCCGCGGTCCGACCTGGCCGAACCGGTCGACCACCGAGCGGGCGCCGAACTCGGGCGCGCAGGACGCCCAGACCGCGCCGAGGCTCGCGGCCGCCAGGTAGGCGACGACGGTTTCGGGGATGTTCGGCAGGTACGCCACGACGCGGTCACCGCGCCCGACGCCGAGCCGGGCCAGGCCCGCCCGCGCCCGGGCGACCTGGTCCCGCAGCTCGCCCCACGTCAGCTCGGTGCGGTCGCGGGTCTGCGAGTAGCCGATGACGGCGACCTCGTCGTCGGGCTGGTGGCCGAGGGCGTGCTCGGCGTAGTTGAGGGTCGCGCCGGGGAACCACTCCGTGCCGGGCATCCGCGGGTCCGGCACGACACTCGAAGCGGGGGAGGGAAAGCGGACGCCGAAGAAGTCCTTGATCGACGACCAGAAGCCGTCGAGGTCGGTCACCGACCAGCGGTGCAGCGCGGCGTAGTCGTCGAAGGCGTGGCCGCGGGCGGCCAGCCAGCCCAGGTACCGGCCGATCTCGGTGGTTCCGCGGACGTCGGGCGCGACCGGGCGCAGGATCATCGGCCGACCTTCCCGGCGCGCTTGTCCAGGAACGCCTGCATCCGTTCCTTGGCCTCGGCGCTGCCACTGGCGACGGCGGCCATCAGCGACTCCATCAGGTAGCCCTCGGCCGGGTTGGCCTCGGCGATGCGGGGGAGGGCCTGCAGGACGGCGAAGTTCGTGATCGGCGAGTTCGCGGCGATCTTGCGGGCCAGGCCGAGCGCGTGCTCGAAGCCGTCGTCGACGAGGTAGTGCGACAGCCCGGCGGCGTGGCCTTCGCCGGCGTCGAGGACGCGGCCGGTGAGCATCATGTCGGCCATCCGGTGCACGCCGATCAGCCGCGGTACCCGCACCGACGCGCCGCCGCCGACGAACAGGCCGCGCTGGCCCTCCGGCAGCGCGTAGAACGCCGAGGGCTCGGCGACGCGGATGTGCGCGGCCGCCGCGAGCTCCAGGCCGCCGCCGACGACCGCGCCCCGGAGCACGGCGACGACCGGGACGCGCCCGCGTTCGAGCCGCTCGAAGGCGCGGTGCCACATCATCGAGTGCTCCAGGCCTTCGAACGCGTCGCGCTCGGTGAGCTCGGAAAGGTCGAGCCCGGCGGAGAAGTGCTCGCCCACGGCGTCGAGCACGACGGCCTTGATCCCGCGCGGGGGCGCGCCGAAGAACGATTCGAGGCCGAGCACGGTGGCGTCGTCGAGGGCGTTGCGCTTCTCGGGGCGAGCCAGTCGCAGCACGGCGACGTCGTCGAGCAGCTCCAAACGCAGCGAAGGGGGCAGGAGAGGGATCGTCATGCTGGTCCGTTCGGGAAGGATGCGGCGGCTCGCTCGCGGAGCTCGACGCGGCGGATCTTGCCGGTGGCGTTGACCGGCAGGCTTTCGGTGAACTGCACGTGCTTGGGCACCTTGTAGCGGGCGAGGTGCCGTTCGAGGTGGGCCCGGAAGGCGGCTTCGTCGAGTTCGGCGCCGGCCCGGCGGACGACGAAGGCGGCGCCGACCTCGCCCCAGCGTTCGTCGGCCACCCCCACGACGGCGCAGGCGTCGACCTCGTCGAGCCGGACCGCGACCGCCTCGATCTCGGCGGGGTAGACGTTCTCGCCACCCGAGATGATCATGTCCTTGACGCGGTCGACGACGTGGGCCCAGCCGTCGTCCTCGACGCGGACGACGTCACCGGTGCGGAACCAGCCGTCGTCGACGAAGCTCGCCTTCGACTCCTCGGGCCGGTTCCAGTAGCCGCCGAACACGTGCGGGCCGCGCACCAGCAGCTCCGCGGGCGTCTCACCGAGCGGTTCGGGAGTGAGGTCCGGGCCGAGGCCGGCGACGTCGGTGAAGAAGTGCGGCACGCCCGCGGCGACGGGGTGCTCGAGCGTGCCTTCGTGGGTGGCCATCGAGACGCCCGGCGAGGCTTCGGTCATGCCGTAGCCCTGGAGGAGTTTCACGCCGCGGTCGAGCCACGCGCGGGCGACGCGCTCGGCGACCGGCGAGCCGCCGTAGAGCACGCACGTCAGCGAGCTCAGGTCCGTGCGGTCCCAGGACTCGTGGCGGCACAGCATCTCCAGCATCGTGGGGACCGCGGAGAAGCTCGTGATCCCGGCTTCGCCGATCCGGCCGAGGATCGCGCCCGGGTCGAACTTCGCCACCGGTTCCACGCTGCCGCCCTTGAACAGCGTCGGCAGCGTGATCTGGCCCAGCCCGACGCAGTGGAACAGCGGCGCGATGCACAGCGCCTTGTCGGTGCCCAGGACGTCGAGGTGGGCGAGCTGGTTGACGGTGTTCCAGGTGAGATTCCCGTGGGTGAGGACCGCCGCCTTCGGCCGGCCGGTGGTGCCGGAGGTGTAGAGCAGCAGGCAGGGGTCGTCGAGCCGGACCTCGGTGGCCGGCGGGTCGCCGGCGGCGGCGATTTCGGCTTCGTAGCCGACCCCGCCCGCCGGGCAGGACGCCGGGTCCGTCGCGACGACGTGCCGGAGGGTCTCCGGCAGCGGCCCGGTCAGCAGGGCGTCGGTGTCCGGGCTGTGCACGAGCACCGAAGCGCCGCTGTCTTCGAGCATGTAGCGGATTTCGGTGGGGGAGAGCCGGTAGTTGAGCGGTACGAAGAGCGCGCCGAGGCGGGCGGTGGCGAAGAGCGTTTCGAAGACGGTGACGTCGTTGACGCCGAGGTAGGCCACGCGGTCGCCCGGGCGCACGCCCAGCCGGGCCAGCGCGCCGGCCAGCCGGTCGACGCGGGCGGCGAGTCCGGCGTAGGTACGCGTGCTTCCGGGCTGGACGAGCGCGGTGCGACCGGGCGAGATCCGGGCCCGGCGGGCGGGCCAGCTACCGAGGCCGAAGTCGGCCGGGCCGTGCGGCGATCGGGTCAAGCCGGGCACCTCCGTGCGCTATATCAGGAACCCTGAGACGCTGTCGAGCATGACCGTCACCCGCACGGGCTGTCAAGAGCGAGGGCCCCGGGTGCCGGTTTTTGGTACGTACGCCGGGAAGACGCGCTTTCGGCGGACAGCGGGAGAGTGTGATTTCGGCCGTTGGCGGGGTTGCGCCGTTTGGATCAAGTACTAGGCTGCGAGGGTGCGGTTCAGGAGCAGCCGCCTCCCCCGACTTGCCGGCGTTCGAGCGGGCAGTGGACACCGCTCGGCACGTCATCCGCGACTTGAAGGCGTACAGATGTTAGTCGTGCAACACCCCGCGACGGCGATCCCCATGACGCCGCCGTCGCCCCGCCGGGAACGCAGTGCGTTCGACATCCAGGTGATCCGGCCGTACTTCGGCGCGGTCATGGTCCGGATCCGCGGCGCGCTCGACGAAGACAGCGCCGCCGAGCTCTCCTCGGTGCTCCGCACGTGGGCGCACCGGAAGTTCCCGGTCCTGGTGCTCGACCTGTCGGAGGTCGACTTCCTGGACTCGGCCGGGCTTTCCGTGCTCGCCGAAATCCACGGGCGCACGATCCGCGAGAGCACCACCCTCCGGATCGTCACCGGGGACAACCGCGTCGTGCGCCGGGCGCTGGCCGGGAGCGGTCTCGACCACGCGCTGAACCTGAGTCCGTTGCCGGCGGGCTGGGAACGGGCGACCGAGATCCCGGACTAGCGGGCCTTCCAGTACCCGCAGAACATGATGTCGTTCTTCGGGATCCCGGCCCGCACCCAGTGCCGCCGCAGCGAGACCGCGAGGCCCGCTTCCCCGACCACCCAGGCGTGCACGGGGGTGTTCGGCGCGGGCAGGTCCTGAGCGGCGGCCAGCGCCGTCCGCCCGGGAACGGCCCCGCGGGCCCGGGGCAGCCAGCCGACCTCGACGCCGGGCGGCGCAACGAGCGGCTGCCGGTCGTCGTCCTCGGGGATCTCGATCAGAGCGTGCCCGGTCGCGGTGTCCGGCAGGGAAGCCAGCACGCCCGCGATCGCCGGCAGCCCGCTTTCGTCGGCCACGAGCAGGAAGCGGTCCCGGCCGGGCGCGGGGTTGAAGCCGATCCCCTCGTCGAGGATGGCGACGGCGTCCCCGCGCGTGCAACTCCGCGCCCAGGTGGCGGCGGGCCCGCCGCCTTCGTCGCCGTGGAGGACGAAGTCGACGTCGAGCTCCGGGCCGTCGGGCCCGTCCGGGCGGTGGGCGCGGACGGTGTAGTTGCGCAGCACGGGCCGCGTGGTCTTCGCGATGGTCAGGTACTTGGCGTAGGACAGGGCGTTGAGCGTCCGGGGGAGCCGGGACAGGGAGTCCTCGGCGACCGGGATGAAGAGCCGGAACCACTGGTCGAACCCCATGGGGGTGAAGCCGGCGACGTCCTCCTGGCCGATGGTGACCCGCGAGAAGTGCGCCGAGATCCGTTCCCGGCGCAGGACGCGGAGGGTGAGCAGCTCGGCGGTGCCGGGCTTGATCCGCGAAGCGGTCATGTTCTGCCGGGCCATCGGTCCTCCAGTTAGGTAAGGCTCGCCTAATCACTGGAGAGTAGCAAACGCTTCCGGTCTTCGACCGTCTCCCGCAACGCGTCGTCGGTCGAGGTCGGCTCGATGCCGAACGCCGCGGTCGCCGCCGAGGAGTCCAGGACGAACGGCCCCCGCAGCTGGTACTGCATCTCCACCATTTCCCGCGCGGCCGGGGTGAAGAGGCCGGCCAGGCGCAGGGCGATGCCCGGCATGGTCGTCACGCGGGCCGCCGGTGCTCCCGCCAGCTCCGCGGCGCGGGTCGCCAGCCGGCGCAGCGACATCGGCGGTGCGGTCGGCGCGTGCCAGGGTCGGCCCCACGCCCCTTCGGCGGCCGCGACCGCGATCAGCGTGCGGGCCACGTCGCCGACGTACGTCCAGCTGTGCGGGGCGTCGAGGTCGGCCGGGGCCGAAGCGCGCTTGCCGGCCAAGACCTTCGGCAGCACCAAGGTCGTGAACGCCGACAGGGTTCCCGCGCCGAGGTAGTCCGACCCGCGGACCTCGGCCGTGCGGATCCGCCCGGCCTCGTGCGCCGCGAGCTGGTCGGCCCAGAGCTTCGCCCGCACCTCGCCCTTCACCGAGTTGGGCCGCGCCGGGAGCCGCTCGGTCATCGGGCCGTCGACGGCGCCGTACGCGTAGAGGTTGCCGGTCGTGACGAGTACCGCGCCGCCGGCCTCGGCCGCGTGCAGGAGGGCCGCGCCCAGCGGCGGCCAGTCGGTGGGCCAGCGGTGGTACGCGGGTCCCGCGCAGCTGTAGAGCGCGGCCGCGCCGGACGTGTGGTGCGCGAGCGTGGCGGCGTCGGAGGCGTCCGCCGCGACCAGTTCGACACCGGCGACGGCCGGGCCGCCGCCGCGACGGGTGATCAGGCGGACCTCTTCGCCGCGGGTGGCGAGCAGGCGAGCGGTGGCCGAGCCGACCGGACCGGCGCCGACGATGACGTGCAGAGCCATGGAAACCCCCAGGAGAGAACACTGTTCTCGGACGAGAACACCGTACTGCGCCGGCAGTCGCCGGGTCAAGAACAGTGTTCTCGTCGAGTTCGGGTGTTCTCGCGATGTGCGACACTGGGGCCGTGTCCGCCTCGTCGCTGCGCGCCCGGGTCCGCTCGGAGATGCACCAGGAGATCAAGGAAGCCGCCCGCCGCCGCCTCGCCACGGAGGGCGCGAACCTCTCGCTGCGGGCGGTCGCCCGGGACATGGGCCTCGTCGCTTCGGCGCTGTACCGGTACTTCCCGAGCCGCGACGCCCTGCTGACGGCGTTGATCATCGACGCCTACGACGACCTGGGGGAGGCGGCGGCCGAGGCGGAAGCGGCGGTCGCGCGCGACGACCTGCGCGGCCGGTGGCTCGCCGCGTGCCACGCGGTGCGGTCCTGGGCGCTGGCGCACCCGGCCGAGTACGGCCTGCTCTACGGCAACCCCGTCCCCGGCTACGCGGCGCCGCCGGAAACCGTGGTGCCGGCGTCGAAGGTGATCCTGCTGCTGGCGGCGATCGCCGGCGAGGCCCCGGACGTCCCGGCCGGGTCACCGCCGCCCGAGCCGGTCCGCGCCGACCTGCGCCGCCTGATCGACGACCAGGGCGGCGGCCTGTCCGAGGAACGGCTGGACCGGGCTCTGCTGGCCTGGACGCACCTGTTCGGCCAGGTCAACTTCGAGGTCTTCCACCGCCTCGACGACATGGTCCAGGCCCGCGCCGAGTACTTCGGGCACCACATGGGCCTGCTGGCCGACCTCGCCGGCCTGCCCTGAGCCCGCTCAGGCCTTCAGCCCTCAGCTCCTCAGACGCGGAAGTACGCGCGGAACGTCGTGCCGTGGTCGCCGGTGTGCAGGCGGACCAGGTCGGCGACGTAGTTGACCAGCAGCAGCCCACGGCCCCGGGTCTGCTCCGGCGTCGCGGGCCGGCGGCCGGCGAGGGGATCGGTCAGGGTGCCGCCGTCGTGGACCTCGCAGACGAACTCGCCGTCTTCGCTCCACAGCCGGACCGTGCCCGTCCCGCTGCCGTGTTCGACGGAGTTGGAGAGCAGCTCCGTGACGACGACCTCGACGTCGCAGACCTGGTCGGCGCTCAGCCCGGCGGCGGCCGCGTGGACGTGCGCCGTCGCCCGGGCCGCGGCGAGGTCCGTCGTGTCCGGCAGCTCCACCACGGGATCGGGCGCCGGCGGAAGCGGCCGGTTGTACCGCGCGAGCACGTCGTCCGGTGCGTAGGCGGTGCTGGGGCGCCGGCCCGCGCTGTCGATCAGGACCGGGTGGGTGGCTTCGGCGTCGGCGAGCGCGGCCGGGTCGAGGCGGGAAACGTCGTACGGGCACAGGATCGTCACGTCCCGGCCGGTGAAGGCCCGGTTGATGAGCGCTTCGTGCTGCACGCACGCCGGGTACTCGACGGCCGACCGCTCCGCCCAGATCGGTTCGCCGATGATCCGCACCGGGCCGCCGGGGTGGGCGTCGGCGAAGGCCCGCAGCACCCGGGGGATGATCCGCCCGGGGTTGCGGCCGGCGTCGGTCATGTCCAGCAGGCGGACGTCGGCGGCGTCCGAGCCGAGCTCGCGCCGCAGCAGCTCGAGGTTGCGCCCCGGCACCGCGACGGCGACCGGCTCACCGGCGGCGAGCCCGTTCCCCACGAACGGCACGGTGCCGGCCAGGTACTCGGCGTCGTCCCGGTAGAACAACGCCGGGTGCGCGAAAGGATCCGCGCTCACATCGCCTCCCTGGGCCGAGGACGCCCTCCAGTATGCGCGGAGGCCACCGTCAGCCTTCCGGTGGGCGTTCGCCGGCGGCCCGGCGCTGCCGCTGCTCCTGGATGTCGCGCAGGAACGCCACCGGGTCGTCGCCCATGCGGTCGAGCGCGAGGTGGCGGATCCCCGCCGCGACGACCGTGCTGCCGACCGCCCACGCGGCGATCACCACGACCACCGCGGGCGCCGGGAGGACCCGGGCCAGGAACGCGAGGCACACCGTGGCCGCCAGGGCCGCGCCCCGGGCCACGCTGGCGTACCAGCGCGGACGCCCGGGCACCGAGAAGACCCGGGTGCCGGCCAGGTACATCGTCAGGCCGATGGTCGTGAACCACGCCGCCGCCTGGGGCGGGGACTCGTGCAGCGACAGGTTCACCCCGGCCGCGATGAGCAGCAGCGCGAAGGCCGGGAAGAGGTGGCCGACCGCGTAGAGCGAGTACGCGAGCGCGGGGTTGCCGCCGGAGAGGTCGAGCATGCGCTCGTAGATCCGCGCGGCCGACGAGAAGTACAGCCACCACAGCGCGCCCGCCATCACCAGACCGGCGACCAGGGACGCCCAGTAGGCGACGTCGTCGGCGGGACGTTCCAGCGCGGCCGTGCCGACCGTGATCACCAGCTCGCCGAGGAGCAGGATCATGAACAGCCCGAAGCGCTCGGCGAGGTGGGCGGAGTCGACGGCCAGGTTCGGGTCGCTCGGCGGCTTCAGCAGCATCCGCCACTGGTCGGCCTGCGAGGGCCGTTGCCGGGGCTCGCCGCGGCGCCGTCCGCGGCGGTCGCCGAGCAGCAGGAAGCCCGCCTCCTGCAGCAGCGCGAACGCCCACAGCGCCCACGTGAACGGGACGAACGCCGAAACGCCGAACAGCACCGCCGAAACCGCGTAGCCCCAGCTGATCCGGCTCTGGTCGAGGCCCGGGCGGGCCGGCCACCGGTGCGCGGCCGCCAGGATCAGGCGGACCCCGGCCATGGCCGCCGCGAAGACCGCCGGGTGCCCGTCGAAGACGTGGTGCGCCTGCGTCGCGGCGATCCCGCAGGGGATGGTGCCGGCGAGCACGAACAGCCGGTCGGCGGCGCGGCTGTCGTCGCCGCGGCGGTTGTAGAGCACGGCGAAGCCGATCCACGTCCACCACAGCGTCGCGAACAGGCCGAGCGCGGCCGCGGCGCGCATCCAGTGCGGGTCCGCGACGATGCCGTGCGCCACCTGGCCCACCGCGAACACGAAGACCAAGTCGAAGTACAGCTCGACCCACCCGACCCGCTTGCCGTGGGCCGCGCCGCCCTCGTTGTCAACATCCACTTCGGTCACGGCGGCGATTCTGCCGCGTGTCCCGCCGTCGCTCCCACCCGGGCGTCGGGGGGAATTAATAACAAACTATTCGAACAATGGCCGACTTCGCCACGAATTCGAACTCGCGGCTTCTGTGGGTAATTCTGCCGCCAGTGTGGCAGGCGGGCTATTTACGCCATGTCAGGCCCTGGAGCTGGGCGAACCTGCTTGTACGGTGTACAAGCAGCGACCGTCGGAACACAATGCGTGAACTGTCGGAGCCGGTCGGAAGGAATTCATTCCCCGCGTTCCGAAACGCCGGTCCTTAGGGTTGACAAGGATGCCGGGCGTGATGTCTTCTGCTGGTCGGCTCGATCAACACCGAATCTTCCCCAGACCCCGGGAGAGACGCGATCGGCCCTGGGGCCATCGTCCTGTCCGAGTTCGACGTCAGCCGTCCGCGCGGCTGGGAATCGAGCGATTCCGCCATGCACGAAAGCAGATCCACGCCCCGCCGGCCGGCGGACGCCGCGTGGTCGCCGGCGCATTGGAGCGTCCGCACCAAGATCAGCGTCGTCCTGCTGCTGCCGGTCCTGGTCGCCGTGGCGCTGGCGGAGATCCGCATCCAGAGCGAGCTGGACCGGGCGACCGCGCTCAGCGCGGCGCGCGACCGGCTGCCGGTGCTGCGGGACTCGATCGACCTGACCGCGTCGCTGGGCCAGGAGATGGTCGCCGCGGTGGCCGTCCCGGCCGGGGCGCCGGACACGCTGACCGCCGCCGTCGACGCGAAGGTGGCCGCCGTCCAGCGCGACACCGGCTTCGCGCCGCTGCCCGCGGACACCGGCCGGGCGCTGAACACCGCACTGGGCAAGCTCGCCGGCATCCGCGCCGCCGGCGCCGGCGGCGGCGACGTCCGCACGAAGGCCGCCGGCTACAACGACATCATCTCCACCCTCGGCGACCTCCTGCCCGCGTTCGTCCCGGCCGACGCCGGCAGCGACGCCACCGCCGGCGCGGACACCGCCCGGCTGCTGGTGCACCTGCGGGGCGAGCTGGCCACCGAGGAGACCTACGTGCGGGCGGCCGGGAACAGCCCCGACGACGGCTCGCTGCGGCCGGCCGTCGTGCAGACCACCGCCGAACAGGAAGTGCTCGCCGAGCAGGCCGAACACCAGCTCTCGGGCGACATCCTGAACCGGTTCAAGGCGGCGACGAGCTCGGCCGAGGGCCGGCTCGACGCCCTGCAGGGCTCCGGCGACAACGGCACCGCGGCGCTCGCGTCGTTCGCCCCCACGATCACCGCCGAGACCACCGGGGTGACGGCCGTGCTGAACGACGTCGCGGCGAAGCTGACCGGCGACGTCTCGGCCGCGGCGGACCGCGCCCGGTCGGACTCGCTGCGTGACACGGCCCTGGTCCTCGGCGCGCTGCTCGGCGCGCTCGCGATCGCCCTGCTGGTGGTGCGCTCGCTCGTCACGCCGGTGCGCCGCCTGCGCGCGGCCGCCCTGCGCGCGGCGAACGAACAGCTCCCGGAGACCGTCCGGCAGGTCCGCGAAGGCCACGACATCGACTGGCGCGCGGTGCCCGACTCGGGGATCAAGACCGAGGAGGAGATCGGGCAGCTCGCCCACGCCTTCGACGACATGCACCGCCAGGCCGTCCGGCTCGCCGTCGAGCAGGCCGAGCTGCGCAAGCAGGTCAGCGAGATGTTCATGACGCTGTCGCGGCGGAGCCAGTCGCTGGTCGAGCAGCAGCTGTCGATCATCGAAGACCTCGAGGCGGGGGAGCAGAACCCGAAGCGGCTCGACGAGCTGTTCCGGATCGACCACATCGCGACCCGGCTGCGCCGCAACGGCGAGAACCTGCACGTGCTGGCGGGTGGCCGCCCGGTCCGGCACGGCCGCGAACCGGTGCCCACCCGCGACCTGCTGCGCGCCGCGACGTCGGAGGTCAAGGACTACCGGCGGGTGGCGATGGGCAACGCGCCGCGCAGCTCGGTGCAGCCCGAAACGGCCGCGGACGTGGTGCACATCCTCGCGGAGCTGCTGGAGAACGCGACGCGGTTCTCCCCTCCGGAGCACAAGGTCGCGCTGACGGCCGACCGCGGCGCCGACGGCGGGCTGCTCATCGAGGTCGTCGACCAAGGTCTCGGGATGACCGCGGCGGAGCTCACGGCGGTGAACGACCGCCTCGCCGCGGCGGGGACCGTCGGCCCGGAGACCACCCGCCGGATGGGGCTGTTCGTGGTCGGCAGGCTCGCCGCCCTGCACGGCGTCACGGTGCGGCTGCGCGCGACCGGAACGGGCGCGCGGCACGCGGGGGTCACGGCGAGCGTGCACGTCCCGGGCGCACTGGTCATCGCCGACCTGGCCCGCCCGATCGGCGGCGGCCGGCTCGCGAAGGCCGGCGCCGCGGCCGGCGGCCGCAACGGCCACACCCGGCCGCCGGTGGTGCCGGCGCAGGCCGCGACGCCGATCTTCGAGCAGGTCGTGACGAGCTGGTTCGTCGAGCCGGACATGAAGCCACTGCCCCGGCGGGAGGTGCCGGCCGAACCGGTGGAGTGGCCGGCCGCCGCGGAAGGCGCGGCAGCGGAGTGGCCTCCCGCGGTGCCGAACGGCCGGGTCACCCGGCCGGGGGCGGCGGACCGGCCGGCTTCGGCCGATCACGGCGCCCGGCCCGGGTCACCGGCGGATTCGACCGCTCCGGCCGACGCGGCGGACTGGCCACCCCCGGCCGACGAGCCGGCGGTCCCGGCCGATCGAGCCGGCCGGAACGGAACCACGGCGGCGCACCGGGCCGCCGAACCCGAACCCGCCGAGCAGCCGGCCTCGGCGTCGCCCGCGGAGGAAAGCGCGGACTGGCCGACCTCGATCGAAGAGCCCGTGGCCCGGCCCGAACCGGCTGCCGCGCCGGTGGGGCAGTGGGAGACCCCGGCCGACCGCACGCGCCAAGCCGCCGAAAGCGCTCTCAAGCCGGCGATCGCGCAGCGGCTCACCGACGCGGGGCTGCCGACCCGGCGGCCCGGGGCCCAGCTCGCCCCCGGCGCGGTCGTCCCGCGCGTGCGCGAGCAGACCAGCGGGTCGTTCCGCGACGCCGCCGCCGTCCGCACCAGTCTCTCCCGGCACTACCAGGGCATGCGCGCGGCCCGGCGGGAGACCGCGGCCCGCACCGAAGAATCCGGAAAGGACGAAGTGGATCCGCGATGACGGAACTTCCCGACGTACAGCCCCGACGCTCCGGCGCCCAACCGGCGGCCCGGTCCCTCAACGGGACACTGGCCTTCCCCGGTTCCGCCGCGCCGCCCGAGCGGACGGCGACGTTGAACTGGCTGGTCAGCGGGTTCGTCCAGGACGTCTCGGGGGTCGCGCACGCCGTGCTGGTCTCCGCCGACGGCCTGCTGGTGGCCGCCGACGAGGCCCTGCCACGCGAGCGCGCCGACCAGCTGGCGGCCATCGCGGCCGGGCTGTCCAGCCTGTCGCTGGGTACCGCGGAGCTGTTCACCGCCGGGCGGGTGGTGCAGTCGGTGATCGAGATGGAGCAGGGGTTCCTGCTGCTGATGAGCGTGGGCGACGGCTCGAACCTGGTCGTCCTCGCTTCGACCGGCTGCGACATCGGCCTGGTCGGCTACGAGATGACGATGCTGGTCGAGCGAGTGGGGCAGAAGGTCGACGTGCCCGCACGCGAGATGCCGGTGGCCCAGGACCACCGGTGATCGACGACCCGCCGCCCGGGCTGTACGGGGACGAGCCGCGCCGGAGCCCGGCGCTCGCCCGCCCGTACGCCTGGACGGAAGGCCGGACGGCGCCGACGGTCGAGATCGCCGTCGAAGCCCTGGTCGAAACCACGGCGGCGGGCCGGGCCGAGGCGCCTTACCTCACGTCGAGCGCGCTGGCGCAGGTCACCGAGGTCTGCGCCCGGCCGCGGTCGCTGATGGAGATCGCCGCGCTGCTGGCGCTGCCGCTCGGCGTGGTCCGCGTGCTCGTGTCGGACCTCATGCAGGACCACCTGGTGATCGTCCGCGACACGCTGTCGGACACGTCCACCTGGGACGAGCGCCACGATCTGATGGAACGCGTGCTGCACGGTCTGCGCGACCTGTAGCCCCGGGAAGGACTCGTCATGGAACACTTCGCACTCGGGCACTGGCTGCTCGTGCTCGCCTACCTGACCTCGGTGGTCGGCTGCGCGCTCGGGCTGGCGTGCGCGGTCCAGGCCCGCCACGCGGCGACCCCCGCCCACCGCATGCGGTGGCTGGTACTGGCGGCGATCTCGATCGGCGGCGTCGGCATCTGGCTGATGCACTTCGTCGCGATGCTCGGGTTCAGCACCCCGGGGATGCCGGTCCGCTACGACGTCTTCCGCACGGTGCTGTCGGCGATCCTCTCGGTGTCGGCGGTGTTCGCCGGTCTCGTGGTGGTGGGCGGCCGCGCGAAGTTCGGCTGGTGGCGCCTCGCACTCGGCGGCGTCATCACGGGCCTGGCGGTGAACGTCATGCACTACACGGGAATGTCGGCCCTGCGGGTGAAGGGCGACTTCAGCTACGACGGCGGCCTGGTCGCGCTGTCGGTGGTGATCGCGGTGGTGGCGGCGACGGCGGCGCTGTGGTTCGCGGTGTTCCTGGACCGGTTGTCCCTGCGCCTGCTGGCGGGCTTCGTGATGGGCGCGGCGGTGACGGGCATGCACTACACGGGCATGGCGGCGGTCCAGATGAACATGGACATGAACGCCGCGGACCCGGCGGGGGTCGAGGTGTTCTCGTTCCTGTTCCCGGTGTTCGTCCTGGCGGCGATCGCGATGGCGGTCCCGCTGTGCGCGGTGTTGATGGCGCCGCCGGTCTCGCCGAAGGCCGCGGAATCGGACTTCGTCGCGGAGGATGCTGTTGCGGTGTGAGGGTCGTGAGTGAGAAACAGTGTGCCAACCCTGTTTCTCACTCACGACCCGGTCACCTGGCTACAGGATGCACAGCAGCGAACAGGCCTTCGCCGACGACCAGCCCGTGTGGGACGGCGGTGTCCCCGGGGGAACGTTCACCGGCACGTAGCTCACCTTCGCCTGGTTGGTGATCGGGAACAGGTTCAGCAACGCGTAAGTCGAGCAATAGACCTGCTTCGACTGCGCGGCCGCCAACGTGAACGGCCCCGTCTGGCAGGACGGCTCCACGCTGTCCACGACCTGCGCCGACGTGATCCCGACCGGGCCGAGGTTCGTCACCGTGATCCGCCAGTACGCCGTCGCGTTCAGCAGGCCCAAGAGACCGACCCCCGCCTGCTTCGCCCACGGTCCGACGCCACCCGGGCCGCACTTCGAGGCCACCGACGACGTGCAGATCTCCTTCTCCACCTTGACCGCCGGCGTGCACGACGCACCCGGGGCGACCGGCAGGGTCACCGTGTTCGACGTGAACGAACCCGTCGAATCCGTGCCCGTGGCCGTGTTCGCGACACTGGAGACAGCGCAGTCCGTCGCGATCGTCGTGCGGAAGCACAGCTGCGGTGCGTCGCCCGCGTAGTCGACCACCAGGCGGCCGCTGAAGCCGGTTCCGTTGTGCAGCACCAGGGTCGTCGTCACCGTGATCGACGGGTGCGCCGCCACCGACACGCCCGTCAGGTCGACGGAGCCGTCCGGGGCGAAGCCCGGGGTCGGCACCGTCGCACCACCCTGGTCCACCACCGTCACCCGGGACGCCGCGAAGTCGACGTTCGCCGGGTCGACGCCCGTCAGCCGCGCCGCCGTGTACCCCTGGACGTGCGAGCCGCCGTCACAGTAGAAGTCGCCCGGCCGCACCGTCACCTGGCCGCCGGATCGGACGCACGGCGTGGCCCCCGTCGCCGGGTCCATCGAGAACAGCACGCCCGAGTCGCCCAGGCCGATCAGGCAGCCCGACGGCGGGTCGTACGTGTACCCGTAGTCCCGGGTGGCTCCGCCGTTCACCGACGGGTGCGTGATCACGGCCGGCAGGCCCGCGCACGCCGCCCCCGTCGCCCAGTCGTGGCACAGCGCCGCGCCCGCGTAACCGCCGTTCCAGATGGGGAGGTAGCTGCGCACGTGGCCGTTCGGGTCGGTGACGACCTCCGGGGGGAAGACGTAGACCCCGCCCGTCAGCGAAGCCGGGCCCGGTGGCGCCGTCAGCGTCGACCCGTCGAGCGCGTAGCACGTCGTGACGTTCGTGCCGCCGGTCGTCGACGCGCACGCGCCCGCCGGGGCGCCGGTCGTGCCGAACGCCGTGTAGGCGTTGTAGTTGTAGTTCCCGGCCGGTCCCGTCGGCCGCGAGGACGCCCAGCCGGCGCACGCCGTGGCCGTCGCCGGGTCGAAGCAGCCCAGCGCCGGCTGCTGCGCGGTGCCCGGGCTCGACGTCGACGCGAACACCTTGCCTCCCACCAGGGTGGGCGCGCCGTAGACGTACGGCTGGTTCGCGGCCGGCACGATCGGCGCGTACGGCTGGCCGCCGCAGGCGCTCTGGGTGGCGATGGTCCAGCAGACCACCGCGCCGCTGCTGACGATCCCGTACAGGTTGGCGCCGCTCTGCACGAACCCGCCGATGCTGCTCACCGGCGGCGAACCACCGGTGGCGGACAACGACCAGTACCCGCAGTTGGCCGACGCGGCCATGTCGAGGCAGCCGACGCCGACCGACGCGGCCGTGACGGCGGGGTAGTAGACCTTCGCGGGCACCGCGGGGTCGTGCACGTACTGCGAAACCATGGTGCTGGCGATGTCGCCGGCCCCCAGGGTGCCGAGCGGGCCGGCCGCGGTGTTGAGCACCTTCGGCCACGGGCCGCCCGGGCAGCGCTGCCCGGTGGCGAGGTCGGTGCACACGACCTTCGGCGACGTCGCGCCGAGGTGGTGGAAGATGTTCCAGGCCTGCAGGACGCCGCCCGGGGTGCGGTAGAGGATCGGCGTGAAGCCGTCGCCGCCGGTCGCGGTCGTCACCGCCTGCACGGGCGGGGTGAGCGAGGCGGACAACGAGGTCGCGTCGGGCCCGGCGTCCGGGTTGGTCGCGCGCACGGCGGTGACCCCGGACGCGGGTTCGGTGCCGGCGAAGGTGCTGCCGTCGGTGGACCACGACGGCGCCCACCCGGGCGGCGCGTGCAGCGAACCGGACTGGAAGGCCTGGCCCGCGCCGACGGCGTCGGTGATGGTGGCGGCGCCGCTCCCGGTCGCCTGGTCGTCGTAGCCGATGACCCAGTTCGCGGTCGCCCCGTGGTCGGCGGGGGAACCGGTGCCCTGCACGGACTTCGTGAGTCCCGAGACGGGGGCGGCATCGGCGGTCGTGGGCAGCGCGACGGCGGTGGCCGCGACGAGCACCAGGGGCAGCACTGCTCCCAGCATGCGTCTTCGCATGAATGGTCCTCGATTCTTTTCGCAACGGTTGGTTCCAGAAACGGTTTCCTGGCCGAAGGAAAATCCTATGCCGCACCGGGAGTGCGTTGAAGCGCTCTCACCCGGGCGCCAGAAAGGCGAAGCCAACAGTGCAGTTCGTTACCGATGCGAAACAACGCGCACCCGCTGCGGCGAGGGCATTTCCGGCCGGTGGTCACCCGGATGCCGCCACGGCGTCACTCGTTCGGGTAACGAGTGGATGCTAATAAATAGCGTTTCCGGTGTCCGTGAAGAATTATTTTCCGGATAGGTAATCAGTGAGGATCCCGTCGAGGACGCGACGCGCGTCCGCGGCCTCCTCGCCGCCCCGGGCGCAGGTGACGAGCGCTTTCCACAGCGCCCAGCCACGCCCGCGTGCCCAGGTCGGCTCGTCGATGGACAGACGCTCGCGGAACGCCTGCCGGCCGTCGGTGGTCAGCAGCGTCCAGGCGATGGCCAGGTCGCAGGACGGGTCGCCGACCCCGCAGGTCCCGAAGTCGATGACCGCCGCGAGGTCTCCGTCGTCGAGCAGCAGGTTGCCCGGGGCGAGATCACCGTGGAACCAGACGTCCATGCCGTCCCAGCGCGCGTCCAGCGCGGTCTCCCAGATCTCGCGGGCCAGGCCGACGTCGATGTCGCCGTCCAGTGCGGTCAGCGCCCGCCGGGTCTGCGCGTCGTAGGTGCGCGGGGTCGCGCCCCGGAACCAGTTGTGCTTTCCCGGCTGCGGACCGCCGTCGGTGTCGATGCTCCGCAGGGCAGCCAGGAATTCGGCCAGGTCGAGCGCGAACCGGACCGGGTCGGCGATCCGGTCCGCACGAGCGGGCGAACCGGCGAGCCACGCGTAGATCGACCACGAAAACGGGTAGCCCGCGCCGGGACGCCCCTGACCCAGCGGGACGGGGACGGGCAGCGGCAGCCGCGGAGCGAGCACCGGAAGCCACCGCTGTTCCTTCTCGACCGCCAGGGCGTACTCGGCCGCGCTGGGCAACCGCGCCACCATCGCGTCGCCGAGGTGGAAGGTGAAGTTGTCCCAACCGCTCTCGGACACGGGCCGGACCGGGAGCCCGGCCCACTGCGGAAACTGGTCGCCGACCAGCCGGCGCACCTGGCCGGTGCCGACGGTGACGCGCTGGGGGAGGGGACCGAGGTCCGGTGTGCCGCTCAACGCGTCAGCCCGATTCCGCGTCGAAGCGGAGTTTCGACGTGATCCGGTACCGGTCGCCGCGGTAGACCGAGCGGGTCAGCTCGACCACCCGGCCCGTCGTGTCGCGGGTCAGCCGCTCGATGTGCAGGATCGGCGCGTACACCGCGATCTCGAGCAGCTCGGCCTGTTCCGGGTTGGTCACCGCCGGCTCGATCGTCTGGACCGCGTCCTGCACCACGATCCCGAACCGCTCCCGAAGCAGCCGGTAGAAGTTGCCCGACTCCAGGTCGGAAACGGCCAGCCGGGGGACGAGCGACGCGGGCAGGGCCAGCTGCTCGATCGCGATCGGCTCGTCGTCGACGTAGCGGACCCGCGTGACGCGCAGGACCGGCGTCCCCGGCTCGCGTTCCAGGTCGGCGGCCAGGGACCGGGTGGCGGGGGTGATCCCGAACGCGACCACCCGGCTCGTCCAGTGCCCTTCCGCGGGCGGGACGGCGAGTCCCGTCGCCAGTTCCTGGGTCACCTTCTGCGGGCTCGTGAACGTCCCCCGCCCGCGCTGGCGCACCAGCAGCCCGGTGCGGGTCAGCTCTTCGATGGCCGCCCGGACGGTCGGGCGGGACACGCCCAGCTCCGCGGCCAGGTCGCGTTCGGAGGCCAGCCCGGTGCCGGGGCCGACGTTCTCGATCACCTTCAGCAGGTGCCGCCGGACGCGGTCGCGCTTCACCGTCGGCGGGCGGTCCGCCGGCTCGTCACCTTCTTTTCGGGGGCTCCGGGTGGCGGAGCGCCCGGCCTGGGGCGAAGCCCCGGATGGCTCGCCTTCTTTTCGGGGGCTCCGGGTGGCGGAGCCCCCGGCCTGGGGCGAAGCCCCGGATGGCACAGCGGTCAAGGCACCGTCTTCCCGGATACGGGGGCCGCGCCGGCGAACCGGACGCGCTCCTTCGGCAGGGCGTCCAGGGCGCGCAGCCGCTCGAGGTGACCGGCCAGGCGCTCCTGGAAATCAGCATAACGGCGTTCCGGCGGCGACCACGCGCGCTCGGCCAGCGCGCACAGCCGCGGGAACGCCAGGTGGCGCACGTGGTCGGGCGTCGGCGCGTGCTCGGTCCACAGCTGGGCCTGCGTGCCCAGCACGCCGGGCCGGGTCCCGTCGCTGACCGGGAGCCCCCCGGCCAGCGGGTCGAAGCGGTAGACGTCCTGGAGTGTCGTGACGTCCTGACGCGGTGGCTCGCCGGGCTCTTCGCTCTGCCGGTAGTCGAAGTACGTCGACGTGTGCGGCGCCATGATCACCTGGTGGCCGCGGGCCACGGCGAGGGCGCCGTGCGCGGCGTCGCGCCAGGCCGTGACGACCAGCTCCGGCGGCAGCCGGCCCGCGGCGTGGCCGGTCTCGTCCCAGCAGACGGCCTGCCGGCCGAGGCCGTCGACCACGCCGTGCAGCTCGCTCAGGAACCACGGGTGGAGCTCGGCGGTGTCGCGCAACCCGAGCCGCGCCGCCTTGGCCCGCGCGAGCGGGCTCGACGCCCACTGCGTGGTCGGGCACTCGTCGCCGCCGATGTGCAGGTGCTGCCCCGGGAAGACGTCCGCCACCTGCGTGAGGACCTCCCGGCAGAAGGCGAACGCGCCGTCGTGGACGCCGAGGATGTCCGGGCTGATGCCCCAGTCCGTCCACACCGGCAGCGGCACGTCCGGCCGGTTGCCCAGCTCGGGGTAGGCGGCCAGCGCCGAGCGCACGTGCCCGGGCAGGTCGATCTCCGGCACGATCCGCACGCCGCGGGCGGCCGCGAAGTCGACGAGCTCGCCCAGCTCGCGCCGGGTGTAGAACCCGCCGTGGGGGACGCCGTCGTGGACGCCGCTGCCGGCCGCCCCGACCATCGACTCGGTGCGCCACGCGCCGACCTCGGTGAGCCGCGGCCGGCCGTCGATCTCGATCCGCCAGCCCTGGTCGTCGGTGAGGTGCAGGTGCAGGACGTTGTACTTGTGCAGCGCCAGGAGGTCGACGAACTCGCGGAGGAACTCCAGCGGCATGAAGTGCCGGGCGACGTCGAGCAGCACGCCGCGCCAGGGCAGCCGGGGCGCGTCGCGGACGTGCAGGCACGGCAGCCGCGGCGGGCCGTGCCGCGGCACCAGCTGCCGGAGGGTCTGCACGCCGTTGCGCAGACCCGCCTCGGTCGACGCGGCGAGCAGCGCCGCCGCGGGCGTGACGTCGAGTTCGTAGCCCTCCGGCCCGTGGTCGGCGTCCGGGACGAGGTCGAGGCGGATGGCGGGGCCGTGGTGGATCGACGGCCGCGGGAGGTATCCGGCGAGGAGCCGGGCCGCGCGCTCGGCGCCGCGGCTCGCGAGGACGCGCAGCCCGCCGGCCGGCGCGAAGGAACCGGCGCGGCGCGTCAGCCGCGCGGGGTGGGGGATGATCATCAGCCTTTCACCGCGCCCGCGGTCATGCCTTCGACCAGGTGGCGCTGCACGAGCGCGAAGAAGACCACGACCGGCAGCGCGAACAGCGTCGACGCGGCGATCAGGCCGCCGTAGTCGGTGCCGGTGCTGGTGCTGAACGACACCAGCCACACCGGCAGCGTGTAGCCCGAGCTGTCCTTCATGATCACGTACGCGAACAGGAAGTCGTTCCACGCCGTGATGAACGCGAACACGCTGGTCGCGATCAGCCCGGGCAGCACCAGCGGCAGCAGGACCGAGCGCATGACGCGCCCGCGTGTCGCGCCGTCGACCATCGCCGCCTCCTCCAGTTCGACCGGGATGCCGTGCAGGAAGCCGCGCAACGTCCAGATCGTGAACGGCAGCACGAGCGCCACGTACGTCAGGATCAGCCCGAAGAGCGTGTCGAGCAGGTGTGCGCTCTTCAGGCCGAGGAACAGCGGGATGACGAGGGCGGGCACCGGCACCATCTGCAGCACCAGCATGCCGATGAGGAAGCTGCGGCGCCCGAAGAACCGGAAGCGCGTCAACGCGGTCGCGGCCAGGAAGGCGACCACGATGGACAGTGCGACGACGGCGACGACGACCACCACGCTGTTGACGAGGTCCTGCACGAACCCGGGCTTGGCGAGGGCGCCGGCGAAGTTGTCCAGCGTGACGTCGAACGGCAGGAACTCCGGCGTGGGGCTGAGGATCTTGCCCGCGGGCTTGAACGCCGTGAGCACCATCCAGTAGACCGGGAAGATCCACACGAGACAGAACACGGTGGCCGTGGCATTGCGGCCCACCCGGCGGATCACAGGTCCTCCCCGGAGCGGACGAGCCGGCGCACGTACACGGCCGTCATGGCGACGAGCAGCGCGACCGAGACGACGGCGATCGCCGCGCCCTGGCCGAAGTCGTTGCGGCTGAACGCCCGGGTGAACGTCCAGATGCCCAGCGTCGTCGTGCCGTCGTCCGGGCCGCCCTGGGTGAGGATCCAGATCTGGTTGAACACCGTGAAGTCCCAGATCACCGAGAGGATGGTGACCAGGCCGAGGATCGGCTGCAGGAACGGGACGGTGATGGTGCGGTGCACCCGCCACGGCCCGGCGCCGTCGAGCGCGGCGGCTTCGTAGTAGGAGCGCGGGATCTGCGACAGGCCCGCGTACAGCGTGAGCGCGACGAACGGCACGGACTGCCACACGACCAGCAGCCAGACGAGCGTGAACGCCGACGCCGGGGACGTGGTCCAGTCGTGCTGGGTGAGGTCGCCGAAGCCGACCTGCGTGAGCAGCCAGTTGACCACGCCGTAGCCGGGCTGGAAGAGCCACTGCCAGACCAGCGTGGACGCCACGTTCGGCAGCGCCCAGGCCGCGATCAGGCACATCGTGACGGCGGTGCGCATGCCGCGGCCGAGCCGCTGCAGCAGCAGCGCGACGCCGGACCCGATCACGAGCGTGCCGAGCACGAGGGCCGCGCAGAACGCGACGCTGCGCGCAAGGACCGGGAGGAACTGGTCGTCGCCGAGGACCGCGGCGTAGTTGTCCCAGCCCGCGAAGGTCGTCGAGCCGGTGAACAGGGACCGCAGGCCGTAGCGCTGCGTCGAGATGACGACCAGGCGCACCAGCGGGTAGCCCAGGACGAGCCCGAGCAGCACGACCGCCGGCAGCAGCAGGCCGTACGGCAGGAGCGACCGGCGCCGGCGCGGGGTGGCCGGTCTCGGCGGGGCATCGGGCGGTGCTTTCACCAGCAGCACGAGGACTCCTTCGCGAAAAGGGGCGGGGTGGCCCGGTTGGGGACGGCAGTCGGCCGGGCCACCCCGCCGGTCAGCGGGCGGTGAGCGCCTCGGTCAGGTGCGCGTCGAAGTCCTTGGCGGCGTCGGCGATCGGACGTCGGCCGGTGGCGATGTCGGCGAAGAAGGTGTTGATCGACTTGTCACTCTCGATGGTCGCCCAGCCCGGGGCGGCCGGGGTCGCGACGCTGGTCTTGGCCGCGGTGGCGAAGGCGGCGTTGACCGGCGGCAGGGTGGGCGTGATCTCGTCGATCAGCTCGGTCGAGATGGGCGTCCAGCCGTCGATGCCGACGATCGCGTCGCGCTGCACGGCGGGGCTCGTCGCGGCCTTGAGGTAGGCCAGGGCGAGGTCCTGGTTGCGGCTCTTGGCCGCGACGACGAGGTCCGAGCCGCCGAGGAACACCGGCTGCGTCTTCCCGGCCGTGGTGCTGGGGAACGGGAACGTGCCGAGACGGTCCTTCAGCTCGGGCTTGTTCTTGACCACGGTGTTGACGCTCGTGTCGAGGATCGCCCCGGCGCCGCCGGCGGAGAAGATCGCGGCCTGGTCGGGCGCCTTGGTGTCGACGTTGCGCGACGCGGCGGAGGAGTAGGCGTTCTGGAAGTCCTTCCACGCCTGCAGGCCCTTCTGCGCTTCGGGGCTTTCGAGGGCGCCGGCCCACTTGCCGTCCTTCTGCGTGGCGAGCTGGCCGCCGGCGTCCCAGACGAACTGCAGCGCGCCGTACCAGTACTTGCCGGGGAAGTGGAAGGCGGAGTAGTCCGCCGCGGGGTGCTTGGCCTTGATCTTGTCGAGGTCTTGGGTGAGCTCCTGGAACGTCTTCGGCGGCGCGGTGATCCCGGCGTCGGCCCACACCTGCTTGTCGTAGATCACCGCGCGGTTGCCCGCGAACAGCGGTGCGCCGTAGAGGTTTCCGTCCACAGTGGCCGGTCCGGCGAGGCCGGGAAGCCAGTTGTGCCCGCCGGAAAGCTCGTCCCGGTGCGGGGTGAGGTCGGTGAGCGCGCCGTTGGCGGCGAAGAGCGGGACGTTCGTGTTGCCGATCTCGATGACGTCGGGGGTGTTGTCCTGGGCCAGCGCCGTGCTGATCTTGGTGTTGATGTTGTCCCACTCCTGGATCTGCACGGTGACCTTCGCGCCGGTGGCCTTCTCGAACGCGGCGGTGATCGCCGCGGTGGCCTTGTCGCTGAGGTCGCCGTTCATGAGCCAGACGGTCAGCTGCCCGCCTTGACCGCTCTGAGCGGCGGGAGCGGGGGTGTCGGTACCGCAGGCGGCACTGACGGTCACGGCGGCGACAGCCAGTACGGCGGCGAAGGTGCGTCTGCGCATGGGAGTTCCCGAGGAGTGAGGTGGCGGGGTCGGGGCGAGCGCCCCAATGTGGCCTTGGTTGCGTTGAACGCACCCAAGGGGCCCTTCGGTGCGTTGAACGCACCGAAGGCCACATTGGGGCGCTCTGGACGGAAGGTGACCGCGGCCCGGGTTGGTCCCTGGGACCCGGGCCGCGGCCAGGTCGGCGTCGGCTACGGCGTTGGCGTTGGCGTCAGCAGTGGCCGAGGTCGGCCCACTGCGCGGTGAGGCCGGGCTCGGAGCCCTGGGTCCACCAGTTCGCCTGCCAGAGGTGCGCGTTGTGCTTCACCCGCTGGCCGCCGAGGTACACCGTGCCCCAGTCCCACTCCGCCGCCGTCGAGCAGTTCGCCGGCTGGGACGGCGTGGTGGGCGTGGTCGGGGTGGTGGGCTTGGTCGTGGTCGGCGTCGTGCAGCCGTTCACCGTGTCCACATGGGACGTCCCGGACGTCCGGTACGAACCCGCGCGGGCCACGGCGTCCGAAGGGGACACCACCTGGTTGCCCGCGTAGTACGTCCAGTCGACCTGCTCGGTGTACACGCTGTTCCCGCTCGTGTGCCCGGCCGTGTCGATGAACCACATGTTGTAGTTGATCGACATCGGCGTCCGCGGGGTCACCGGGTTGCCCTGCGCGTCGGTCGTGTGGTCCGCGGTGAGCTGGCCGTCGATGTAGTACTTCACGTGCCCGCCCGACACCTGCGTCACGATGTCGTGCCAGCCGGCGAAGCTGCGGTTCTGCGCGGTGGACGCGCGAAGCCCGTCCCACGTCGGGTTGTTCCAGTACGTGTACCAGCTGGTCTGGTAGTCGGCCGTCGAGCCGCCCCAGCCGCCGTTGGGCAGGTACTCCGAGAAGTCCAGCTCGCTGTAGAGCGGGTCGCGGTCGTACCGCAGCGGCGAGATCGTGAAGTACGTTTCGTTGACGTGGTCGCCGTCGGTGCCGCTGTCCGGCGCGTCGGTGAAGCGGACCCGGCTCGCGTACGTGCCTTCGAAGAACTTCAACTGGTTCTGGTACATCTCGGAATGCGTCGTGCCGCCCGAGCTTCCGTCGGTGCTGGCGGCGAGCTGGGCGACGCGCTCGCCGTTCACCGTCGGGAAGCTGACGTTGCTGGTGAGCCAGCGCGCGCCGGCCACGCCGGGGCTGCCGACGTCGTTGCGGGTGGTCCAGCCGGCGCCGCCGAACGCGGAGTCGGTCGGGGAGGCGTAGTGGAAGTCGTCGAACAGCACGCCGCAGTCGGCCGCCGCGGCCGACGTGCTGGCGTCGGCCCCACCGGAAAGGATCAGGGCGGTCGCCGCCACGGTCGCAAGGCTCGTCAGTGCTGCTGTGGTGGTCCGGATTCTGCGGGACATGGGTCTCCTCCTGAGGATGGCCGTCCGCCGGGAGAGCTCCTGATTGGTCTAGACGAATCAGGTGGCGAGGACTTTCCTCCTGACCATTGGTCATGTCAAGACTGCCGAAGAACTTACCTTTGGTAATTTCCAGCGCTCGATCCCGGCGAGTCCGGACCGGCCTGTCGAGTTACCGTCGTCCCGTTCGTCATCCTCTTCGACCGACGCGGACGAAGGAGCGCACGTGCTCTACCTGCTGTTGATCTACAACTGCGAACGGCCCGAGCCGGGCGACCCCGGGTTCGAGGACGCGCTGGCCGCCGTCAACGCCTTCGCCGACGAATGCCGGCGACGCGACGTGTTCGTGTCCGGGCACCCGCTGCAGGGCGAGCACACCGCCACCACGGTGACCGTGCAGGAGGGCCGGACGCTCATCACCGACGGGCCCTTCGCCGAGACCCACGAGCACCTCGGCGGGGTGTACGTGGTCGACTGCCGCGACCTCGACGAGGCCCTGGAGCTGGCCGCGCTGTGCCCGATGGCCGCCCAGGGCTCGATCGAGGTCCGTCCGGTCGCCGGGGTGCCCGGGCTGGACCACCGAGCCGCCCGTGGGTGATCGCGCGGCCGGCGTCGTCGAGCGCGTCTACCGCGAGGACCGCGCCCGGCTGCTCGCCGCGCTCGTCCGGGTGCTCGGCGACTTCGAACTGGCCGAGGACGCCCTGCAGGACGCGGTCGCCCAGGCGCTGCGGACGTGGGATGCCACCATCCCGGACGACCCCGCGGCCTGGTTGCTGACCGCGGCGCGCAACAGCGCCGTCGACCGGATCCGCCGCGCCCGCGTCGGGCAGGCCAAGCTCGCCCGGCTCGCGGCCGGCGAAAGCGGGGTGAGGACGGTGAACCCGCCGGACGACCGGCTCGCCGAGGTCGGCGACGATCGGCTGAGCCTGCTCTTCACGTGCTGCCACCCGGCCCTGGCCGAAGACGCCAGGGTGGCGCTGACGCTGCAGGCGGTGGCCGGCCTGACCGCCGCCCAGATCGCCCGGCTGTTCCTGGTCGCCGAGCCGGCGCTGGCGCAGCGGCTGGTGCGGGCGAAGCGCAAGATCCGCGACGCGGGCATCTCGCTGAGCGTCCCGCCCGACCACCTGCTGCCCGACCGCCTCGCCGGCGTCCTCACGGTGATCTACCTCGTCTTCACCCGCGGCTACACCTCACCGTCGGGCCGGGACGAGCCGGCGGAGCTGCGGCGCGAGGCGATCCGGCTGGCGAAGCTGCTGGCCGCGCTGATGCCGGACGAACCGGAGGCGCTCGGCCTGGTCGCGCTGCTCCTGCTGCAGGACTCGCGCTCGGCCGCCCGCTACACGCCGGACGGCGACGTCGTCCTGCTCGAGGACCAGGACCGCACCCGCTGGGACCGGGCCGAAATCGGGGAGGCGCTGGGTGT
Organism: Amycolatopsis sp. NPDC048633; assembly: GCF_040650695.1. Classification (NCBI taxonomy): domain Bacteria; kingdom Bacillati; phylum Actinomycetota; class Actinomycetes; order Pseudonocardiales; family Pseudonocardiaceae; genus Amycolatopsis; species Amycolatopsis sp. NPDC048633. Next base: position 50,975 of record NZ_JBEZHS010000029.1, read on the forward strand.
GCTCGGCCGGGCGCTGCGCCGCGGGGCGGTCGGGCAGTACCAGCTGCAGGCGGCGATCGCGGCGCAGCACGCCCAGGCCCGGACGGCCGCCGACACCGGCTGGGCGCGGATCGTCGCGCTCTACGCGCAGCTGCGGGCGCTCACGCCGTCGCCCGTGGTCGCGCTCAACCACGCCGTGGCCGTCGCGATGGCCGAGGGGCCCGAGACCGGGCTCGCCCTGGTCGAGGCGATCGACGGCCTCGACCGCTACCACCTCCGGCACGCCGCCCGCGCGGACCTGCTGCGCCGCCTCGGCCGCGTCGACGAAGCCGTCGCCGCGTACGAGCGGGCGCGCGACCTCGCCGAAGCCCCGGCCGACCACCGCTTCCTCACTGCCCGACTTCGCGATTTGGAGTCCTGATGCGACTGTCCGTTTTGGACACCGGCCACCGGCGCCGGGCCCGGCTCTTCATGGCGGTCACCGGCAAGCTCTCCGGCGTCACCAGCCCGGACATCGTCAAGCTGCTGCTGTACCGGCCGGGCTTCCTGACCCGGCCGCTGCTGGAGCTGACCGCGCCCGCGATGCGCGGCGAGTCCTACTGGACCGCCGGCGAACGCGAGTACCTCGCGATGAGCACGGCCCGGGTGCACGAGTGCCCGTTCTGCATCGTCACCCACGCCGAGCTGACGCGGATCGCCGGCCACGGCGAGATCGACCCGGACCGCCCGGCCGACGCCCGGCCGGAACTGCTTGCCGTGCAACGGTTCCTCGAGGATGTGTCGCGCGACGCCGGCCTTGACGCCTCGCCGCTGCGTGACCTGCCTTCGCACGCTGTGTCGGAGGCCCTGAACGTCAACCTGGTGTGGAACATCGTCAACCGGCTCGCGAACGCGTTCGGGTTCGAGCTGCTCGACGGCCAGCTGAAGGTGGGCACGAAGGCGCTGCACCGCGCGGGGTACCGGTTCCCGGACTTCCTGCTCGCCGAAAGTCCCGACGACCTCCGGGAGAGCGTCTTCGAGCAGCCGGCGCGGACGAGCCCCGAGCTGCGCCGGGCAGCCGCGACCGGCGACGGACTGGCGAAGCCGTGGCGGGACTACGCCGCGCTGGTCCGCGACGCGTCCCACCGCATCACCGACGACGACGTCCGCCGCCTGCTCGCGGCGGGCCCCACCGAGGACGAGATCTTCGAGGTCACGGTGGCCTCGGCGGTCGGCGCTGCGCTGCGCAGCTTCGACGCCGGGCACGAGGCGCTGAAGGCGAGCGGCGATTAGGCCGAACCGGTTGATGCGGTAGCCGGAAAGCGTGCCCGCGGATTCACCCGGACGTCCGCGGTGAATAGCGGCAACCTGCGGAAATGCCGGAGGGGGAATGCGGCGGGGACCGGTCCCGCCGTATTCGTGACACCGTGGAGAACGCTGCACCCCGGGTGACCGGGTGCCATAGTGGCTGCTCCGGCCGGAATCGGGTCGTTCGGGGATGGGGGGACGATGCCAGCCGACGTGCCCTCTTTGTCGGGTCTCGACGCCGTCACCGGCGGGCTCGTCGAACGGTTGCTGGCCCGGGTGGACGGCGAAAGCCGGTCGCTGCCCGTGGTGGTCGCGCTCGGGGCGCGGGGCACCGGGAAAACCGCCCTGCTCGACACCGTCGCGGACCGCTGCCACGACATTCCGCACGCGCACCTCGATTTCGAACGGCACGACCGCGCGGACAGCCGGCCGCGGGAACTGCTGGGGCACCTCGCCTTCGACCTCAGCCGGCAGTGGAAGCAGTTCGGCAGGCTGGCGTTTCCCCGTCTGTGGCTGTGCATGCTCGTGCTCGGGGCGCCGCTGGAACTGCAGGACCGCCGCGCGGCCTTGCGCAAACTCCACGCTTTGCTGGCGAAGAACCAGCCACTCGAACAGAGCCGTGAGGCCATCGTCGACGTCGTCCGCCTCGCGGGCGGCATCGCGCCCGCCGGGGGCCTCCGTGGCTGGCCCGAGGCGACCGACCTGCTGCTGCGCGGCCTGAGCTGGTACGACCGCCGCCGGCTGATCGGCAAGATGCGGGCCCTGCCGGCCGGGACCGGCAACCACGAGGACTTCCTCATCGAGATCGCCTGGCACGCCCAGGGCGACGACGAGGACCGGGACGCGGTCGACGCCACCTTCTGCGACGCGTTCCTCGCCGACCTGCGCCGGAACTACACCGGGCTCAACCGCTCGCGGCGGACGTTGAACAGCCTGGTCCTGCTCGACAACGCGCACACGCCGGGCGGACGGCTCTTCCTGCGCTCGCTGACCGAAGCGCGGCAGCGGGCGGGCGAGGCCGACCCGCTGGTCGTGCTCGCCACCAGCCGCACGTGGAACCCGGACTGGAACGAGAGCTGGTCCCCGCCGGCCGCGCACCGCGGCGCCCCGGAACGCCGGCCGCCGACCACGCACCGGACGAAGGGCCTGCACCGGCCCGCGCCGCGGCAACCGTCCGATGTGGACTCGGACTGGCGGCCCGGCGGCGGGGAGCCGGAACCCCGGTGGCACCCGTGGTACCTGCTCGAGCTGGGCGCGCTGTCCAAGGACGACGTCGTGCACATCGCCGCGGGCAGCGAGATCCACCCCGCGTCCCGGCTGCCGCGCTTCCTGCACCGCGTCACCGACGGCCACCCCGGCGCGGTCACCGACGTCATCGCCGCCGTGGCCCACCGCTTCGACCCGCGGCGGCCCGGGACGCTGCGCGCCGCGCTGCGCACCCCGGTCGCCGGGCCGGACGGCGCCGGGCCGCCGCTGGTCACCGCCATGCGCGACTACCTGCTGCAGGACTTCTCCACGGCGAGCCGGCAGGACCTGGTCACCGCGAGCGCCGCGCTGGACGTGGAGCTGTTGTTCCACAAGGAGATCCTCGAGCTGCGCAACCCGGCGGGGGAGGGGGTGCTGTTCAAGGAGCTCGGTGACCACCTGTGGCTGCGCGCGGAGCCGGGCGAGGCGCCGCAGTACGTGCTGCACCCCTGGCTGCGCCGGATCCTGTTGCAGGAGCTGGCTTCCCGCGCCGACGACCACCCGCTCAGCTGGACCCGCGTGCACACCCGGTGCCGCGACTTCTACGAGAAGAACGGCCGGACCGTCGCCGCCCGCTACCACGACCTGGCGCTGGAGAACGTCGCCGCGGCGGTCGCGCACCTGCGCGAGCCGTTCGCCGACGCGCGGCACGCGGAGTTCGACGTGACGACCGCGGAAGCCTGGCTCGCCGAGCTCGACGTCGTCACTGCGGCCCCCAACCGGCTGGACAAGCACGCCGAGCCGTACGACCAGGTCCAGCTCCACGCCGGGCAGGGCGACGACGACCTCGGGACCACGCTGGCCTGGCTGGTCGTCGCGCTGTGGATCGCCCGCGATCCGCTCGGCGACCCGGGCGGGACGCTGGACTCGACCATCGAAGGGGCCTTCCACCAGCTGGCGCAAGGCCGGGGGCGGGGCTCGATCCTGCTGCACGAACGGGCGGAGAGGTACCGATGAGCGCGCGCACTGACCGGATTCGGGCGCCGCGGCCGACGTGGTCGAAGTGGCTGCTGGTGGCGGGCGGCGTGCTGGTGCTCGCCGCGGTCCTCGTCGCCGTGCTGGTCGTGGTGCCGGCGATCAGCGAGGCCGGGCGCACGTGCGGCGCCGGGGTCGAGAAGCGCGGTGACACCGGCGAATGCACCGGCGTCACCGACGGCGCTTACGTGTTCTCGCCGGGACTCGCCGACGTCGAGCAGCGCATCCGCCGGGAGAACGAGTCCGTCACGACGTCGGGGGACCCGTACGTCACGGTCGCGGCCTTCCTGCCGATGACCCTCGAAGAGCACGACATCCTGTCCGAGGAGTGGGTCCGTCACCAGCTGGAAGGCGCCTACATCGCGCAGCACCGGGCGAACACGACCCGGTCGTGGGGCAGCCTGCCGAAGATCCGCCTGCTGCTGGCCAACCCCGGCAGCCGGCTGACGCACTGGGAGCCGGTGGTCGACGACCTGGTCGGGCGGGTGACGTCGGAGCGGCTGGTCGCCGTCACCGGGATCGGGCTGAGCCTCGACACGTCCCGCGACGCGATCCGCCGGCTCTCGGAGCACCGGATCCCGGTGGTGGCCTCGCACCTGGCCGCCGACGAGTTCTCCGAGATCCCCGGCTTCATGCGGGTGTCGCCGACGAGCTCCACGTACGGCCTGGCGGCGGCGAGCTACGTGCGCCCGACCGCGCACACGGCCACGGTCGTGCAGGACGTCAACCCCGGCGACCTGTACCCGAAGACCCTGGCGACGGCGTTCACCCGCAAGTTCGCCGACGCGGAGCACCGGATCGTCGGCCGGACCGAGGAGTACGACTCGAGCCTGCCGGGGATCGAGAACACGTTCCTGCAGATGATGCCGAACATCTGCGGCAACCAGCCCGAGGTCGTGTACTTCGCCGGCCGCGAGAACGACCTCACGTCGTTCGTCGCCGAGCTCGCCCAGCGCCCTTGCCTCGACCGGCACATCACGGTGCTGACCGGCGACCTGGCGCTGGTCGGGCCGCCGGAGGCGGAGATGCGCCGGGGTCTGCAGGCCAACGTCACGGTGCTCGCCCCCGGGCTGGCCCACCCGCAGGCGTGGACGAGCTCACCGCAGGCGTTCAACCCGGCGGCGGTCGCGAGCTTCCAGGAGCCGGGCTGCACGGACTGCTTCAAGGCGGTGTTCCCGAAGGAGCGCCTGGACGACGGCATCGCGATCCTCGCGCACGACGCGGTGCTCACGGTGGTGTGGGCGATCCGCGGGATCCCGCGGGTGTCGCCGGCGCAGGTGACGGCCCAGGACGTGCTGCAGGCGAAGAACCGCCTGCACGGGACGCTGGCGGTCCCGGGAGCCAGCGGCATGATCTCGTTCGACGACCGGGGCGACCCGGTCAACAAGGCGGTGCCGATCCTGCGGGTGCGGCAGGACGACACGCCGGAGTTCGTGCAGCTCTCGGCCCCGGACTCCTGAGTCGCGGCTCGCCCGCCCGCTCGCAGGCCAGGGGCCCGGCCAGGTCGGTGCGGCGCGGCCGGGGCGCGCGGCAGCCGGACGACATGAACGACTCGTTCATGTCGTCCGGCGAGATGAAAGAGTCGTTCATGACCTCGCAGTGGGCCCTGTCGGTCACCTGCGCCCGACCTCGCCGAAGCCCCTGGGCGCGGGGCCGGCCGCCGCTGACCGGCCCCCGCTGACCAGCGCCGCTGACCAGCCCGCTGACCAGCCCGCTGACCAGGGCCGATGCCCCTACCGTCGACCCGCGCACACCGGGCCTCCGAACCCGCGAAAGCACCCCGCCTGCGCCCTCACCCCTGAGCGCGCAAGATCGTCACGTGCTGTTCGCGGAGGTCAGCCCTCCGTCACAACCTCGTCGCAGATATTGTCAACAATTTCATCGACGATTAGTGTGCGAGTATCAAGCATGCGGAGCGACGAGGAACTACCTTGATCATCGACTGCCACGGCCACTACACGACCGCCCCGCCCGCCCTCGCGGCGTGGCGCGACCAGCAGATCGCCGCGCTGGACGATCCCGGCGCCGCGCCGGCCCGTGCCGACCTGCGCATCAGTGACGACGAGCTGCGCGAGACGGTCGAGCCGAACCAGCTGCGGCTCATGGACGAACGCGGCATCGACCTCACGATCTTCTCGCCCCGGGCGTCGTTCATGGCCCACCACGTCGGGGGCTTCGAGACGTCGGCCGAGTGGGCGTCGATCTGCAACGAGCTCTGCCACCGCGTCAGCACGCTCTACCCGGAGCGGTTCGCCCCGGCCGCGATGCTCCCGCAGTCCCCGGGCGTCGATCCCGCCACCTGCATCCCGGAGCTGACCCGTTGCGTCGAGGAGTACGGCGCCGTCGCGCTGAACCTCAACCCGGACCCGAGCGGTGGCCACTGGACGGCGCCGCCGCTCACCGACCGGTCGTGGTACCCGATCTACGAGAAGATGGTCGAGTACGACATCCCCGCGATGGTGCACGTCAGCACGAGCGTGAACCCCGCGTTCCACACCACCGGCGCGCACTACCTCAACGCCGACACGACCGCGTTCATGCAGCTCGTGGAGGGTGACCTGTTCGCCGACTTCCCGACGCTGCGGCTGGTCATCCCGCACGGCGGCGGCGCGGTGCCCTACCACTGGGGCCGGTTCCGCGGTCTCGCGATGGCGCTGGGCAAGCCCGAGCTCGAGGACCACGTGCTGAACAACGTCTTCTTCGACACCTGCGTCTACCACCAGCCGGGTTCGGACCTGCTCTTCGACGTCATCCCCGCGCGCAACATCCTGTTCGCGTCCGAAATGGTCGGTGCCGTCCGGAGTGTCGACCCGCGCACGGGCCACTACTTCGACGACACCCGCCGGTACGCCGAAGCCGCGAAACTGTCCGAAGAGGACTGGGCCGCGATCCGCGAGCGCAACGCCCGCACCGTCTACCCGCGCCTGGACGCCCTCCTGAAGGGACAAGGCCGATGACCAAGACGCCCGGCTGGCTGGACTGGTACGCGAATCCGTCCACACCGGACTTCGAGCTGCCGTACGGGACCGTCGACGCCCACTGTCACGTCTTCGGCCCGGAGAAAGAGTTCCCGTTCGCGCCCGAGCGCAAGTACACGCCCTGCGACGCGAGCAAGGACCAGCTCTTCGCCCTGCGCGACCACCTGGGCGTCGCACGCAACGTCATCGTGCAGGCCACCTGCCACGGTGCCGACAACTCCGCCATGCTCGACGCCGTCCGGGCAGCCGGCGGCCGGGCGCGCGGGATCGCCACCGTTCGCCCCGACATCAGTGAACAAGAGCTCCGCGAACTCGACGCCGAAGGCGTCCGCGGGGTGCGGTTCAACTTCGTGAAACGGCTCGTCGACGCCTCGCCCAAAGAGGACCTGAGCACGATCGCGAAGAAGATCGCCCCGCTCGGCTGGCACGTCGTCCTCTACTTCGAGGCCGCCGACCTGCCCGAGCTCGAGGACTTCTTCGGCGAGCTGCCCGCACCGCTCGTGATCGACCACATGGGACGCCCCGACGTCACGAAGCTGGCCGACGGCAAGGAGTTCGCCAGGTTCCTCGGCTTCGTCGACCGCAACGACGTCTGGGTCAAGGTCAGCTGCCCCGAACGCCTCACGGTGACCGGACCGCCGGCCCTCGACGGCGAACGGAACGCCTACACCGACGTCGTCCCGTTCGCCCGGCGCGTCGTGACGGAGTTCCCGGACCGGGTGCTGTGGGGGAGCGACTGGCCGCACCCGAACCTCAAGGACCACATGCCCGACGACGGGCTGCTCGTCGACTACGTGCCGCAGATCGCCGAAACCGCGGAACTGCGGCGGAAACTCCTCGTCGACAACCCGATGCGCCTCTACTGGCCCGGCGAAACCGCCTGAAACCCCCTGAAGGGCATGCAATGCAGCACGCCAACGCGCTCAACCGGCTGAACCGCCTGCCGATCTCGCGCTTCCACAAGGTCACCCTGCTCGCCGTCTCGTTCGCCTACTTCTTCGAGTTCGCGGACATCAACAGCTTCGCCACGACCGCGCCCAAGCTGATCAAACTGTGGGGCGTGACGGTGAACCAGGTCGCCTACGTGACCTCGCTGTCGTTCGTCGGCATGTTCTTCGGCTCGATCATCGCCAGCAAGCTCGCCGACCGCTGGGGCCGCAAGAACGCGCTGATGTGGACGACCGTCTGGTTCGGCGTCTTCTCGTTCGCGGCGGTGTTCTCCTGGGACATCGTGTCGCTGGGCGTGTTCCGCATCCTGACGTCGGCCGGCCTGTCGGCGATGACCGTCGTCGCGGTCATCTACGTCAGCGAGCTGTACCCCGCGGCGAGCCGCGGTAAGTACCAGGCGTACGCGATCGTGATCGGCATCTGCGGCACGCCGGTCACCAACCTGATCGCCAGCGCGGTCGTGCCGATCAACTCGTGGTCGTGGCGGCTGGTGTACCTGTGGGGCGCGCTCGGCGTCCTGCTCGTGCTGTTCACGCGGCACCTGAAGGAGTCGCCGCGCTGGCACGAGAGCCGCGGCGAGCACGCCGAGGCGGACGCGGTGCTGCGCGAGATCGAGGCGCAGGTCGCGGCGGAGAAGGGCCCGCTGCCGGAGCCGGCGCCGCCGATCGAGGAAGCCCCGGTGGGCAAGGCGCCGCTGCGGCTGCTGCTGCAGAAGAAGTACCTGTACCCCACGCTGCTGCTGACCGTCCTGTGGGTGACGCAGACGATCGGTTTCTTCGGCTACTCGAGCTGGGCGCCGACACTGCTGGCCAAGGAAGGCTTCAGCGTCGAGAAGTCGGTGTTCTACGTGGCGCTCACGACGGTCGGTGCGCCGCTCGGTTCGTACCTGGCGGCCCTGGTCACCGACCGGTTCGAACGCAAGTGGTGCCTGGTCGCGTTCGGCGCCGTGATCGCGTTGTGCGGCCTGTTCTACGGGCTGACGTTCAACCCGGTCCTGATCGTGGTGTTCGGCTTCCTGGTGAACATGTTCGAGCGCGGCTACACGGCACTCGGGTACGCGTACTCGCCCGAACTGTTCGACACGCGCGGCCGCTCGCTGGGCACCGGGGTGTCGTACGGCCTCGGCCGGCTGTCGAACGCGGTGGGCCCGTTGATCGTCGCCGCGCTGTACAACGGGAGCGGCTACCAGAGCGTGTTCCTGTTCATCGCCGGGACCTGGCTGGTCGGTGCGGTCGTGCTGGCCATCTTCGGGCCGCGGACGCGGCAGGCGAGGCTGCGGTCCACGGCTCCGGAAGCGATCACGACGACACCGTGAACGTGTGCCGTCCCGGTCCCGCGTCGGTGCTTTCCCCACCGGGAAGCTCGATCCCGGCGCGGGCTCCGGGCGGCACGTCGACGGTGAGCCGCAGCCGGCCGCCGGTCCGTTCCCAGGCGCTGCGGATCGGGCCGTAGGGGCTGAGGTGTTCCGCCTCGGCCCACTCGAGGCCGCCGCCGGGGCAGGGCCGGACGACGAACCGCCGGTAGCCCGCTTCGGCGTGGCCCGGGTCGTCCGGCAGCCGGATCCCGGCGATGTGGGTGTGCAGGAAGGACATCGCCGCGCCCTTGCTGTAGTGGTTCAGCGAGCCGCGCACCTGATCGCCGTCGACGGCGTCCCAGCGTTCCCAGAACGTCGTCGCGCCGCGGTCGAGCATCGCCAGCCAGGACGGGATCCCGGTCGACAGCAGGACGCGGTAGGCGAGGTCGACGTGTCCCGTGTCGGCCAGCGTGGGCAGCAGCAGCCCGGTGGTGAGGAAGCCGGTACCGACGCCGGCCGCGGCGACCAGGCCGGCGAGCCGTCCGGCGACGACGTCCCGCAAGTGCGCGGGCACCAGCCCGAAGGCGAGCGCCCGGACGTGGTTGCCCTGCGTGGGTTCGGTGAGCACACCGCCCGGCCCGAGGTATTCGCGCTGCCACGCGTCCCGGGCGCGGTTCGCGAGCCACCGGAAGCGGGCCGCGTCCGACTTGTGGCCGAGCAGCTCGGCGACGCGGCCGAGCACCCGGGCCGAGCGGGCCAGGTAGGCCGTGGCGACAATGCCGTGGTCGGCCCCGGGATCCGGGTTGGGTGGGACGCCCGGCTCGAGCCATTCCCCGAAGTGCCCGCCGATGTCCCACAGGAACTTCTCGTGCGGAGCCGCGGCGGCCACACGCGAAGGGTGACGCTGCTCGCGCGCGGCCGCGGCCGCGTACTCGACCCAGCCGACCATCGACTCGTACTGTCCACAGAGGACTTCGAGGTCGCCGTATGCGCGCCAGAGCTCCCAGGGCACGAGCACCGCCGCGTCACCCCAGCCCGCCGAACCGGTCATCGCGTCTTGGAACTTGTTGCCGGACGGGCCGTCGCCGGCGGGGTCGGGCGTGATCGTCGGGACGCGGCCGTCGGGCCACTGGTCGGCGGCCAGGTCGCGCAGCCACTTCCGGGAGAACCCGCCGACGTCGTGGGTGCGGGCGGCGGTGGCGACGTGCACCTGCCAATCGCCGGTGAAGCCCGAGCGTTCCCGCTGCGGGCAGTCGGTCGGGACGTCGCAGGCGTTGCCGCGCAGGCTCCACACCGCCGTCCGGTGCAGGGCTTCGAGCCGCGCGTCGCCGCAGCCGAACCGGCCGGTTTCGGGGAGGTCCGTGTGCACGACGACCGCGGTGACCTGAGGGATGTGCCCGTCGATCTGGACGTACCGGAAGCCGTGGGTCGTGTGCCGCGGCTCGAAGACGTCCTCGGCGCGGCCCGCGGAGACGACCGTGTCGACCTGCCCGGCGGGCAACAGCTTCCCGGTGGCGAAGTCGAACGCGCGCAGGTGATCGGTGGTCACCCGGCCATCCGGCGCCAGGTGCTCGCCGTGGGTGAGCGTCAGCCGGGTGCCTTCCGGGCCGAGGTCGCGCAGCCGGACCCAGCCGGTGATGTTCTGCCCGAAATCCACCACCACGCCGTCCGCGAGCCGGGTGACGGACACCGGTCGCAGCTCCTCGATCCGGCGGACCGGGGGCGCTTCGGTGAGCACCAGCTGGGCTTGGTCGCCGGTCCGGGGATGCACGTGGTACCAGCCGGGGGTGTCCAGGCCGAGGGAACCCGGTGCGGGGAGCCGGAAGTCGGTCTCCTGGCCGTCCATGAGGTCGGCGGTGATCCGGCTCGGCCGGGACCACCAGCCCGGGCCGGTGGTGACCTTCGTGGTGCCGTCGACTTCCAAGGCCAGCAAGGCGGCGGTGCGGGTGCCGAAGCCGTCCGCGGTGCGTTCGAAGCCGTGGCGGCCGCGGAACCAGCCGTCGGAGAGCAGGAACTCGATCGAGTTCTTCCCCGGCCGCAGCAGGTCGGTCACGTCGTGTGGTTCGACCTGGAGCCGCTTGCGGTAGGCGGTGAAGCCGGGCGTCAGCTCGAGGTCGCCGACGCGGGCGCCGTTGACGAAGAGCTCGTAGATCCCGTGCGCGGTCGCCCACGCCGTCGCGGTCACGACGGGCTCGTCGAGCGTGAACTCGTGCCGCAGCTGGTACGCCGGTCGACGGCCGGGTGGCGCGATGACCGGCTCGTGTGGCTCGACCCAGGCCGCCCTGCCCAGCGAGGCAGGCAACGTGACGACGTTCCAGGGCGCCGGGTCCGACCAGTCGCTCTCGCCCAGGTCGGTCCAGACGCGGACCTGCCACGCCGTCGCCGGACGCTCGGGAAGCTCGACGAGCACCGACCGATCGTTCTCGCACCGTCCCGACGTCCAATCCGGGCCCGTCAGCCGGATCTCGTATGCGTGCTGGACGGCCGATCCGGGCGGTAGCCACCACGAGCCGCGCGGCGACACCGAGGGACGGCCCGGTGTCAGGTGGTCGAGCCGCAACCGCGTGGGCTTCATGACAGCCGGTAGAGGTCGTAGCGGACGGCGTCCGGGGTGCGTTCCGCCGAGGCCACCAGTATGCCGGCGGTGAGCCGCCGGTCGGCCGCACCGGAAACCTTGACGGTGAGCCGGAACTCGTACCGCGACCGGTCGACGTGCTCACCCCGGGCGAGGGCGGCCAGCGCCTCGGACGGCCCGGAGCGAACACCGGTGGAGGTGATCGACACCAGGCCGTCGCCGGTCTCGACGAGGTAGCGCGCTTCGACGAGCGTGGTCCCGTCGGGCAGAATCCGTTGCCAGTCCGCGCCGACCGGCTGGATCCGCCCGGCGAGTCCAGGCCCGTCGAAGCTCCCGCCCGTGATCGGGACGACCCGGAACCGGCCCTCCGGACTCTCGCCGACTTCCAGCGGTGCACCGAGTTCGACGACCGCGGTGCTGACGTAGTCGAGTGCGGGTGAGGCGAACAGCGGCACTAGCGCACCTTCCGGATCGGCAGGATCAGCACCGCGCCGAGCAGCCCGGCGACCGCGCCCGCGATGAACAGCGCCGGGAAGTTCTGCGGCACCGCCGCGCTCGCCCCGATGGCGAGGATCGCCGGGGCCAGCGCCGGGACCACCGACGTCGGCAGGTTGCCGGCCAGGTTCATCAGCCCGAGGTCCTTCGCCGTGTCGGCCGGGTCGGGCAGCACCTGGGTGATCAGCGCGATGTCCACCGCGAAGTAGACACCCTGGCCGAGGCCGATGATGCCCATCGCGACCAGGAACAGCGGATAGGTGCTGGTGAACGTCGCGAACAGCAGCCCGCAGCCGAAGATCACCGCGGCGGTGACGACGAACGGCTTGCGGCGCCCGACGCGGTCGGAGATCTTGCCGGCCAGGGGAGCGAACAGCAGGGCCACGCCGGTGAGCACGAGCGTCGACAGGAAGACCGCGTTCGCGATGCCGGCCGGCGGGATGTGGAACACGTTCATCAGGTAGAAGGCCTGGTACGCCTGGATCGCGGCGACCCCGAAGAAGATCAGCAGCCGGCTCAGCCACGTGTAGCCGAAGTTGGGGTGCCGCACCGGGTTCACCCAGAACGTCCGGGGCAGGTCGCGCCACGCGAAGGCGGGCCGCTCGGCCGCCGGCAGGCGCCGGTCCCGCATCGTGACGGCGAGCAGGACCGTCCCGAGGACCGCGAGCCCGGCGGGCAACAAGATCATCGCCGGCAGGTTCGGGGCGACCAGCTGCGCGATGAACAGGCCGAGGACCGCGCCGACCGGGAGGCTCAGCCCGACGATCGCCGACGCCGGGCCGCGGCGGTCCGGCGGCAGCTGGTCCGGGATGACCGAGGTGAACGCGACGGTGGACGCGCTCGCGCCGACCGTCGTGCAGCTCGCCGCCACGGTCAGCGCGAACGTCGTCGCGCCCAGCTGGAGCCCGATCGCGCCCAGCGTGAACAGGATGGCGCCGAGCACGAGGAACGGTCTGCGCCGGCCGAAGCGGCCCGTCGTGCGGTCGGACAGCCGGCCGAAGACGGGGAAGGCGATCAGCGAGCACAGGGCGCTGATGCTGGTCACGATGGACACCATCGTCGTGGCGCCGGCCGGGTCGAGCAGCGTCGCCTTGACCGACAGCGTCAGCACGGCCGGGACGAGCACCGCCATTCCCGCGCCGACCGCGGCGAAGGCGAAGAAGAAGAGAAACCCGCGCCGGGGTCCGGGGAACGCCGTCTCGTCGAGGGCGGAGGACGGGCGGAAAGAAGTACTCATCGTTGGGCACCTTTCACGTCTCGGTCGCGGCGGCACACCGGGTGACTTGCGGGGAAGGATGGGCGCCCGATGCCGTGTACGGTGAGAGCGATGCCAATCAATGGAACGTCGAGGTGGTCGTGACCGAACCCGTGCGGGTGCGTGGCCGCCGTCCGGCGCACGGTGAGCCGGTCATCGACCGTGCCCTGGCGCTGCTCTCGACGTTCGACGCGGAGCACCGGACGCTCTCGCTGGCCGAGCTGAGCCGCCGGGCCGAGATCCCGCCCAGCTCGGCGCTGCGGCTCGCGAACCGGCTCGTGGACTGGGGTGCGCTGGAGCGCGACGACGCCGGGCGGTTCTGCGTCGGGCTTCGCCTCCTGGAGGTCGCGACGCTCGCGCCGCGCGGCCACGGGCTGCGGCAGGTGGCGCTGCCGTTCATGAACGACCTTTCCGAGGTGACGCACCAGCACGTCCAGCTGGCCGTCCGCGACGGGATGCAGGCGATGCTCGTCGAACGGCTTTCGACGCACCAGGCGACGCCGGTGGACTACCGGATCGGCGGCCGGCTTCCGTTGCACTCCACCGGAGTCGGCCTCGCGTTGCTGGCCTTCGCGCCCAAGGAGGTGCAGGAGGAGCTGCTTTCGAAGCCGGTCTACAGCGAGCCGCACAACCGGCTCATCCCCGCCGACGTCCTGCGCCGCACGCTCGCGGAGGTGCGCCGCGAACGGCTGGCGATCTACCGGCGCGAGGACGAGCGCCATTCGATCGTTTCCGTTGCCGCGCCGGTGTTCGGCCGGGACGAAGCGGTCGTGGGTGTGCTCGGGGTGCTCGTCCCCAAGCGGGTCGCCCAGCCCCGGCGGCTCGGACTGGCCGTGCAGACGTCGGCCCGCGGCATCTCCCGGGAGCTGGCCGGTCGCTGAGGTTGCCATTCAATGGCACAGCGGTGGGTGACGCGCCGGATCGGCGGTCATCCTCGGCGGCATGCTCCCTCTGCTCGACGACGACGGCGTCGCCTTCCGCGATCTCGACGGCGACGGGGTGATGGCCCCGTACGAGGACCCTCGCCGTCCGGTCGGTGAGCGTGTGCGCGACCTGCTCGCCCGGATGACGGCGGAGGAGAAGGCCGGGCTGCTGTTCCACGCTCCGGTCGCGGTCGCCCTGGACGGTGGCGTGGTCGACGCGCCCGCCGGGCTGCTGCCGGCCGCGCCGACGACGTCCGTGCTGCGCGACGGGCACCTGCGCTGCCTGAGCCTGATGGCGCCGGTCGCCGCCGGGCCCCTGGCCCGCTGGCACAACCGCGTCCAGGACCTCGCCGCGCACAGCAGGCTCGGGATCCCGGTGCTGGTGTCGTCCGACCCGCGGCACTCGGCGAACGACAACCCGCTGACGTCGGTGCCGTCCGGTGGTTGTTCGCGCTGGCCGGAGCCGCTCGGGTTCGGTGCGCTCGACGACGAGGACCTGGTGCGCGAGTTCGCGTCGGCGGTGCGGGCGGAGTACGCGGCGGTCGGTATCCGGCTCGCGCTGCACCCGATGGCCGACCTGGCCAGCGAACCGCGCTGGGCCCGGATCTCCGGCACGTTCGGGGCCGACCCGGACGTCGTCGCGCGGCTGGCGGCAGCCTACGTCGAAGGTCTGCAGGGACCGGCGCTCGGCCCGGGTTCGGTGGCGGCGATGGTCAAGCACTGGCCGGGCGCGGGACCGCAGGCCGGCGGGCTCGACGCGCATTTCGCGTCCGGGCCGGACCAGGTCTACCCGGCCGGGCGGTTCGAGCTGCACCGCGATCGGTTCCGTCCGGCGCTGCGGGCCGGGGCGGCGGCGGTGATGCCGTATTACGGGCGTCCGGTGGGGGTGGCGGGACTGCGGGAGGTCGGGTTCGCGTTCGACCCTTCGGTGGTGGCCGGGCAGCTGCGCCGTGATGAAGGCTTCGACGGCCTGGTGTGCACGGATTTCGGGCTCTTGAGCGACAGCGTGCTCGCCGACGGGACCGTGTGGCCGGCCCGCGCGTGGGGTGTGGAGCACCTGGACCGGACTTCGCGGGCGCTGCTGCTGCTCGACGCCGGTGTCGACCAGTTCGGCGGGGAATGGTGCCCCGAGGTGATCGCGGGACGGGTCCGGGAGGCGCGGCTCGACGAGTCCGCCGGGCGGGTGCTCGCCCTGATGTTCCACTTGGGACTGTTCGAAAACCCTTACGTGTCCGAGGAAAACGCGGTGCTCACGGTGGGGCGTTCGGACTTCGTCGCGGCCGGGGCGTCCGCTCAGCGGCGGTCGATGGTGGTGCTCACCGGCTCCGGCGTGCTGCCGTTGTCCGATGGTGTCCGGCTGTACGTCGAAGGCGTGGACCGTGAGGTTGCCGCCCGCTATGCGTCCATTGTGGACACTTCGGAGGAGGCCGAGGTGGCGCTGGTGCGTCTCGACGCTCCTTGTGAACCCGCCGCGCGGCTGCCCGAGGCGTTCTTCCATCAGGGCCGTCTCGACCTGGCTCCGGATCGGCTCGAGCACCTCACCGCGCTGGCCGCGACGGTGCCGACAGTCGTCGACGTCTTCCTCGAGCGGCCGGCGGTCCTGCCGGAAGTCGCCGCGTCCGCGGCCGCGCTGCTGGGGGACTTCGGTGCCACCGATGACGCGGTGCTCGACGTCGTGTTCGGCCGCGCTCGCGCCGAGGGGCGGCTGCCGTTCGAACTGCCGTCGTCGATGGCCGCCGTCGAAGCCCATCCCGAAGACCTCCCGGGCGGGACGGTCGATCCGCTGTTCCCGCTCGGCCACCCGAAAGGCTGACCCGCATGCCGATCCACCCCGCTGTCGCCGCGAAACTCCCGCTGCTCGACGGTGTCCCGTCGTTCGAGGCGCTGGTCACCGATCCCGCGTTCCGCGACCGGATGGTGCAGTTCATGACGCCGTCCGCCGGGGGGCCGCCGCCGGCGGTCAAGACCCGCGAGGAGACCGCGGCCGGGGTGCGCGTCCGCGTCTATTCGGCGGACGAGGGTGCGGGGCCGTGCCTGGTGTGGCTGCACGGCGGCGCGTTCAAGATGGGCGACCTCGACATGCCGGAGGCGGACTGGGTGGCGCGCGAGGTGGTCACGCGCGCGGGCGCGACGGTGGTGAGCGTGGACTACCGGCTCGCGATCCCTTACCCGGCCCCGCACGACGACGTGGTGACGGCGGTCCGCTGGGTCCGTGATGCGCTCGCGCCGTCGCGGATCGTGCTGGGCGGCGCCAGCGCGGGCGGCAACTTGGCGGCGGGTGCGGCCCTGCGCCTGCGCGACGACGACGGCTGGGTACCGGCGGAGCTGGCGCTGGTCTACCCGGTGCTGCACCCGGAACTGCCGCCGGCGTCGGCGTCCCTGACGCGGCGGATGGCCGAGGTGCCGCCGATCCTGCACTTCCCGCCGGAGGAGGTCCGCACGATCACGGAAGACTTCCTCGGCGGCCCGGTGAACCGCGCGGACGGCTACGCGATGCCGGGCTTGGCGGTGCTGGAAGGGCTGTGCCCGACGCTGCTGCTGACGGCCGAGTACGACGACCTCCGCCCGTCGGGGGAGAAGTTCGCCGCCGCGCTGGCCCTGGCCGGGGTCGATGTGCACCACGTGCAGATTCCTTCGATGCTGCACGGGTTCCTGGGCCTGCCGTCGGCGATCGAGCCGGTGGACCGGGCACTGCGGCTGCTGGCGGCGGCGGTCGCGGGCTGAGCGGGCTGAGCGGGTGCGCGGCTTGCGGCGGTGGTCGCGGGCTGAGCGGGTGCGCGGCGTGCGGCGTGCGGCTTGCGGCGGCGGTCGCGGGCTGAGCGGCCGGGTTCTGCGCGGCGTGCGGCTTGCGGTCGGGCGGTTCGGGGCCTCGCGCCGCTGGCCGGCCTGCTCGCCTGGACCCCGGCGACCGCGACCGGCCGCCCGCCCGGTGCCCTGAAAGACTCTTTCATGTCGCCAGACGACATGAAAGAGTCTTTCAGGGCGTTCAAGCGAGCCCGCGCAGGAACTGCACCGAGCGGTCGACGATCGCACCCAAGTCCTGGGCGTCCGCCCACATGTGCCGGGCACCCGGCACGAGGTCCAGCTCCACCGGCGCACCCACCGCCCGCAACGCCGAAGCCAACCGGACACTCTGGTCCGGCGGCACCATGTCGTCGGCATCCCCGTGCATCAGCAGGATCGGCGGGGCATCCTCACGAACGAAACTCAGCGGGCTCGCCTGCCGCGCCAGGGCCGGGTTGTCGCGAGGCGAAACACC
Organism: Amycolatopsis sp. NPDC048633; assembly: GCF_040650695.1. Lineage (NCBI taxonomy): Bacteria > Bacillati > Actinomycetota > Actinomycetes > Pseudonocardiales > Pseudonocardiaceae > Amycolatopsis > Amycolatopsis sp. NPDC048633. The sequence continues at coordinate 68,188 of NZ_JBEZHS010000029.1, forward strand.
GAGCAGTTGAGTCTCCCGCGAGACGTCACCGTCGAGGCCGAGCAGATCCGTGGGCGGGTACCACGCGACAACACCGTCGACGGACCCGCCGTCCAACGCGGCCAGCAGCGCCAGGTGCGCACCCGCCGACTCGCCCCACAGGAACGTCCGAGCACAGTCCACTTCGGACTGAAGCCAATCGACGGCCGCCCGGACGTCGTCCAGCTGCGCGGGAAACTGCGCCTCCCCGCTCAGCCGGTAGTCCACCGCGGCGACCGCGAAACCCCGCGAGGCCAACGTCGAGCACAACGACGCGGGGATCGTGGTCTGCCGGGAACCCCGCCGCCAGCCGCCGCCGTGCAGGTACACGATCGCGGGGAAGGGCCCGGAAGAGGATGGCAGGTGGAGGTCCAGCTCCAGGGGCCGGAAGCCCAGAACCTCGCGGTACACCGTCACGCGGCGGGCGCCTTGTGGAACCGGCCGTCCTGCATGATCGCCAGCAGGTTGTCCTTGTCCTGCAGCAAACTGACGTCAAGAGTCGGGTCGCCGCGCACCACCAGGACGTCGGCGAAGTAGCCCTCGGTGAGTACGCCGACCGGCATGTCCAGCACCTGGCCGCCGTACTGCGTCGTCGCCCGCAGTGCCTCGGCGGGGGAGTAGCCGAACAGCCGCACGAACAGCTCCAGGTCGCGCGCGTTGCGCCCGATCGGGTTGTTCGGGAAGCCGTAGTCCCCGCCGGGCAGCACCCGCAGGCCGCGTTTGCGCAGCTCCGGGTAGAGCTGCTCCATCGCCGCCAGGGACTTCACTGAGCCCATCTTCTCCGCTAAGGCCGCGTCGATGCCGAACTCGGCGCCCTCGTGGACGTTCGCCCACATGATGCCGACCGCGGGGGACAGGAAGATCTCGTCCTTGTGCTCTTCCAGGAGGTCGATCGCCTCGGGATCGGCGTAGGAGCAGTGGTAGACCGACCGGAACCCGCTGCGCACGGCCAGCTTGATCGACTCGGGCGACTGCGCGTGGCAGTTGAGCCACACCCCGGACTCGCGCGCCTGCTCACCGGCCGCGGCGGCTTCCTCCGCGCTGTACTGGGTGACCATCGAGCCGCCTTCGAAGAAGACGTCGTCGTTGCTCATCAGCAGCTTGACGCTGTCGAAGCCGAGCGTGGCCTGCTCCCGGATGAACGCGCGGACCGCTTCGGGACCGATCTCCTTCGGCTCCGGTCCCTTCGGGCCCATCTGTACCGGGTTGTTGTCCCGCTCGAACGACGCCGCGCGCATCCGCGGCCCCGCGGCCAGGCCGGCGGCGATGCGGTCGCGCAGCCGGACCTCGGTCGGCACCGGCGTCAGCGACCCGGCGGAGTACGCGCTGGTGAAACCGTGATCGAGGAGGATCCGCGCGTTGCGCTCGGCGAGCGCGAGGTGCTCGTCGGGCGTCGGCATGTGGTGGAAGAACGACACGTCCAGCGGCGGGTTGAACGACGGGTCGATGTGCCCGACGGCCGACGGGAACGTCAGGTGCGCGTGCGACTCCACCAGCCCGGGCATGACGGTCGCACCCCGGCAGTCGACGACCCGGTCACCGGGCTCGGGTTCGACGCCGGAGCGCACGGCTTCGATCCGGTCGCCCCGGACCACGACGTCACCCGGCACCGCCGGGGAGCCGGTCCCGTCGAACACCCGGCCACCGGTGAAGACCACTCTGGTTTCGCTCATCCGCTCGTCCTCACTGACGAAAGATCATGCGCCGATCATGTTGTAGCCGCCGTCGGCGACCATGAAGCTGCCGGTCATGTGGCTCGCGTCCTCGGACGCGAGGAACAGCGCGGTCCCGGCGAGCTCCTCGGGCCGGGGGATGCGGCCCATCGGGGTGTCGTTGCGCAGCTGCTCGCCGCGCCCGGACTTCCAGTCCTCGCGGCCCAGCGTCGCCTCGGTCTCGATGAAGCCCGGCGCGAAGACGTTCACCCGCACCGTGGGTGCGAAGGCGCGCGCGTAGGACTTGGTCAGGCCGATGATCCCGTACTTCGCCGCCGCGTACTGCGGGGCGCGGGCACTGCCGCGCGCGACGACGGTCGAGCCGATGTTGACGATCGCGCCGCCGCCCTGGGCGAGCATCCGGTCGCCGAACTCGTGCGTGCACAGCAGCGTGCCCTTGATGTCGACGGCCAGGACGTGGTCGATCGACTCCTCGGTGATGTCCCGCCACGACATCTGGTCGCGGGCGACGTCGCCGACGTTGTTGACCGCGACGTCGACGCGGCCGAAGTGGGCCCACACCTCGTCGGCCATGCGGCGGATCTGGTCGTGCTCGGAGATGTCCGCCTGCACGAGGAAAGCCTTGCGCCCCAGCGCTTCGACGCGTTCCACGGTGCGCTCGGCACCGGCCCGGGACCCGCGGTAGTGCACGGCGACGTCGGCGCCCTCCTGCGCGGCGCGCACGGCGATCTCGGCGCCGAACCCGGTGCCGGCGCCGGTGACGAGGACGGTCTTGTCGGTGAATCGCACGAAGAACTCCTTAAACGAGGGTGCGGCCGCCGTCGGCGTACAGCACGTGACCGGTGACGAACGCCGAGCGCTCGGAACAGAGGAACAGGACGGGGCCGACGAGGTCGTCGACCGTGCCGAGCCGCCCGGCCGGGACGAGCGACGTCAGCTCGTCGCGGACGCCGGGCCGGTCGAGGTGGTGGCGGGTCAGCCCGGTCTCGGTGTAGCCGGGCGCGACGGTGTTCACGGTGACGCCGCTGCCCGCCCACTCCCGGGCCATCACCCGGGCGAGCTGGTTGACCCCGCCCTTCGTGGCGGCGTAGGGCGCGTGGTGCGGGTGCGCGAGCAGGCCGGACACCGACGACAGGTAGACGATCCGGCCGTGCCCGGCCGCCACCATCACCTCGCCCGCGGCCTTGCCGGTCCAGAACGCGCTGGACAGGTTCAGCGTGACGATCGACTCCCAGACCTCGTCCGGCGTCTCGAGCACCGGCCGCCGGTCGTTGACGCCGACGGCGTGCACGAAGACGTCCAGCCCGCCGAGCATCTCGACGGCTTGGGCGACGCACTCGCGGCTGCCTTCTGCCGTGGCCAGGTCCGCCTGCAGCGTCTTGGTCCCGACCGCGGCCAGCCGCTCTTCGTCGACGTCGGTGACCACGACCTCCGCGCCCGCTTCGGCGAGCGCCGCGGCGACCCCGCCGCCGATGCCCCCGGCGCCGGCGACCAGGGCTTTCCGCCCGTCCAGACCCAGCCAGTCCACTCCGCGCACTCCTTCGGTCCTCGGTCCTGCCGACGGTAGGTTCCGAGCGCGAGCCGAGGAACGACCGTGCCATTGGTTGGCAACTCCGGGCAGGGGAACCGCGGGCGCTGGTGGGATGGCCGCCATGAGCAGGCTGCCGCACCTCACCCCCGACGAACTGGACCCCGAGCAGCGGGCGCTGTACGACACCATCACCGGCGGCCCCCGCGCGGCCGGGCCGCAGCGGTTTTCGCTGGTCGACGCCGCCGGCGCGCTGACCGGGCCGTTCAACGCGATGCTCGTCGCGCCCCCGGCCGGGCAGGCGCTGCAGGGGCTCGGCGCCGCGATCCGGTACGAGACGACGCTGACCGACCGCGTCCGCGAGCTGGCGATCCTCGCCGTCGCCGCCCGCTGGGACTGCGCGTTCGAACGGCACGCGCACGAGCCGCATGCGCGAGCCGCCGGGATCACCGAGACGCAGCTCGAGGCGGTCCGCGCCCGCGCGCTGCCCGAGCTGGCCGACGAGACCGAGCGGGCCGCGCTGCGCCTGGTGTTCTCGATGCTGGGCGAGGAGGACGTCGACGACGTGACCTACGCCGAGACCGTGCCAATCATTGGCAACCGGATGGCCGTCGAGCTCACCACTTTGGTGGGCTACTACGCGACGCTGGCCCTCCAGCTGCGTGTGTTCCGCGTGGCCGACCCCGCAGGAAGTGGACCCCGATGAAGCTCGTCACCTTCAACGACAACCAGGTCGGGCGCATCGCCGACGACCAGGTGCTCGAACTCGACACCGCGTCGACCCGCGAGTTCTTCGAACGCGACCGTGACGTGCCCGAGACCGGCCGCCGCTACCCCCTGGCCGAGGTGCGCCTGCGCGCGCCGATCGTGCCGAAGAAGTTCTTCCACACCGCGGGCAACTTCCGCGAGCACCACGAAGACCTCGCCCGGGTCAACTGGTCGCACCCGGTGAACAAGGGCATCGTCTTCTTCCAGAACGTCGACGCGATCATCGGCCCGGGCGACGCGATCGTCTACCCCGAGCACCTGACGTCCGAACTGGACTACGAGCTCGAACTGGCCATCGTGCTCGGCAAGCCGGGCAAGTTCTTCAACGCCGAGCAGGCGGCCGAGCACATCGGCGGCTACCTCGTCTTCAACGACATCACCGCGCGCGACATCCAGCGCCGCGAGATGGAGTCGGGCGTCTTCTCCTTCTCCAAGGCCATCGACACGTTCTGCCCGATCGGCCCGTACATCGTCACCGCGGACGAGATCGACGACCCGCACAACCTCGACATGGAGCTGCGGGTCAACGGCGACGTCCGGCAGAAGTCCAACACCGGCCGCATGTCCGTGTCGATCCCGCAGCTCATCGCCTACCACTCGCCGCAGACCTACAGCGCGGGCGACCTCATCACGACCGGCACCGTCGCGGGGGTCGCGGCGAGCACCGAAGACCCCTTCGCGAACTACCTCAAGCCCGGCGACGTCGTCGAGGCCGAGATCGAAGGCATCGGCGTGCTGCGCAACCGCGTCGTGTCCTGGCAGGACGCCCACGGCACCCCGCCCCCGGCCGCGGACCAGTGGATCTGATGCGTCTGTCCACAGTGGACGACCGGGCGGTCCTGCTCGCCGGGGACGGCGTCATCGACGTCGCCCGGGCGAGCGACGGCCGCTTCGGCCCCGACCCGATGGCCGTCCTCGAGCAGTGGGCGGCCTTCCGGGTGTGGGCGGCGAACGCTTCGCTGCCCACTGCGGAACCCCTGGCCGGCCGCGCGTTCGACGCGCCCGTGCCGCGGCCGCGCCAGGTCTTCGCGGTCGCCCTCAACTACCCGCCGCACGCCGCCGAAGCGGGCTACCAGCCGCCCGCGGATCCGTTGGTGTTCACCAAGTTCCCCAGCTGCATCACCGGCCCGGACACCACGGTGGAGGTGCCCGGCGACCGCGTCGACTGGGAGGTCGAGCTGGTCGTGGTGATCGGCGACGGCGGCCACCACATCGCCGCCGAAGAGGCCTGGGACCACGTCGCCGGCCTGACGGTCGGCCAGGACCTCTCCGAGCGTGCGGTGCAGCTGCTCGGCACCCCGCCGCAGTTCTCGCTCGGCAAGTCGTTCCCCGGTTTCGGCCCGACCGGCCCGGCCCTGGTGACGCCGGACGAGTTCGCCGACCCCGGCGACCTGCGGCTGGTCACCGAGCTGAACGGCACCGTCGTCCAGAAGGCGCGCACCGGCGAGATGATCTTCGGCGTGCCCGAGCTGATCGCGCGCCTCTCGGCGATCTGCCCGTTGCTGCCCGGCGACCTCGTCTTCACCGGCACCCCGGCGGGCGTCGGCAACCGGATGAGCCCGCCGCGCTACCTCGGGCCGGACGACGTGCTGGTCAGCCGGGTCGAGGGGATCGGGGAGCTGCGGACCCGGTTCAGCGCAGGAGCGTCTCGAACGCGATCGTGAAGAACGCGGCGAAGGCGGAGCCGTCCTTGGCGGCCCGTTCGCCGACGATGGCGCCTTCCCAGGCGTTCACGAGGAACCGGCCCAGCATCTCCGGGTCCTGCGCCGACGTCACGGACCCGTCGGCCTGGGCTTCGCGGATCGTGTCGGCCACGGCCGCCGCCCAGGTCGCGAAGGCCGTCACCAGGCCTTCGCGGATGGCGGGGCTGTGGTCGGCGGCCTCGGTGCTGAAGTTCCCGAACACGCACCCGCGTTCGTAGCCGTACTTCTCGATGTCCCCGGCGAGGAACTCGAAGTGGGCCCGCAGCCGGGCCAGCGGCGCGACGGACCGGTCGGCCAGCTCGGGCACGCGCCGGGTGTCGCCGTAGCGCTCCATCACGACCAGGGCAAGGGTTTCCTTGCTGGCGAAGTGGTTGTAGAACGACCCCTTCGGCACGCCCGCGCTGTCGGTGATGAGCTTGACCCCGCAGGCGTTGTAGCCGTGCCGGTGGAACTGTTCGTATGCAGCGTCCACGATCTGCTCGCGCATGCTGGCCCTGGCCATTTCGGGTCCCCTCCGCCGATCAAGCCGACTGTACCGGCGCGTTCGCCCGCCACCAGCCGGTGATCGCGCCCGCGTACTCGTCCGCGGCTTCCTCCCAGACGAAGTGGCCGGCGTCGAGGACGACGACCCGGCTGTGGGGGAGCCGCTCGTGCAGGTACTCGGCGTTGGCCGGCGGCACCACGGGATCCTTGCGCCCGGCGATGATCTGCACCGGCGTCTCGATGCCGGGCAGCAGGCCGCCGAGCACCGGCAGCTCGGCGGGGTACGCGCGGACGTACGGCATCTGCTCGACGAACCGCTGGCCCCGGTAAGCGGCGAGGTAGTCCTCACGCACGACGTCGGGCAGCTGGTAGCCCTCGATGGTCCCGAGTGCGAAGGTCACGATGTCCTTCGGGCCCAGGGCCCGGTACGGCGCCAGGTCCTCGGCGCGCACCCATTCGTCCAGCACCCCGCCCAGGTTCAGCGGGACCGACGCCCCGCCGGAGCCCACGGTGACGCTGCTGAACCGGCCGGGGTGGGCGGCCGCGGCGAACAGTGCGGCGCTGGTGCCGATGTCCGGCCCCACGACGTGCGGCTTCGCCAGCCCGAACTCGTCGGCGATCCGCACGACGAACTCGCCCATCGCCTGCGGCGACAACAGGTCTTCGCGCAGCTCGGAGTGCCCGAACCCGGGCAGGTCGACGGCGACCAGGTGGGCGTGCTCGGCCAGCCGCGCCCAGCTCGCGTCGAAGGCGAATAGGCTTTCCGGCCAGGGGCTCAGCAGGAGCGCGTCGGCCTCGTGCGGCCCGTCGCTCTCGGCGTAGCGGATGGACAACCCGTCGATGCTCCGGAACCGGGGCTTGATCTCAGTCATGAGTTCAATATGACCGGTCGTCTTGACTTCGTCAAGGGCGGCTCACGAAGCAGTTTGCGGTGGCTGTGGCCAGCAAGGTGCCCGCGGAATCCGTCAAGCGTGCTTCGGCCAGCGCGATGCTGCGGCCGGCGTGGACGACCCGGCCGGTCGCCGTGACGGGCCCGGTGCCCGCCCGGATCGCCCGGACCAGCCCGATGGACAGGTCCAGGGTGCTGAACCGGCCGCCGGCGGGCAGCGTCGTGTGGACCGCGCACGCCGCCGCCGAGTCCGGCATCGTGGCGTACACCCCGCCGTGGACCGTCCACATGGGATTGTCGTGGAACTCGCCGGGGGTGAGGCGGAAGACCGTCTCGCCTTCCTCGGCCGAGATCAGCCGCAGGTCCATCATCGGCGCGGACGGACGGTGTGCGGCACGCTGGCGGACTAAGACCTCCTGGGGCCGCCCGCCTCGCCGGCCGGTGGTGCGGTCACGGCGATGACGTCCTCGTCGTCGACCCAGCACACCGTCGGGGAAAGGCTGTCGTCGGCGATGACGGGGACCCGGGCACCGTGCGGGCCGAACTCGACCCGGCCGGCGAGGAAGCCCGTTCGCGGCGAGCGTGGATCCGAACCGGTGAACGTGACGCGCCAGCTCCCGAAGCTGAACGCGATCTGCCGTCGCGGCGGGAGGTGGGTGCCTTGGCCCGTCGGCGCGAAAAGGTGCGGGTTCCCGGCCGTCATCGGTGGCTCCTCGTACGTCGGAGAGCTCCACGCGGAACGTGGATCGGCTGACGTGCCGAGGTCCGGGGCAGTCCGAACAGCCTAGGCGCTTTAGGCCACCCACCAGAAAGAATCCCCCGGATGAGGGACCCCGCGCACGGCAGTCAGTGCGCGGGGCGATTCCTCACACCGTGGACGACCGTTGCGGCTCGGGCGCCGGCAGGTGCGGCGTGCCGGGGCCGCGGGCGCCGCGGGCGGCGATCCAGATCAGCGCGACCCCGCCGGCGAGCAGGAGCACGCCGGTGCCGAGGACGAACGCCGCCACCCAGCCCAGGGCCGGGACCGTCGCGCCGGCTTCGACCTGCGCCACCACGCCGCGGGAACCGTCTGCGTTCAGCACCACGAGCGTCCACTCGCCGTCCTGCACCGGCCACGTGAGGGTCTGGGTGCCCACGCCGGCCGCGCCGGCGGCCCAGATCCCGGCGTCGCCCGGTCGCACGCTGAGCGCGCCACCGGGGTGGATCGTCGTCACGGCAGCGTCTTCCGTCAGGTCCGAGACGGTGCTGTACTCCGCCGCGGCGAGGTAGCGCGAGACGTCCGCGGTCTTGGCGATCCCGACGAAGACCGGCTTGTCGGCGCCGGTCGCGCGGATCCGGGTCTCGCCCACGGTCGCGGCCCAGCCCGCGGCTCCGGCTTCGATGCCGTCGAGCCGGACCGGATCGCTGGTGAGGGCGTACCCGCCGGCGGAGAAGGTGTTCGAGTCGCTGAAGTAGCCGTCGGCGTCACGCTGGGTGCGGTCCGCCCACAGGACGGCCGCGCCGCCGGTGAGCAACCCGGCCGAGACCAGCACGAGCACCGCGCCCCCGATCGCCGCCGCGGTCCGGCCGCCGGTCCAGCCGGCGTGCCCGGGTGCGGGCGTGTCCAAGGACGGCGCCGGTGCGGTGCCACCCGGTTCGGCGCCACCCTGGTCGAGACGGAACGGCGGGTAGACATCGGTCAGCAGGGACACGTAGGCGGCCACCCGCAGCACCCAGCGGTCCAGGCCGAGCACGAAGTCGAAGAGCGGCCGCGGGTACCGGCCGGTCACCAGCAGCACGACCCCGGCCACGAGCACGAGGACGCCGACCAGCCCGCCGGCCGCCCACGTGAAGCCGTCCGAGCCGTCCCGTCCGGCGAGCCAGCTGCCGCCCCCGGCGAACAGGCCGACCAGGACGAGGTGCGGGAGCGCCAGCAGCCACGACTTCACGAGGACGAGCCCGCGGGAAAGGTGGTGCGGGTACTCGACTTCCAGACGCGCCGGGTAGTCCGGCGCGTCGGCGAGCGTGAACGGGGGATACCGGTCCGTGCCGAGCGCGCTGGTCGCGTAGAACTGGACGCGCCAGCTCCAGCGCAGGACGCCGACCGTGAAACCGAAGAGCGCCCGCGGGTACCGCCCGGTCACCAGGATCGCGAAGAACGCCACGAGGCCGACGAACGGGTAGGCGAACCACAGGACCGCCAGAATCAGGAAGTGGGGGACCGCGAGCACCCATTTCACCAGCCAGAGCCAGCGTGACAGGGGTTCGTCGAGCCGCGCCTCGACCCGGATGGGATAGCTGCGTGCGGCGGTCATGGGGGGTCCTTCCTCGGGTCGTGGCCATGCCGCGCCGAGTCCGCCCCCGGGTCCGGATCGGCGGGCGGTCGCGGTGGCCGCCGTCGCCGGTCGCCGTCGCGGTCGCGACGCGCCGGGAGGTGGCCGGGTCTTCGGGCGAACAGCCGGATTTGGCCGTTTCCCCTCTTCAGCCTGTCGCGCCGCGGCACCCGGTCCAGGGTCCGCCGACCCCGGATTCCCGGCGAATGTCACCGCTCCGACGCTCGGGTACCCTGCGAAGGCGCTTCCCGTCGTGGGGAATCGCCGATCGCAGAATTGGGAAGCGCTGGGCAGTGTCCACTATCCGTGACGAGTGGGGTGAAAACTCCTCGCTGGGTCGCCTGTGGGCGACGCTGACCGCCCTGGCCGGGGAACGGGGCCGCGCGGTGTCCGTCGAATTCGTGTGCGCGGTCGCCGCGGAGCGGTTCGGGACCGAAGCGGCCTGCCTGATCGTGACCGGGCCGAAAGGGGTGGCGGAGCTGCACAGCTCGATCGGGGAGCTCGGCCACCGGATCCCCGAGCTCGAGGTGACGGTGGGAGAAGGGCCGATCCGGGATTCCCTGGAACTGGGGTCCCCCGTGCTGAGCACCGACCTCGACGCCGAAGCGGCGCTGCGCAGGTGGCCGGTGTTCGCGCCGCTGGCGGCCGAGGCGGGTGCGCGCGCGTGCTTCGCGTTCCCGCTGGCCGTCGGGGTGGTCCGGGCCGGGGTGCTCGTCCTGCTCCACGGCACGCCGCTCTCGCCGGGGCCCGCGAGCCTCCGGGAGGCGCTGGTGTTCGCCGACCTCGTGCTGGCGATGCTGATGGGGGAGCAGGTCGCCCGGAGCGGACCGGTCCCCGGGCCGGTGGGGGACGAGTTCCCGATCGTCGGACCCGAAGTGCACCAGGCGACCGGGATGGTCGCCGCCCAGCTCGACACCGACCTGGAAACCGCGTTCGCCCGGCTGCGGGCGCGGGCCTTCGCCGACGGCCGCCGCCTGTCCGAGGTCGCGGCCGACGTCGTCGCCCGCCGGCTGCGGTTCGAGCCCGATCCGGACCTGCGATGACCGAAACCGGCGGCGGTAGGCTGCCGGAGTGGGAAGGAGGCCGATGCGCGAGGCCGCGCTGATCGACACGCTCGTCGAGCTGGCCGACACGTTGACCGGCGATTTCGACCTGATCGACTTCCTCCACCTGCTCGCGGGCCGGTGCGTCGAGCTGCTGGACGCCGACGCGGCCGGCGTCCTGCTGGCGCATCCGCACGGCAGGCTCCAGGTGGTCGCCAGCGCCGACGAAGCCCCGGAAGTCGTGGAACTGTTCCAGATCCAGGTCGAGGAAGGGCCGAGCCTCGAGGCCTGGCGGGGTGGCGAGCCGGTGAGCCACCCGGATCTCGCCGACGGCGACGCGCCGTGGCCCCGGCTGCGGCGGATGGCCGCGACGGCGGGATACGCGGCGGTCTACGCCGTCCCGATGCGGCTGCGTGACGAAAACGTCGGTGCCCTCTGCCTGTTCAAGGGCGCCACCGGCGAACCCGGCGAGGATTCGGTGCGGGCGGCCAAGGCGATGGTCGACGTGGCCACGATCGGCTTGATCCAGGCGCGCGTCGCCCGGCGGCACGAAGTCCTCGTCGAGCAGTTGCAGACGGCGTTGAACAGCCGGATCGTCATCGAGCAGGCGAAGGGTTTCGTGGCGGAGCGGCTCGGCGTGGACGTCGCCGCGGCTTTCGCCCTGTTGCGCGACTACGCGCGGGCGCGGGGACGCCGGCTGACCGCGGTCGCCGAAGAAGTTGTCACCCGGTCGGCAAATGTTCAGGATCTGTTCGGCAGTGGCCCGACACGGTAATTCCCGGTCCTGTTTTCGCAACTGCACGTGAATATTCACGCTCTTGCCGAAAATATTTCCGGCCTTACCCGTCCGGCGGATTTCCCGGTGCCGGGAATCGCTTAAAGTCTGCGGACCGCCCCGGACCATGGTGGTGAATCCAGCCTCCCAGCCGGGAACGGAGGCGGTCCGATGGCTGCCCGCGGCGAACCGCGGCCGTTCCGGGTCGGAGTGAGCGATCTGGCGGCGCTCGAAGCCGCGACCCGCGCGTTCCGCGCCCTGGACTACCGGTACGGCGGTGGGTTCTGCCGCGCCCCGCTCGCCGCGCTCGGCTCGTGGACAGTGGTGCTGCGCAAGGGAACCGTCCCGCCCCGGCTGCGGCGCCGGCTGTGCCGCGCGCTGGCCGACCTGCACAACCTGCTGGCGTGGACGGAGTTCGACTCCGGCCGCGACGAGTCCGCCCTCCGGTCGTTCGGCATCGCGGCGGAGCTGGCGGTGGAGGCCGGGGACCACGACCTGCTCGCCAACATCCGCTACCGGCGCGGCCGCCTGCACCTGCACCGCCGTGAGGTCGACGACGCGCTGGCCGAGTTCGAGCAGGGCCGGGCCGCGGCCCGCCGCGGGCCGTACGCCCGGACGCAGGCGATCCTGTCGGCCAACGAGGCGTGGGCCTGGGCGATGCGCGCGGACGAGGCCGCCGCGTTGCGGCACCTCGGCCAGGCGGCCGACGCGTTCGCCGCCGACTCCGGGGCCGCGCCGTGGGCCCGGTTCTTCGACGCGAACGACCTTTCCGCGATGATCGGCACGGTCCGGGTCGAGCTCGCGTGCACCGTGGACCCCCGCCACGCGGCCCGCGCGATCCCGTTCCTCGACGACGCGGTGGCCGCCTACGGGCCGGAGATGAGCAGAAGCCGTTCTCTGACCCAGATCATGCTGGCTCTCGGGCACGCCGTCCGGCGCGACACCGAGGCCGCCGCGCGCGTGGGGGCCTCGGCCATCGATGCCGCGCGCGGAGTCCGGTCGGTGCGCGCCGAGGGCCGCCTGCGGCCGCTGGAGGCCGTGCTCCGGGACGGCCCGCCCAGCCGCGACGGCCAGGCGCTGCTGACGCGGATCGCCGAGTTCCGGGCAGAGTGCCGGGCCGGACCGGAAACCGCCGGTGACCGTCCTCAATAGACTTGATGCGCAGAACTGTCGTCACGAGGAGCGGTGCGGGACGGCGTGGCCTACCAGCGCCGCGCTTGTGCGGTGCTTCGCCACCGTCGGTGCGGTCTCGGCGCTTCCGCGGGCCGCCCCGCGCAAGCGGAACCGGGAGCGGCGTCGTCCGCCGGCGGACGACCCTCGGCGGGAGTGAGGCCGAGGACGGCCAGCAGCAGCGCGCAGTCGTCGGCGTCGTGCGAAGCCGAAGCGACCACGCGGACGGCCTGGTGCCGCTGCTCGCCGGTCAGGGCGAAGGCGTCCGTCGTGTCTTCGGGAAACGCCCGTGAGCCGGTCATCGGACCGGGGCGGAGGCCGCGCTCGGGCAGAGGGTGGTTTCGGCTGTCATTCCGGCCCTCCGGTCGGGTATTCACCACGGCAAGTGGTGCCGCCGGGGACCGGGGCGGAGTGGCCCGGGGCCTGGTGGCTCCCGGACCCTCGAATGTAGTCCTCCCGGCCGGTGGCCGGGGTTGGCAAACGGGTTGGAGTGGTTCAGCCGGGCCCAGGGCCATTTCCGGGGCGCGGCGGCCGGCGTTCACGGGCGGCCGCTCGTCGTCGCGCGGGCCGAGCCGCAGGCCCGGCGCTCCGCGAATCCGGGACCGGCGTCCGGCGGGCCGGTCCGGAAGCGGACGCCCGCGATCGCGAACACCGGGAAGTTCAAAGAGGACAGTCCACTCGCGACCAGGGCGCCTCCCTGCCACGGCCCGGACACCGAACCGGACGATCGCGACCGGCCGCGTCCCGAACCGGTCCGTGCCGCCGATTTCTCGGGCGTCAATCAGCCAGGTGGGCAAGCTGGTCACGAGCCGCGGCCGCGACGTCGGCGCGTACGCCCAGCTCGCCGAGCATCTCCGTGGCCGCCGCCATCTCGGACGTCCGGCGGACGGCGTGCTTGATCGAGCCGTCGACCAGCCGGTCCACGGTGGCGGCGCCGGCCGCGGTGAGCTCGTCGACGACGATCTTGCGCAGCCAGTCCTCGCAGCCCGCGGCGCGCGCGGCGGTCAGCGCCTCGACCACGGCGGCCGACATGCCCTTGAAGAACACGCTCCGCAGCAGCTTGCGCTCGGCGGCGAGCCCGGCGTCGCCGGCCATGACCTCGACCGCGGCGCCGAACGAGTTCAGCGCGGTGGCGACGGCCCCGGCGGCGGTGCCGGTGGCCAGCATCGGGACGAGCAGGCCGCGGCCCGGCACCGGCGCCATGATCGCGATGTCGGCGAACGGCACGCCGTGCCCGGCGGCGATTATCGCCAGCTTGCGCTTGGTGCCGGGGGAGGCGGTGTTCAGGTCGGCCCAGGCCGCGCCGGTTTTCAGGCCGGTCAGTCCGGCTTCGAGCGCGTCGACGGCCGCGGACGCGCTGTTCACGCTGAGCACCAGGTCGGCGCCTTCGGCGGCTTCGGCTTCGGAGCCGGTCGCGACGACGCCCTCGGCGGCGGGAACGGCCGGGTCGTAGCCGCGCACGACGGCCCCGGCCGCGGTCAGGTCGCGGGCGAGTGCGCTGCCCGCTTCGCCGAGTCCCAGTACCGCGATGGTTCCGGTCATAGCAGAATCCTCTCTACAAGCTACGATCGAGTACACGATGTTCTCGACAAAATTGTCAACAAACGGAGCCGGGGTATGACGGAGAGTGCTGCGGACGGGCAGCCGGGGGAGCGTTCCGTGGTGGCGGCCATCCGCGACGCGATCGTCCGCGGCGAGTTCGTGCCCAACCAGAGGCTGGTGGAGGCGGACCTCTCCGCCCAGTTCGCCGCGAGCCGCGCGACGGTGCGCGCGGCGCTGATCGAGCTGACCAACGAGGGGCTGGTCGAGCGCGTGCAGAACCGGGGAGCCCGGGTGCGCGCGGTGTCGCTGGAGGAGGCCGTCGAGATCTCCGAGGTCCGGATGATGCTCGAGTCGCTGTGCGCGGCGAAGGCGGCGGAGCGCGTTTCCGACGCGGAGGTCGGCGAGCTGAAGGAGCTCGGCGAGCTGATGCACCAGGCGGTGGCCGGCGGGGACGTGGTCGGGTATTCGGGCCTCAACCAGCGGCTGCACCGCCGGGTCCGCGAGATCAGCGGCCAGCGCACGGCGGCGCAGGTGCTGGAGAGACTGCGCGGGCAGAGCGTGCGCCACCAGTTCCGGCTGGCGATGCGGCCGGGCCGCCCGCAGGTCTCGCTCCCGGAGCACCTGGCGATCATCGACGCGATCTGCGCCCACCACCCGGAGAGGGCGGCGGAGGCAGCGCGGGCGCACCTGGGGAGCGTGATCGAGGCCCTCAAAGCGGCCGACGCCGAGGTCTCGCCGCTGCACCCGTGACTTGCGGGCGGCCGGGGGTGATCGGTGCCGCGAAGTCTCGCGGCTGCACTCGTGACTTGCGGTGGTCCGGGAAATCGGTGCTGCGGAGTCTGCCGCTGCACTCGCGACTCGCGGAGCGCCCCGGAGTGGCCGGGCGAACGTCGCGAATGACTCATTCGGGACCTCCGACGCCGCGAATGACCCATTCGCGACGCTGGTCCCGGGGGCTCGCGACCCGCACCGCCCGCTCGTTGCGGACCGCTCGAACCCTCCGCTCGACCCACTCCCACTTGGCCACCAAAATTGTTGACAATTTCGTCAACCGAACCGTACCGTAGTTCGTATGAAGCCCGTCATCGTCACCGATCCGCCGCGTGCCGACCTCGGCCAGGTCGCGCGCCTGGCCGACTACGGCGTCGCCACCGTTCATGAGGCTCTCGGGCGCTCCGGGCTGCTCGGCCCGGACCTGCGCCCGATCCAGGACGGCGCGCGCATCGGCGGCACCGCCGTCACCGCGCTCTGCTGGCCCGGCGACAACCTCATGATCCACGCGGCCGTCGAGCAGTGCCGCGAAGGCGACGTCCTGGTCGTCACCACCACCTCGCCCTGCCGCGACGGGCTCTTCGGCGAGCTGTTCGCCACCGCGCTGCGCTACCGCAAAGTCCACGGCCTCGTCATCAACACCGGCGTCCGCGACGTCACCGACCTGCGCGCCCTCGGCTTCCCCGTGTGGTCGGCCGCGGTGAGCGCGCAGGGCACCGTCAAGGCGACCGCCGGCGCGGTCAACGTGCCCGTCGTCATCGGCGGGCAGGTGATCCGCCCGGGCGACGCGATCCTCGCCGACGACGACGGTGTCATGCGGGTCCGCCGCGAAGACGTCCAAACAGGACTCGAAGCCTCCCAGGCGCGGCTCGAAAAGGAAGCCGCCGCACGGGAAGCGTTCGCCCAGGGGCAGCTCGGCCTGGACCGCTACGGCCTGCGCGAGAAGCTCGACGCCCTCGGGGTCCGCTACCTGACCGCCGAGGAGTACGAGAAGGAGCAGGCATGACCGGCGTGCGCTGCATGCTCGTGCGCGGGGGCACCTCCAAGGGCGCCTACTTCCTCGCGGAAGACCTTCCCGCCGACCCCGGGAGCCGCGACGACCTCCTGATGCGGATCATGGGCACCCCCGACCCGCGCCAGATCGACGGCGTCGGCGGAGCCCAGCCCGTCACCAGCAAGGTCGCCATCGTGTGGAAGGCGAGCGAGTCCGGGCACGACATCGACTACCTGTTCCTGCAGCTGGGTGTCGAAGAGCCCACCGTCTCCGACCGGCAGACCTGCGGCAACCTCCTGGCCGGCGTCGGGCAGTTCGCCGTCGAACGCGGGCTCGTGCCCGCCGGCGAAGACCGCACCACCGTGCGCGTGCGGCTGGTCAACACCGGCACCATCGCCGTCTCGACCTTCGCCACCCCCGGCGGCGATGTCGACTACAGCGGCGACACGGCCATCTCCGGCGTGCCCGGCACGGCCGCCCCGGTCGAGCTCGACTTCACCGAGACCGAAGGGTCCGTCTGCGGCAGCCTGCTGCCCACCGGCCACGTCCGCGACAACGTCGGCGGCATCGAAGTGTCCTGTGTGGACAACGGCATGCCGGTCGTGGTCGCGCGCGCCGAAGACCTCGGCATCACCGGGTACGAAGACCCGGCCGAGCTCGCCGCCGACACCGGGCTCGCCGAGCGGATCGACGCGCTGCGCGTCGAAGCCGGGAAGCTGATGGGCCTCGGCGACGTCCGCGGCAGCTCGGTCCCCAAGACCACGCTGGTCGCCGCGCCCCGCGACGGCGGCGCGATCTGCACCCGGACGTTCATCCCGGTCAAGCCGCACCCGTCGATCGGCGTGCTCGGCGGCGTCAGCGTCGTCACGGCGCTGCTGCTCGACGGCGCCGTCGGCCAGGACCTCCTGCAGGCGCCGCCCGCCGGCAAGCCCGTCGAAATCGAGCACCCGAGCGGCAAGCTCGCGGTCGGCATCGAGTTCGACGGGTCCCACGTCCGCCGGTCGACGGTGATCCGCACCGCGCGGAAGCTGTTCGACGGCACCGTCTTCCCCCGCCTCTGAGGAGCATCGATGCCGCAGCCCTCGCCCCGCCACGAGATCGCGCACCTCGGTCACGTCGAGCTGTTCACCCCGGAGCCGGAGAAGAGCCTGGACTTCTTCGTCCGCGTGCTCGGGCTGACCGAGAACGGCGCCGAAGGCGACTCCGTCTACCTGCGCACGTGGGACGACTACGAGCACCACAGCCTGAAGCTCACCGCGGCGAAGACGTCCGGGGTCGGGCGGACGGCGGTGCGCGCGTCCAGCGAAGAGGCCCTCAAGCGGCGCGTGGTCGCCCTCGAGGAGCGCGGGCTCGGCGTCGGCTGGGTCGACGGCGACCCCGGGATCGGCCCCACGTACCTGTTCCGCGACCCGGACGGGCACGAGCTCGAGGTCTACTGGGAGACCGAGCGCTACCGGCCGCCGGAGCACCTGCGGCCCGCGCTGAAGAACCAGGCGCAGGCCTACCCCGGGCGCGGGGTCGGCGTCCGGCGCCTCGACCACGTCAACTACCTGGCGCGCGAGGCCGAGGTCAACGGCCGGTTCATCTGCGACGCGCTGGGCGGCCGGGTCACCGAGCAGATCCAGCTCGACAGCGGCGTGATTTCGGGGCAGTGGACGCACTTCGCGCAGAAGTCCTACGACATCGTCTACACGAACGACTGGACGAAGTCGAACGGGCGCCTGCACCACATCGCGTTCGCGACCGACACGCGCGAGGACATCCTGCGGGCGGCCGACATCGCGCTCGACAACGACGTCCACATCGAGACCGGGCCGCACAAGCACGCGATCCAGCAGACGTTCTTCCTCTACGTGTACGAGCCGGGCGGCAACCGCATCGAGCTGTGCAACCCCACCGGGCGGCTGATCTTCGCGCCGGACTGGGAACCGGTCACCTGGACCGAGGCCGAGCGGGCCAAGGGGCAGGCGTGGGGGTTGAAGACGATCGAGTCGTTCCACACGCACGGCACGCCGCCGGTGGAGTGATCAGGAGACGTCCGCGGTGGGCCGCCTGCTGATCTCGCGGAAGGCGTCGGCGACCCGGCAGAGGTACTCGGTGTCGCTGCCGAGGTCCTGTCCACCTTGGACGGTCGTCTCGGGGGAAAGCGGTGGCAGGCCGTCTTCGCGAGCGCGCAGGGCGGCCACGATCTCGGCGGCCTCCTGCTGTTCCCCGGCGCCGGACCCGCTGCGGTACGGGCGGATCACGAGCAGGCCGTCGCGGATCTCGATGACCCGCCGGTAGAGCTGCAGCCGCGTCGGGAACACGGTGGTGCGCGGCGGTTCCAGCGCGATCGCGGGCTCGGCCCGGTAGAGGGCCAGCCAGAGCGGGCCGAGCCGGCGGTACTGCCGGTGGCGGCGCAGCCAGCCGGCCACCGCGGGCACGCCGACGCCGACGAGCACGAGCAGGTGCGCCGTCGTGGGGAGGGCCTTGCTCAGCAGGAAACCCTTGCCGTACTCGAAGTCGAACGGGGCACGGGCGGAGATCGCGATGACGGTCCGGACCACCATGTAGCCGGCCGCGGCGACGACCCCGGCGACGACCAGGCCGAGGCCGAGGCGCAGGATCCGGTCCGGCGCCTTGCGGGCGTCCTGCAGGCACAGGCGCGCGATGACCGCGAACTCGGGCAGGAGCGCCACGGCGTAGGCGATGCAGTACTCCATGACGAACGGCGACTGCGGCATCACGTCGGGGGCCAGCGCGAAGGTGATGACCATCGCGGCACCGCCGATGAGGGCCCAGGCGGTGTGGCGGTGGGCGCTCGCCGGAAGTCCGTGCAGCCGCAGGAGGAGCTGGGCGCCGGCCCAGACCGCGCCGACCATGGCGAGGTGGGCGACGAGCAGTTCGATGCTGGGGACGTGCAGGACGCGGGTGAGATCGCGGACGGCGGGGGTGAGCGCGGTTTGGGAGACGGCCAGGCCCAGCACGCAGAACCGCACGAGGCGGCGGCCGGGGGCCGGTCCGGGGCGCAGGAACATCAGCAGGACCCAGGCCAGGGCCGCGGGACCGTAGCGGCGGATGACCTCACCCACGGTCGCCTCGGTTCGCCGGCGGGATGGGTCGGCCCGAGGTCGTCGGCGCGGGGCGGCCGTTCGCCTCACCCACGGTCGCCGCCGTCTTCGAGGGCTGAGCGCAGCCGGTCGGCTGCCGAGTTGCCGCGGTGGGCCAGTCCCGTGTGCTGCCCCAGCATCGAGGCGAAGAACTCCGCTTCCCGCTCCTCCACGCTCGAATACCCCGCGCGCCCCAGGACCCGGCGGACCATGTCGGGGTCCAGGCTGGGCAGCAGCAGCCGCATCTGCTCGGCCGGGGTGAGGGATGCCGGGTAGTGGTCGCAGAGCATGTGGCCGATCTCGTGCAGCACGATGTGGTCCTGGTGGGGCGCGCTCGTGTGCTGCTCGTACGCGATCAGGTCGGTCGTGTCCGTGGCGATCCACAGCCCGCACACCTCGGACAGACCCGGCAGGGGCAGCAGCCGGATCGGCCGCCCGCGCCGCTCGCCCAGCGCCGCGCACAGCGTGGGCACGTCGAAGGAGGCCGGCAGGTCCAGGTCCCGCAGCACCGCGGCGAACCGGTGACGCAGCTGCCGCCGCCCGCGGGAGCTCATCGTTCGGCGTCGCTCGCCGGTTCGGGCAAGCCTTCGAGCTCGCGGACGCGGTCGACCATGTCACTGATCGCTTCGAGGCTCTTCGCCGACAACCCGCGCGCGCGGAGCGCGATCTGGCGGACCGGTGCGTCCCGGAACGCGCTGAGCAGCGTCAGCTCGGCGTCGATGCGTTCGGCTTCCGCGTCGTCGAAGAAGTACGCCGGGGGCACGCCGAAGAACCCCGCGAGCGCTTCGAGGTGCCGCTTGGTCGGGTTGTCGCGCAGGCCTTTGCGCAGCTGCCAGAGGTAGGTCGCGGAGATGGTGGGACCGCCCTGGGTCCGGATCGACTCGGCGACCTCGTCGAAGGTGTACTCGTCGCCGTCGGCGGGCCGCACGACGCCGAACAGGTGGTTCAGCTTCGTGGAGAGGGTTCCCGCGGCGATCTCCTCCGGCATGGCAGGAGTCTACCGCGCCGCCAACTGCGGTGAGGTGGGTTCACGGTCACCGGTCCACCTCAGTTGACCGCGTCGGCCACGTCAGTTTACGATCGCGGCCGAGTTCACCAACTGATGTGAATGGGCGAGGGGGCGGTTCACATTCCGAGGAAGAGCACGAGGATGGCCCGAGCGATGACGATTCCGGGACGGCTGGCCGTGGTGGGGGCCGCCGGACTGCTCTACGCCTGCTACATCGGAGGCGCCGGCTGCCCTGTGGGGCAGCGAATTTGAAGCGACCACGCGTCGCCTGACGTCAGGCTCGTCGCGGCCTCGAGCTGTGAGACGACGCCGCTCGTCCACTTGAATCGTATAACGGTCTATACGACGGTGCTCACCGGATCCGGTCCGCCGGTTCCGGTGCCGGTGACGCGCATCGTGCCCGTCCGGCACGTCGGACCTGCGGACGCCCGGTGCGCCGGAGCCGGCCGGTGACCGCGTCGGCAGCTCCTCACCGGAAAGCGGTGAGGAGCTTGTCCAGCGCGCTGCACGCGGTGGCGGAGGTGTACGGGCCGAGGGCCACCAGGGACGCGACGAGGGCGGCGACCTCGCCGGGGCTGAAGCTCACCGGTGGCACGACGGCCGGCATGGTGAGCCGGTAGCCGCCGCCGGCGCCGCGCTTCACCTCGACCGGGACGCCCGCCGCGCGCAGGCGCGTCACGTCGCGTTCGACGGTCCGCACCGTCGTTCCGGTGCGCTCGGCCAGGACGCGGCCCGTCACGAACCGGGGCGCCCGCGCGCGCATCTCCTCGATCAGGGCGTGCTGCCTCTCGACCAGCGGCACGGCTTGGTGCAGCTGGGTCATCCCCGGGTAGCGGCCGGAGCCGACGAGCCGATCCACGTGCGCCCCCTAACCGACATCGCCTTGTCGGGTATCCGATTCTACGGTGGTCCCATGTTCATGATCCGTCCTGCTTCGCGCTTCGAAGACGTCGCCGCGATCCTCAACCCCAGCGGTAACGAACGCGCCTGCTGGTGCCTCGCGTACC
The DNA here is from genome assembly GCF_040650695.1 of Amycolatopsis sp. NPDC048633. Taxonomy (NCBI): domain Bacteria; kingdom Bacillati; phylum Actinomycetota; class Actinomycetes; order Pseudonocardiales; family Pseudonocardiaceae; genus Amycolatopsis; species Amycolatopsis sp. NPDC048633. The sequence goes on from NZ_JBEZHS010000029.1 coordinate 88,962, forward strand.
GCATCACCTCGGCCGAGTACAACGCGCTGCGCGGCGAGGAGCGAACCGAGCGGGTCCGGGGCCTCTGCGCGGGCGAACCCGCGCCGGGCGTGCTCGCCTACGACGGGGACACGCCGGCCGGGTGGTGCAGCATCTCGCCGCGGTCGAGCATGGTGCGTCTCGTGCGGTCGCGGACGATGCCGCCGCTCGACGACCTGCCGGTGTGGAGCGTGGTGTGCTTCGTGGTGAGCTCGCCCTACCGCCGCAGCGGGGTGTCCGCGGCGTTGCTGGCCGGCGCGGTCGACCACGCGCGTGCGCACGGCGCCCCGGCGGTGGAGGGCTACCCGGTCGACCCGGAGGGCGGGCGCATCGGTTCGAGCGCCGCCCACGTCGGCACGACGTCGTTGTTCGAAGCGGCGGGCTTCGAGCGGATCCGGCCGACCGAAGCGCGGGCCGACCGCCGGGTCCGCTGGCTCATGCGGCTCGACCTCCGCTGACTTCAGAGGTCCAGCACGACGTCCTCCCGCGGCCGCGAACAGCAGATGAGCGCCTCGCCCTCGGCCGGCGTCTCCAGCGGGTCGGGGTCGTACTTCACGCGGCCCGAGAGCACCGGCGTCACGCACGTGTGGCAGACCCCGGTCCGGCACGACCAGCGCGTCGGCACATCGCACGCCTCCGCGAACTCCAGGAGACTGGGGAACTCCTCGCTCCACGGCACCGTGAGCCCGCTGCGCGCGAACGTCACCTCGGGCCCGGTTCCCGCCGTCCCCGCCGGGGCGTGCGGGGTCTTCCGGGCCACGTCGGTCAGCCCGGGGTTGATCGCGGACACCCCACCGAACAGTTCACTGTGGACGCGGGAAGCGTCGAAGCCCAGTGACACCAGGGCTTCGCGCATCGCCGTCATGAACGCGTCCGGTCCGCAGAGGTATGCGGTGGCCTCGAGCGGAAGGTCCAAAGCGGACAAGGCATCGCGGGTCAGCCGGCCGCTCTCGGCCGAGTGGTAGACGTGTTCGTGGCTGTTCGGAAGGCTCGCCACCAGCCGGTGCGCCTCGGCCCTGAACGCCTGTTCGGCGGCGGTCCGGGTGGTGTGCAGCCACCAGACTTCCCGCGTGCTCCGGCCGGCGGCGAGCGCGTGCAGCATCGCCAGCACCGGCGTCACGCCGATGCCCGCGGACAGCAGGACCACGGGACGGTCGTCGCCGGCCAGGACGAAGTCGCCGCGAGGCGCCGCCACGTCCACCAGCGCGCCCGCCGTCAGCTTGGCCTGGAGGTAGCTGCTCACCACGCCGTCCCGCTTGACGCTGATGCGGTACTCGCGGTCCGACGGCGCCGCCGACAGCGAGTAGCTGCGGACCGGCGCGGGGTCGCCGGCGCCGGGGACGCGCAGGGTGAGGTACTGGCCGGGCTCGGGCCGGGGGAGTGGCGCGCCGTCGTCGGCGGCCAGGTGGATCGAGGAAACCGTCGTGCTCTCGGGCACGACCCGGGCGACGCGCAGCGGCCGGAAGCCGCGCCACCCGGTCGGCGCGGGAGCCGGCTCCTCGGCCAGCAGGTCGCGGAACGACCCCTGCCAGCCCGGGCTGAGCGCGGGGATGTCGACGGCCTTGCGGAGCGCGCCGGAGTCGCGGCCCGGCAGGTAGAGGAGCGCGTCGATGTCCGCGACGCTCATCTCGTGGCGGCCGGTCCGGGTGCGGACGATCTCGTCGCCGGCCTCGACGTGGCCTTCGGTGATGACGCGCAGGTAGAAGCCGGGCCGGTGGTGTGCGACCAGCAGCGACGGCATCCGCGGCTCGCCCAGGCGCATCCCGACGCGGAAGCACGTGACGCGCGGCTGGGTGACCTCGAACTCGGCCTCGCCGATCCGGTACCGGTCGCCGATGTGCACCTCGTCGTCGGGCAGGCCGTCGACGGTGAAGTTCTCGCCGAACTGGCCGTCTTCGAGGTCGTTGCGGCCGAGGAACCGCCGCCAGTGCTCGTAGGACTGGCGCTGGTACACGAGCACCGCGCGGTTCTCGCCGCCGTGGCCGCCCAGATCGCCCTGGCCGTCGCCGTCGACGTTGAGCCGGCGGACCATCAGCCTGCCTTCGACGGGGTACTTGAAGATTCCCGTGTGGACGGTCCGCCCCTGCCAGGGCACGTCCTCCGGCATCCCGACGTTCAGTGACACCAAGCGGGCCATGGTGGTCGTCTCCTTCAGTCCGCGGCCGTGCGGGAGCGCTGGTAGTGCCGCCGGGCCTTCATGCGGTTGCCGCACACGGCCATCGAACACCAGCGGGCGCTGTTGGGCTTGCTGTGGTCGATCAGGAACAGCCGGCACTCCGGGTTGGCGCACGGGCGCAGCCGGCCGGGGCTCGACTTGGCGAGCGCGTCCCAGGCGAGCACGGCCCGCGCGGCGGCGGACCGGCCGGCGGGGAGGTCGAGGACCCACTCGACGCCGTCGTCGCCGAAGGACGCCCGGTAGGTCACGTCGTCGACGAACCGCGCCGCGGCGGTGGGCGCGTCCTGGCCGCGGACGATCGCCTGGAGCGCGGACCGCGCCTCGAGCAGCGTGCGGTGCTCGTCGTCGGTGGCCGGTTGCCCGTGGCCGGCCAGCCACTCCCGGGCCGCCCGCGCGTCGGCGAGGTCGTCGCCGGGTGTCCCGTCGCGGACCGGGGTGGTGTTCAGCAGGTCCAGGAGCAGTGTCTCGTCGGTCGCCATCTGCCTAACCTCCAAACTCATACTTGACAGGTTACACGACGCCTGATTGCATGTCTAACTATCAAAGCAGCTTAGAAGGGTTAGAACCGAGGAGGACATCATGGGACTGGCCTGGCAGCAGGGACCACTGGCGACGCGGGCGGTGGGGCACTTCCTGGTCGAGCAGCCGCTGCCCGAGCGGATGCTGTTCGCCGAGCCGCTGCGGCGGCGGATGCGCGTGCGGTTCGGCGGGGAGTGGGTGGCCGACAGCGAGGACGTCGTCCTGCTGCACGAGCCCGGCCGTTACCCGGTGGCGTACTTCCCGCTCGCCGACGTCCGCGAGGACGTGCTCGTCGCCGAGAACCGGACGACGACGCACCGCGAGCTCGGCCCGGCCGAGTGGTACTCGGTCCACGCGGCGGGCAAGCAGGCGCCGCGCGCGGCCTGGCGCTACACCGGCCTCCCGGGCCACGCGGACGTCCTGCGCGACCGCGTCGCCTTCGCCTGGCGGGCGATGGACGCCTTCTACGAGGAGGACGAGCGGATCGTCGGGCACGCTGCCGACCCGTACCACCGCATCGACATCCGGCAGACCTCGCGGCACCTCGTCGTGCGCGAGGGCGACCGCGTCGTCGCCGAGACCCGGCGCCCGGTCGTGCTCTACGAATCGGGCTTCGCGCCGCGCTGGTACGTGCCGCGCGAGGACATCGACCTGACGGCGCTGACGCCGGTCGACGGCGAGACCTTCTGCCCGTACAAGGGGCTGGCCGGCTACTTCGACATCGGGTCGGGCAAGCGCGCCGCCTGGTCCTACCCGGAGGCGTGGTCCGAGGTCGAGCGGGTGTCCGGGTTCGTGTCGTTCGAGCCGGACGTCGTCGACGTGACCCTCGACGGCCGCAAGCTGACCCTCGAACCGGGCCAGACCGTCACCCCGCACGGGATCGACCGGGGCCTGGACCCCGACGAGCTGATCGTTTCGAAAGGAAACTGAGATGACTTCCCTGAAAGACCGCACTGTTCTCGTCATCGGCCGCGGCAGCGGCATCGCCCGGGCGGTGACGCTCGCCGTGCGGGCGGCCGGGGCCACGGTCGTCGTCGCCGGACGCGACGAAGAAGCACTGGCCAAGGCGTACGACGACCCGGATGTCACGGCGGCCACCGTCGACCTGACCGACGAAGCCTCCGTCGCCGCGCTGGCCGAGCGCCTCGGCCGGGTCGACCACGTCGTGTCGACGGCGTCGGCCCGGGCCCGCGGCACGGTGGGCGACCTCGCCCACGACGTCGTGCTGAGGTCGTTCGACGTCAAGGTGCTCGGCCCCCTGCTGCTGGCAAAGCACTTCGCGCCGCGCATGCCCGAGGACGGCTCGTTCGTCTTCTTCTCGGGATCGTCGGCGCGCAAGCCCGCCGCCGGCATGCTCGCCGTCGGCGCCACGAACGCCGCGGTGGACGCGCTGACCCGGGGCCTCGCGGTGGAGCTGGCGCCGATCCGGGTGAACGCGGTCTCGCCCGGCACCATCGACACCGGGGCCTACGACGCCCTGGGGGACGAGAAGAAGGCCGCCCTGTTCGCCGCCCGCGCGGCCACCAGCCCGGCGCGGCGCGTCGGACGTCCCGAAGAAATCGCCGAAGCCGTGGTCTTCGCGCTGGGCAGCACCTTCCTGACCGGTGTCTCGCTCGGCGTCGACGGCGGCGAACCGCTCGTCTGAGGAGGAGCAGTCATGATCACTCGCAAGGTTCCGCGCCCGGCCGGCACGGTCACGCCGGAGGTCGGGCTCGTCCCGGCGATCTACGTACCGCGGCGGGTCGTCCGGCGCCCGGCCCGGCGGGGGCGTGCGTGATGGAGTTCCGCATCGAGGTCCTCACCCTGGCCGTCGCCGACGTCGACCGGGCGGTCCGGTTCTACACGTCGCAGGTCGGGTTCGGCCTGGACGTCGACTACGGGCCGCACGACGGCTTCCGGGTCGTCCAGCTGACCCCGCCCGGGTCGGCGGCCTCGGTCCAGCTCGGGGTCGGCCTGACCGGCGCGGCCCCGGGCTCGGCCCGGGACAACTACCTGGTGGTGGCCGACATCGAGGCAGCCCACGGGGAGCTGGCCGGGCGCGGCGTCCCGGTCAGCGAGCTGCGGCACAAGAAGTCCGCGGACTGGCAAGGGGACTTCGCGCCGGGGGTGGACCCGGACCGGCGTGACTACGCGAGCTTCTTCGGCTTCGCCGACCCGGACGGCAACACGTGGGTCGTCCAGGAGCGCGGCTACCCAGCGCGGTAAGCCACGCCGCTCGCGTTCGGGGTCGTGCCGGAGTACAGGCCCGTCGGGGAGGTCGACGTGGACAGCGAAAACCACGCGTACCGCTCCACGAACGACAATCCGTCCAGCATCCCGGTGGACCGGCTGACGAAGTCGGTCTGCTGGGCCGAGGATGGGTAGCGCGGCGTCGAGCCCGAGAAGTCGATGAGGGCGTACTCGGTCAGCCAGACCGGGAGGTGGTAGCGGTCGTGGACCTTCTGCAGGTAGGACTGCAGCTGGCCGGTGGCCGCGCTCGAGAAGTCGCCGCCGTACCAGTGCAGCGGGATGAAGTCGACGCGGTACCCGCGCGCCGCGGCGCCGCTCATGAAGCGGTCGAGCCAGCCGCCCGCGACGTCGCCCCCGTAGGCGACCGCGGGCGCGCCGAGGCGCAGCCCGGTGGACTGCAGCCGCGGCCAGAGGTCGAGCGCGGTCTCGACGGGCATGCTCGCCTGGCCCGCCAGGTCCGGTTCGTTGAAGGACAGCAGGGTGGTGCCGGCGGCCTTGGCCCGGTCGAGCTGGTCCTGCGTCACGGAGTCCCGGCCCCAGATCATGGGCACGAACTCGGTTCCGCTCGGCGCGGCGATGCCCTGGGGGTCGGCGGCCCAGGTGTAGAACCACTTCGCCCCGACGTCCTGCAACGCGGTCGCGGCACCGGGATACGGGTTGGCGCTGACGCCTTTCTTGCCACTCGCCCCGGCGGCCGGCGTGGCGAAACCGCCGAGAGCGAGCAGAACGACGGCCACGACGGCGAGCATTTTCTTCACGAGCCGCTCCTGGAGAGGAAGTCGCGCTGGTCCTCCACCGGGGTAGCGCACCCCGGGGAGCCGCGGCAAGATCGCGGCGCCGCCGGGGGTGCGAACAGGAACCGTCCTTGCCCGATCGGCGGTCAGGCGACGGGGAACGTGGTGCCGATGCCCATGCCGGTGATCCACTCGGGGACCGGCTCGTAGCTGGTCCACGCGAGCGGGGCCCCGGCCGCGACCTGGCCGATCAGCCAGCAGCGCACCTCGTGGCCGCCGCTGCCCGCCGACGCCTCGAGCTTTTCGTGGCCGAGGTCGGCCACGGCGCCGGCGTCGCCCGCGGTCAAGCGGTCGAGGAACCACCGGTCCCACTCCGTGTTCACGCGCGCGCCCGGGTCGCCGCCCATGGCGCGGACGCGGGGTTCGCGGGCCGCGGCGAAGGCGTGGACGTCCGAACGCCCGTGGATCAGCGACGCCCGGCGCTCGCCGTCGATCTCGCGGGGATCGTTCGACGGCAGCCAGTGCGACAGCCCGCCGCTCGCCGCCACCAGGACCCGGCCGGGGAACTCCGCCGCACGCACAGCCGTCCCCAGCGCCTGTCCCAAGGCGAGGCACCGCTGCAACGTGGGCAGCGGCGGCGCGGCCGTGTTGACGACGATCGGCACCATCGGCAGCGTGCCGCCGGTGAGCATCTCGTACGTCTGCACGATGCCGTGGTCGACGGTGAGCGAATACGACAGCGACACGTCGAAGCCCGCGTCCGTCAGTCCGTTGTGGACGGACCACGCCAGCTCCCCGGCGACCGGCAGCGGACCCTCGGTGCTGCCGAAGTCGCCGAACCCCGCGGCGTGCTCGACCCCCAGGACGAACGGCGGCATCACGTCGTAGAAGTTGCCGTGGAAGTGGTCGGGCCCGAGCACGACGATCGCGTCCGGGGCGAGGGCTTTCACCGCGCGGCGGACCCGGTCGGCGTCGGCCAGGAACCTCGCGCCCGGACCGCCGTCGGACGGCGGCGGCAGCAGGGTCGCGAACGGGCTGTGGGACATGCCGGCGAACCCGGCGACCGCGGCCATCAGGACGGGTCCGTTCCGGTCAGCAGCCAGGTGCGGTGGACCTCGACGAACTCGTCGACCTTCTCCCACTGCGGCCAGTGCCCGGCGTCGTCGATGACGTGCAGCAGCGCGTCGGGCAGCCAGCCGAGCAGCAGGTCGGCCTCGTCGAGCCCGCCGGTGGGGTCGTGGCTGGTCCACAGCAGCAGCGTCGGCGCCTTCACCTTCGACACCCACGCCGGGTCCCACGCGAAGTCCTTGCGCACCTCGGGATCCTGCAGGACCAGGGTGTTCGTGATCGCCCGGACGAACCCGGGCCGGGAGTAGATGCGGCGGCGCAGGTTCACCAGCTCGTCGGTCACCATCTCCTTGTGGTGGAACAGGAATTCCACGCGCCGGCGCACGGTCTCGTCGCTCGGGTCGAGCACCGCCGCCATCGTGGTGTCGCGCATCCGGGCCATCACCTCGGGCTTGTTGGCGATGTTGCCGGGGGTGTTGAGCACGAGCCGGTCGACGCGGTCCGGGTGGTGCGCGGCGGTCCACGCGACCACCCAGCCGCCGAGCGACTCGCCGGACAGGTGGGTGCGCCCGATGCCGAGAACGTCCAAAAGGGACACGAGGTGCGCGGACAGGACGTCGATCGTGTAGGGCCGGTCGGGCAGGTCCGACCAGCCGTGGCCGACCATGTCGTAGGCCGTGACGCGGAAGTCGCGGGCGAGGCCGGCCAGGTCGCGGGCGTAGGCCTCGAGGTGCCCGCCGGTCCCGTGCAGCAGGACCAGGTCGGGGCCGGTGCCGGCCTGCAGCACCCGCGTCCGCACGGGGTGTCCGTCCAGCGGCACGTCGACGTGGCGCAGCGTGTGGTCGAGCTCGCCCAGCTCGCCCCAGATGCCGACGTGGTCGGGGATCGGCTCGGTCACTGGTCCTCCCGGTGGTCGAAGCGGGCGCGGGCTTCGGCGAGGGTCGCCAGTCCCGCGCTTTGCCGGCGGTTCAGCCCGAGCGGGCCGAGCAGCCGCGAGTTCTCGATGGTCAGGAACTCGACCGGGTGCTCGGCCGAGTCGTTGTGGTGGCGGTGCCAGGTCCACGGCGGGGTGTAGACGAACGATCCGGTCGTCCAGGCGACGGTCTCGTCCTCGATCTCGCTGTGGCCGTCGCCGGTCAGGACGAAGTGGACGGTCTCGTGGTGGTGGCGCTGCATGTCGGAGCTTTCGCCGGCCGGGATGACCTGCCGGAAGAGCTCGAACGTCGCGGTCGGCAGGGTGCCGGCGATCCGCAGCGACGTCGGGTTCGGGACGGCGCCCGGCGGGATCTCTTCGAGGTCGCCGTCGTGCACCACGAGCGGGCGCCGGCCGTCGGGGCGGACGGCGTGGCTGATGCTCGCGAGGAAGTCGGTCATCGCGAACCCGGGTCCGGACGTGGTCATGGCGCACCTTCCGCTCAGGCGGGACATTCCGTGCGGCCGCCGTCGACGGCCAGCACGGTTCCGTTGACATAGCCTGCTTCGGGCGAGGCCAGGAACGCCACCGCGGCCGCGACCTCCCGGGGCGCGGCGGCCCGGCCGGCGGGGATGGCGGCGAGGTCCTCGGCCATCGCGGTCGCGACGTCGATGCCCGCCGCGCCGGCCCGGCTGCGCACGATCTCCAGGCGTCGCGCGGTGAGCGTGGCACCGACCGCGACGCAGTTGACGGTGACACCGCGGTCGGCGTATTCGAGGGCGGCCAGTTTCGCCGCCGACGTCGTCGCCGAGCGCAGCACCGTCGAGGCGGCGAGCTCCGGCTGTGGCTGCCGCACCGCGGTCGAGCTGATCACGACGACGCGGCCGTAACCGCGCTCTGCCATCCCGGGCAGGGCGGCGCGCAGGAGGGACAGCGGACCGAGGACCAGCAGGTCGAGGTCGTGGTGCCACTGCTCCGCCGGGACGTCGAGCACGCGGCCGGGTGCCGGGCCGCCCGCGTTGGCCACGAGGACGTCGAGCGAGCCGTGGCGCTCGTGCACCCGGGCCACGGCGTCGGCGGCCGCGGCCGGCTCGGCGAGGTCGCACACGACGTGACCGACGTCCTCGCCGAGCGTCGACGCCGTCTCGGCCAGCGTCGCCTCCGTGCGGCCGGCGAGGACCACGCGGTGCCCGGTCGCCAGCAGCGCGGCCGCGCAGGCCGAGCCGATGCCGCCGGCTCCGCCGCCGACGAGCGCGACGCGGCGGCGGTCCGGGAAGGACTGGTTGCTCTCCATGATGTGACCTACATTCGGGCCATGACCGCCGGCCGGCCAAGAACGGGTCCCACTGCCCGGGACTCCAGCGAAGACGTCGCGGCGTCGGGCGCGCTCGAACGCGCCGCTGCCCTGCTGGACGCCTTCGACGCGACCCACCGCGAGCTGACGCTGTCCCGGCTCGTCGAGCGCTCGGGCCTGCCGCGCTCGACCGTGCACCGCACCGCGGCGCGGATGATCGAGCTGGGCTGGCTGGACAAGCCCGGCGAGAAGTACCGGATCGGGAACCGCCTGTTCGAGCTGTCCGGCCTGGTGCCGGTGCGCCACGAGCTGCGCGAGGCCGTGCTGCCCTACCTGCAGGACCTCTACGCCGCGGCCAAGACGACCGTGCAGCTCGGGGTGCTCGAAGGCACCCGGGTGCTCGTCGTCGAGAAGATCAGCGGGCACCGTCAGCTGCCGATGCTCGACCAGGTCGGCGGGTTCATCCCGGCGCACTGCTCCGGGCTCGGCCGGGCGATCCTCGCCTGGTCGGACGCCGAAACGGTCGGCGCGGTCGTCGCCGGTGGGCTCGCCCGGCGGACCCCGCGCACGATCACCGGCGCCGCCGCGCTCGAGCGCGAGCTGGCCGTCGTGCACGAGCAGGGCTGGGCCTACGACCGGGAAGAGGGCAACGCCGGCATCAGCTGTGTCGCGGCCCCGATCTTCGACTTCACCGGCAGCGTGACCGCCGCGCTGTCGGTCACCGGGCCCAGCGCCGCGGTGCAGCCCGACCGGATCGGGCCGGCCGTGCGGATGGCGGCCGCGGCGGCGAGCCGCGCCTACTCCGCCCGGCGGTGGGCGGTGCCGCGCCCGGAGCTGCCGTCCCAGTGACCAGGACTCGCGGTTGGGCCGGAGCCCGTCCCTGATCCACGCTGTGGCGCACGCCGAGCCGGGCTACCCGGCCCGGATGCCGGACGAGGAGGACCAGGCATGCGCGTCGCGATCATCGGGGCCGGACTGGCCGGGCTGACCACGGCCAAGGTGCTGCTGGCGGCCGGCCACGACGTCGAGGTCTTCGACCGGACACCGGACGTCGGCGGGGTGTGGAGCCGGACCCGGCGCTACCCGGGCCTGACCACGCAGAGCCCCAAGGCTCAGTACTCGTTCTCGGACTTCCCGATGCCCGGGCACTTCCCGGAGTGGCCGACCGGCGCCCAGATCCAGGAGTACCTCGCCGGCTACGCCGACCAGTTCGGCGTCACGCCGCACCTGCGGCTCGGGACCACCGTCGAGTCCGTGGTCCCGGACGGCGCGCGGTGGGCGGTGACCACCGGGGCGCAGGGGGCCTCGGTGGTCGACCGCGTCGTCGTCGCCAACGGCGTGTTCTGCGAGCCGGCGCTGCCGGACTACCCGGGCCGCGCGGAGTTCGAGGCGGCGGGCGGGCGGCTGCCGGCCGGTTCGGACTTCCACGACGTCGCCGAGGCGAAGGGCAAGCACGTGCTCGTCGTCGGCTACGGCAAGTCGGCTTGCGACGTGACTGTGGCCATCAGCGAGGTCGCCGAGACCACCGACGTCATCGCCCGCCAGCTGCTGTGGAAGGTCCCGCGCAAGATCGCCGGCGTGGTCAACTTCAAGATGCTGCTGCTGACCCGGCTGGGCGAGGCACTGTTCCGCTACCGGTGGCTGCGCGGGTTCGAGAAGTTCCTGCACGGCCCGGGAAACCGGCTGCGGCGCGCGATGCTCAACTCCATCGGGAGCGTGTCGGTGCGGCAGTTCGGGCTCGCGAAGCACGACCTGGTGCCGCGCGGGCGGATGGAGGACATCGTCAAGAACGCGATCGGCCTGGCCACCGAAGGATTCTTCGAAGGCGTGGCCGACGGCTCGATCCGCGTCCGCCGCGACCAGGTGATCACGCGGCTGTTCGCCGAGGCCGGCCGGCCGATGGCCGAACTGGCCGACGGCACGGTGCTGCCGGCCGACCTGGTCGTCTGCGCGACCGGGTTCACCCAGGGCGTCCCGTTCCTGCCCGCCGCCGTCCAGGAGCGGCTCTTCGACGAACGCGGGAACTTCCTGCTGTACCGGCAGATCCAGCCCTTGGCCGCGCCGGGGCTCTACTTCAACGGGTACAACTCGTCGTTCTTCAGCCCGCTCAACGCCGAGATGGCGGCGCTGTGGATCGCGGCCGACCTCGCCGGCGCACTCACGCTGCCCGACGAGCCGGCCCGGCGCGCGGACGTCGTCGCCCAGCTGGCGTTCCTCGACGTCGCGACCGGCGCGCACCACTGCCGCGGCACCAAGATCATCCCGTTCTCCATCCACAACGTCGACGAGGTGCTCGGCGACCTCGGCGTGCAGATCGGCCGCTTCACCCGCTTCACGCACTGGCTGAACCCGGTCGCGCCCGCGGCCTACCGGTCGCTCACGCCGGCCGTGCTGACCCGGCTGGCGGACACCCCCGAACCCGCGAAGACCCCGCTGTAGCGAAGGAGTTTCCCGATGAGCACCGCGACCGGCCACCACGTCATCCACCCCGGCGACGGCACGAACCTCGGGGCGATCGGGCTGGGCATCCACGCCCGCCTGACCGGCGCCGACACGAACGGCGCGTATTCGCTGTTCGAGTACGTCGTGCCGCCGGGGCTCGGCGGGCCGCCGACCCACGTCCACACCCGCGAGGACGAGCTGTTCACGTGTGTTCAGGGCCGCGTCGAGGTGGAGCTCGACGGCGAGCGGCACGTCCTCGGCCCGGGCGATTCGCTGCTGATGCCGCGCGGGGTGCCGCACGTGTTCCGCAACCCGTTCGACGAGGAGACCCGCGTCATCGCCGTGGTTTCGCCGCCGGGGCTGGAGAACTACTACCGGGAGCTGTCCCAGCTGCCGCCCGGGCGGGACATGAAGCTGGTCGCGGAAGTGATGACCCGCTACGGGCTGGAACTGCGGAAGTGAGCGACTCACGCGAGCGGATGGTGCACGCGATGTGCGCGGCGGTCGACGCGGGCGACGCTCCGGCGTTCGCCTCGTGGTTCGCCGACGACGCCACGTATGTGTTCGCCAACGACGAGCCGCTGACCGGCCGAGCGGCGATCACCGCGGCGACGGCCGGGGCGGCGGGCGCGCTGCCGTGGGTCCGCCACGTCGTGGAGCAGGTCGCGGAGGTGGGGGAGGACCAGCTGTTCTGCCGCTTCACGATCGAGACGGCGGCCCCGGACGGCAAGCCGCTGGCCCTGCCGTGCGTGACGGTCATCCGGCTGGCGGGGGACCGGGTGACCGACTACCGCGTCCACATGGACCTCACGCCGGCCATCGGTCCGGGGGCCGGGATGCAGTGAGCGTCGCCGCCATGCGGTCGACGTACGCGCGCACGTACTCCTTACGAGTGAACTGGGAGCCTCACTTTCTCACCTTGGGTAACGACGGTGGGCGAGTTACGCACCGCAGCCACCTGCGGAAATGATCGAGACGCGAGGTGTCCCGAGTCCTCGTCGTGACCAAGAGTGGCTGCAGGGCCTTGTTACGCGCGCGGCTCGCGTGACGACGAACGGCGCAAAGCGTGACCGCATTCGGTCGTGCCGTCGCTGCGCTGAAAGAGGCAACCATGTCCTACGCCCCCGTGCCGCCCGTGTCCGCTCCGGTCCAGCTCAAGAACGGCCTCGGCACCGCCGGGTTCGTGCTCGGCCTGGTCGGCCTGGTCTTCGCGTTCATCCCGATCATCGGGGTCATCGCGTGGCCGCTGGTGATCCTCGGGCTGATCTTCGGCGTCGTCGGGACGCTGCGCGCGAACCGCGGCCAGGCGAGCAACAAGGGGCTGGCCATCACCGCCGTCGTGCTTTCGGCGCTCGGACTGGTCATCTGCGTCATCTGGACGGCCGCGTTCGGCAAGGCCGTCAGCGACACCGCCAACGGCCTGCCTGCCCCGGCGGCGCCGGCCGCGGTCGCGGACGCCGGGGCCGAGCCCGCCGCGGCGGCCCCGACGGCGGCGGCGAAGCACACCATCGTCCTCGAGGTCACGACGGCGGCGAAGGCGAACGTGCAGTGGAGCAGCGGGTTCAGCGCGAACTCCCAGGAGGTCCTGGAGAAGGGCAAGACCTGGCGCCAGACCCTGTCGATGGACGACCTGGCGTTCACCTCGGTCAGCGTCGACGCGGTGGACTTCAAGATGGGCAACAAGGACAACACCTGCAAGATCACCGTCGACGGCAAGACCGTCGTGGAGCAGTCCAACAGCATCGGCGCCTTCTGCACCTACCGGCCCTGACCACGGCGGCGCGGGTTGCGTTCGTGTGGCACATCGCACTTCCGCTGCACGCCGCCCATGCGTGGCCGTCTTTCTTCATGGGAGCACGTTCGGTGAAAAGATCACCGAACGGGAGGGAGATCTCATGAACCGCACCGGAATCGTCCGTACCGCCACTGTTGCCGGCCTGGCCGCCGCACTGGGCCTCGCCGCCGCGGTGCCCGCCCTGGCCGCGCCGGGCCCGAACCCGGTCACCACGGTCGCCGACCTGAACGGCGACGGGGAGATCGAGACCGTCACCGCCCAGCTCACCGGGGACGGCGACCAGCTGATCTCGGCCACGGTCGGCGGGACGTACACGTCGATCCACCTGCCGGCCGACAGTCAGTTCGGCATCGAGGCGCCGCGCGTGGCCGACCTCAACGGTGACGGCCGGGCCGAGCTGCTCGTCACCCGGTCGATCGGCGCCAACACCACGTTCTTCTCCGTGCTGCACTACGACGGCCGCAAGCTCGGCGAGGTCGTCGGGGCCGACGACAAGCCGTTCTCGGTCGCCGAAGGCGGCGGCGTCGCCGCTCACCTGGGTTACCAGTGCACGCCGCTGGACGGGGGCCGCGCCTTCGTGACCGTCGCCGCGGAGTCCGACGACCTCGGCCGTCCGGTCGATCAGCTCACCTACTCGGGCACCCGCACCGCCTACACCCTGCGCGACGGCGCCTTGACCGTCCACGACACGGTCCCGTTCAGCGGCCGTCCGGCGACGGACCCGGTGCTCGACGCCGATTCCGCCGGCTGCGCCTGAAAGTCCTAGAGCCCCAGGAGACGCGCGCTCTCTTCGGTGCGGCGCAACGCCGTCAGCAGTGCGGCCCGGCCGCCCTGGTCGATGTCCGCGGCCAGGGCGGCCGCCGCCGTTTCGCCGCCCTGGCCGAGCTTCTCGACCAGGGCGCGGTGGACCGCGGCGAGGCGGGCCGCGTCGAAGTCCGGGCGGACGAACGTCAGCAGCAGGCGGACTTCGTCCTCGCAGCGCCGGTAGCTGTCCAGCACGCGCCGGTTGCCGGCCGCCGCGACGATCGCGCGGTGGATCGCCCGGTGGGCGCCGGTCAGCTCGCGCCACGACGGCGCCGGTGACCGCTCGGCCAGAGCCTCGAGCCGTTCCACTTCGACGAGCACCGGACCGAGGTCCGCTTCCCGGTCCTGAGCCGTGCGCAACGCGCCGAGCTCGAGGATCTTGCGGAAGTCGAAGACCTCGTCGATCCGCTGCCTGCTCAACGGGGCGACGGTCGCGCCCCGGTGGCGTTCGTGGACCAGCAGGCCGCGCTCGACCAGCAGCTGCAGGGCCGAGCGGACCGTGTGCCGGCCGGCGTCGAAGCGCTCCGCCAGGACTTCCTCGCGGAAGCGGGTGCCGACGGGGTGGGCTCCGTCGAGCAGCTCGCCGCGCAAGGCCGCGGCGATCCGCTCCGGGACGGCTTGAGTCATTGCTCGACAATACACCGCGAGATTGTGCAACAATCTGCGTCGGGACGTAGTGGACGAGGAGCGCGCATGGAGATCGACGGGGTCCGGGTGCACGGCGAAGCGGGGCAGCCGGTGCTGCTGCTGCCCGGCGGTGCCGAAGCGTGCGACGGTTTCTTCCCTGGGCTCGTCGAAGGCCTGGTCGCGGACCCGGGGTGCCGGGTGATCGTGCACGACCGGCCCGGCACGGGTACCGCCGCCGACGGGACGCTGGCCGGCGCCGGCGATTACCTGAACGCCCTGATCGAGCGCCTGGGGTGCGGCCCGGTGGTGGTGGTCGGGCAGAGCCTCGGCGGCGCCGTCGGCGTGCTGCTGGCCCGCGACCACCCCGAAAACGTCGCGGGCCTGGTGCTGCTCGACCCGACGGTGATCAACGATCCCCGCACCTGTGCCACCTTGGAACGCATGACGCGCGCGCTCGGGACCCTCGCGGCGTTGCCCGTGGTGCGCCGGGTGCTTCCCCGGCTCGTCCGCGCGTCCATCGTCCGATCGGCGCGGCGCCAGCGGCTGCGGCCGGACTGCGAGGCCGCGTACGTGCGGATGGCGGACATGGACATCCCGGTGCTGGCCAGGGCGGTCCGCGGCATCACCGAGCTGTCCCGCGGCCTGCGGGAGGCCGACCTGCCCCGGGTGCCGTCGGTGGTGGTGACCGCGGACCGCAAGCCGGACACGGCGATACGGCGCGGCCACACCCGGCTCGCGGCCGCGTTCGGCGGCGAGGTCGTGTGCTGGCCGGGAGCGACGCACAGCGTGCACCTCGACCACCCCGGCGAAACCCTCGCCACCGTGCGGGACCTCGTCACCCGGGTGAGCTCGCCGGCCTGAGCGATCAGCGCGCCAGGTGCTTGCGGACGTCGTCGGCCACTCCCGCGCGTCCGCTCATCCGGTACTTGGCCAGGATGTTGCGGACGTGGGTCTTCACCGTGTGGAGGCTGATCCCCAGCTCCCGGGCGATCTGTTCGTTGTGCATGTCGCTGCCGAGCAGCACCGCCACTCCCTGCTCGGCGGCGGTGAGCGAGCGGAAGCGTTCCTCGGGGCCGTTGTCGATGTCGAGGGTGAGCTCGACGAGGTCCGACTGGAGCTGCTGGCAGTCGGTCACTATGCGCTGCAAAGCCTCGCGCGGCGAAGCGTCGGGTACCGCGAGGGCGTCCTGGGCTCGCTGCCGGATGTCCGCCACCCGCGAGGAAAGCAGCTCGACGATGTGGTCCGCGGTGACCAGCTGCGGCGCGTCGTCGACATCGGCGGGCAGCCGGCGGAGCGCGTCGACGTCTTCGGCTTCGGTCGTCAGCACGCGGGCCACCAGCTCGGCCAGCCATTCGAAGGCGCGCACCGCGTTGTCGTCGAAGGTGTCGGGCTGGTAGCTCTGCATCGACATCATGCCGAACACCGCCGGCTCGCCGTCGCGGCCGCGGCGGAACAGCGGAGTGGTGACGGCATCGGCGGAAGCGCGGCTCGTGTCCCCGGATGCGACGCCCGCGTTGAGCGCGGCACCGTTGTCGTACTGCATCCGGTAGGTCTGGCGGTGCTTCAGGAGCCAGGCGGCCTGGCCGTGCGGCCCGTAGATGTGCGACGCCGGATCGGTGTACATGCCGCCGTCGTAGCCGTAGGGGTAGCGCACGCGGTTCGCGCCGTGGAAGAACCCGATGTAGAAGTGGTCCAGGGGAACGATTTTGCTCATCACGGCGCGCGCGTAGTCGTAGAGGCCGTAGTGGTCGTTGCGGTAATTCGCGTCGATCTTGTGGAACGCCTCGCGCAGGATCAGCGTCGTCTCGGCGTCGACCCGGAGCCGGGCCGGTCTGTCCGAGTCTCTGTCCGAGTGATCGGAGCGCACCGACCCATGATGAGGCCCGGGCGCGATTCCGTCACTCCGCGAGCGATGGAGAGCCGGCCTCCGTGCTGCGAGCGTGGACGCGGCAACGAGCTGCCGCGAGGAACGGAGGAGTTCTCATGGAGACCCATTCGCGCTCCTGACGCCTCAGGCGAGGGGAGTCCCGGTGTGGCCGGCGAGCGCGGCGAGGAGCCGGGCCTGGAAGTCGTGGTCGCCGGCCGCGGGGTGCCGGTCGGCGCGTTTCCGGTGGTACCAGTAGCCGTCGGTGGTGAGCGCTTCCGGGTCGTCGGCGGTCGCGAGCCAGACCTGGGTCAGCACGCCCAGCCGCAGGTCGTCCGGGGCGCCCGCGCCGCCCATCCGGGTGGGGACCCAGCCGGGGGCGACGGCGTTGCTGCGCACCTGCGGCCACCGCCGGGCGACGGCGGCCGCGAGCGTGGTGACCAGGAGCTTGCTGTCGGAGTAGGAGGCGGTCGGCCGGGTGCCGGACCAGTCGAGGCCGGCCAGCTCGGCCCGGCCGCCGCGGTGCATGCCGCTGCTGAGGTAGACCAGGCGCGCGGGCAGGTCGGAGAGCGCGGTCAGCAGGTAGGGCGCGACCACGTTGACCGGGAGCACGGTGGGGCCGGTCATGACCCCGGCGTTGTGGATCACGGCGTCCATCCGCCCGAGCCTGGCTGTCTGCTCGGCGACGCTCCGGATCTGCCCGACGTCGGCGAGGTCGCCGACGACCACGTCGGCGCCGCGCGCGGCCAGGTCGTCCAGCCGTCCGGCGTCGCGTCCGTGGACGACCACCCGGTGGCCGCCGTCCAGGAGGGCTTCGGCGGTGAGCCGGCCGAGACCCTGGGTGGAGCCGGTGACGAGAATCCGTGCCATCGCCCCGAGGTTACCCGCGAGCGCTGGACAGCGTCCCCGTGACCTGGGGATACTCGGTGCGTGTCCGCCACATTGGACAGAGGGGCCTACGCGGAGCTGACGACCTCGGTGGTGTCGGCTCAGGAGGCGTTCGCCTACTGGCGGGAGATGATCTGTGCGACCTTCGTCCGGCTCGCTGCCGAGCCGGTCGCCGGCGCCGGGTTCAGCGGCCGGATCGAGCACGTCCCGGTCGGCGACCTCGAACTGTCCACCGTCGTGGCCGGGAGCCAGCACGTGCGGCGCACCCGGTCGCTGGTCGCGGGCGGCGACGAGGAGTACCTGCTCGCGAGCATCCAGGTGCGGGGGCCGGGCCGGGTCGAACAAGACGGCCGGGTGGCCTTGCTCTCGCCAGGTGACCTGGCGTTCTACGACAGCACCCGGCCCTACACGCTGCATTTCGACGAGCCGTTCCACCAGCTCGTCGTCCAGGTCCCGAAGCGGGAGCTGCTGGTGCGCGACACCCGGCAGCTGACCGCGCGGGTGTGCGGCCGCGGCACGCCGGGTGCGGTGGTGTCGACCTTCTTCACGTCGCTGGCCGACTCGGCGAGGACCGCCCCCGACCAGTCCGCGGTCCTGCTTCCCCACGCGCTCGGCCTGCTCTCGGCCACCGCCTCGTTCGCCGGGAACGCCCGGCCCGGCCTGCCCGCCGCCGAAGCGATGGCGCGGGAGCGCGTGCTGGCTTTCCTGCGCCGCAACCTCGCCGATCCCCGGCTGGACGCGGACGCCGTCGCCCGCGCGTGCCGCGTCTCCCGCCGCACCCTGTACCGGATCGCCGGCGACGAAGGGATCGCCGCACGGCTGCGCCGGATGCGGATCGAGCGGGCCCAGGAGATCCTCGTCGCCGATCCCGGGCGGACGATCGGGTCGGTCGCCGCGGCCTGCGGGTTCGACAGCGAGTCCGGGTTCCACCGGGCTTTCCGCGCCGTCACCGGGAGGTCGCCGGGGGAGTACCGCCGCCTCCGGACGGCGGCGAGGTCGGTTCGCGGGTGGCACGCCGGGTAAGCGACGGCGGCACGATCGGTCAGCCGGACGCCGTGGCGCGGGCGCATCGTGGGAGGCCCCCAGCACTTCGGCGAAGGAGCCCGGCAATGCAGGAAACCGTGCGCGTGGCGGCCGTCCAGGCCGAGTCGGCCTGGCTGGACCTGGCCGCGGGCGTCGACAAGGTGGTCGGCCTGATCGG
Source organism: Amycolatopsis sp. NPDC048633 (assembly GCF_040650695.1). Lineage (NCBI taxonomy): Bacteria > Bacillati > Actinomycetota > Actinomycetes > Pseudonocardiales > Pseudonocardiaceae > Amycolatopsis > Amycolatopsis sp. NPDC048633. The sequence continues at coordinate 107,534 of NZ_JBEZHS010000029.1, forward strand.
TGCAGCGGCCGCCGGCGGCGCGCGGCTGGTGACGTTCCCCGAGACCTTCCTCCCCGGCTACCCGTGGTGGATCTGGCTCGACTCGCCCGCGGCCGGTATGGCGTTCGTCCCGCGCTACGCCGCGCACTCGATGACCCGCGACGGCGCCGAGCTGGACCGCATCCGCCGTGCCGCCGCCGAACACCGGATCCACGTCGTGGTCGGCTTCAGCGAACGGGCCGGCGGCAGCCTGTACATGGCGCAGGCGTTCATCGCCGACACCGGGGAGCTGATCTCGGTGCGCCGCAAGCTCAAGCCCACCCACGTCGAACGCGCGGTGTTCGGCGAAGGGGACGGGAGCGACCTGCAGGTCCACGACACCGCGCTCGGCCGGCTCGGCGCGCTGAACTGCTGGGAACACCTGCAACCGCTGACGAAGTACGCGATGTACAGCCAGGGCGAGGAAATCCACGTCGCGGCGTGGCCGAGCTTCTCGGTCTACCGCGGTGCCGCGCGGGCCCTGGGGCCGGAGGTCAACACGGCGGCCAGCCTGATGTACGCGGTCGAGGGCGGGACGTTCGTCGTCGCCCCCTGCGGCGTGATCGGGCCGGCCGCGCTCGAGCTGTTCTGCGACACCGACCTGAAGCGGCAGCTGCTCCTGCCCGGTGGCGGGTTCGCCCGGATCTACGGTCCCGAGGGTTCGCCGCTGGCCGAGCCGCTGCCCGAGACGGAGGAAGGCATCCTCTACGGCGACCTCGACCCGGACCTGATCGCGATCGCCAAGTCGGCCGCGGACCCCGTCGGCCACTACTCCCGCCCGGACGTGCTGCGGCTGCTCGTCAACCGCAACCCCGCGCCCGCGGTCGTCGAGACCCCCGCCGAGGAGCAGCCGGCCGCCCTCGAGTTCGCGCCGATCGCCTGAGAGCCCGCCGGACGTGTTTCAACCGCCGATCACGCGGGTAGGACGCCTCGAAACGGTCGAGAAAACCGGAGGTGCGGGTGACCGCTGGCGAGGGCCGGATCCGGCCCCGAGATCTGCTGCGCGTGACGTCGCGCCGGCCCGACGTCGGGTTCGAGGCGGAGCTGCTGGAGGTTTCCGGCGAGGTCGACCTCTTCAGCGTCCAGGTCCTGGAGAACGCGATCACCGAGGCGCTCGGCCGCGACCCGGCGCTGCTGGTGATCGACCTGACCGGGGTCTCCTTCCTCGCCTCCGTCGGGATGACGGTCCTGCTCAAGGTCTACCGCGAAGCCGGTCGCACCACCCGGCTCCGGGTCGTGACCCCCGAGCGCAGCACCGTCGGGCGGGCGCTCGAGCTGACCGGGCTCACCGAGGCGCTGGCCGTCGCCGCCTCGCAGTCCGACGCTCTTTCCCGCGACTAGCCGCGGACGGCTTTCTGGTACCTCGCAAGCTCTTCGGGGTGGTCGATGCTGCCGTGGTGGTGAACCTGCAGCCAGCGCCCCGAGTCGTACCCGAACACCCGTGACGTCCGGATCGTCAGCGGCACCGTGGTTCCGTCGCGGTCGCGGTACTGACCGAGCTCGCGGCCGGCGAACACGACCGCGTCCGCCCACCAGTAGGTGACCGCGTCGGCGAACGTGACGGTCAGGCGGAGGTCGCCGGCGAAGATGCGGCGGTAGAGGTCGGTGACCGCCGCCCCGGAGCGGAGGATACCGCCGACCGGGTTGTTCAGCTGCGCCAGCTCGTCCTGCGACCACACGGCGGAAAGCGCGTCGAGGTCGCGGCGGTTGAGGGCGTGGTAGAAGCTTTCCAGCGCGGCGATCGCGCCGTCCCGGCGGCGATCGCGGGCTTCGGCCAGCCGCAGGCGTGCCTGCGGCCCGAACTGGTAGTCGACGAGCTCGATCATCGAAGAGTCTCCTTCAGAGGTGGGCGGCGAGCCGGCCGAGGATGCGCGCGGCGGGCTCGGCGGACGCGTGCCGGAACCCGGTGCCGGCCCACAGGTGGAGCCGGTCCGCGTCGCCCGCGGCGGCCGCCGCCTTGCGCAGGGGGCCGGTGAGGTGGTGCACCGCCGGATACCCGGCCGGGGCGAGCCGGTCGTAGCGGCGGGTGAACGCGTTGGCCAGCGCGCGGGCGGGCCGGCCGGTGAAGGCGCGGGTGACGACCGTCCGGTCGCCGGGCGGATCGGCGAGCGCGGCCTGGTGCGTCTTCGACGCGCCGCTCTCGTCGGAGCGCAGGAGCACGGTGCCGACCATCGCGGCCGCGGCGCCGGCCCGGAGCACCTCGGCGACGGCGTCGGCGGTGGCGATCCCGCCGGCCGCGACGAGGGGGAGCCCGCTCACCCGGGCGACGGCGCGGAGGAGGTCGGTGACCGGGATGTCCGCGGGTGTCCACCCCGGGGTGAGCGTGCCCGAATGCCCGCCCGCCGCGGAGGCCTGCACGACGAGGAAGTCGGCGTCCGCGGCCCGGCGCGCCTCGTCGGGGGAGGTGACCGTCTGGCCGACGAGCGTGCCCACCCCGCGCAGTGCCTGCAGCACCGCCGGATCCGGGAGGCCGAAGGTGAAGGTGACCACCGGGACCGGCGCGTCGAGCAGCAGGTCGATCTTGTCGCGCCAGCTGTCGTCGTCCTCGGTGCGGGGGATGCCGGCCAGGTCGAGGTCGTAGTGGTCGGCCTCCGGCTGCAGCGTGCGGGCGTAGGCGGCGTAGGTGGTGGGGTCGATCGGCACCGGGTTCGGCGCGAACAGGTTCACCCCGAACGGGACGGACGCCGCCCGCACCTCGGCGATCTGCCGCGCGAGCGCTTCGGGGGCCTGGTACCCACCGGCGAGCAGCCCGGCCCCGCCGGCCGCCGCCGCGGCCGTGACGAGCCGGGGTGTCGTGGGTCCGCCCGCCATGGGGGCGGCGAGGATCGGCACGGAGAGGCCGAACGCGTCGAGCTTGGTGGTCATGATTTCGAGGCTAGGCAGGGCGCGTCCGGCTGGGAAATGCCTGCTGGGGTGAATCTATGCTCCTCAGGCATGAGCGAGTTCGCGTCCGGCCGGGTGGAGCTGAGGCACCTGCGCGGCTTCGAGGCGGTGGCCCGGCTGAGGTCGTTCACCGGGGCGGCGGCCGACCTCGCGATCACCCAGCCCGCGCTGAGCCGCACGGTCCGGCAGCTGGAGGACGCGCTGGGCGTGACGCTCTTCGACCGCAGCACCCGGCACGTCGAGCTCACCGGCGCGGGGGAGACCCTGCTGGCCCACGTCGAACGGGCGCTGGCCGAGCTGGAACGCGGGTTCGGCGCCGTCCGCCAGGCGTCGAGCGTCCGGCTGGGGTTCAGCTGGCTGCTGCCGGACCCGTGGGCGCAGCGGACGGTCACGCGATTCGAGCGGGCGACCGGGCGGACCGTCGACCTGGTGCGCACCGACGACCCGCTCGCCGCCCTCCAGCAGGGCAAGGTCGACCTCGCCGTGGTGCGCGGGCCGGTGCGGTCGTCCGCACTGCGCGTGGTGCACCTGTTCGACGAGGCCCGGGTCGCGGCGTGTTCGGTGCGGTCGCCGCTGGCCGGGCGGGCGGAGCTGGCGTGGGCCGAGGTGCCGCGGTGGCCGCTGGTGGTGAACATCGTGAGCGGCACGACCGGGCCGTGGTCCTGGCCGCCGGACGAGCGCCCGGAGACGATCGTGGAGACGGCCAACTTCGACGAGTGGGTCGAGAGCGTCGCCGCCGACCGCGGGATCGGCATCGCGCCCGAAGTGGCCATGCGCCGCAACATCCACCCGGCGGTGCGGTTCGTCCCGCTGCGCGGCGCGCCGCCGAGCCCGGTGACGCTGGTGTTCCTCCCGCACGTCCACGAGGCGCTCCTGCGGCAGTTCGTCGACATCGCGGTGAACGCCGGCGAGGCCGGGTGAAGGCCTCGTCATTGACTTCCTCTTCGGGCGCAAGGTAGCGTCACTGCCGTCGGGCTTATGAAACCTTTCAATTCGGAGATCGCGATGCAGCGACAGAAGCTGGGCTGTGCGCCCCTTCTCGTCCTGCATCCCGACCCGAAGCGTTGTTACCCGCCAGTTTGAGTGCGGCGGGCCCGCTGAGGCAGGGTCACCTCGCCGGAGTGCGAACACTTCCCTCGCTTAGTCGAAGTTGCCAATCTTTCCCTTGACTTGAAACGATTCATCGTCGAATCCAGGCCGCACCCCACCGGCCGCCCCAGGAGCTGCTGTGCGCCACAGATCCCGCCGTCTCCTCGCTCTCGTCCCGCTTCTCGTCCTCGGCATCGCCACGCCCGCCGAAGCCGGCGTGGAAGGCCACGGCTTCGCCGCCACCGACCTCCGCGCCAACCACCTCGACCGGCCATTGGGGACGGACGACACCACCCCCGAGCTGAGCTGGCGGACCGCCGCCCGGGACCAGACCGCCTACGAAGTCCAAGCCGCTACCTCGGAAGCACGCCTGGCCCGCCCCGACCTCTGGGACACCGGCCGCGTCACCGGCGCCGCCGCCGACCTCGACTACGCGGGCCGCGCCCTCGGCAGCCGCCAGCGCGTCTACTGGCGGGTCCGCGTCTGGTCCGGGAACGTCCCCTCGACCTGGAGCACCCCGAGCTGGTTCGAAACCGGCCTCACGAACCAAAAAGACTGGTCCGCCGGCTGGATCACGAACAGCCGGTGGCAGCTGAGCACCAAGCCGACGCAGCCGGTCGTCGTCGCGCTTCCGCCGCAGACCGCGCAGTTCGTGAAGCTCGACGTCACCAAGCTCGGCCTGCCGCTGGCCGAACAGCCCCTCGACAGCCAGAACCGGATGGTCACCACCGGCGACACCCGCCGCTTCCCGGACCTGACCTACCGGCTGCAGCTGGCCGAGCTGCAGGTGCGGGACTCGGCCGACCCGGCCGTGAACCTCGCCGACGGACGCCAGAAGTACGTCACCGCTTCGGAAACCCAGACCGTGCGCAAGGAGTGGGAGCCCGGGCTGGTCGCCGACGGCCTCACCACGTCCAACCCCGAGGACGCCGGGAACGCCGGCTACCAGAGCGCGGCGCACACGAGCGCGGACGCCGACGTCTGGCTCACCGTCGACCTCGGTGCCGCGCACACCTTCGACCAGGTCGTGCTCTACCCGCGCACCGACACCCTCACTGCCGACGGCAAGACCGCGAACTTCCCGGTCGACTACACCGTGCAGACCGCCGCCGACGCCGCCGGGCCGTTCACCGTCGCCAAGACCGTGACGAACCAGCCGGCGCCCGCCACCTGGCTGCCGCCCGCGTTGCCGGTATTCGCCAAGGACTTCTCCGTGCGCGGCCGCGTCGCCAGCGCCCGGCTCTACGTCAGCGGCCTCGGCGTCTACGTGCCCAGCCTCAACGGAACCCGCGTCGGTGACGCGGTTCTGGAACCCGGCGACAGCGACTACGCCGACCGCATCACCTACGCCGCTTACGACGTCACGAAGCAGGTTCGCGGCGGTGCCAACACGATCGGCATCGCGGTCGGCAACGGCACCGCGGACGCGCTGCACACCTCGGGCCGCTACCGGAAGTTCGCGCGCACGGCGAGCGACCCGCAAGTCATCGCGCAGCTGGAGTTAACGCTAACAGACGGCACCGTGCAGCGGATCGCCACCGATTCCAGCTGGCGCACCACGCTCGGCGCCACCACCGTGTCCCAGTGGTACGGCGGTGAGGACTACGACGCCCGCCGCGAAATCCCCGGCTGGGACAAGCCCGGCACCGACCGCAGGACCTGGTCCCCGGTGGTGCCCGCGACGAGCACGGCGAAGCTGACCTCCCGGCAGACCGAGCCTGTCCGGGTCGTGGAACAGTTGCCCGGCAAGGAGATCTCGCGTCCGGCGCCCGGCATCCGGGTCTACGACCTCGGCCGGAACATCGCCGGTCTGCCGCAGGTGACGCTCACCGCGCCGGTGGGCACCGCTCTCCGCGTGTACCCGGCCGAAGCCCTGCGCGACGGGCACGTGGACCAGTCCATCAGCAACGTCGGGACGCCGATCTGGGACAGCTTCACGAGCAAGGGTGGAAAGCAGACCTGGCACCCCGACTTCACCTACCACGGCTTCCGCTACCTCGAGGTCGTCGGCGTGCCGGACACCGCGCAGCTGACGGTCGCCGGCCTGCGCACGATGGCGGACAACGACTCCGCCGGGGACTTCGACTCCTCCGACGCGACGCTCGACGGCATCCACCGGCTCACCCGCGCCGCCGTCGAGAACAACATGCAGAGCATCCTCACCGACTGCCCGAGCCGCGAGAAGCTCGGCTGGCTGGAGCAGGACCACCTCGCGTTCGACGCGCTCGCCCGCAACTACGACGTCGAGGCCTACCTCGGCAAGATCGTCCAGGACATGGCCGACGGCCAGGAGACGAGCGGCCTGGTGCCCAGCACCGTGCCGGACCACGTGACGCTCGCCGGCTCCTACCGCGACGACCCGAACTGGGGCGGCGCGCTGGTCCAGGTGCCGCTCAAGGCGTACCAGACCTACGGCGACAAGGAACTGCTCGCGCAGTACTACCCGGCGATGCAGCGCTACCTCGGCTACCTGCAGGGTCAGACCACGCGATGGGTCGACGGCGTCTACGACTACGGCCTCGGCGACTGGATCACCACCGAGTCCCCGGCGATGCCGCGCGCGATCCCCAGCAGCTTCGGCGTCTGGGCGGTCGCGGACGGGCTCGCGAAGGTGGCGACGGCCCTCGGCCGGGACGCCACGCCTTATCGCGCCCAGGCCGACGGGCTGGCCAAGGCGGTGTGGACGAAGTACTACAACCCCGCCACCGGCCTGTTCGGCGGCGGCGGGCAGGGCGCGACGGCGCTCGCCCTCGACATGGGTGCGGTGCCAGCCGGCCTGCGGGCCGGCCAGACCCAGCACCTGGTGGACGTCATCGAAGCCGCGGGCTGGCACCTGGTGATGGGGGAGATCTCCTTCCCGTCGGTGCTGCGGGTGCTGTCGACGTCCGGCCGCGACGACGTCGTCTACCGGATCGCCACCCAGACGACCAGCCCCAGCCTCGGCCACCAGGTGCAGGCCGGGCTGACCGCGCTCGGCGAGACCTGGGACGGCGGCAGCGGCCAGTCGCAGGACCACTTCATGCTCGGCGCGATGGACGGCTGGCTCACCACGCGCCTCACCGGCATCGGGCAGGCGGCCGGCTCGGCCGGTTTCCGGGACCTGGTGATCGACCCGGCCGTCGTCGGCGACCTGAAGTCCGCTTCCGGCAGCTACGAGACCCCGCAAGGCCGGGTCGGCACCTCGTGGACGAAGTCCGACCGCGAGTACCGGCTGACGGTCACCGTCCCGCCCGGGACCACGGCCGAAGTGCACGTCCCGCAGTTCCGCGGCGGGGACGACGCCGTCTACCACGTCGGCCCGGGCACCCACACCTTCCGTTCCTCCATTCCGCGCGGCTGAAGGGAAATCCCATGCGCAGGACACTGATGTCCCTGGTACTCGCGGCGGCCACGGCGCTGAGCGTGGCCACTCCGGCCACCGCCGAGCACGACCGCGGCCCGGCCGCGACGACGAATCTGGCCCGCTTCGACCCGGCCGCCTTCGCGAACCCGCCGAAGGACAGCAGCCCGGCGATCTACTGGTACTGGAACAACACCATCACCAGCGCCATCACCGACCGGCAGATGGCCGAGATGCGCGCCAAGGGCGTGTACGAGGCGGTGATCTTCCCCCTCGGCGGCGACTCGATGAAGCCGGTGTTCCTCAGCGAGGACTGGTTCACGCTCGTCGGGCACGTGCTGCGCGAGGCGCAGCGCACCGGCATGAAGATGTGGCTGTTCAACGACAACAACTTCCCGAGCGGCCGCGGCGCGAACTACGTCGTCAACGGCGGCACCCTCGGCAACCGCACCATTCCGGCACGCCCGGACCTGCGGCTGAAGGGCTTGCTGCGCTCGACGCGGATCGTCGACGGACCCTCGACGCTGCCGCTCGCCGAGACGTCGGGGCTCAGCGTGGACACCGGCAAGCTGGTCGTCGACCCGGCCACCCAGCCGGGTGCCGCGCCGCTCACGCCGGGCGCGGGCTGGACCGACTACACGGTGAGCGGCAAGGTCACGCTGACCGCCGGGGGCGTCCAGCTGGCGGTGCGTTCGGACGGTACCCACGGCTATCTTGTGGACGTGGACGCCAAGGGCGCGGCCAGTGTGTACAAAGTGGACGGTTCGAACCGGACGCGGCTGACCACCGGCGTCAACACGCCCGGGTTCACGCCGACCCATGTCCAGACGATCAATGTCACGGTCGCCGGGAACACGATCACCCCGAAGATCAACAACACCGTGCAGCCCGCGGCCACCGATGCGAGCTTCCCGACCGGCGCCGCGGCGGTGTCGGCCGAGGGCACGCAGCGCACGCTGTGGGACGACCTGACCGTCACCGCGCCGGACGCCACCAAGCTGTGGACGTCGACCTTCGACAACGCCACCGCGCTCGCGGACTTCCCGCAGAACCGCGTCACCCTCGCCGGGGTGACGGCGGCGGCCGCGCGACCCGTGGGTACGAACGCCGCGGTGGAACTGAAGGGTGACACCTGGCAGGTGCCCGCCGGCCGCTGGCAGGTCGACGTCTACTCGCAGGTCCTGCTGCAGGACGACTCCAGCGGTTACACCCGCGGCTACCTCGACCTCCTGGACCCGAAGGCGACGGACGCGTTCCTGAGCATCGCGCCCGAGGAGTACGCGCGCCGCTTCCCGTGGGCGATGGGCACGGTCGTGCCCGGGTTCTGGGACGACGAGCCGTTCATCGCCTCCGCGCAGCCGCACCCGTTCAAGCGCCTGCCGTCCTCGCCCGGGCTCGCCGACGCCGTCCGCGCGGCCGGCGGCACCCCCGGCGTCGCTTACACCGCGGCGGCGGACGGCCTCGACACGGTCGCCGACCAGGCCGCCGGGACGTACTGGCGGGCCGTGGACAACCTGTTCTCCACCAGCTACTACAAGCGCGAAGCCGACTGGATGGCCAAGCACGGCCTGAAGCTGATCTCCAACCCGCTGCTCGACGAGCAGAGCCCGCAGCAGCGGATGAACTCGACGGGCGACCTGTCCAAGGACAACCAGTGGGCGCAGGTGCCCGGCAGCGACATGATCACCACCGACTACACCGCCGGCCAGCAGACCACGCTGGGGCGCAACGCCGCCTCGGCCGCGCACCAGAGCGGGGCGCCGCGGACGCTGATGGAGACGTTCGGCAACGCGGGCTGGCAGGTGGCGCCGGACTACATGCACGCCACGGTCGGCGCGCTGGCCACCCGCGGCGTCAACCTCACCTTCCTGCACGCGATGTACACCGACGAGACCTCGGTGACGTTCGCGCCGCCGTTCGGGCCGCGCAGCACGTTCTGGGAGGACATGCCCGACGTCGACGCGTGGATCGGCCGCGTGATGGAGCTGGGCCGGGGTGAGAACCTCGCCCGGACCGCCCTGGTCCAGCCGCAGCGGGCCGCCGAGCAGACCCGGGCGGCCGACGCGTCGCACCAGCTCGACAAGGACTTCTCCGACACGGCGTACGCGCTGGAACGCGGCCAGGTCGACTTCGACCTGCTGAGCGACTCGTCGCTCTCGGGTGATCCGGCCGCGCGCTTCCAGGCCGTCTCGCGCGGCGGAACCTTGCACGTCGGCCAGGCCGGCTACCAGCTCGCGGTGCTGCCGCGGACTCCGGTGCTCGACCTCGCGACCGCGCGGTCGCTGGCGAAGTTCGTCCAGACCGGCGGGCACGTCGTCGCGGTCGGCCCGCTGCCGACGCGGGAGGCGACCGGCCGCGACGCCGACCTGGCGCGTGAGCTGCGTTCGCTCTTCGGTGGTGCGGGTGCCTCGTGGGCCCGGCGTGGCGCCGGGGCGGTCGCTTTGGTGACCGACGTGAACGCGATCGCGGGCCTGGCGCAGAACGCCGGGTACGGCGCGGCTCGTCTGCAACCCGCGGCCGACGCCGTCCGGGTGTCGCGCACCGGCCGCGGCGCCGACACCGCGTTCCTGGTGAACAACGAGAGTGACGCGGTGGTCACCACGACGGTGACCTTCCCGGTCGATGGCACTCCCGAGATCTGGGACCCGCGCACCGGCACGGCGAAGGTCGCCACGGCGTACACGAGCGGGCGCAGCACCACCGGCGTCCCGGTCACGCTCCAGCCGTACGAGACCTTGGGTGTGGTGTTCCGCAAGGGCGTCCACGACACCGCGCACCTCACCGACGGCACGTTGCCCGCCACTGCGGTCTCGCAGAGCGGGCGCGACCTTCAGGCCGCGGTGACGGCGACGGCGCCCGGCAGCTACACGCTCACCGGGCAGGCGAACGGCCGCACCTACCGCGGCACGGTGAAGGTCACCGATCCCTTGGCGCCGATCGCGCTGAACGGGCCGTGGACCGTCCGGCTGGAGCAGGAGGGCGCTGTCGCCACCGAACGCCCGCTCGGCTCTTGGACCACCTTCGCGCCGACGTTCTCCGGCAGCGCCGTCTACACGACGACGGTGACGCTGACGGCGGCCGACCTCGCGAAGCGCAAGCTGGTGCTCGACCTCGGTGAGGTGCATGACCTCGCCACGGCGACGGTGAACGGCACCGAGCTTCCGGCCGCGCTCTGGCACCCGTACACAGTGGACACCACGAAGGCGTTGCACCCGGGCGTCAACATGATCAGCGTGCGCGTCACCAACACCCTGGCCAACGAGCGCAACAAGATCCTGGCCTCGGGCCTCGTCGGCCCGGTCGCGCTGCGCCCGCAGGCCGCCGTCACCGCCCGGCTGGAGGCCACCCGATGACAGTCAGCAGACGCACGGTCCTCACGGTCGGCGCCGCGCTCGGCGTGGGCGCCACCCTCTCCTGGGCCCCGCCCGCCCTCGCCTCGGGCGGGAAGTCCTTCGCCCGGCAGTTCGCCAGGCCCGATGCGAGTACCGCCGCCAAGTTCCGCTGGTGGTGGCCGCACGGCTTGGTCGACCTCGGCGAGATCGCCCGCGAGGTCGACCAGATCGCCGACGCCGGGTTCGGCGGTGTCGAGATCCAGGACGTCCACCACAGCGTGCAGACGGTGATGGACCCGGAGCACTACGGCTGGGGCACGCCCGCGTGGCTCGCGGCGGTGGAGACGGCGTTGCGCCGGGCCAAGGCGCGCGGCCTGACCGTCGACCTCGCGATGGGGCCGTGCTGGCCGACCGCGGTCCCGACCATCACGCCCGACGACGTCGCCGCGAGCAAGGAGCTGGCGCACGGCGTCGTCACGGTCGAAGGCAGCTACACCGGTCCGCCACCCGCCGCGGTGGTGCCCGCCGAGGAAGGCGTGGGCAAGCAGGAGCTGATCGCGGTGCAGGCCGCCTTGGTGATCGGTTCGCCCACCGCGGCCACGGTGACGCTGGACCCGGCGTCGGTGCGCACTGTGGACGTCCACAACGGACAGATCGACTGGACCGCGCCTTCGGGAACCTGGATGGTGTTCGCGTACTGGGCTCGCGGCTCGGCGCAGCAGCCGGAGGCGGGCCCGCACACCACGCCGCTCGCGTACGTCGTCGACCACTTCAGCGCGGCGGGCACTCGCGTCGTCCTGGACGAGTGGAACTCGACGATCCTCACCCGCGCCATCCGGAGCCTGCTCAAGGACGTCGGCGGCGATCTGTTCGAGGACTCCCTGGAGATCGAGACCGACGCGACCATCTGGACGCCCGCGTTCCTCACCGAGTTCCGCCGCCGCGCGGGCTATGACCTGCTGCCGTACCTGCCGGTGGTCGTGCAACGCAAGGGCAAGTACCTGTTCGCGTTCGACTCCGAGACGTCGAACCACGTCCGTGACGACTACAACCAGGTGCTTTCGGACCTCTACCACGAGAACCACCTGATCCCGGTGCGGGACTTCGCGCACCGGCTCGGTATGACGATGCGCGTCCAGCCGTACGGCCTGCAGACCGACGCCATCCGCAGCGCGGCGCTCCTCGATGTGCCGGAGAGCGAGTCGCTGGGGTTCAAGAACCTCGACGACTACCGCGTCCTCGCGTCCGGCCGCGACATGGGCGGGCGAAAGCTGCTGTCGTGCGAGTCCGCGGCGTACGCGAACGGCGCGTACAACACCACGTGGGACAAGGTGCTGCAGACGATGGGCAGCGTGTTCGCGGGCGGGGTGAACCAGGCCGTGCTGCACGGGTTCGCGTACGCCATGGCGCCCGGCGCGCAGTGGCCCGGGTTCGCGGCGTTCTCGCCCTACAACGGCAACGGCATCGGGTACGCCGAGGCGTGGGGCCCGCGGCAGCCGACGTGGGGGCACGTGCCGGACATCGCCGGCTGGTTCGCCCGCACCCAGCTGGTGCTGCGGACCGGAAGGCCCCAAGTCGACATCGCGTTCTTCCGGCAGAAGGGCTGGACGTCGACCGGCATCGGCGCACCGTGGGCGACCAACGACGGCATCCCGGCCGGCTGGACCCACGGCTTCCTCAGCGAGGCGGTGCTGGAGCTGCCCAGCGCGGTCGTCCGGCGTGGCCGGCTGGCGCCCGACGGCCCGGCGTACAAGGCGATGATCCTCGGCGGCGACCAGTTCCACGGCAGCGAGCACACGCTCTCCGTGCCCGCGGCGCAAAAGCTTCTGGACTTCGCCCGCGCGGGCCTGCCGACGATCGTCATCGGCACCTGGACCGCCGATGTCCACGCCGAGGGCATCGCTCAGCCGGGGGAGAACGACCGGCTCCGCTCGCTGATCACGGCGCTGGTCGCCCAGCGCACGGTCCGGGTCGTCGCCGACGCCACCGGCATCCCGGCCGCACTCGCCGAACTGGGCGTCACGCGCGATGTGGAGCACGACCCGTCCACGGTGATGAGCGTGCACCGGATCGACGGCGACACCGACTACTACTACCTCTGCAACGCCCGGCACGCGGAGAACCGCAAGATCACCGCCGTCACCCAGGATGTCTGGCTGACCGCGCAGGACCGCGACGCCCAGCCTTTCGCGCTCAACGCGTGGACCGGTGAGACCGAACGGCTCGGCGTGTTCACCCGCTCCGGCACCAAGATCCGGGTTTCGGTGTCGCTGAACCCGGGGCAGCCGGTGATCATCGCCCTGGCCGCCGGCCACAGCCCGCACGCGGTGTCGACGGACGCGCCCGAGGTGCGGTACCTCGACGGGGAGCTGGTGGTGCGTTCCTCGGCGGCGGGCACGTACTTGACGACGCTGTCGACCGGACGGGTCGCGCGCACTGTGGTGACAGCTCCGCCTGCGCCCGTCGCTCTGTCCACTTGGGACTTGGAGGTCGAAGACTGGCAGCCGGGGGCGACGCCGACGTCGACGATCAAGCCGAAGCGGCACTTCTCGTTGACGGCGCTCGCGGCGTGGCCGTCGATTCCCGGGTTGGAGGACGTCTCGGGGGTCGGCCGCTACCGCACGACGGTCGACCTGGGCCGGTGGGATCGCGGGCTCGGCGCGTACCTCGACCTCGGGGAGGTGTTCGACACCTACCGCGTGCGGGTGAACGGCACCGCGCTGCCACCGTCGGACGTGCTCGACACGGTGGTCGACGTCGGGCCGTGGCTGCGCTCCGGGCGCAACAGCATCGAGGTGGAGATCGCCACCACGCTGAACAACCGGCTCCGCGTGAGCCGTCCCGAGGTGTTCGCGATCGCGGCACGCCAGGCGTACGGGCTGGTCGGCCCGGTGCGCCTGACGCCGTACCGGCAGGTGGAGGTCCGATGAAGGTCACCCGGCGCACGGCGTTCGGTCTCGGAGCCGCGCTCGGCCTGGCTGCCGTGGTCCCGTGGGAGGCTTCGGCTTCGACGACGGCGCCGCTGCGGCCCGTCGCGCTCGGCGGGGTCCGGCTGCTCGAAAGCCGGTACCTGGCGAACATGCGGCGGACCGTCGCGTACCTGAAGTTCGTCGACCTCGACCGCCTGCTGCACACCTTCCGGCTGACCGCCGGCCTGCCCACCACGGCCGAGCCGTGCGGCGGCTGGGAGGCCCCCGACATCCAGCTGCGCGGGCACACCACCGGGCACCTGCTGTCCGGCCTCGCCTTGGCGGCCGCGAACACCGGCGACGCCGAGCTGGCCGCGAAGGGCACACGACTGGTGGCCGAGCTGGCGAGGTGCCAGGCGCCGTCGGGCTACCTGTCGGCGTTCCCGGAGTCGGACTTCGTCAACCTCGAAGCCGGGAAGTCCGTCTGGGCGCCGTACTACACGATCCACAAGATCCTCGCCGGGCTCCTGGACCAGCACCGGCTGCTCGGTACCGCGGGTGCCCTCGACGTCGCGCGTGGCATCGCCCGCTGGATCGACGGGCGCACGGCACCGCTGTCGCACGACGCCATGCAGAAGGTCCTGCACACCGAGTTCGGCGGCATGAACGAAGCCCTGGCCAACCTCTTCGCCATCACGAAGGACCCGCTGCACCTCACGCTAGCCCGTCGCTTCGACCACGACGAGATCTTCACCCCGCTCGCCGCCCGCCAGGACACCCTCGCGGGCAGGCACGCCAACACCGACATCGCGAAGATCGTCGGCGCGGCGGCGGAGTACGACGTCACCGGCGAGCAGCGGTACCGCACGATCGCGACGTACTTCTGGGACCAGGTCGTGCACCACCACAGCTACGTCATCGGCGGCAACGCCAACGCGGAGTTCTTCGGCCCGCCGGACCAGGTCGTCAGCCAGCTCGGCGAGAACACCTGCGAGAACTGCAACAGCTACAACATGCTCAAGCTCGGCCGGCTGCTGTTCCTGCAGGACCCGAACCGCACCGAGTACCTCGACCACTACGAGTGGACGCTGCTCAACCAGCTGCTCGGCGAGCAGGACCCGGACTCGCCGCACGGGTTCGTCACCTACTACACCGGGCTGACGCCGGGCACCGAGCGCAAGCCCAAGGAGGGCGTGACCTCCGACCCCGGCACGTACAGCAGCGACTACGGCAACTTCACCTGCGACCATGGCACCGGCCTCGAGACCCACGTCAAGTACGCCGAGAACATCTACTTCGCCGCCGGCGACACGTTGTCCGTCAACCTGTTCATACCGTCCACAGTGGACTTCCACGGTGCGAAGGTCCGGCTGGAGACCGAGTACCCGTACGACGAGACGGTCCGGCTGCGCGTCGACGGCTCCGGCGAGTTCGCCCTGCGCGTCCGGATTCCTTCGTGGGTCTCGAAGCCGCGGCTGACGGTCAATCGCGCACCGGTGGCCGCGTCCCCGGGCCGGTTCGCGACGATCCGGCGGCGCTGGCGCACGGGCGACGTCGTCGAGCTGCACCTGCCGATGACGCCGCGCTGGCTGCCCGCGCCGGACAACCCCGCGGTGTCTGCGCTGACGTACGGGCCGCTGGTGCTCGCCGCCCGGCACGGGTCGTCGGTACCCCCGGTCATCCCGACGATCGACCCGCGCACGCTGCGGCGTGAGCCCGGGCGGGCGGAGTTCAGCGTCCGGGCGGGGGAGGAGCGGCTGCGGCTGAGCCCGTTCCTCGACGTGCAGCACGAGCACTACAGCGTCTACCTCGCCTCGCCGCCGGACCGGCCCGCGCCGAAGACCGTGGCGGTGTACCCGCTCGGTGCGAACCTGGCGGAGTCGACGCGTCGCTGGCCCGATGCGGTGCTCGCGGGCGGCGCTGCGAAGGGGGAGCGGGGCATCGAGCTGGACGGCGTCTCCGGCCACGTGCGGCTGGCCCCGGGCCTGCCGGCGAACCTGACCGGGCTGACGGTGTCGATGTGGGTGCGCGCGGATACGATCGTCAACTCCGCGCGGGTGTTCGACCTCGGGTTCAACGCGCAGTCGTACCTGTTCCTGACCCCGCGCACGGGGCTCGGCGTGGCCCGCTGCGCGATGAAGCTCGGCGGCATGGAAACGGAGGACTTCGTGGACGCGGCCGTCGCGCTGCCGGCGGGCGTGTGGACGCACGTGGCGGTGACGGCGGGAGCCGGGCTGCGGCTGTACTTCGGCGGCGAGCCGACCGGGGTGAACCCGGCGCCGCTGATGAGCCCGCTCCTGCTGGGCGCCACCCAGCTGAACTACCTGGGGCGCTCGCAGAACGTGAAGCACCCGTACCTGAAGGGCGCGGTCGCGGACTTCCGCCTGTACGGCCGGGCCCTGGGGGACGCGGAGGTGCGAGCGCTCGCGAGTTCCTGACGCGGGGGCTGGGAAGATCCGGGCCATGACCGAGAACCCCTGGGAAGCGGACCCGGATCTGTCTCACCGCATGGACGCGCTGGCCGGCGTGGTCCGGTCCGAGCTCGTCGCGGCCGGGCTGCCGCTGGGGCCGCACGCCGACACCGCCGGCGCGGTGGTCGAGGTCGAACGGCCATACCTGCGCGGGGTGCTGGTCGGCTGGCGGGAGGGCATCGTCCTCCTCGACGCCGCCCAGGAAGCGCTGGGCGACGACCCGCACCACGAAGGCGAGGAGTGCGCCGCGTTCTCGCGGTTGACGTCGGCGATCTCCGAAGCGATGGTGGAGGCGATGCGAGCGATCCTCACGGCGGCCGGGCTGGAGGTCACCCGGGACGCCGAGGACCTGTCGCCCCACGACTTGCTCGTGACCCGCCGCCTGGCCCCGTCCCCGTGGCGCGCCCGCCGCGACGCGGCGTTCGAAGCCCGCCACGACAAGATGCGCGAGGCGTGGAACAAGCGGAACGCGGAGCGGTGCCCGAACCCGGACTGCGAGGTCCACGGCCCGCTCCGCGAGCAGTGAGCGCTAGACGCTCGCCGTTTTCTCGGTCGACTTGCCGATGACGTCGAAGTCGCGCGCCTTGCCCGTCGTGTTGAGGTGGGCGATGTCGGCCTGCTCGAAGTCGACGTCCATCACCGGCGTGTCCTTCTCGAGGTCGCGCCGGTGCTCGCTGGGGATGCCCCAGTCGTAGCGCTTCTGGATTTCGACGTGGTAGGTGACTTCGTCGCCGTGCTTGTCGCCGACCAGCCGGTACTGGAAGTGGTTGAACGAGTAGTACCAGTCCTGGCCGCCCTTGCCGTCCCGCTGGAGGTCCGGCGCGGTCGTCTTCCAGTCGGTCGTGAACGGGCCGTCGGGGCCCTTTCCGGCCTCCGCCACGGACTTGTCGACCTGCTCCTGGAAGGAGGGCATGTCGTCCAGCATGTCCTGCACCGGCGCCTCGACCGTCGTGCCGTCGCCGTCGAGGTAGTGCTGCAGCAGCCAGGCCGCGTGGTCGTTGCCCTGCTTCACCAGTCCCAGCAGGACGACGTTGTGCAGCTGGTTCCACACCCGGCGGTCGTGCTCGGTGGGCGGGAGGACGCCGTAGCGGCGGTCTTCGGTCTCGAAGTTGTCCTGGGTGCCGAAGACGACCTTGAGGTTGCGGGCGAGCTCCTCGTCGATTTCGGTGGCCTGCTTGAGATGCGCCTGGATCTGCTTCGTCAGGCCGTCCGCGATGTCGGCCTGCTCGCCGAGCGCGTCGAAGTACCCTGGGGACACGCCCGGCGTGTCGTCCCAGGTGACCTTGCCCGCGGCGGTGACGGTCATGCCCTGTTCGCGCGCCTGCCGCTGCAGGTCGAGCACCGCGCGCTGGTGGCCTTCGAGGCCCTTGAGCCCCGTGGTGCCTTCGGCGCCGTCGGCTTCGACGTCGATGTACTTCCGCAGCGCCTTCACTTCGGTGTCCACGGCGTCGAAGTCCCAGCGGACGCGGGCGCAGTACTTGGTCGCCGCGTCGCCGCCCTTGCCCGCCCAGTCGCCGTCCTCCAGCGGGGTCACGACGGCGGACTCGTAGGCGTCGCGGATCCGGTGGAGCTTCTCGTGGACCATCGCCCACTGCTCGGCGAACTTCTCCAGCCCGGCGACGTCCAGCTCGGTCAGCTGCTTGAAGTCAACCACGGATCCGCTCCCCGCCCGCCGAATCGGTCTTCGTGTACGCGTCGGCGCTCAGCCGGAAGTTCTCCGCGCCCTCGGCGAGCCTTCGGTGGACGAGGTCGTTGAGCCCGTCCCAGCGGGACTGCATGTCGTCGACGCTGTCGGCGAACGCCCAGCCGGGGGCCGCCCGCCGGAGTGGCTCGAAGGTGTCGTCGGCCGCGCCACGCAAGGCGTTCACGGCGACGGCGGTCTCGTCACAGCCGTCGGCGCGCTGCCGCAGCCACGACGGCGTCACACCGATGTCCGGCCCGCTGCCCCACGGGGGCACGGGCTTCGGCTCCGGCCCGGGGGAGGGCGACGGCGTGGGTTGGGGCTCGGGCTTCGCGTCGTGGTCGTCCGGGGACGGCGGCGGCGGGGTCACTCCGGGCGTCGGTTCGGACACGACCCGCCAGTCACCCGATTCTGCTGCCACCACAAGGCTCCCTCCAGAAAGTCCGTCCGCCAGGCTACGAGTTCCGGCGCGCCGGTGGCCGCGGGAGTTCCCCGGCGCCTCTCGTTTCGGTGTACGCCGAAACGAGGGGAGACCGGCACGAACCGGTCCAGTGCGGCGGACCGGAAGTGGACCAACCGGCCGCGCCGCGTCCTGCCTAGCGTGGAACCATGACCAACGCACAGCCGAGGACGAACTCCGTCCTCACCATGCTGGCCTCGCAGACTCCGGCCATCCCGGACGGTGCGCACGTGATGACGGCCACCATCGAGCTGCCGCCCGGCGACTCGGGCACGCCGCCGCACCGGCACTCCGGGCCCGTCTTCGGGTTCATGCTCGACGGCGAGATGATCTTCGAGCTCGAAGGCGAACCCGAACGGGTGATCAAAGCCGGGGAAGCGTTCTGGGAGCCCGGCGGCGACGTGATCCACTACCAGGCGGCCAACAACCTCGCCGGCTCGTGGAGCCGGTTCGTCGTGGTGATGATCTGCGCGCCCGGGCAGGAGATGCTGACCTTCGTCGGCGCGGACGAGCTGGCGGCGCGCGCCGGTCGCCGCGCGCCGCGCGCCTGAACAGGAGAACGACCATGCGGATCTTCCTCGCCGGTGCGTCCGGCGCCCTCGGCCGCCGGGTGGTTCCCGCGCTGCTCGGCCAGGGCCACGAAGTCGTCGGCCTGACCCGGAACCCGGCCTCCGCCGGCACGATCGAGGCGCTGGGAGCGGCGGCCGTCCTCGGTGACGTCTACGACGCGGCCGGGCTCGCGGACGCCGTGGCGGCGGCGCGGCCGGACGTCGTCATGCACCAGCTCACCGACCTCGGCGCCGGTGACCGCGCCGCCAACGCGAAGGTCCGGGTGGTCGGCACGCGCAACCTGGTCGACGCCGCGAAGGCGGCGGGCGTGCGCCGGATCGTCGCGCAGAGCATCTCGTGGGCCTACGAGCCGGGCGCCGGGCCGGCCACCGAGGACACGCCCCTGGATCTCCACGGCGCGCCCGACCGCGTCGCCACGGTCGGCGGCATCCAGTCGCTCGAGACGGCCGTCGCGGAGCTGCCCGAGTGGGTCGTGCTGCGCTACGGCACGTTGTACGGCCCCGGAACGTGGTACGAGCCCGGCGCGCTCATGGCGGAAGCGGCGCGGGCGGGCAACCTGCCGGCCAACGCCGACGTCTCGAGCTTCGTGCACGTCGACGACGCGGCCTCGGCCGCCGTCGCCGCCCTGGACTGGTCGCCGGGCGCGGTCAACGTCTGCGACGACGAGCCCGCCGCCGGCCACGAGTGGGTCCCGGTGTTCTGCGCGGCCGTCGGCGCTCCGGAACCGGCCCGGAGCGACGCCGAACGCACGGGCTGGGCCCGCGGGGCGGACAACACCCTGGCGCGCAAGGAGCTGGGCTGGGTGCCGAGCCGCACTTCCTGGCGCGACGGCTTCACCAGGGCGTGATCGCCGCGCCGCTAAGCACGCCGGTGAGCGCGTCCAGCGCCGGTCGCCACGCGTGCCGCGGCGGGGTCGCGTAGCCGACGATCAGCCCGGCCTTGCCCCCGCGGGCGGAATGCCAGTACCCCGCGGCGTGCACGCCCGCGAGCTGGAGGCCGGCGCCGAGGCCCGCGTCGACGAGCCGGCGCTCTTCCCGCGCGGAGGCCAGGGGGAGGAGCGCGTGCAGCCCGGCGGGGACGCCGTCGAGCGGGACGTCGGTCAGCTCGGCGAGGCGGGTGGCCAGCTCGGTCCGCCGCTTCCGGTAGAGCTGCCGGGTGCGGCGGACGTGCCGGTCGTAGTCGCCGCGGTCGAGCAGGTCGGCCAGGGCGAGCTGGCCGGGCACGCCGGCGCTGGCACCGGTGGCCGCCAGTGCGTCCAGCACCGGGATGCGCAGCCGCGGCGGCACGACCAGCCAGCCGAGCCGCAGCCCGGGGGCCAGCGCCTTGCTGGTGCTCCCCGCGAAGACCACCCGATCGGGGTCGAGGGCCTGCAGCGCGCCGACGGCGTGCCGGTCGTACCGGAACTCGCCGTCGTAGTCGTCCTCGACGACGAACCCGTCGCGCTCGTTCGCCCAGGCGAGGAACGCGGTGCGCGCCTCGCGGCTCAGCACGACGCCGCGGGGGTGCTGGTGGGCGGGCGTCAGCAGCACCGCCCCGGCCCGTGCCGGGATCCCGGCCGGGTCGGCGCCGTCCGGTCCGACGGGCAGCGGTGCGGTGCGCAGCCCGGCGCCGTGGATCAGCTGCCGGTGGTGCGCGAGCCCGGGGTCCTCGGTGGCGATCGTGTGCGCCCCGGCCTCCCGCAGCGCCCGGGACAGCACCGCGAGGGCGTGGGTGAACCCGCTCGTGATCACCACGGCGCCGGCTTCGGCACGCACGCCGCGAGCCCGGGAGACGTAGGTCGCGACCGCCTCGCGCAGCACCCGCGTACCCGCCGGATCGCCGTAGTCCATGCTGCCGGCGTCCGCCGCGGCCAGCGTGCGCTTGACCGCGGCCGACCACTGGCCGTGCGGGAAGAGGCTGAGGTCCGGCCGGCCGGGGCGCAGGTCGACGACCCCGCGCACCGGGCCGTGCGGGGCGCCCGCGTGCGGGAGCGTGACGTCGGCGACCCGGGTGCCGGACCCGGTCGCGCTGACCAGCCACCCCTCGGCGACCAGCTGGGCGTAGGCCGCGACGACGGTTCCCCGGGCGATCCCCAGGTCGTCGGCGAGGCCGCGGGTGCCGGGCAGGCAGGTCCCGGCGGGCAGCCTGCCGGTGGTCACCGCCTCGCGCAGCGCCGCTTCGATCGACCGCGCCCGCGGTCCGCCGCCGACGTCGAGGTGCAGGTCGATGCCCAGCTTGCCCACCGTGGTCCACCTCCGGGAGCCATTCTGCGGCATCGGGTGTCCGAAGAGGACTCGTGGCCGAACTGTTGCGTTCTCCGCATCACCCCCTAGGGATGCCTAGGGGCATGGGGAAGACGTGAGTGGCGGCGGTACGATCTGCCGATTCGCAGCTACTCCGAAGGGTTAGTCCGTTGACCGAAACCACAGCGCAGCGGGTGAAGTCGATCCGCATCGTCAACGGCCTGCGCCACCCGCTCCTGGCGGTCGTGGCCCGCTATCCGGCGGAGTTCCTGGTCCGCCCGGGCGGAGAGCTCGAGATCCGCGAGTCGGCCCCGCGCGGCGGGTACGTCGAGCTCACGCTCGACAACGAGGTCCAGACCGGGCTGCGGATCGAAACGGGCGAGTCCGGGCGGATGGAGGTGCTCCTCGACGGGGAGCCGCAGCCGCTGCCGTCCGTCGTCCTGGGCGGTCCCCGGCCGTGGCAGGACCTCGAGGCCGCCTTCGGCAGCCTGCACGTGTTCGACACCCGATCGGGTCCCCGGAAGGTGCGGCTCGAGGAGAAGAACGGCACCACGACGCTGGTGGGCGCCGGGCGCGAGCCGTTCCGGTTCGCGGGCGTCGGGGTGAACGACTGCCCGACGGAACTCATCATCGAGTCGGACGGGCTGCGCATCCGCGGCTCCCACGGTTCGGCTCGCTGAGCGCTCGGCCCGGGCACCTGGGCGAACTGCCGGTTTCGACCGAACGGCTGGTGATCCGGCGCTTCGCCACCCGGGACGTGGCCGCGTTCACGGCGTACCGCTCGGATCCCGAGGTGGCGCGCTACCAGGGGTGGGACGCGCCGGTACCGGAGGCGGCCGCCCGGCGGCTCGTGGCCGGGTTCGCGGCCGCCGAAGAGGGCGCGCCGGGCTGGTTCCAGTACGCCGTGGAGCGCGACGGCGGCCTGATCGGGGACGTCGGGATTCGCTGGGCCGGCAACCGGGTGCGGGCCGAGGTGGGGTTCACGATCGCCCGCGCCCACCAGGGGAACGGCTACGCGACCGAAGCGGTGCGGTGCGTGCTGGACCGGGTGTTCGCCGCGGGCGTGCGGCGGGTGTCGGCGGAATGCGACGCGCGGAACACGGCGTCGGCGCGGCTGCTGGAGCGGCTCGGGTTCAGCCGCGAGGGCCATCGGCGCCGGCACACCTGGCTCAAGGGCGAGTGGACGGACGACCTGCTGTTCGGCCTGACGGTCGAGGACTGAAGGCGCGCGGCGATCGGCCCTTGACACTCGTCCTCACTCATTCATACATTCGTCGTCACTTTGTATGATTCGACGTGGGGAGTTGATCCGCATGCGGCTCGGCAAGACCGCCGTCGTCCTCGGGGGCAGCGCCGCCGGCCTGTGCTCCGCCGGTGCGCTCGCCCCGTACTTCGACCAGGTCCTGGTGCTGGAGCGCGACGAGCTGCCTGCCGGGGCCGGGCATCGCCGCGGGGTGCCGCAGAGCAAGCACCCGCACTTCCTGCTGAACTCGGGCCGGCGCGCGATCGGGGTGCTGTTCGACGGCTTCGAGGCCGACCTCATCGCCGCCGGCGGGCTGCACCTGATGCCGTCCATGGACGCCGCCTACCTCGACGGCGAAGGCTGGTCGGCCCGCAAACGCAGCGCGATGACCATGGTCTACAGCTCGCGGATCCTCATCGAACGGGTCCTACGCGACAAAGTGCGCGAACTGGGCAACGTCGTAATCCGCGAAGGCGCCGCCGTCAACGCCCTGACCACGCGGGGCGGCGGCACCCGCGACGGGGAGATCACCGGCGTCGGCTTCACCACGTCCGGCGGCGACGAGCACGTCGACGCCGACCTCGTCGTCGACGCGATGGGCCGCGGCTCCCCGGTCGGCGCCTGGCTGGTCGCGGCCGGCTGGCCCGAACCGGAGACCAGGACGCTCGACGCCAAGGTCACCTACACCTCGCGCTGGTACGAGCTGCCGGCGCCGCGGCCCGCGACCTGGTGGTGGCGGCACCTGGTGATCATGCCGACGCCGGACAAGGGCGAGCACCCCGCCGAACACGAGTACCTGGTCAACTTCTTCCCCGTCGAGGGCAACCGGGCCATCGCCTGCATGGGGTCGTGGGGCCTGGACATGCCGCGCACGACCGACGCGTTCGTCGAGACGGCCCGCCGGGTGCGGACGCCGATGTTCGCCGCCGCGATGGACCAGTGCGAGCCCACGTCGGAAGTCCACCTGACCCGCTCGACCGGCAACAAGTGGCGGCGCTACGACCGCCTGCCTGCCCCGCCGAAGGGACTCGTGTTCGTCGGCGACTCGATCTGCGCGTTCAACCCGTTCTACGCCCAGGGCATCAGCTCCGCGGCCGGCTCGGCCCTGCTGCTGCGCGAGCACCTCGCCCGCGCCGGCCGGATCGACGCGAAGTTCTCCGCGAAGTTCCTTGCCTCGCAACGCAAGGCGCTGAACGTGCCGTGGAGCCTGGCGATGGCGCGCGACCAGGGTTACGAGTGCGCGGAAGGCACCGAGAAACCGCGCGAGTGGAAACGCCGGATCCTCGCGGCCGTCTCCGCGCCCGCGTTCAGCCTCATCGTCGGGGCCGCCCGGGAGGACGAGGTGGTCGACGAGCACTTCGCCAAGGTGTTCAACCTCGACGAGTCGATGGGGGACATGCTGCGCAACCCCCGCGTGATCGCCGGGCTCGTGCGCTACCGCGTCCGCGCCGCGCTCGGCCGGCACCGGGTTCCCTTCGGCTTCGACCCCCAGGCCGAACCACCGGCCACGGACTATTCACCGGCGACGGCGTCCGCGCGATGAGCGTGGCGTGCGGGACCGACGCCGACGCCCTCACCCGCGGTCTCGGCTTCGACTGCCACGACGTCGCCCCGGTGGTCTCGGTCCGCTTCCCCTGGGCCCTGGCCCACTGGACGATGCCGCTGCTCGAGCTGCTCATCGTCGGCGGCGCCGTCTTCGCGC
Source organism: Amycolatopsis sp. NPDC048633 (assembly GCF_040650695.1). NCBI lineage: Bacteria > Bacillati > Actinomycetota > Actinomycetes > Pseudonocardiales > Pseudonocardiaceae > Amycolatopsis > Amycolatopsis sp. NPDC048633. Next base: position 131,454 of record NZ_JBEZHS010000029.1, read on the forward strand.
TGGTGCACGCCGTCCGCCGGTACCGCGCGGGTGACCCGATCAACCTGGCGCTGTGGTGGGCTTCGCTGGTCTACCTCTTCGTCACCGAGCCGCCGCTGTACTTCCCGGAGTGGTTCGGTCTCGACCGGCTGTACGGCTTCATCTTCGCCCACAACCAGTTCACCGTGCAGTTCATGGCGGATCGGCTGCCGCTGTACATCGTGGCGTTCTACCCGGCCTTCAGCCAGCTCGCCTACGAGCTCGTGCGGTCGCTCGGAGTCTTCCGGAGCCGGGGCCCGTTCGCCGGTTCGGTGGCCGTCGCCTTCGTCTGCCAGGTGTTCTACGAGGTCTTCGACCAGCTCGGCCCGCAGCTGCGCTGGTGGGCCTGGAACCCGGGCAACCGGATCGTCAACCACCCGGCGCTGGCGGCGGTGCCGATGACCAGCATGCTGCTGTTCGCGTCCGTCTCGTTCGGCGCGCTGACCTACCTGGTGGTGCGCCTGGCCGGCGGCCCGCGCCGCGGGTGGCCGCTCGTGCTGCGGACCTTGGTGGCCGGCGTCCTCACCCCGCCGACGATGGCGATCGCGGGCATCCCGTCGAGCCTCTTCGACGGGAACACCGCCGTGCAGGCCTGGATTCTCGGCGCCGAACTGGCGCTCGTCTGGGTGGCGGGCGCCTGGATCATCGTGACGAACCGGTCGGAACGCCCACCCCAGTCCGCTTTCGTGCGGATCTATCCCGCCGTCTACCTGGGAGCGCTGGCGGTGTTCTGGGTCGGCGCCCTCGCCGGGGACGCCGGCGGCCCGATCGGCAGCGGGCCCTACGCGCTCGCCTGCTTCGCCGCGGCCGGTCTGGTGCTGGTGGCGCTGTACCGGAAGGCCCGGGCACCTGCCCCGGTCTGAGCCCGCCCGGTCGGGGAAGATGGGGCACATGGGGCACCACGGATGGCAGGGCAACCCGCCCGGCACGGAAGACGAGGCGCGCCGCCGGATCGTCGAGGCGGCGACGGCGTGCCTCGACCGGGCCGGGCTCGCCAAGACGAGCCTGTCCGACGTCGCCGCCGAGGCCGGCGTGACGCGGCAGACCGTCTACCGCTACTTCCCGAGCCTGAACGACATCCTGCGCGCGGTCGCCCTGGCCGGCGTCGAGGAGTTCGCCGGCCGGATGGAACGCCACCTGGCCTCGTTCGGCAGCGCGACCGAAGTCGCCGTGGAGTCCGTGGTGTTCGCGGTCCGGACGTTGCCCGGCGAGCCGCACCTGGGTCTGCTCCTGCAAGCGGGCGAAGCCGACTTCTTCACGGTCGGTGTCATCTCGCCGCTGGCTTTCTCTTACGGCGCAAGGATTCTCCGCAACGTGCCGGTCGACTGGGCCGCCGTCGGTGTCACCACCGACGACGACCTCCAGGGGCTGGCCGAGCTCCTGATGCGGCTCTTCCTGTCGTTCCTGCAGTACCCCTCGACGCCGGCGCTCACCGACGACGGGATCCGGGCGCTCGTCCGCCGCTGGATCGGACCCGCCCTGCGCGGCTGACTCACTTGCGGACCGAAGTCGTGTCGCTGGTGAGCGGCGATCCGTCCGGGGCGGTGGGGACGACGGGCGGGACGAGCGCGCCGTGCGCGTCGACCAGGACCGAATGCGGCTCGCCGGCTTCGAAGGCGTGCCGCTCACCCCATTGCCGCAGCGTGACGATCACCGCGAAGAGGTCCTCGCCGGCCGCGGTGAGCGCGTACTGACGGCGTTTGCCCGACGGCGCCTCGACGTGCGCGAGCAGGCCGTGCGCGGTGAGCTTGCGGAGCCGGTCGGCGAGGATGTTGCGCGCGATGCCCGTGCGCTGCTGGAAGTCGGTGAACGAGCGGGCGCCGTCCATCGCGTCCCGGACGATCAGCAGGCTCCACCGATCGCCGATCACGTCCACCGCCCGCGCGACCGGGCAGGTCGGGTCCGTCCACATCGCGTTCTCCCATGAGTTGCGTAGTGAAACCATTCTGACCTACTCTCCGAAGAGTTGCAAACTGCAACCAATTGGGAGGTGTGATGGGACGCGGGACGAGGCTGCTGCTGGCGGTCGTGTGCGGGGTCGCGGTCGCCGGCGTCTACGCCGGGCAGCCGGTGCTGGGCCCGATGGGCGACGCACTGGGCGTTCCCCGCGACTCCGTCGGCTGGTTCGTGGCCGTGGGCCAGCTCGGCTACCTCGCCGGGCTGGTGCTGCTGGTGCCCCTGGGCGACCGCCTCGACCGCCGGCGCCTGATCGCCGGGCACCTCGGGCTGGTGGCGGCGGGCCTGGCGATCACCGCGGCCGCACCGGTAGCCGTGGTGGCGTTCGCCGGCCTCGCCGTCGCGGGGGTGTTCGCGGTGGTGGTGCAGACGACGGTCGCCTACACGGCATCGCTTTCACCGCCGGCCGAGCGGGGCCGCAACCTCGGCGTCGTGACGTCCGGCGTGGTGGCCGGCATCCTCGGCGCCCGGGTCGTCACCGGGACTTTGTCGGACCTGTGGGGCTGGCGCGGCAGCTACTTCGCCCTGTCCACGCTGGCCGCTTTCCTTTGCGTGCTCAGTCTTTGTGTGCTGCCGGCGGACCGCCGGATCGGCACCGAGCCCTACGGCCGGATCCTCCGCTCCTTCTTCGGGTTGTTCGCCCAGCCGGTGTTCTTCGGCCGCGGACTGATCGCGTTCTTCCTGTTCGCGTCGTTCGGCACGCTCTGGAGCGGCTTGGCGCTCCCGCTGGCCGGCGAGCCGTGGCACCTGAGCGCAACGCAGATCGGCCTGTTCGGCATCGCCGGACTGGCGGGAGCCTTGGGAGCGGCCCGATCCGGCCGCTGGGGCGACGCCGGCCACGCCGGTCGCGTCACGGGCATGGCGTTGGTCCTCCTGCTCGGTTCGTGGCTCGCGATCGGGCAGCTGGGCTGGTCCCTGGTGCTGCCGATCGCCGGCGTGCTGGTGCTGGACTTCGCGGTGCAGGTCGTGCACGTGGGCAACCAGCACCTCCTGACGACCACGTTCACCGACCGCACCAGCACCACGATCGGCGCGTACATGGTGTTCTATTCGCTCGGCTCGGCATTCGGGGCCACGGCGACCACGGCGTCGTTCGCGGTGGCGGGCTGGCCGGGTTCGGCTGTTTTGGGGGCGGCGCTCGCTTTCGGTGCCCTCGTCACGTGGTTCATGTCCGGTCGAGCCGTGGGTAGAGGACTTCCCTGACCAGGAGCAGGAGTGCGGCGGCGATGGGGATGGCGACGAGGGCGCCGACGACGCCGAGCAGTGCGCCGCCGACGATGACGGCGACGACGGTGACGAG
>NZ_JBEZHS010000030.1:0-126875 GCF_040650695.1 Amycolatopsis sp. NPDC048633
ACTAAATGAACGACCATTACCCCTCGACTGACGTGTTTAATGGGTCGTTCATGACCGCTGCCGCGGAACGAGTCCCCACCCGCTCGCCCGCGATCCGAACGTCGCGAATGACTCATTCGGGGCGCCAGAGGTCCCCAATGACTCATTCGCGACGCTGGACCCTGGCCGCACGCGCCGGCTTTGCCGTGTCCCTGCCTGGGGGACCCAGCGTGGACCGGGGGCCTTGCCAAGCCCGGCAGTCCGCCGAAGCCGGCCCAGGCCTGAGCTGGCCCGGCGAAGTCGGCCCTGGGCTCTGCACTCAAGGAGCGTGGTCGCGCCGCCGAGGTGCCCTGAATGACTCATTCACCTCGTCCGACGACATGAATGAGTCATGCAAGGCGTCCGACCTACTCAGCCGACAGCGCCAGTCACCCCAGCTCTACGCAAAAGCGAAGGCCGCCACGAGGAGTCCCTCATGGCGGCCTTCGCGGGAAACAAGTCTCAGCGAATACCCGCGGGCACCGCGACCGGCGTCGTGCTCGCCGGGGTCGATGCCGGCACCACCGGCTGCGGCACCGCCATCTGGGCCGGCAGCAAGTTCGCCTGCTGCGGGACCGCGCCGCCGGTCTCCGGGTTGCCGTCTCCGCCGTCCGCGGACGTCCCGACCAGCGCCAGCGCACTCAGCACCAGCCCGGACACCACCACTCCGGCACCCTGCGCCGCCCTACGCTTAAACCTGCCGCCGCCGAGAACGTTGGGGGACTGGCCCAGCGGCGCCGATGATCCCAACGGCGCGACACCACCCAGGACCCCCGTGTCCCGCAGCCCCGCGACCCGGTCCGGGCGCTGGACGGCGACCAGCTGGCCGTCGGCCGTGATGGCCAGGTTGTCCGGCGCGCTCGGGAGGTCCGTGTGCTCCGGGATCGACTGGAGGCTCGCCAGGAACCCCGCCGACATCGACGGCGCCCCCGCGCGGCGGATCGCGTCCACCGTCTGGCGCTGGGCGCGCACTTCGGCGGCGCACGCCGCGCAGCGCGTGATGTGCGACGCCGCGCGGTCGCGGGCGCCGTGGGAAAGCTCGCCGTCGACGAACGCGACCACGGCGTCCGGCAGCAGGTGCGACTCGGGGAGTCCCCAGCCTCGCGGTGCGGTCATACCGACACCTTCGCAGACTCCGGGGCGTGAGCGCGTCGTCGCTCGAGCGACGCGCGCAGCGCCTGACGCCCACGGTGGATCCGGCTGCGGACGGTGCCCAGCTTGACACCGAGCGTCGCGCCGATCTCCTCGTACGAGAGCCCTTCGACGTCGCACAGCACCACCGCGGCGCGGAACTCCGGCGGCAGCTCGTCGAGCGCCGCCTGCAGGTCCGGGTCCAGGTGGGTGTCGGAGAAGACCTGCTCGGGACTCGGGTCGTCGCCCACGATGCGGTCGGTGTCCTCCGGCAGGCCTTCCATCCGCACGCGTGAGCGCCGGCGGGCCATGTCGAGGAACAGGTTGGTGGTGATCCGGTGCAGCCAGCCCTCGAACGTGCCGGGCTTGTAGGACGCCAGCGACCGGAAGACCCGGATGAAGGTCTCCTGGGTGAGGTCCTCGGCGTCGTGCGTGTTGCCGGTCAGGCGGTAGGCGAGCCGGTAGACCCGGTCGCTGTGCTCGCGGACGACCTCGTCCCAGGACGGTGGCGTCCAGGCCGCCTCGTCCAGGGACACGGTCTGAGCCGCGTCGACGTCCTCATCGGCGTTCTGCATCGTGGGAGCAGGCACCTCCATCTGCGTTTCTCCTGTCTGCTCCACCCAACGCGGGCTGTCGCCACGGTGTTCCCCGTGTGCTCGGATTTCAGTCTCTCCGGACTCCTTATGGTTCTAGTGAGACTGGACTGAGAGCAGGCTGAGAACTTCTCTCGGAGTGCTTACCAGGGAGCCTGCGCGGATTTATCGACAACCAACGCTAACCTCCGTGCGTGAACACGCCCACCCCTGCGGCCGCACCGGCCGACTCCGGGTTCGTCGACGGGTACCTGCCCGACGACGAGGTGCTCTCTTCGGCGCGCGCACGGGCCGACGACCTGGGCTGCAGCTCGCTGAGCGCGGGGGCGGGCGCGACCCTCCGGTTCCTGGCCGCGACGCTGTGCGCGAAGGCCGTCGTCGAGGTCGGCACGGGCGCCGGGGTGAGCGGGCTGAGCCTGCTGCGCGGCATGGCACCCGACGGCATCCTGACCTCGATCGACGTCGAGCCGGAGTACCAGCGGGCCGCGCGCGTGACGTTCCGCGAAGCCGGCTACGCACCGGGCCGGACGCGGCTGATCGTCGGCCGGGCCCTGGACGTGCTCCAGCGGCTCACCCCGGGCGGCTACGACCTGGTGTTCGTCGACGCCGCGCACATCGAGTACCCCGGCTGCTACGAGCTGGGCGTGTCGCTGCTGCGGCGCGGCGGGATCATCGCGTTCCACAACGTGCTGGCGGGCGGCCGCGTGATCGACCCGTCCCATCGAGACCCGGAGACCCTCGCCCTGCGCGAGGTGGCGCGAGCGTTCCGGGAGGACGAACGCCTGGTCCCGGCGCTCCTTCCGGTCGGCGGCGGACTGCTGGTCGCGGCGGCGATCTGAGAGTCTGTCCACAGGCTTGTCGGACTGTGGACAACTCACCGTTCGCGGCGGGTTGCGTCGGGGGGCGCCGGTAGACTGGAGCGGGGACGCCCCCCAGGGCAGGGTGGGGGCATGTCTGGAGGCCTCGAGTTCGATCGGCAGGCCGCGGCGAGGTCATGAAAGACTCTTTCACCTCGCCCGACGTCATGAACGAGTCGTTCATGACGTCCGGGCCGCCGGGCACCCGTCGCGACCTGCGTCAGCTCGTCACCAGCTCCCGACGCTCCGCGCGAACCCGCGTCCCGGCCCCGACGGCAGCCGCCGCCAGCAGCAGCCACACCGCCACCACCGCGATCAACCACGGCCACCCCGCGTGCCCGTAGACCGCCGCCCCTGCCGCGCCGCCGACGCTGCTGCCCAGGTAGTACGTCGCCGTGTACATGCCGCCCACCTGGCCGCGCGCGTTCTCGGGGGCGTCGGCCGCCGCCCAGCCGTTCGCGACCGCGTGCGCCGCGAAGAACGCGCACGTCAGTACCAGGAACCCGGCGATGACCAGCGGCAACGAGTCCGGCAGCGTCAGCGCCGCGCCGACGGCCGTGAGCAGCAACGCGCCGATCAGCGCTCGGCGGCGGCCGACGCGCGCCACCAGCCGTCCGGCCGCGGCCGAGGACACCGAACCGGTCGCGTACGCGAGAAAGACCAGCGACGCGATCGCCGGGGACAGGTTCAGCGGCTCACCGGTCAGCCGGAAGCCGGCCGCGTTGTAGAGCGCGACGAACGAGCCCATCGCGAGCAGCGCCACGGCGTACTGGGCGAGCAGCACCCGCTTGCTCACCGCCGTGACCAGCCCGCGGGCGACGGCGCGAAGCTGGGCGTCGCCGCGCGGACGCGTGCCCGGGGGCAGCGTCACGACGGTGATCGCCGAGCAGATCGCGCCCACACCCGCGACGACGAACAGCGCGCCGCGCCAGCCGATCGGCCCCGCAGTGAACCCGCTGGCCAGCCGGCCGAGCATGCCGCCGATCGTGTTGCCCGCGATCATCGCGCCGACCGCCGCGGCGACGCCCGCGCGGCCGAGGCGTTCGGCCAGGTAGGCGGCCGCGACCCCGGGGAACCCGGCGATGGCGATGCCCTGGAGAGCGCGAAGGACGAGCAGTGCCGGGTACGTCGGCATCAGCGGCAGCAGCAGCCCGAAGACGACGGACGCGATCACCGACGTCAGGATCACCGGGCGCCGGCCGATCACCTCGGACAGCGCGGCGATCGGCAGCACCGCGATGGCGAGCGCGCCGGTCGCGACGCTGACCGCGAGCGCCGCGCCGCCGGGGTCGAGGTGGTACTGCGCGGCGAGCTGGGGCAGCACCGGCTGCGGCGCGTACAGCAGGGCGAAGGAGGAGATCCCGGCCGCGGCGACGGCGATCTTGACTCGGCGCGTGGAAGTCACCACCTGAAAGTAAGCAGAGCTAACCAATACGTCCAATGCACTGCTCTGGCATGATTGATGCGGTGACGTATGACTCGCTGTCGGCGCAGGTGGCGCCGCACCTGCCGCTGCTCGCCGCCCTGCGCGAGACGAGGAACGTCACACGCGCGGCCGAGCTGCTGGGCGTGCCGCAGCCGACGGTGAGCCGGCGGCTCGCGGCGCTGGCCGACGCGCTGGGAGCACCGTTGACGGTCCCGGACGGGCGTGGCATCCGTCTCACGCGCGCGGCGGAACTGCTGGCCGAAGCGGCCGAGCGTGGCCTGGCGGCGGTGGACACCGGCGTCCGGCTGGCGCGCGAGGAGGTGGCGCCGGAGTCGGGGCACGTCGTGCTGGGGTTCCTGCACCTGCTCGGGCGGTCGCTGGTGCCTTCGCTGCTGCGTGGCCACCGGGCGCGGTACCCGGAGGTGCGGTTCACGCTGGTCCAGGGCTCACGGCAGGTGATGCTCGACCGGCTGGCGGGCGGCGAGCTGGACTTGGCGCTGCTCGCGCCGCTGCCGTCGCTTCCGTCGTTGACGTCGGCGGGACTGGTCGAGGAAGAGATCCTGCTGTCGGTCCCGGCGGGCCACCACCTGGCGGGGCGGCGCTCGGTGCGGATGGCGGAGCTGGCGGACGAGGAGTTCGTGCTGCTGGAACCGGGTTACGGAGTCCGGACGCTGACGGACGAGCTCTGCGCGGCGGCGGGCTTCACGCCACGGATCGCGTTCGAGGGCCAGGAATCGGACACGGTGCGCGGCCTGGTGGCGGCGGGCCTCGGAGTGGCGCTGCTGCCGCGGTTCGGACCCGGAACGCCGGCCGGGGTGGCGGAGGTGCCGCTGGAACCGCGGCCGTACCGGACGATCGGGCTGGTGTGGCGGGCCGACGAGCCGATGACCCCGGCGGTCACCGGCTTCCGCGACCACGTTCTGACGACTGCGGCCGAAGGCTGAGCCCCGGGGCCGCCGCTGGACGGCCCTCTTTGGCAGGGCTCCGACGCAGTCGGGTCTGCGTGGCCAGCTCGAGGCGCTGGCGGTGTGCCGGCGCCGGCCGGGGGCGCGATCACGCAGTTGCGGTGTCGTGAATGCCCCATTCACCTCATCCGACGACAGGAATGAGTCATTCAAGACATCCGAGCCACCGCGGGCCGAAGGCTGAGCCCAGGGGCCGCCACCGGACAGCCCCCGCCCGTCCCTGGGGGCGTCCCCTGTCCAGTCTATCGGCCCCCACCGACAAGACCGGCCGCGAACACCAGGTTGTCCACAGCCCAGCCGACCTGGGGAAAACTCAGAGCGAAGCCGCCAGCTCCACCAAGGTCCGGGCCGCGAAGCCCGTCGCTCCCGGCACCACGTCGTCGTAGTTCTTCTCCGAGCGGGCCGGTCCCGCGATGTCCAGGTGGGCCCACGGCAACCCTTCCGTGAACTCGCGAAGGAACAGCGCCGCCGTGATGCTGCCCGGGCCCGCCGGGGTCTGGCGGATGTCGCCGAACTCGCCGCGGACGTTCTCCGCGTAGTCCTCCACCAACGGCATGCGCCACCACGCCTCGCCCACCCGCGCGCCCGCCGCCGCGACCGATGCCGCCAACGCGTCGTCGGATGCGAACAAGCCGCCCGTTCGCAGCCCCAGCGACACCTTCATCGCGCCGGTCAACGTCGCCGCGTCGACGATCAGGTCCGGGTTGTACCGGCGGATTCCGTACGCCAGCGCGTCCGCCAGGACCATCCGGCCCTCCGCGTCCGTGTTGCCGACCTCGGTCGTCTTGCCGCCGTAGTGCCGGACGATGTCGCCCGGCCGGTACGCCGACCCCGACACGTGGTTCTCCGCCGCCGGCACCAGCGCCGTCACCCGCACCGGGAGACCCAGCTCCGCGATCCCGCGGATCGCCGCGATCACCGCCGCGCCGCCCGCCATGTCCGTGCGCATCAGGTGCATTCCGTCGGCCGGCTTGATCGACAGGCCGCCCGTGTCGAACGTGATGCCCTTGCCCACCAGCAACAGGTGCTTCGCCGCCCCCGACGGCTTGTACGTCATCTCGATCAGCCGCGGCGGCCGCGACGACCCGCCGCCGACCGCCAGGACGCCGCCGAAGCCCTGCGCCGCCAGCCACTTCTCGTCCCGCACCGCCACCTCGACGCGTGGACCGGCCACCCGGGCCGCCGTGTCCGCGAGCCAAGCCGGGCTCTTGATGTTGGACGGCGTGTTCGCGAGGTCGCGCGTCAGCGCCGTCGACGAGGCCAGCACCGAAGCCCGCGAGACCAGTTCGGTGTAAGAGGAGACCGCCCGGTCATGAGCCACCAGCCGCACCGTCCGGACGGACGGCGCAGGGTCCTCACCCGTCACCTTGAACCGGTACCCGCCGAGCAGCAGCCCCAGCGCCAGCTCGGTCACATGCTCGCCGCTCGCCTCTTCCGGCAGCACCAGCTGCACCGTGCGGAACGCCTTGCCACCGTGGTCGACGTCGTCGGCCAGCGCGGCGTTGACCGCGCGGACCAGCGCCGCGCCCGTCTTCCGGTACTGCTTCGGCTCGCCGTCGCCCAGGCCCGCGATCCAGCGGGCTTCGCCGGCGGGAACCGTCTGCACGTCCCCCGCCTTGCCGGTGATCCGGACGCCACCGATCTCCAAGGGCTCGGACTCGACGTCGTCGGCGGGGGCGGTCACCAGCCGGGCCGTCGGGGCGCCGCGGCGGAGGTCGCCCGCCACCTCGATGTCGAGCAGACTGGTCGGAACGGGGGGTAGCGGATTACGCACAGTGAGCAACCTTCGGGCGCAGAGGAACCGCGACCCCGGCCTCCGAAGGGAGACCGGGGTGCGACGGAAGGACGGTTCGAGGGGGTCGGCTCAGCCGGTGACCTCCGCCAAAGCGGCGCCGAGGTCCTTCGCTTCTTCCGCGGAGAGTTCGACGACGAGTCGCCCGCCACCCTCGAGCGGTACGCGCATCACGAGGCCCCGTCCCTCCTTAGTCACTTCGAGGGGACCATCTCCGGTCCGGGGCTTCATGGCCGCCATAGCGTGCTCCCTCCGTCTCAACCGGCGCGCCCGGGTCGCGCTCGCGTGAAAGCCAGCCGGGTCTGGTGTCCATTGTCCCTCATCAGCGGCCGGGCGCATCAGCGGACCGATCTTTTGCCGCCGTATCGGTGCTGGTATGCGGCCCGCGAGGGGTGTGAGACTGTCGGTCGACCGATGTTTCCGCGCAAGGAGAAGACGTGACCACATCCGACGTCCTGCTGATCGCCGACGCCGACGGGGTGCGCACCCTCACCCTCAACCGGCCGCAGGCGTACAACTCGCTGACCGTCGAGCTGAAGGAAGCACTGCTCGCGGCGCTGCGCGAGGCGGCGGACGACGAAACCGTCCGCGCGGTCGTGCTGACCGGTTCCGGCAAGGCGTTCTGCGCCGGCCAGGATTTGAAGGAGCACGTGGGACTGCTCCAGGCGGGTGACCCCGCTCCGCTACACACGGTGAAGGAGCATTACAACCCGATCGTCCAGGCGATCGTGGCCATGGAGAAGCCGGTGATCGCCGCGGTCAACGGCACCGCCGCCGGTGCCGGGGCCGCCTTCGCCTACGCCAGTGACCTGCGGATCGCCGCCGAGTCGTCGTCGTTCCTGATGGCCTTCGCCAACGTCGGGCTCGGACCGGACTCGGGTGCGTCGTGGACGTTGCAGCGGCTGGTCGGCTACGGCCGCGCCGCCGAGCTGATGCTGCTGGCCCGGACCGTCGACGCGGCGGAGGCGCTGCGGCTCGGCCTGGTCGGCGAAGTCGTGCCGGACGAAGAACTGCCGGCGCGCGCCCAGAAGATCGCGGCGAAGCTCGCGGCCGGGCCGACGGTCGCCTACGCAAAGATCAAGGGTGTGCTGAACCTGGCCGCGCAGTCGACCTTCGAGGAAGCACTGGCCGCGGAGGACGCCGCCCAGACCGCGCTCGGCGCGACCGCCGACCACAGCGAGGCCGTCGAAGCCTTCGTCGGCAAGCGCAAGCCGGACTTCCAGGGCAAGTAAGGCGCGAGGCTGCTTCCGGGTCAGCCGGCCCGGAAGCAGCCTTTGACGTGGTCGTCGACCATGCCGGTCGCCTGCATCAGCGCGTAGCACGTCGTCGGGCCGAGGAAGACGAAGCCGCGCTTCTTCAGCTCCTTGGCCATCGCCTTGGACTCGTCGGTGATCGCCGGGACGTCCGCCATCGACGCAGGCCGCTGGTGCGACGCCGGCGCGAACGACCACAGCAGGTCGTCGAGCGGTGTGTCCAGCGCGGCGATCGCCTTCGCGTTGTTGATCGTGGCCAGGATCTTCGCCCGGTTCCGCACGATCGACGTGTCCTGCATCAGCCGCTCGACGTCGGCGTCGCCGAACTTGGCCACCTTCGCCGGCTTGAACTGCTTGAATGCCTTCCGGAAGCCTTCCCGCTTGCGCAGGATCGTGATCCACGAAAGCCCCGACTGGAACGACTCGAGGCACAGCCGCTCGTACAGCTCGTCCTGCCCGTGGAGCGGCGTGCCCCACTCCTGGTCGTGGTAGTCCGCGTAGTCCGGGGTCGAATTGCCCCAGCCGCACCGCGCGACGCCGTCGGCGCCGACCAGCTCACTCATGCCCACCCACCGAATAGTCCTCCGCGAACCGCGCGAACCGCCGCAGCGACTGGCGCACCCCCAGCGCGAACGCCGGCCGCACGACCGGCCAGCCGAGCCGGCCCAGCGGCCCGAACGGCAGCCGCAGGTGCTCGGCCCAGACGAACGTCGAGCGCTGCGCACCCTTCGGCACCACCTGGAACACGCCCGTGCCCTGCACGAAGCTGCCGAGGTGCCGGACCCCGCACCGCACCGGCGGCTCCCAGCTGGTGATCTCCATCTTGTCGGTGAAGCCGATGCCGGCCACCCCGGTGAACGCCGCCAGCCGCGACCCGACGCTGCGGCCGTTGCCCTCGACGACCTCGACCTCGGTGCCGAGCATCCACTCGCCCTGGCGCGTCCAGTCCGTCAGCGCGAGCCAGGTCGTCCCGGCCGGTGCGCGGACGTCGACCGAAAGGATCAGGTCCGTCACTGGGCGCCTTCGGGCGAGCTCTCCCGCTCGCGTTCGCGCTGCTCCAGCTCGGCGACCCGGGTGCGCAGCTCGTCGAGCTCGACGCCGAGGCGCCGCATCACCCAGTCCACTTCGGACATCTTGTAGCCGCGCAGCACCAGCTGGAAGCGGACCTCCTGCAGGTCCTCGCCGGTGATGTCCTCGGCGGGCAGCCGCGTCGGCGAGCTGCCCGGCGGCAGCGGGGCCAGTTCCTCACCCCGGCCGAACACGACGGCGGCGAGCAGGAACACCACGGCGGCCACCAGCAGCATGACTACGAGGTAGATCAGCGCGGTCGTCACGCGACGATCGTGGCATACCCGCCCCAGGATCGTCTCGCGAGCACGACGAGCCGCAGCGAAAGCAGCACCCAGGCGACCATCAGCAAGGCGCACGGGACGCTCAGGAACAGCCTCGACGCGTCCACGAACCCGGTCGCGCTGATCAGCAGCCCGACCGACGCGAGGTTCACGCCGACCGCGAGCGCGATGAGGATGCCGCAGAACCGGGCGAGCCCGGTGCCGTCCAGGCGCCGGCTCAGCCAGCGGATGCCGAGCAGCGCGAGCACGCCGATCACCGGCACGACGAACACCGCGCCGTGGCTGACGTGCGTGACGACCTTGTACCACTCGGGCGTCGGCGTCGAGATCTTCGTCCACTCGCCGAAGGTGAGGATGCGGGCGTAGTCCCACGCGATCTGCATCGCCGGGACGCCGATGACGAGCTTCCACAGCGTCCGGACGCCGCTGAGCATGCCGAGCTCGGCCTGGTAGTCGCGGGCGACGACGCCCGCCGGGCCGAAGTCCGCGACCGCGCGGCGCTCGGCGTCCTCGTCGGTCCAGCCGCCCGCGCGGTAGGCGTCGGCGGCGTCGTGCAGGCCGTCGCGAGCCTCTTCCAGCAGGTCGGCCTTGAAGCGGCCGCAGCCGTGCAGTCTGCGGTCCAGGTCCCCCAGGTATTCGTCGATCATGCGCCCAGTACTCCCCCGATGACCGTGGTGAACTCCCGCCACTCCGTGCGTTCGGCGGCCAGGGCCTGCTCGCCGGAGCGGGTGAGCCGGTAGGTCCGGCGCTTGCGGCCGGACACGACGTCCCACTCACTGGCCAGCCAGCCGGCCCGCTCGAGCCGGCGCAGCGCCGGGTAGACGGTGCCGGTCGGCAGGTCGAGCGCGCCGTCGCTGCGCAGCTGGAGCGCCTCGATGATCGCGTAGCCGTGCAGTTTCCGGCCGTCGAGCACGGCCAGCAGCAACGCGTCGAGGTGCCCGCGCAAGGTGTCCGCCTTCATAGGTACGCAGTCTACGCATGACCACCCCGGGAAGACTATTGACCGGACGCACCGGGGACACCCGGGGATTTCCCGGAGATGACCCGGATCTCATGGATTTGGTGGCTACATGTAGCCAGGCTACGTATATAGTCGCTCGGCATGGACGCACTCCCGGTCGCGAGACTCCAGTTCGCGACGACGACTTCGTTCCACTTCCTCTTCGTGCTGCTCACACTGGGGTTGGTCACGCTGGTGGCCGTGATGCAGACGCGCTGGACGCTCGGCGGCAAGCCCGAGCTGCTGCGGATGACCCGCTTCTGGGGCCGGCTGTACGTGATCAATTACGCGCTGGGGATTGTCACCGGAATCGTGATGGAATTCCAGTTCGGACTGACCTGGACCGGTCTCTCCGCTTTCGCCGGAGATGTCTTCGGCGCTCCGCTGGCCATTGAGACGCTGGTCGCGTTCTTCCTCGAGTCGACCTTCCTCGGCCTGTGGATCTTCGGCTTCGGGCGCCTGAACAAGTGGCTGCACCTGACCTTGGTCTGGCTGGTCACGCTGACCGCGTACGCGTCGGCGCTGTTCATCATGCTGGCCAACTCGTTCCTGCAGAACCCGGTCGGCAGCCGGCTCGAAGGCGGCACCCTGCACCTCGACGACTTCGGCGCGTTGTTCTCGAACCCGGCGCTGGTCGCGTCGCTGCCGCACGTGCTCGGCGCCGCGCTGGTGACCGGCGGGTTCTTCGTCGTCGGCGTCAGCGCGTACCACTTCCTGAAGCGCACCACCGAGGTCGAGTTCTTCCGCCGGTCGATGCGCATCGGCGTCGTGACGGCGCTCGTCGGCTCGTTCTTCGTCATCCAGCAGGGCTTCGAGCAGTTCGGGCAGCTGCGGATGTACCAGCCGGACAAGCTGGAGTTCGGCGGTGTCGGGCTCCCGCTCGGCCTGATGATCACGCTCGGGTTCGTCATGTTCCTCTGCGCGATCCTCGGCACGCTGCTGCTGGTCCGGAACTGGATCACCAAGGCGCGGTTCCTGCACTACCTGATGGTCGCGGCGATCCCGCTGCCGTTCGCGGCCGCGATCCTCGGCTGGCTGGTGCGCGAGCTCGGCCGTCAGCCGTGGCTGGTCTGGGGGAAGCTGCGCACCGCCGACGCGATCGCGGACGTCCCCGCCGGCCAGATCCTGTTCTCCTTCATCGCCTTCTCACTGCTGTTCGCCGCGCTCGCGGTCGCCGACTGGGTGCTCATGGCGCGCGTCGCCAAGCGCGGCCCGGAGCCGGTCGACGAGGCCGCCGAGCTGCCCGTCCTGAGCGGAGTCTGACCGATGGTGACCTTCTGGTGGTGCCTGCTCGGCCTGCTGACCTGCGGATACTTCGCGCTGGCGGGCTACGACTACGGCGTCGGCATGCTCCTGCCCGCGTTCGAAGCCGACGAGCGGCGGCGACGGCAGACGCTCGGTGCGCTCGGGCCGTTCTTCCTGGCCAACGAGGTGTGGTTGGTGGCCGCGGTCGGCCTGCTCTTCGGCGCGTTCCCGCACCTGGAGGGCAAGGTGTTCACCGGGGCGTACGTCCTGGTCGTGACGCTGCTGCTCGGCCTGGTCACGTTCACGGCGTCGATGCAGCTGCGCAGCCGGCGCCCGGACGCGCGGCGCGGTGCCTGGACCGCGGGCATCGTCGGCGGCGCGGTGGTGACGGCGCTGTCGTGGGGCATGTTCCTGGGCAACCTGGTGCTCGGCCTGCCCCTGGCGGCCGACGGCTCGCCGACCGTGCTCGCGCTCTTCAACCCGTACGCGGTGCTGTGGGGGCTCGGGTTCGTCGCGCTGTTCTGCTTGCAGGGCGCGGCGTTCCTCGCCGTGCGCGCGCCGGCGGAGCTGACCGGCCGCGCGGTGCGGCTGGCGCGGGCCTTCTCGGCGCCCGTGTTCGCCTTCCTCGTGATCGCGACGGTGTGGGGCTTCTTCGCCGTGGACGGCGGCACGCTTCTCGGTGCCGGCGTGGTCGTGCTGACGTTCGTCGCTTTCGGCGTCTTCCGGCTGGCGCTGGGGGCCAAGCGGTACCGGGTCGCGCTCGTCGGGGCGATGGTGCTCGCGGCTTGTCCCGCGCTGCTCGCGGGCACGCTGCGGTTCCCGACGGTGCTCGTGTCCTCGGCGTACACGCTGACCGTCGACCAGGCGGCGACGGCGTCCGGGACGTTCGCGGTGCTGGGCTGGTTCGCCGCGCCGGCGGTGCTGGCCCTCGTGGTGGTGCAGTGGCTGACCTGGCGCGCGCACCGGAATCCGCTCGACCAGCGCTCGCTGCTGCACTTCTAGGAGGACGCGGTGCCTGCTCTTCCCGGACTCCGGCGGTACCTGGTCGTGCTGGCCGTGCTCGGAGTGCTTTCCGCGGTTTTCGTGTTGCTCCAGGCCGAAGGACTCGCGACGCTGCTGACCGGCGGCGGGGTTTCCCTCTTCCTGGTGGTGGCGCTGGCCGGCCGGGTCGCGCTCACCTGCGGCCACGGTGTCCTCAGTGGACGGTTCGCGGCCTCGGTCCGCGGCGGCCTCCGGCGGCGGCTGCTCGACTCGTCATCCGAGCGGGCCGGCGTCGTCGCCACGCAGGTCACGCGGGGAGTCGACGCGACGGACAGCTACCTGAGCGGGTACCTGCCGTCGCTGGTGGTGTCGGTGGTGGTGCCGATCGCGGTGGTCGTGCGGCTGTTCACGACGGACGTCGTGTCGGCGCTGGTGGTGACGGCGACGCTGCCGCTGATCCCGGTGTTCGCGATCCTCGTCGGCAAGCACACGGCGGCGCGGACCCAGTGGGACCTGCTCAAGAAGCTGGGCGGGCACTTCCTCGACGTCGTCCGCGGCCTGGAGACGCTGAAGGTGTTCGGGCGGGCCTCGGCGCAGGCTTCGACGGTCCGTTCGATGGCTACCGCTCACGCCGACGCGACCATGAAGACTTTGCGGGTCGCGTTCTTGTCTTCCCTGGTGCTGGAACTGGTGGCGACGCTCTCGGTGGCTTTGGTGGCGGTGCCGATCGGGTTCCGGCTGCTCGCCGGCTCTCTTGATGCCCGGACGGCGCTGCTGATCCTGGTGCTGGCGCCGGAGGCGTACTTGCCTCTGCGGGCTGCCGGGGCGAAGTTCCACGCGGCGGCCGAGGGGCTGACGGCGTTGCGGGAGGCTCTTGCCATGCCAGTGATTCCTGCGCTGTCGGGGGCCCGTTGCCGGCGCCGGGGCGCGCCTTCGGTGGTTTTCTCGCGGGTTTCGGTTTCCTACTCCGGCGTTCCGGCTCTGTCCGATGTGGACTTGACGCTGCCCGCCGGCTCGCGGGTGGCGTTGGTCGGGCCCAGCGGGTCCGGGAAGAGCACGGTGCTGGCGGTGCTGCTGGGGTTCGTGACGCCGTCTTCGGGGCAGGTCCTGGTCGACGGGGTGGACCTGCGGACGCTGACCCCTTCCGACTGGCTGGCCGACGTGGCCTGGGTCCCGCAGCGGCCGACGCTGTTCCGGGGATCGCTGGAGTCGAACATCGCGCTGGGCCTCGCTTCCGCGGACGTTCCTTCGGCGGCCCGGGCAGCGGCACTGGATTCGGTGGCGGCGGGGTTGCCTGCCGGGTTCGAGACGCCGGTCGGCGAGCTGGGCGAGGTCCTGTCGGCGGGCCAGCGCCAGCGGGTGGGACTGGCCCGGGCGTTGGCACGCACTTCGGCGGGGTTGGTGCTGCTGGACGAACCGACGGCCCGGCTGGACTCCCGGACGGAGGCGACGGTGCTGTCGGCAACGCGGCGGTTGCTGCCCGGCCGGACCGCGGTGCTGGTCGCCCACCGCCCGGCGATGGCCGGGTTGGCGGACCGGGTGGTCGAGCTGCGCGACGGCCGGGTGTGCGCGGAGGTGACAGCTTGATGGATTTGTCAAGTTCTCTGTCCACAGGAGGGCAGTTGTCCACAGATCGCCGAGTGGCCCCTTTTCACGAGCCGGCGCCGGTACGATGGGATCGGGGACGCCCCCCGGGCAGGGTGGGGGCTGCTCTGCGGGCGTGGGGCGTGTCCACAAAAGACTTTCTCCGCCTCCTCCGCGCCGCCCTCGTCGGGGCTGGGGCCGAGCTCGCCGCCCTCGGCCTCATGGCCACCGCCGCCTGGCTGCTTCTCCGCGCCGCCGAACAACCTCCGCTCGGGGCCCTCACCGTCGCCATCGTGGCCGTCCGGACCCTCGCTCTCCTTCGCGGTGGCCTCCGGTACGCCGAACGGCTCGCCGGCCACGAAGTCGTCCTGCGGTGGCTCGGTTCCCTTCGCACCCGCGTCTACCAAGCCCTGGTCCCCGGGTCGCGGTACTCCGGCGGAGACCTCCTCACCCGGCTCGTGTCCGATGTGGACGCTCTGCAGGACGCCGTCCTGCGGTGGCTGCTGCCCGCCGGGGTCGCCGCGCTCGTCGGGGGCGCCGCCGTGGCCGTCACCGCCACCGCGTCGGCGCCGGCCGCCGTCGCGCTCGCGGGCGGGCTGCTCGTCGCCGGGGTGCTTCTGCCGTGGCTGGTCATCCGGGTCACCGGGCGCGCCGCCCGGGACGACGCTCCGAAGCGGGCCGAACTCGCCGAACGGGCCGTCGAGCTCGTCACCGGGCACCGGGAGCTCGTCGCCGCCGGTGCCTTGACGCAGACCCGCGCGCGAGCCACCGACGTCGTCGACCACCTCGCCGCGAGTGAGCGGGGAACGTCAGCCAGTACCGCCGTGCTCACCGCCGCCGGGACGCTCGTCCAGCTGGTCACCACCGCCGCCGTCGCGCTGCTCTGCCACGCCTCCGTGCCCTGGACCGCCGCGCTCACCCTGGCCGCCCTGACCACCTTCGAAGTCGTCCTGCCGCTCGTCGGCGCCGCCCGCCGCGTCCCCGAGATCCGCGCGTCGGCCGCCCGGGTGAAAGCCGTGCTCACCGAACCCGCCATCCCCCAGGGCACGCGGTCGGTACAAAAAGGACACTTCACGATCCGGAAAGCCGCGGTCCGGTACCCCGGCCGGGCGCCCGCGGTGAAAGACCTCGACCTCGACCTCCCGCCCGGCAAACGCGTCGGGATCCTCGGCCCCAGCGGCGCCGGCAAGACGACCCTGCTGCGTCTCCTCCTCGGCCTCGAAACCCCCACCGACGGCGAGGTCCTCCTCGACGGCCACCCGCTCGCCGAGTACGCCGACCTGCCGAACCTCGTCTCGGGAGCGCTGGCCGACGCCCACGTGTTCCACACGACCGTCCGCGAAAACCTCCTGCTCGCGAAGCCGCAAGCGACCGACGAAGAGCTGAGAGAGGCCTGCGCGAACGCCGATTTCGACCTCGACCTGGACCGCGACACCGGACCGGACGGCGACGCGCTCTCCGGCGGTCAACGCCAGCGGCTGATCCTCGCCCGCGCGGTCCTGGCGGCACCGGAGGTCCTCGTGCTCGACGAGCCGGTCGAAGGCCTCGACCCCGTCCACGGCGACGCTGTCCTGGAGCGCGTCCTGGCGCAGGCGCGAGGCACGGTCGTCCTGGTGACGCACCGCCCCGAGCACCTGGCCGGCTTCGACGAGGTCCTCACCCTCGAGGACGGGCGAGCACTTCCCGCATCGGCGGCCGGTCCGCGACCCGGACCTCCGTGACGTCGGGGAGCCACTCCCCGTCGACCTGCACGAACTGCGTCAGCGGCGCATCCGACGACGGGACCCCGCAGCGCGACAGGGCCGTGCCCAGGATCTGCCGGGACATCGCGCCGAGCTGCAGCAGTGACCGGTTCCGGTGCTTGCGGACGCCGAGGTTGACCTGCGCGAGCCCGTCGAGGCCGTAGCGCGCCTCGGCGTCGAGCAGCAGCCCGATCTCGACGCCGTACCCGGCGGCGAACGGCACCGACTCCAGGAACGCGCGCGTGCCCGCGTACTCGCCGCCGAGGGGCTGGACCAGCCCGCCGAGCGAGGGGCGCAGCGCCGAGAGCACCGGCCGCGCCAGCAGCTCGGTGACGCGGCCGCCGCCCGTGCTCTCCAGCCGCAGCGGACGGCGGTAGAAGCCTTTCACCAGGTGGACGCCGCTTTCGGCGACCAGCGGCCCGAGCAGCGACGGCACGAACGCCGGGTCCGGGTCGACGAGGTCGGAGTCGAGGAACACGACGAAGTCGCCGCTGGTCGCGGCCAGCGAGCGCCACAGCACCTCGCCCTTGCCGGGCACCGGCGGCAGGTCCGGCAGGACGTCCTCACGGCGGACGACCCGGGCGCCGGCGGCTTCGGCGGTTTCGACGGTGGCATCCGTGGAACCCGAATCCATGACCACGAGCTCGTCGACGACGTTGCCGACGAGCGGCCGCACCGACGCGACGACGTCGCCGACGGTCCGCTCTTCGTCCAGTGCCGGTAGCACGACCGAAACCGTGCGGTCACCCTTCGCGGCCACGATGTCCTCGGGCGTCCAACCGGGCTCCTGCCACGTACGCCGCTCGAACCAACTCACGAGTAGCGATCGTGCCATGCTGGTGTCACCGCACCCGAGGAGGAGGACCACTTGATCGCGCTGCTTGTCCGGTTCGTGCTGGGGCCGCTGGCCAGGGCGGTGTACCGGCCCGAGGTGCGGGGCGTGGAGAACGTGCCCACCACCGGCCCGGTGCTCTTGGCGGCCAACCACCGCGCCGCGCTCGACACCGGCGTGATCACGTTCGCGACGCCGCGGCAGGTCAAGTTCCTCGGCAAGGCGGAGTACTTCACCGGCAAGGGCGTCAAGGGCAAGCTGATGGCCGGGTTCGTCGGCGGGCTCGGCTACATCCCGGTCGAGCGCGGCAACGCCCAGGCCGGGCTGGCCGCCCTGGAAGCGGCGCGCAAGGTGCTCGACGCGGGTGGCGTCTTCGCGATCTACCCCGAGGGCACACGCTCCCTGGACGGCCGGCTGCACCGCGGCCACACGGGCGTCGGGGCACTGGCCCTGGCGACGGGCGCGAAGGTGGTGCCGGTCGCGCTGACCGGCACCGAGAACCTCCAGCCCGCGGGGAAGCGCGTCCCGCGGCCGGCGAAGATCGCCATCACGTTCGGCAAGCCGCTGGACTTCTCGCGCTACGAGGGCCAGGACTACTCGCCGGCGATCCGCCGGTCCGTCACCGACGAGGTGATGTACCAGATCCTGGAGATCTCGGGCCAGGAGTACGTGGACACCTACCACAAGCGGCCCAGCGAAGGCGTCGCCTGATCACGGGTCGGGAGACGAGTTGATCCCGCCGCTGGTGCGGTTCGTCCCACCCGGGCAGAAGGCGGTGGCCCAGGTGCCGGCGTGGGTCCACCCGCCCTGGCGGACGAGCTTTTGACCGCCCAGGATCACCTGGCAGAAGACGACGGCCTGGTACTTGCCGGTGCCGGCGTCGCACTTGGCCATCCACCCGTTGCCGACCTTGGACGGGCCGTCCCAGCAGCTCTCCGGCCAGCCGGCCGGTGCGGCGACGGCGCCACCGGGACTGGCGGTGAAGAGCGCCGCCACCACCGCCACGACGGTGAGACAATGCGCGATCCGCTTGCTCATGCCATTCCTCCCCTGGTTCGTCACGGCGGTGTGGGTGTCGTGTTGATACCCGAGGAATCCACGTACGAGTAGCCCTGGCAATAGGCATACGACGGCGCCCCGCGCCCTTCCCAGGTGCCGTAGAACAGGCCGGTCTTTCCGGTGTCCTTGAACTTGCAGACGGCGATCGCCTGGTAGAAACCACCATTCGTGTGCAGGCAATAAGCACCGGTCTGGTACTTGTTCATCACCTCGTCACGACAGTCGCTCGGCCACCCGGCCGGCCTGGCCTTCGAAGAACCGGAGTGATCCGGTGCCGGCGCCGCGACCGCGGCCGGGCCGGCCGTTCCGAACAGCAAAACGCCCACGGCGCCGATGGTGAGCAGAGATCTCTTCACTGGGTTCCCCCCTGCCGAGGATCGCTCCTGACTCGAGATCGAGCGTCTCAGCCGGGCAAAGGCGGCACAACCCTTCAAGATCGATTTCGCACCCGAAACAACCGATCAGGTCACCAAGGCACCGGGCCTTCGTCGTCGACGAAGGTGCCGGTCGGGCCGTCCTTCGGGATCGTCGCCATCCGGACCGCCGACGCCGCACCTTGGGCCGGTGTCCGATACCCGGAGTGGTTGTTCAGGTCGGTGGCGCAGTAGCCCGGGCAGACGGCGTTGACGAGGATCCCGTCGGGACGCAGCTCCCTCGCGTACTGCAGGGTCAACGCCGTCAACGCGGTCTTCGACGGGGTGTAGCCCGCCGAAATCGGCAGCTCGGTGGCCGGGTCGGCATTGCGCGCCAGCGACGCGCCGCTGCTGGAGACGTTGACGATGCGCGGCGCGGCCGAGCGGCGCAGCAGCGGCAGCAGGGTGTTCGTGACCGTGATGACGCCGAAGTAGTTCGTCTCGAAGATGGCGCGGAGCGTGCCGAGGTCGGCGGAGCTGGGGCTCTGGTGCGAGAGGTCCGTGCCCGGCGGGCGGCTGATGGCCGCGTTGTTGACCAGCACGTCGAGACGGCCGTAACGCTCTTCGATGCGGGAGGCGGCCGCGGCGACCGACGCGGGGTCGGTCACATCGAGCACCACCGACTCGGTGCCCAGCTCCGCGGCGGCCTGCTCGCCGAGCTCCGCACTGCGGGCGCCGATGACGACGGTGTGCCCGAGGGCGGCGAGCCGGGCGGCGATCTCCCGGCCGATGCCCTTGTTCGCGCCGGTGACCAAAGTGATTTCGTTCATGGCTCCAGGACACCAGCGGGGTGCCCGCGCGGGCCAACACCGATGCCGCATCGGCCGATACCCTGGTGATATGGAGACGCGGGAGCTCGCGTATTTCGTCGCCGTCGCCGAGGAACTGCACTTCGGCCGTGCGGCGCAGCGCCTCGGCATGGCGCAGCCCCCGCTGTCGCGCGCCATCCAGCAGCTCGAACGCCGCATGGGCGTGACCCTGCTGGAGCGCACCAGCCGCGGCGTGAACCTGACGCCCGCGGGCGCGGTTTTCCTTGCGGAGAGCCACAAAGCGCTCGACGCGGTCGAGGCCGCGGTGCGCCGGGCGCAGCGCGCGGGGCAGGACGACCCGAAGCTGCTCGTGGCGATGAAGCCGGACGGCGACGCCGGGCTGCTGGAACGGATCCTGCCCGGCTACCGGCAGGATCCGGACGCCGTCGAGGTCGAAGTCGTCGTGGGCGGGATCGGCGAGCAGGCTCGGATGCTGCGCGACGGCCGCGTCGACCTGGCGTTCCTGCACGCCCCGCACGACGACGTCGCGGGGTTCGACACCGAGCTGCTGCTGGAGCAGGACCAGGTGGCGATGCTCGCCCGCGGCCACCGGCTGGCCGGCCGGGCGGCCCTGGTCCTCGCCGACCTCGACGGCGAGCCGTTCCCCCGCTGGCCCGGCAGCGACGTGCGCGGTCCCGAGGTGCGCGACCCCGGTCAGCTGCTGCAGCTGGTGGCGCTGGGCCAGGTGGTGGCGGTGGTCCCGGAGTCGGCCCGGCGCCACGTCCGGGCGGACGTGGCGTGCGTGCCGGTGCTCGACGCGCCCCGGACCGGCGTCCTGCTGGCCTGGCCCGACCGGACGCGGTCGCGCGCGGTGGCCGCGTTCGTCCGGGCCAGTACCGCGGTCGCCGAGGCCGGGCGCGCGACCGCGGACCGCTAGCGTCAAGCGCCCCAATGTGGCCTTGGTTGCGTCTGACGCACCCAAGGGGCCCTTGGGTGCGTTGGACGCACCGAAGGCCACATTGGGGCGCTTCAGCCCTAGATGCCTGGTGGCTCCTTCGCCCACTTCGGCGGGGCCGGCGGTTCGTACGTCGCGAACTTGTCCAGCAGCACCGCCGGGTCGGCGTCGGTCATCAGCAGCTGCCGGTACTCCGGCTTGACGAACCCCTCGGTCACCATGTGGTCGGCGAAGGCCACCAGCGGCCCGTAGTACCCGTCGACGTCGACCAGGCCGATGGGCTTGCCGTGCAGGCCGAGCTGGGCCCACGTCCAGACCTCGAACAGCTCCTCCAGCGTGCCCGCGCCGCCCGGGAGGGCCAGGAAGCCGTCGGACAGCGCCGCCATCTTGGCCTTGCGCTCGTGCATGTCCTTCACGACGTGCAGCTCCGACAGCCCCGCGTGCGAGATCTCGACCGACGAGAGCGCCTCGGGGATCACGCCGATCACTTCGCCGCCCGCGGCCAGGGCCGCGTCGGCGACGACGCCCATCGTGCCGACGCTCGCGCCGCCGTAGACCAGGCCGATGCCGCGCTGGGCCAGCAGCTTGCCGAGCGCGGCCGCCTGCTCGGCGTAACGCGGCGAAAAGCCCATGGACGAACCGCAGAAAACACAGATCCGGCTCATCAGTGCGTGTCCTCCCAGGCCTGGTAGGACTCCTGCACCACGCGGACGGCGTCGTCGATGTCGTCGGTGACGTGCAGCAGGTCCAGGTCGTGCGGGCTGACCTTGCCCTCGGCCTGCACGGTCTTGGCGATCCAGTCGTACAGCCCGCCCCAGTACTCGCTGCCGAACAGCACCACCGGGAACTTCGTGACCTTCTTGGTCTGCACCAGCGTCAGCGCCTCGAACAGCTCGTCGAGCGTGCCGAAGCCGCCGGGCAGGCAGATGAAGGCCTGCGAATACTTGATGAACATCGTCTTGCGGGCGAAGAAGTACCGGAAGTTGACGCCCAGGTCGACCCACGGGTTCAGGCCCTGCTCGAACGGCAGCTCGATGCCCAGCCCGACGGAGAAGCCGCCGGCCTCGGCCGCGCCGCGGTTGACCGCCTCCATCGCGCCAGGGCCACCGCCGGTCATCACGGCGAACCCGGCGTTGGCCAGCGCCTCGCCGATCTTGCGGCCGAGCTCGTACTCCGGGTGATCGCGCTTGGTGCGCGCCGAGCCGAACACCGTGACCGCGCGCGGGACCTCGGCGAGCGCGCCGAACCCCTCGACGAACTCGGCCTGGATCCGGAGCACGCGCCACGGGTCGGTGTGCACCCAGTCGGTGGGCCCGCGCGAGTCGAGCAGCCGCTGGTCGGTCGTGCTGCCCTGGTCACGGCGGTCGCCACGCAGCACGACCGGGCCCTTCTGGCGCTCGACCGGACGCTCGGGGTACTGGCCGTCGGGGAATTCAGACTGTTCGCTCACCCGGCCATGCTACGACCTGCCCGCCAGCGAAAATGCCAAGAGGGCGGTGGAGGTGAAGTCGATGGCGGGCTCGTTGCTGGGCCATGAACTCAGGTCGTCCGCGTAGCGACTTCCTTGCCCGTCGAAGGATTCATACGGACGGGTGCATTCCTTGGCGCCCGCGGGGAACGGCAGATCGGCGAAGTTGTCCGCGCCGTTCGGGCCGTTGACGACCGCGCCGTACAGCACTTTCGAAGGTCCGGCGAGGTTCGCGGCCTGGTGGTGCGGACATTGCGGGAACGTCGTGCCGGCGCCGACCACGAGCGACACTCCCCAGGCGTTCGCGCCGAGCGTGAAGTCACGCTGCTGCGTGCCGAAGGCCGCATAGCGGGTGTCTCCGGTGACGCGCTGGTAGAGCCGGGCGGTGGCCGCGAAGCCGAAGCTCTTGCTGGCGGCGTCGAAGTCGGTGACGTCGACGGCGGTCCGGAATGGACTCTTCTTCGCGGACTCGACTCCGGCGTCCAGCTGCCGCCGCAGGTCCTCGGCCAGCTCACGGACGCCGAGCGCGGCGCCGGGGACCCCGGTCCGCAGCAGGACGGCGAGGTCGGCGTGGGCGAGTGCGCTGGTGTCGTAGAGGTTCAACGTGCTCGTGTCGTCGCTGCCGATGTACGCCTTCGCCCACTTCGCCGCGTCGCGGGCCCAGCCGTTCGCACGCGGGTCTCCGAGCTTGCGGGCGGCCAGCGCGAGCTGCGTCGCGCCCAGTTCCAGGTCGTCCTCCCAGGACGACTCCGGGTAGTAGGCGTGCGGGAACGCGCTGACGAGCTCGCCGACGTCCGCCGTCTTGGCCTGGGCGAACACGGCCGCGGCCTCGCTCAGGTAGTGCCGGGCCAGGCGCGGGTCGCGGTGGGCCTGCACCTGCGCGCCGAGCGCGAAGGCGGCGGCGACTCGCCCGGCGAGGTTCGGGGAGAGCGGCGCGCCCGCGGGGGCCGCCGGGAACACCGGGCGGTACTTGACGAAGTAGGCGGGGTCGCCGGGTTTGACGTCGAGCGCGTCGTCGTCCTGCGGGCTGCGCCAGACGTCGTGGTCGCCGAGGAAGCCGAACTCCTCGCTGCCGGTGCCGATGCCGACCTGGGCGTAGAGGGTCTTCGTCCGGCCGTCCCACATCTTGTCGAGCCAGTCGAGGCCGAAGCGGACCTCCTTCGCCAGCACCGGGTCGGGGTCGTCACGCAGCACGAAACCCAGTTCGGCCAGCGAGTACGCCGTGTTGGAGGTGAACTTGACGAAGTCGCCCGCGTCGACCCAGCCGCCTTCGACGTCGACCGGGCCGCCCTGGGGCTTGAGCGGTTCGACGATTTCGTCGCCGCCCTCGCCGGCGAACTTCGGCTCGGCGTAGACGGTGGCCCGCTCGTCCGCGAGGTGCGAGGGCTTGCGGTCGAGACGGCCGGGGACGACGTCGTGGCCGTCGCGCTGGGCCTGGAAGAACTCGGTGGTGGCGCGTACGAGCGGGCGGAACAGCCTTCTCGCGGTGTCGATCCGGAACGGCGGCGACGTCGCGCCCGCGGCCTTGACGCGGTAGGTGCCCGGCCGGTCCACAGTAGACAGGTCGAGGTCGAACACCTTGGCGTACCTCGCGTTCCAGGATCCGAGACTTTCGCCGGTGCGGCCTTCCCGGACGGTGCGGCCGCGCTCGTCGACGACGGCGAACTTCCCCGGGGCGCCACCGAGCAGGTACGCGTGCTTCGCCTCGCCCAGCGCGTAGCCGACTTGGTCCACGCGCACCTCCGCCGGAGCGGCGGCCGCTTCGGCCGGGGTCGCGGCGAGCGGGACGGCGAGCGCGACCGCCGTCGCGAGGGGAAGCAGGCGCATGGTCGCCCTCCACTTTGTTAGGAAAGTTTCCTATTTAGCGCGAGAACGCTATCCCGGCGCGGGCGGGGCGTCAATATGTCCGTTTCCGCGACGACCGCGCCGATGACCTACCGTGGGGAGATGACCGAACCGCTCGGCGCGCGGATCCGGCGGTTGCGCACCGGCCGGGGCTGGACCCAGCGCGAGCTGGCGGAGCCGGGCTACGACCGCGGGTTCCTGGCGAAGGTCGAGACCGGCAGCCGGCCGCCGTCGGAGGAGATGCTGGCCTACCTGGCCGGACGGCTCGGCCTGACCGCCGACGACCTGCGGTTCGGCCGTCCCCCGGGCGTCGCCGACGAGCTGCGCACGTCCCTCGACGAGGGCTACCGCGACCTCGAACAGGGCCGGGTCGCTCTGGCGGAAGAACGGTTCGCCGCCGTCGGGAAGCAGGCCGCGGGCTACCGCCTCGACGACGTCGAGTGCTACGCGCGGTTCTGCCTCGCCGAGGTGAAGTGGCAGCTGTTCGACGTCGAAGGTGCACAGAAGGACCTGGAGCACGCTTCGGAACTGAGCGAAGCGGCGCCGCCGTGGCTGCGGGCGATGATCGTGCACCGCTGGTCGGGCTGCCGGTACCTGAGCGGCGACGCGGGTGCGGCGATCGCCCGCGTCGAATCGGCGCTGACTTCCCCGGATCTCGACCCCGATGCCGAGTTGTGCCTGCTCAGCGCGTTGATCCACCCGCTGATGGAGATGGGCGGGCTGCACCGGGCCCACCGCGCGGCGCTCGACGGCCTTCGGCTGGCCCGCGCGGCTTCGCGACCGGACTTCGTCGCGCGGTTCCACCGGCAGGCGTCGCAGGTGTGGCAGGCGACCGGGCAGTCCGAGCGGGCCGAGCAGGACCTGATCGAGGCGTGCCGCCTGTTCGCGTCGGTCGGCTTCGACCGCGACGCGGCCCGCTGCCGCTGGGCGCGCGGGTATCTGCTGCGCAGACTGGGCCGGCTGGACGAGGCACGCGCGGAACTGACGTCGGCCCGCGACCAGCTGGCGGCGATCGGCGCGGAGGAAGGCGTCGCGGGGGCGACCCTGGAACTGGCCGAGGTCCGGCTGCGCCAGGGGGCGCCCGCCGAGGCGGCCGCGCTCGTATCGGACGTCTGGCCGCTGCTGGCCCGCGACGTGGAGTCCCTGGGCGAGGCGACGGGCCTGCTGGGCCAGATCGCGCAGTCGCGCGGCGACCTTCCCGAGGCGACGCGCCTCCTGCGCGAAGCGGCGGAGATCCAGACCCGGGCGTCCCTGCACGGCGCGGCGGTCTCGACGTCCCTGCGCCTGGGTGACGTGCTCCGACAACGTGGTCATCTCGACGAGGCGATCAAGGCCTACCTGGACGGCCTCGACTCGGCAGCCACCCCCGACACCTGACACGGAGGGTCGACACGGCGGACCTGCGGGTGTGGTGGTCCGGGTTGCGGAAGTTTCCTACCAAAGTTGGTGAATTGGTTCAGACCAGTCAGCAACCGGCGTGTTTCCTGGGCTTTCCCGCGGAACGTCGTGATCTTCGAGGCCTTCCACTAGGCCGTTCGGCCCATTGACCGGCGGACGACCGGAACCTTTACTCGGACGCGTCCGGCTCAATAACACCAGTTATTCCGCCGGGCACACTCCCCGTGTCCCCGGAAAGGTTCCCCATGAGATCCCCACGAGGGCTGGCGGCGATCGCCGGCCTCGCCCTGACCTTCGCGGTGCCGGCGATCCCGGCCACCGCCACTCCCGGTACCCCCGCCGCCACCCCGCCCGAGGCGCTCGCCGCCCGCGCCGCCGACCAGGCCGCCCTCAGCGGCGCCGACCGGCTCGCCAAGGGCGCCGGGGAGGCCTTCGTCCGCACCGGCGTCACCCCGGGTGGCGGCGGGCTCTACTACGCCTCCTACCAGCGCACCTACCACGGCCTGCCGGTCGTCGGCGGGGACGCGGTCGTCGTCGCCGACGGGGCCGGGCGCGTCCGCGGCACCGAAGCCGCCAAGACCGCGCCGATCACCGTCGGAACCCAGGCCACGCTCAACGCCAGCCAGGCAACAAAGATCGCCACCGCCAAGGTGTCCACAGTAGACAGCGTCACCACCCCGAAGCTCGTCGTGCTCGCCGGAGACGCCCCGAAGCTCGCCTACGAGGTCGTCGTCTCCGGCCACACGAAGACCACCCCGACCAAGCTGCACGTCTTCGTCGACAGCGCGACCGGCGCCGTCCTCGATACCCGCGACGACGTGCGCGAAGCAGGCACCGGCAACTCCTACTACGCCGGGACCGTCTCGATCGACACGTCCGGCTCCGGCAGCTCGTACTCGATGACCGACCCGGCCCGCCGCGGCATCAGCTGCGGCCGCGAAGGCGGCTCGATCTTCACGAAGAGCACCAACACCTGGGGCACCGGCTCCGGCACCGACCTCGAGACCGGCTGCGTCGACACACTCTACAGCGTCCAGACGGAGTGGAAGATGCTCGGCGAGTGGCTGGGCCGCAACGGCATCGACGGCGCGGGCGGCGGCTTCCGCGCGAGCGTCGGCCTCAACGACGTCAACGCCTACTGGGACGGCTCCTCGACCCACTTCGGGCACTCTCAGGACAACCGCCGCCAGGCGACGCCGATGGACGTCGTCGGCCACGAGTTCGGGCACGCGATCTTCCAGACCACCCCGGGCGGCGCCGGCTCGGGCAACGAGAACGGCGGGCTCAACGAGTCCACCGGCGACATCTTCGGCGCGCTGACCGAGTACTACGCCAACAACCCGAAGGACACCCCGGACTTCACCGTCGGCGAGGGCGTCAACCTCGTCGGCCAGGGCCCGATCCGCTACATGTACAACCCGTCGCAGGTCGGCGACCCGAACTGCTACTCGGCGCAGATCCCGAGCACCGAGGTGCACGCCGCCGCGGGCCCGCAGAACCACTGGTTCTACCTGCTTTCCCAGGGCAGCAACGCCTCGCCGGCCAGCCCGACGTGCAACGGCTCCACCGTCACCGGCATCGGCATCCAGAAGGCCGGCAAGATCTTCTACAACGGACTGCTGAAGAAGACGTCGTCGTGGAACCACCGCACGGCCCGCAAGGCCACGCTCGAAGCCGCGATCGCGCTCTTCCCCGGCAGCTGCACCGAGTTCACCGCCACCAAGGCCGCGTGGGACGCGGTGAGCGTGCCCGCCGTCAGCGGTGAGCCGACCTGCAGCGGCCAGCCGCCGGCCGGCAACGACTACTCGCTGACGCTGTCGCCGACGTCCGCGTCCGTCCAACCGGGACAGACCGCGACCACCACGGTGACCACCCGGATCACCTCCGGCAACGCCCAGACCGTGGCGCTGCAGGCGACCGGCCTGCCCGAAGGCGCCAAGGCGACCTTCAGCCCGGCGAGCGTCCAGTCCGGCGGCACCTCGACGCTGACCATCACCACCTCGGCGACCACGCCGGAGGGCACCAGCCAGGTGACGGTCACCGGCGACGGCACCGACGCCGACCACACCGCGCAGTTCTCGCTCACCGTCGGCACCGGCACCCCGCCGACCGGCTGCGACGGGCTCGGCGAGTGGGACTCCGCGAAGGCCTACGTGCCCAACGACGTCGTCGGCCACAACGGTCACAAGTGGACGTCGCTGTGGTACTCGACCGGTGCCGAGCCCGGCGCGCCCACCTCGTGGGCCGTGTGGAGCGACGGCGGCGCCTGCTGATCACGGTCGCGCGGCGGCGGGCGACTCCCCCGCCGCCACGCGGCCTACCCTGAACCGGTGGAAAGGCGGGCTGAGTGAGCGACAGCGTCGGTGAACGCCTGCGTGAGCTGCGCACCGAGCGCGGGCTCACGCAGCGCGAACTGGCCGGGCCGCAGTACTCCGCGGCGTACGTGTCGTCGGTCGAGACCGGCGCGCGGACGCCGTCGGGCGACGCGCTGCGGTTCTTCGCCCAGCAGCTCGGCATCGACCCCGACGAGCTGCTCGGCGGCAGCTCACCCCGCGAGCTGCTGGAGCTGGACCTCGAGCTGATCGAGACGGCGGACCGGTTCCTGGCCGGCGACGCCCGCCGCGCGACCCCGCGGATGCAGCGGATCCGGCGCCGCGCCGAACGGCTGGACCGGCCGCGGCAGGCGGGCATCGCCCTGCTGTGGCTGGCCGGGTACTCCTCCGGCGACGTCCGCACGAAGTACGTCGCGGAGGCGGAGACGACGTTGTCGGGCGAGCCGCCACCGGTGCGGGCGATGGTCGTGCCCCTGCGCGCGGCGGTGCTGAGTGACTGGGGCGAGGCGCAGTATTCCTTGCACCTGCTGGAAACCGCGCACGCGGAGCTCCTGCGCGACGGCTACCCGCAGCCGTCGATGCTGCTGACGCTGCGGGCGTGCCTGGCCGAGCGGCACCTGCGTCAAGGCGACCTGGAGCGGGCCGCGGAGTACGCCGAGTCGGCGCTGCGGCTCACCCGGGGTGGCCCGGCGGTGCTGGCCGAGCTGACCCGCAGCCACGTCGAGGTGTGCCGCAGCCACCTGGCGGCGGACCGGTTCGCCGACGCCGCCGCGTCGGCCGCCGCGGCGTACGACCTGATGCAGGAACGGGCCCTGCACCCGGCGATGGCGCACTGCCTGCTGGCCAGGGCCCGGGTCCGCGGCCGCGCGGGCGACGTCGAGGGCGCGCTGGCCGACCTCGGCGCGGCGCGGGAGACGGCGTGGCCGGACGACGTCCCGGCGATCACGGTCGAGCTGGCCTCGGAGTACCTGGCGGCGGGCCGGCTGGAGACGGCGGGCGCACTGCTCGACCAGGTCCGCCCGGCCGTCGTGGCGGGCACGGCGCTGGCGGCGGAGCTCCGGTTGCAGCTCGGGTCGCTGGCCCGGGCGCGGGGTGACGCCCGGGGCGCGGCGGAGTACCTGCGGGCGGCGGTCGAGCTGGCCACCGGGCTCGGGGCGCGCGGAGTCCTGGTGCGGGCGCTACGGCCGTTGAGCGAGCTGCTCGGCGAAACCGGACGGCAGGCCGAAGCCGCGGACGTGCTGCGGAACGGGCTCATCGCGCTGGGCGCCGAAGCCGACTGACGCGGATTGATCCCGCTGCGACAACGTTTCCTGAGCAGTACTAACGATTCCCGTTGATCGAGATCTTCCGGCGTTCGGATGGTGTCCGGGACAGTCCCTACGAAAGTCGTTCCGGTGCGGAATGCGCGGTGAATCCCCTGCACGGGCGGGGTTTGTACGAATTGACCGCCGAATCCGGAACGCGGCGTTGGTCCGTTCGGCGCATTGACGCCCCGATGCCCTGATCCTTTACTCGGATGCGTCCGGACGCATACCTCCTGTTAGCACGCCGGACACGTCCCCCTTTTCCCCGCACCGCTCCCATCGTCCTGCCTTCGTGGAAGGAAGACCTCGATGACCCATCGTGGGTTCAGAACGGGCTTGGCGGCCGCCGCCGGGCTCGCCATGACACTCGCGCTGCCGGTAGCACCGGCCAGCGCGACACCGGCGGCCCAGCCCGCCGCACCGGACGTGGCCGCCGCCCGCGCCGCCGACCAGGCCGCCGCGAGCGGGCTCGACGCGCTCAAGCGCGGCCCCGCCGAATCGTTCCAACGCGTCGGCCTCACCGCCGGCGGCGGTGGCCTCTTCTACGGCGCCTACCAGCGGACCTACCAGGGCCTGCGGGTCGTGGGCGGGGACGCGGTCGTCGTCGCCGACGGGGCCGGGCGCGTCCACGGCACCAGCGCCGCCGAGACCGCGGCCATCACCGTCGGGACGCAGGCCGCCCTCGACGCCGCGAAGGCCGCGGCCACCGCGCGCGCTCAACTGGCCACTGTGGACAGTGTGAGCACGCCGGAGAAGGTCGTGCTGGCCGGGGCGAGCCCGAAGCTGGCCTACGAGGTCGTCGTCGCCGGGCGCACCGCCACGGCGCCGAGCAACCTGCACGTCTTCGTCGACGCCGCGACCGGCGCGATCCTCGACAAGCGGGACGACGTCAAGACGTTCGCTTCGGGCGTCAAGAGCCAGGCCCAGCCCAGCACGGTGAACGTCGCAGGCACGGGCAACAGCTACTACGTCGGCAACGTCTCCATCGACACGACGCAGTCCGGCAGCACCTACACGCTGCGCGACCCGGGCCGCACCGGCATCAGCTGCGGCCGTGAAGGCGGTTCCGTCTACAGCGGCACCGACAACGCGTGGGGCAACGGCTCCGGCACGGACCTCGAGACCGGCTGCGTCGACGTGCTCTTCAGCGTCCAGACCGAGTGGAAGATGCTCTCGGAGTGGCTGGGCCGCAACGGCATCAACGGCAGCGGCACCGGTTACCCCGCGAGCGTCGGCCTCAACGACGTCAACGCCTACTGGAACGGATCCTCGACCCACTTCGGGCACTCGCAGGACAACCAGCGCCAGGCCACCTCGATCGACGTCGTCGGCCACGAGTTCGGCCACGGCATCTTCCAGTTCACCCCGGGCGGTGCCGGTTCCGGCAACGAGAACGGCGGCATGAACGAGTCGACCGGCGACATCTTCGGCGCGCTGACCGAGGCGTACGCGAACAACGCCAAGGACACGCCGGACTACGAGGTCGGCGAGGGCGTCAACCTGGTCGGCCAGGGCCCGATCCGCTACATGTACCAGCCGTCGAAGGTCGGCGACCCGAACTGCTACTCGTCGTCGATCCCGAGCACCGAGGTGCACGCCGCGGCCGGCCCGCAGAACCACTGGTTCTACCTCCTCGCCGAGGGCTCGAACCCGGGTGGCGGCAAGCCGGCCAGCCCGACCTGCAACAGCTCGACCGTCACCGGCATCGGCATCCAGAAGGCCGGCAAGATCTTCTACAACGGCCTGCTGAAGAAGACCTCGTCGTGGAACCACAAGGCCGCCCGCAAGGCGACCCTCGAAGCCGCGATCGCCCTCTACCCGGGCAGCTGCACCGAGTACAACGCCACCAAGGCCGCGTGGGACGCCATCTCCGTCACCACGGTCAGCGGTGAGCCCACCTCGTGCAGCGGCGGCGGGCCGGACTTCTCCGTCGCGCTGAACCCGGCTTCGGGTTCCGTGCAGCCGGGTGGCTCGACCACCACGACCGTCAGCACCGCGATCACCTCCGGCGCGGCGCAGTCGATCACGCTGTCCGCTTCGGGCCTGCCCGCCGGCGCGACCGCGTCGTTCAGCCCGGCGACCGTCCAGTCGGGCGGCTCCTCGACGCTGACCATCGCGACCACGTCGTCGACCCCGACCGGCAGCTTCCCGATCACCGTCACCGCCGACGGGGCCAGCACGGACCACACGGCGTCGTACTCGCTCACCGTCGGTACCACCGGATCGTGCGCGCCGGTGACCAACTCGACCCGCTTGAACATCCCGGACTACCCGGCGAGCGCGGTCAGCAGCACCAGCACCGTCAGCGGCTGCGCGCGCAACGCGTCCAACGCCACCAAGGTCGAGGTGCACATCACCCACACCTACAGCGGTGACCTGGTCCTCGACCTGGTCGCGCCGGACGGCACCGCCTACCGGCTGAAGAACTCCAGCAGCAGCTCGACGCCGAACATCAACACCACCTACACCGTGAACGCTTCTTCGGAAGCCGGGAACGGCGCGTGGCAGCTCCGCATCCGAGACGTCGGCCCCGCCGACACCGGTTACCTGTCCTCCTGGACGTTGACCGTCTAGTCCCAAATCCGTGAAGGACTCCTTACCGGCCTCAAGAGCCGGTAAGGAGTCCTTCACGGCGGTTCTCCCCAACCCCCACCGAAGGAAATCACCGCCATGAAGTGGAAGACCAGACTCGGCGCCGGGGTCACCGCCCTCGCCGCCGTTTTGGGCGTCGTCAGTGCGCCCGCGGCTACAGCTGCGCCGGCCACAGCGCTCGCCGCGCCGGACATCTCGCTGGCCAACATCAAGACCCACCTCAACCAGCTGCAGACCATCGCCAACAACAACGGCGGGACGCGTTCGCCGCGCGGCGCAGGTTACGCGGCTTCCGTGACCTACGTGGAAAACCTGCTCAAGAACGCCGGGTACACCACGACGCGGCAGACGTGCACCAGCTGCATCGGGCAGTCGCAGAACCTGATCGCGGAGTGGCCGCAGGGTGACGCCAGCCAGGTCATCATGCTGGGCGCGCACCTCGACAGCGTGAGCGCCGGCCCCGGCATCAACGACAACGGCTCCGGCAGCGCGTCGATCCTCGAGACCGCGCTGACGCTGGCCCGCACCAACCCGGCGATGGCCAAGCGCGTCCGCTTCGGCTGGTGGGCCGACGAAGAGTCCGGCCTGGTCGGCTCCAAGTACTACGTGAACAACCTGCCGAGCAGCGAGCGCACGAAGATCAAGACCTACCTCAACTTCGACATGATCGGCTCCAAGAACTGGGGCTACTTCGTCTACGACGACGTCGCTTCGGTCAAGGCGATCTTCGACGAATACTTCTCCTCGATCGGCATCCAGACCGAGGGCGACAGCGAAGGCGACGGCCGGTCCGACCACGCGTCCTTCAAGAGCGCGGGCATCCCGGTCGGCGGCCTGGCCACCGGCGCCGGCGACATCAAGAGCTCTTCGCAGGCCCAGAAGTGGGGCGGCACCGCGGGTGCGGCGTTCGACAACTGCTACCACCGCGCGTGCGACACGACGTCGAACATCCCGGACACCCCGCTGGAGAAGAACTCCGACGCGATCGGGTACGCGCTCTGGAAGCTGGCCGTCGCCACGACGCAGGGCAACGACTTCTCGGTGAACCTGAACCCGACCGCCGGGACCGTCCAACCCGGACAGTCGCTGCAGGTCGCGGTGAGCACCGCGACGACGTCCGGCAGCGCGCAGTCCATCTCGCTGTCGGCTTCGGGCCTGCCCTCGGGCGCGACGGCGTCGTTCAGCCCGGCCACCGTCCAGTCGGGCGGCTCCTCGACGTTGACCATCGCGACCACGTCGTCGACTCCGACCGGCACCTTCCCGATCACCGTGACGGCCGACGGCGCGAGCGTCGACCACACCGCGTCGTTCTCGCTCGGTGTCGGCACTTCGTCGTGCGCGCCGGTGACCAACGGGACCCGGCTGACCATCCCGGACTACCCGGGTGCCGCGGTGAACAGCACCGCGACCGTCGGCGGCTGCGCGCGCAGCGCGTCCAACGCCACCAAGGTCGAGGTGCACATCACCCACACCTACCGCGGTGACCTGGTCCTCGACCTCGTCGCCCCGGACGGCACGGCGTACCGGCTGAAGAACTCCAGCAGCGACTCGACGCCGAACCTCGACACCACCTACACCGTCAACGCTTCTTCGGAGGCCGCGAACGGTGCGTGGCAGCTGCGGCTGCGTGACGTCGGCCCGGCCGACACCGGTTACCTGTCCTCCTGGACGCTGACCGTCTGAGCCGCGACCGGGGGCGCTCCTCGCCGGAGCGCCCCCGGTTGTCTAGACCACCCGTTCGTAGGTAGTCAGTGCTTTCCCCGGGTCCCTATCGTGGACGGACACGCCGCGTTCGCCCTCAACGACGATGGGAGCCGGTATGTCCGGTCGCAGAACCCGCTTGTTCGGAACCCTTCTGGCTGCGGTGCTGGCCGTCCCGCTGCTCGTGTCGGCCCCCGCGCAGGGGGCGGTGCCGGCCGACACGTGCGCGGTGAAATCCCGGCCCGCCGGCAAGGTCCTCCAGGGCTACTGGGAGAACTGGGACGGCGCCGCCAACGGCGTCCACCCGGGGATGGGCTGGGTACCCATCACCGACAGCCGCATGGCCCAGCACGGCTACAACGTCATCAACGCCGCCTTCCCGGTGATCCGGTCCGACGGGACCGTGCTGTGGGAGAACGGGATGGACGCCGGCGTCAAGGTGTCCACGCCCACCGAGATGTGCGCGGCGAAGGCCGCGGGGGCGACGCTCCTGATGTCGATCGGCGGCGCGGCCGCTGGTATAGACCTGTCATCCAGCGCCGTGGCCGACAAGTTCGTCGCAACGGTCGTGCCGATCCTGAAGGCATACAACTTCGACGGGATCGACATCGACATCGAGACCGGCCTCACCGGCAGCGGCAACATCAAGACGCTGTCGGCGTCGCAGTCCAACCTGATCCGGATCATCGACGGCGTGCTCGCGCAGATGCCGTCGAACTTCGGGCTGACGATGGCGCCGGAGACCGCGTACGTCACCGGCGGCAGCATCACCTACGGCTCGATCTGGGGCGCGTACCTGCCGATCATCAAGAAGTACGCCGACAACGGCCGGCTGTGGTGGCTGAACATGCAGTACTACAACGGCTCGATGTACGGCTGCTCCGGCGATTCGTACCAGGCCGGGACGGTGCAGGGCTTCACGGTCCAGACGCAGTGCCTGAACCAGGGCCTGGTCGTGCAGGGCACGACGATCCGCGTGCCGTACGACAAGCAGGTCCCGGGCTTGCCGGCCCAGCCCGGCGCCGGTGGCGGCTACATGGCGACGAGCCTGGTTTCCCAGGCGTGGCGGTCGGTTCCGGGGCTGAAGGGCCTGATGGACTGGTCGATCAACTGGGACGGCTCGAAGGGCTGGACGTTCGGCGACAACGTCAAGTCGTTGCAGGGCCGCTAGGAGTCGCCGGCCGGGATCGGGTCGTCGTACTCGCCCGACGGGCCCGCGTACTCGCGGCCGTTCGGGAACGGCCAGGGGTTCGGGACGCAGCCGTGCAGCCCGAGCGTCTGCTGCTCCATCACCGGCGCCGGCCGGCCCGCGCCCGGGCACAGCTCGTGGCCGTGGCCGAGCCGGTGCCCGGTCTCGTGGGTGACCATGTACTGGCGGTAGACGTCCAGTGAGGCGCCGTAGTTCGGGACGGCGTTGGCCCACCGGGCGACGTTGAGCACGACGTTGCTGCCGTTGCGGCAGGACGTGTAGCTGTCCGGGGTGCCGCCGCACAGCTTGTCGCGGCTGGCGGGCGTCGCCAGGTAGATCGTGAAGTCGGCGCTGTCCTCGGGCCCGACCTGCTGCAGCCGCCACTCGCCACCGCCGGTCCAGCCGCGCGGGTCGCCGAGGATGCCGCGGATGCTCTTGGCGAACGCGGCCGGCCCGACGCCGTCGATGTCGGTCTCGAGCGCGATCCGGTAGCGCATCAGGCGGCCCTGGGTGCCGGCGACCTCGTCGCTGCCGGGGGTGAACATCCACTGGCCGGAGCCGGTGCGCGGGAACGTGACGGCGACCTCGACGGGCGCGGACTGGGTGACGGGCTCGCGCGCTTCGGGTGGCGGCGGCAGCGAGGTGGCGTCCCCGATGGCGGTGACGATCGGACCGGCGGCCGGCGCGGCGACGGGCTGCTGCTCACAGGCGGTCAGAGCACCGATGACCGCCAGGGCGAGCACGGCGACGGCCGCGGCCCGTCTCGCGGTTTTCGGCATGGGTCCTCCCGAACATGCGGCTTCACCAGGGAATACGGCTCCCGCCGGGGAAAAGTTGCACGCTCCGGCCACCGGTATCGCGCACCAGGGTGTCATCGCAGCTCACCAGGCGCGAGTGTGACGGTCGCCACTGCGCCCCAATGTGGCCTTGGTTGCGTTCAACGCACCCAAGGGGCCCTTCGGTGCGTTGAGCGCACCGAAGGCCACATTGGGGCGCTCTCAGCTCAGGAACTTGCGCAGGACCTCGGTCACCTGGCGGATCTCCGCCGTGTGGAGGTTCTCCTGCTTCGTGTGCGCCAGCGTCGGGTTGCCCGGGCCGAAGTTCACCGCCGGCATCCCCAGCGCCGCGAAGCGCGCCACGTCCGTCCAACCCAGCTTCGCCGCCGCGCGACCGCCCGCCGCCGCCACCAGCTCGGCCGCCGCCGGGGCCGACAAGCCCGGCAGTGCTCCCGGTGAAAGGTCCACAACGGACAGTTCGTAGCCGTCGAACACCTCGCGCAGGTGACGCTCGGCGGCCGCCGGGTCTCGGTCCGGCGCGAAGCGGTGGTTCACCGTCAGCACCGCCGCGTCCGGGACCACGTTGCCCGCCACGCCACCGCTGATCGACGTCGCCTGCAGGCCTTCGCGGTAGGTGAGCCCGTCGATGTCGACGACCCGCGGCGCGTACTCCGCCAGCCGCCGCAGGGGCTCGGCCAGCGCGTGGATCGCGTTCTCCCCCATCCACGCCCGCGCGGTGTGCGCGCGCTTGCCGGAAAGCCGCAGCTCGACGCGCATCGTGCCCTGGCAGCCGGCCTCGATCACGCCGTTCGACGGCTCGCCGACGATCGCCAGGTCGCCCGCCAGCCACTCCGGCTGCTCGCGCTCGATCCGCCCGAGGCCGTTCTTGACCGCTTCGACCTCTTCGTTGTCGTAGAAGACGAAGGTGATGTCGTGCTTCGGCTCCGGCAGCGTCGCCGCGAGGTGCAGGAACACCGCGTCGCCGCTCTTCATGTCGACCGTGCCGAGCCCGTGCAGGATCTCGTCGGCGCCGGAGCCTTCGCGCCGGGAAGGCAGGTTGCCGTTCTCCGGCACGGTGTCCAGGTGCCCGGCGAGCACGACCCGCGACGCGCGGCCGAGGTTCGTGCGCGCGAGGACCGCGTCGCCGTTGCGGATCACCTCGAGGTGCGGTGCCTGCTTCTCCAGCGCGTCCTGCACCAGCGTCGCCAGCTCGGCCTCGCTGCCGGAGACGCTGAAGACGTCCACGAGCGCGGCGGTCAGGTCGACGGGGTCGGCGTGCAGGTCGAGGCTCATGCCCGGCACGCTACCGTGGGGGTGTGCGTAGGTTCCCGGTCGCCGTGGGCGGCGCGTTGCTGGTCCTGGTTCTGTCCGGCTGCGGCAACGAAGCGGGCCCGACCCCCAAGCAGGGCGGCGAGCCTGGGCCGGACGCGCTCCCGACGAAGCTGGACGCGCTGACCGCCGACCAGTGCTTCGCGAGCCCGCGCACCCAGCTGCCTAAGGGCTGCGAGAAGTACGTCACGGAGGTCGCCAACGTGCCGGGCACGGCCCGCAAGCGCGCGGACGACCGCGACCCGCAGCTGGTCGCCGAAGCCGACAAGCTGGACACGGCCGTCAAGGCGTTCCGCAGCGCCGGATGCACGACCGTGCCCGACGCGGGAGGCCCCTGCACGCAGGCGCTGGTCGACGTCGCCGCTGCCCTTTCCGGCCTGAAGAAGCAGGTCGACGCCCGGCCCACGACGGGTTGATCCAGCTCACTCGACTACCGTGTGGGCCGTGAGCGAGCAGAGCCCGAACCCCGAAACGACCGGCGCCAGCGGCGTCGGGCTGGCCACCGTCGCGACCGACGGGACGGTCCTCGACACCTGGTACCCGCAGCCGAAGCTGACCGACGGCGGCACCGCCGGCACGGAACGCCTCGGCGCCGACGAGGCCAAGGAGCTGCTCGGCGAGGCCGCCGCGGCGCTGCTCGGCCCGGACACCGACCGCGGGGTCGAGGTCGTCGCCGTCCGCACCACGATCGGCAAGCTCGCCGACGCGCCGGCCGACACGCACGACATCTACCTGCGGCTGCACCTGCTCTCGCACCGGCTGGTCCGCCCGCACGGCCAGAACATCGACGGCATCTTCGGCCTGCTCGCGAACGTCGTGTGGACCAACCACGGCCCGTGCCCGGTCGAGGGCTTCGAGACGACGCGGCTGCGGCTGCGCTCGCGCGGCGCGGTGACCGTCTACAGCGTCGACAAGTTCCCGCGGATGGTCGACTACGTCCTGCCCGCCGGCGTCCGGATCGGCGACGCGGATCGCGTCCGGCTCGGCGCGCACCTGGCGGCCGGCACGACGGTGATGCACGAGGGCTTCGTGAACTTCAACGCCGGCACGCTCGGCGCGTCGATGGTCGAAGGCCGGATCTCGGCCGGCGTGGTCGTCGGCGACGGCTCGGACGTCGGCGGCGGCGCGTCGATCATGGGCACGCTCTCGGGCGGTGGCAAGGAGACGATCTCGCTGGGCGAGCGCTGCCTGATCGGCGCGAACGGCGGCGTCGGGATCTCCCTGGGCGACGACTCGGTCGTCGAGGCCGGCCTGTACGTCACGGCGGGGACGAAGGTCGTCGTCGACGGCAAGGTCGTCAAGGCCCGCGAGCTCAACGGCGTCTCGGGCGCGGTCTTCCGCCGCAACTCGGGCACCGGCGCGGTCGAGGTCGTGCCGCGGACGGGGTCCGGTGTCGAGCTGAACTCGATCCTGCACGCCAACGATTGAGCGACGGAATTCACTTACCATTCATGGGGTGACCACCGAATCGTTGCCTCGGACCCCGGCCGAACTGGGCTTGCCGGAGCTCCCGGTCGAGGCGAGGCCGGCGGATCCGGCGGTCCACCACGTGCGCGCCAAGCTCGACCGGGAGATCCGCGCCCTGCTCGCGTACGAGCCCGGCACGCGCTCGGGCGCCGACCCCGAGGACCTGCACCAGATGCGCGTCGCCCTGCGGCGGATGCGCAGTGTGCTGAAGCTGTCCGGCGCGCTGGTCGGGGACGGCGCCGAGCCGGTGCGCGCGGAGCTGGGCTGGCTCGGCCAGTCACTCGGCGAGGTGCGCGACCACGACGTCCTGATCGGGCACCTGCGCGAGGTCATCGCCGACTTCGAGGTCCGCGACCAGGCCCCCGGGCGCCGGCTCGTGTCCTTGTTCGTCACCGAGCGCGCCGGGGCGAAGCGGCGGCTGATCCGGGCCCTGTCCAGCGCGCGCTACTCGACGCTGCTGCGCGAGGTCAGCCTGCTGACCCGGGACCGTTCGGTGGCGGCGACGGAAGAGCAGCATGACCTGGTCGCCGGGCTGGCGAAGCCGCACCGCAAGCTCGCCAAGGCCGTCCGCGCGCTGCCCGCCGACCCGCCGGACGACGACCTGCACGCCCTGCGCATCCACGGCAAGAAGCTGCGCTACGCCGCCGAGCTGGCCCAGACGTCGGCGAAGAAGAAGCGGGCCAAGCGGATCAAGAAGCTGATCAAAGCGACCCGGGACTTCCAGACCGTGCTCGGCGACCACCAGGACGCGGTGATCGCGGCCGAGCGGATGCGCACGGTGCTGGAGACGGCGGACGGCGAGGTCGGCTTCGTCGCCGGCCGGATCGCCGAGCGCGAGCTGGCCCGCCGCGCCGAGGCCCGCGCGACCTGGCGCACCTCCTGGGCAGCGGTCGACGACGCCGCCCAAGCCCTGCACGCCTGACTCGCTCGCTCGCTCGCCCGCCGGGAGGTCGGAGCTGCCGCCGCCGAAGCCCGGACGTCATGAACGACTCGTTCATCGCGTCCGACGCCCTGAAAGAGTCGTTCATGGCATGTCCTGATCAGTCGACCGACCAGACGTACCCATCCGGCCGGATGAGCACCGTCCGGCCGCCCTGAGCCTCGTAGGCCGCGTACGCGTGGCCGCCGTCGTCGACCAGGTCCGGGCCCGTCGCGACGCTGCCCGCGGGCAGGATCCGGTAACCGTTCTCGCCCACCGGGCCGTCGCCGAAGACCAGCCGTGTCGCGTGCGGTCCGCGGAACAGCTCGAACAGCCGGACGCGCTTGCCGTTCGCGTCGACCAGCGGTGAGTCCGGGGCGCGGTCGCCGGGGCGCAGCGCGCCGGTGCCGGCCGGGGACAGCGGGCCGCCGCGGTAACTGATGTCCAGCTGCTGGGTCTCCTCGCCGCGCTTGTGCGCGTCCTCGTCGCCGTCGGCGTACTTCTGCATCAGCTCCGTCGAGATCCCCAGCACCCGGGCCGCGTTGGTCCGGCGCTCGATCTCGTAGCTGTCGAGCAGCTCGGGTGAGCCGTCCGCGAGCTTCCAGCCCAGGTTGTAGCCGTCCTGGACGCCGGTGTTTAGGCCCTGGCCGCCGGTCGGCGGGTGGACGTGCGCGGAGTCGCCGGCCAGGAAGACCCGGCCGTCGCGGAACCGCGCCGCCAGCCGGACGTTCGGCCGCCACACCGTCGACCAGGCCAGGTCGGACAGCGTGATCCCGCCGCCGGTGAGCGCGTCGAGCCGGGCCTGGATGGCGGGCAGCGCCGTCTCCACCTCGAGGTCGCCGTCGCCGAGCGGCGAGCCGAACTGGAACCACGGCGTACCCGGCAGCGGGCTGAACATCATGCCGCGCATCGGGTCGTCCGACGCGCCGAACCAGTGCCCGAAGCCGCGGTCGAGGCCCTCGGCGTGGACGTCGCCGAGCAGCATCCGGATCGAGTCGTCGGTGGTGCCCTCGAACGCGATCCCCAGCGTCTTGCGCACGACGCTCTTGCCGCCGTCGGCGCCGACCAGGTACTCGGCGCGGACGGTCTCGCCGGTGCTCAGCGTGGCCGTGACGCCGTCGGCTTCCGGCTCGAAGCCGGTCAGCGCGGTCGCGAGCTCGACGTGGACGCCGAACTCGGCGAGCCGGTCGCGCAGGATGCCCTCGGTCTGCGACTGGCCGAGGAACCAGCCGGTCGGGTACGGCTTGTCCGGCGTCGGCTCGACCGGGTCGAACATCATCCGCTCGCCGACCACCTCGCCGCCGACGTGGATCTGCATCGGCACCGGCGCGGCCCCCGCGGCCAACACCGCGTCGAGCACGCCGAGGTCCTCGAAGACCTCCAGGGTGCGCGGCTGGAGCCCGTCGCCGCGCGAGCCCATGAAGAACGTCTCCGCCTTGTCGATGATCCGCACGGCGACGTCGCGCCGCGCCAGCTCGATGGCCAGCGTCAGCCCGGTCGGTCCCGCCCCCGCGATCAGCACCCGTGTGTCCATCTCGTCCTCCCAGTGAATTGAAATTCAGTGAATCTGGATTCAGAATGACACTGCTAGCGTCCGGAGTCAAGGAGGTGGCGGTGAACCGCAAGGAGAAGGCCGCGGAGACGGAGACCGCGCTGAAGGCGGCGGCCCGGCGCGTGTTCGCGCGGAAGGGCTACCTGAACACGAAGATCACGGACATCACCGCCGAGGCGGGCCGCGCCGCGGGGTCGTTCTACAACCACTTCGCGGGCAAGGAAGAGCTGCTCGAAGCGCTCCTGGCCGACCTGGCGACGTCAGGCGACGAAAGCGCGCTGAGCGAGGGCCACCTCTCGGACTTCAGCGACCCGGCGGCGGTGCGCTGGCACGTGGCCCAGTACTGGGACTTCTACAAGGAGCACGCGTCGACGATGCAGGCGCTGCGCCAGGCGGCGATGGTGAACGACGCGTTCGCCCGGACGCTGGCGAGCTTCGGCGCGAGCCAGGCGGCGGACCTCTACGGCCACTTGGCCCACGTCACGGCGGCCGGGATGCGGCTGCCGGCGAGCACGGAGATGTCGATCTCGATGATGTACCAGCTGGTCGACAGCTTCGCGCAGATGTGGCTGCTCGACCCGGTACCGACCGGGTGGACCCCACCGACCGACGAGGAAGCGATCGAGGCGCTCACCCGGTTCGTCTACCGGGGCTTCACCGGCCGGGATTACTGACCGCGTTCGGGGCACGACGGAGGATGACCGATCCGCTCAGGTCCGGACAATGGAAGCAAATCCATTTCCGTGAATCGAGGGGAATCCGCGACATGAACACTCTCGGCGAAAACCCGGAAATCGTCAAATTTGTCTACTGGGACAACCTGACTTACAGCCCACCCGGATCGCGGGCGCCCGAAGAATGGGACCCCGCGCTCGGCGTCCAGCTCTACGAAAGCTGCACCACCCGGTCCAGCTCGCCGAGCAGTTCGCCATGATCGACGTGCTCTCCGGCGGACGGCTCGAGGTGGGTCTCGGCCGGCACGGCGACCGTGCCGCCCACGACCTCATCGACGGCGTGCTCAACG
Organism: Amycolatopsis sp. NPDC048633; assembly: GCF_040650695.1. Lineage (NCBI taxonomy): Bacteria > Bacillati > Actinomycetota > Actinomycetes > Pseudonocardiales > Pseudonocardiaceae > Amycolatopsis > Amycolatopsis sp. NPDC048633. The sequence continues at coordinate 40,845 of NZ_JBEZHS010000030.1, forward strand.
ACTACGACCACCCCGTGGCCCGGGCCGACCTCACCCCGGCCACCGCCGCGTTCACCCCCGGCGTCGAGACCGCGAAGGTCACCGAGTGGCCGCGGCCGGCTCAGCCCCGCGTGCCGCTCTGGGTGGCGGCGACCAGCGACGGCTCCCTGGCCGCCGCGGCCCGGCGCGGCTGGGGCGTGTTCACCGGCCTGAACATCACGCCCGCGGCCGGCGGCATGGCGCCGACGAGCATCGGGAAAATGCTGCCGCGGTTGCACCGCTACCTGGAAATCGGCCGGGAAAACGGTCACGACCTGACGATGGCGAACATCACGGCGAGCTGCTTCACGGTGATCGCCGAAACCGACCGGAAAGCGGCCGGAATCGTCCGCGAAGGTTTTGTCCGGCACATCGAAGCGTCGGCGGCCCACCTTTCCCGCGTGGCCGGCGCCGCGCCCGGGGAAAGCTCGCTGGAAGCCTTGGCCGATCGGGAGGAAACGGGGCTGCGCGCGGTACTCGAAGCCCCGGCCGAGGCCTACCTCGAGAACCCGTTCGCCCTGGTGGGGTCGGTCGAGACGGTCCGGGACAAGCTGACCGCCCTGCGCGCGGCCGGGCTTTCGCGGTTCATGCTCTTCCGCGGTGGCGTCGGCACGGCGCACGAGCTGGCCTGGGAGTCCGCGACCGCGATGGCCGAGGACGTGGCACCCGGCCTCTTCGCCGCGACGAAGAGGCCGCTCCGGCTGGCCGGCTAGGCGGCGAGCCGCTCCACGGCGGCGTCGACGCGCTCGTCCGTCGCGGTCAGCGCCACCCGGACGTGCTTGCCGCCCTTCGGGCCGTAGAACGTTCCCGGGGCCACCAGGATCCCGCGGTCGGCGAGCCACGCCACCGTCGCGTGGGCGTCCTCGTCGCGGGTGGCCCACAGGTACAGCCCGGCCTCGGAGTGGTCGACACGGAAGCCGTTGTCCTGCAACGCCTTCCGCAACGCCAGCCGGCGCCGGGCGTAACGCTCGCGCTGGGCGGCCAATGCCTCGTCGTCGGTCAGGGCGGCGACCATCGCCTCCTGGACCGGGCGCGGCACGATCATGCCCGCGTGCTTGCGGATCTCCAGCAGCTGCGCGATCAGGCGCGGGTCACCGGTCAGGAAACCGGCGCGGTAGCTGGCCAGGTTCGCCGACTTCGACAGCGAGTGCACCGCGACCAGGCCGTCCGTGCGGCCGTCGCAGACGTCCGGGTGCAGGACCGACAGCGGCGAAGTCTCCCAGCCCAACGCCAGGTAGCACTCGTCGGACACCACCACGACGTCGCGCTCGCGAGCCCACTCGACGACCTTGCGCAGGTGCTCGACCGGGAGCACCTTGCCGGTCGGGTTGGACGGCGAGTTCAGCCAGATCATCGCCGGCTTCTGCGGGCCGAGCGCGGTCAGGCCGTCGGAACGCAGGATCGACGCGCCCGCCAGGAGCGCCCCGACCTCGTACGTCGGGTAGGCCAGCTCCGGGATGACCACGAGGTCGCCGGGACCGAAGCCGAGCAGCCGCGGAAGCCAGGCGACGGCTTCCTTGGACCCGATCGTCGGCAGCACGGCGTCCGGCTCGATGCCGGTGACCCCGTGCCGCCGGCCGAGCGCGGCGATGGCGGCCGCGCGCAGGGCCGGGATGCCGTGGGTCGTCGGGTACCCGGGGATCTCCGAGACCGACGCCAGTGCGTCCCTGATGCCGGCCGGGACCGGGTCGACGGGCGTGCCTATCGAGAGGTCGACCACCCCGCCGGGATGCGCCTGGGCCGTGGCCTTGACCTCGGCGAGCGAATCCCAGGGGAAGTCGGGCAGCGCAACGCGGCTCATTCGCCCTGAGACTGAGGGGGCAGCGCCTTGACGAAGGCGGGGTCGTGGGCCGTCTTGCCGACCTTCGACGCGCCGCCCGGCGAGCCCAGCTCGTCGAAGAAGTCGACGTTGGCCTTGGTGTAGTCCGACCAGTTGTCCGGGACGTCGTCCTCGTAGTAGATCGCCTCGACCGGGCAGACCGGTTCGCAGGCGCCGCAGTCGACGCACTCGTCCGGGTGGATATACAGCATCCGTTCGCCCTCGTAGATGCAGTCCACGGGGCACTCGTCGATACACGCCTTGTCGAGCAAGTCGACGCAGGGCTCGGCGATCACGTAGGTCACTGCGCACTCCTGCTTTTCTCTGCAAATAGCCAGTCGTGGCCGACACTACGCGGTTCGGCCACCCGTTCGGTTGGTGAGGCAAGCCTTAGCCATACCCCGGGTATGGCGGGTGCTCACCTCTCCCGGCGGCGCGGGGGCGGGGTGGCCCGGGCGTCACCGGTGATGACGAAGCGCGGCTTGGGCGCCTCGTCCGCCTCATCTTCGGGCTTCTTCGCCCCCACGGCGCGGTTGAACCCCTCGGAGATCTCGTCGACGGTCTTCTCGTTGTGCCGCTCGTCCTTGCGCTGGATGCCCACGGCCACCTCCTCGGAAATCCGCTCCCGCGCCGTTGCCGGCCTCGGTCACAATCTAGCTGTGAACCCACCCGAGGCGCTGGAAGTCGTCTGCAGCAGAGCATGGCCTCCCCTGGTCGAGGAACCCCTTAAAGATTGGCGGCTGCGCTGGGCCGGCGGCTTCACCGGCCGCGCGAACAGCGCACTCGCCGTCGGCGACCCCGGCCGGCCCATCCCCGACGCCCTGCGCGCGGTGTGTGACTTCGCCCACGATCGGGGGATCCAGCCGATGGTGCAGGTGATCCGCGACAGCCCGAACGAGCGCGCGATCGTCGCCGAGGGCTGGTTCCAGGCGACCCGGCACCATCACGGCCATGAGGTCGTCGTGCTCACCGCCCCGCTCACCGGCTCACCGGCCGTCGACGGCGTCGTCGTGCACGAGGAGCCGACGCCGGGGTGGTGGGAGCTCACGCTCGGGCCCGGCGAGGACGTCCCCGCCGCTCGCAGCGTCCTGACCGGCGGGAAGGTCGGTTACGGCGTCGCCACGCTCGACGGCGCCACCGCCGGCGTCGTCCGCGGCGCGCTGGTCGACGGCTGGCTGCACGTCGGGCGCCTGGAGGTCGGCGCGGCCTTCCGCCGCCGCGGGCTCGCGTCCGCGCTGATGGGCGCCCTGCACACGTGGGGTGCGGAACACGGGGCGGACCACGCGGTGTTGCAGGTGGCGGAGGGCAACTCGAGCGCCCTCGCGCTCTACGCGGGGCTCGGCTACGCCCCGCACCACAGATACCGGTACTGGGTGCCCGCACCCGGCTCGTGCGAGGATTCGACGTCGTGAAGATCGTGGTAGTGGTCGGTGGAGTGGGCGGGGCCCGCTTCCTGCTGGGTGTCAAGGCGGCGCTGGGTATGCCCGCGGAAGGTTCCGGAGACTCGGAGCACGAGGTGACGGCGCTGGTCAACACCGGCGACGACGTCTGGATGCACGGGTTGCGGATCTGCCCTGACCTGGACACCTGCATGTACACGCTGGGCGGCGGGATCGACCAGGACCGCGGCTGGGGGCACTCGGGCGAGACCTGGGTCGTCAAGGAGGAGCTGGCCGCCTACGGCGCCGAGCCGAGCTGGTTCGGCCTCGGCGACAAGGACATCGCCACCCACCTGATCCGGTCGCGGATGCTGCGCGCGGGCTATCCGCTCTCGGCGGTGACCGAAGCCCTGTGCGACCGCTGGCAGCCCGGCGTCCGCCTGCTGCCGATGTCCGACGACCGCGTCGAGACGCACGTCGTCATCGACGACCCGGAGCAGGACGGCCAGCAGAAGGCCGTCCACTTCCAGGAGTGGTGGGTGCGCTACCGCGCCGAGCCGAAGGCGCACTCGATCGTCGCCGTCGGCGCCGACGAGGCCAAGCCCGCGCCGGGCGTGCTCGAAGCGCTCAAGGACGCGGACGCGGTGCTGTTCGCGCCGTCGAACCCGGTGGTCTCGGTGGGCACCGTGCTGGGCGTGCCGGGGGTCCGGGACGCGCTGCGCAAGACGTCGGCAGGTGTCGTCGGGGTGTCGCCGATCATCGGCGGCAAGGCCCTGCGCGGCATGGCCGACGCGTGCCTGACCGCGATCGGCGTCGAGACGTCGGCGGAGGCGGTGGGCCGGCACTACGGCTCGCGCAAGGCCGCCGGCGTGCTCGACGGCTGGCTGATCGCCGAGGGCGAGACGGCGGACGTGCCGGGCGTGACCGTCCGCGACGTCCCGCTGCTGATGTCCGATGTGGACGCGACCGCGGCGATGGCCCGCGCGGCGCTCGAACTGGCTGGAGCCCCTGTTGACTGACACCGCTGACCACGCTTCGGCGAAGCTGGAGATCCTGCCCGTCACCGGGCTGCCCGAGTTCCGCCCCGGCGACGACCTGACCGGTGCGATCGTCACCGCGGCGCCGTGGCTGCGCTCGGGTGACGTCGTGGTCGTGACCAGCAAGATCGTCTCGAAGGCCGAGGGCAGGCTCGTCCGCGTGCCGACCGACCCCGAGGCCCGGGACGCCGCGCGCCGCGACCTCGTCAAACAGGAAGCCGTGCGGATCGTCGCGCGGATCGCGCGCACGGTGATCACCCAGAACCCGCTGGGCATCGTCCAGGCGGCGTCCGGGATCGACGCGTCCAATGTGGCCGGTGACGAGGTCGCGCTGCTGCCCGCCGATCCCGACGCGTCGGCGCTGGCCCTGCGCAACGGCCTGCGGGAGCGGCTCGGCGTCGAAGTCGCCGTGGTCGTCACGGACACGATGGGTCGCGCCTGGCGGGTCGGGCAGACCGACGCCGCGATCGGCTCCTCCGGGCTGCGTGTGCTGCACGCCTACCGGGGGACGATCGACGGCCAGGGCAACGAGCTGGCCGTCACCGAGGTCGCGATCGCCGACGAGCTGGCCTCGGCCGCCGACCTCGTCAAGGGCAAGCTGGGCGGGACGCCGGTCGCCGTCGTCCGCGGGCTCGTCCTGGAGGACGACGGTTCGAACGCGCGCTCGCTCATCCGACCGCTCGAAGAGGACCTCTTCCGGCTGGGCACCAACGAAGCGATCGCGCAGGGCCGCCGGGAGGCCGTGCCGGTGCGGCGGTCGGTGCGGCAGTTCAGCGACGCTCCGGTCTCGCCCATCTCGATGCGGCGGGCCGTCGGCTCGGCGCTCACCGCGCCCGCGCCGCACCACACGCACCCGGTGCGGTTCGTCTGGCTGCGCGACAGCGCGAAGCGCAAAGAACTGCTCGACGCGATGCGCGAATCGTGGCAGGCCGACCTCACCGGCGACGAATTCACCCCGGAGCAGGTCGCGAAGCGGCTCAGCCGCGGCGACATCCTTTACCGGGCCCCGGAAATCGTCATCCCGTTCCTGGTGCCGGACGGCGCGCACACCTACCCCGACGCCCGCCGCAACGACTGCGAGAAGACGATGTTCACCGTCGCCGGCGGGGCCGCGGTGCAGGGCCTGCTGGTCGCGCTGGCGGCCGAAGGCCTCGGTTCGTGCTGGATCGGCTCGACGATCTTCGCCGCCGACATCGTCCGCGACGTCCTCGGCCTGGACGAGCGCTGGCAGCCGCTGGGCTCGGTCGCGATCGGCATCCCGCTCACCGAGCCGGAGCCGCGGGTCTCGGCCGCACCGGGTGACGGGTTGCTGGAACTGTGAGCCTGCACGCGGACGCCGTCACGACGCTGGATTCGTGGCGGCCCCCGAGCGCGTCCCAGGAGTCGCTGCGGCAGGCGTTCCTCGGGTTCCTCGCGGCGCGGGAAGACTCCTGCCAACGCTCGTGCGCGGCCGGGCACCTGACGGCGTCGGCGGTGCTGCTGGACCACACGGGCACGCGGGTGCTGCTGACGCTGCACCCGCGGGTCGGCCGCTGGCTGCAGCTCGGCGGGCACTGCGAACCCGGCGACGTCTCGCTCGCCGCGGCGGCGCTGCGGGAGGCCACCGAGGAGTCCGGCATCGCCGGGCTGCGGATCGGGGCCGCGCCGGTGCACCTCGACGTCCACCCGATCACGTGCTCGCTCGGGGTGCCGACGCGGCACTTCGACGTCCGGTACGCGGTGCACGCCCCGCCAGGTGCGGAGCCGGTGCGCAGCGACGAGTCCGACGACCTGCGGTGGTGGCCGGCGGAAGCGCTTCCGGCGGGGTCGGAAGATCTCGCCGATCTGGTGAAAGCGGCCATTCCTGTCGGTGCCGGGCACTAGCCTGGGCCCCGGAGAGGGAGGACCACATGGCTACGCAGTTCCCCGAGCGGGTGCACTATCACTCCGGCGGCGGCGGAGACACCGGCGTGTTCGGCTACATCGTCCTCGGGCTGCTGATCCTGGCGATCATCGTGTTCGTGATCGTGGTGGCAGTACGCGTGTCGAAGATGCGCCGCGAAGAGGCGATGAAGAACAGCGGGCAGTTCCCGCCCGCGTCGAACTTCCCGCCGCAGCAAGGGTTTCCGCCGCAACCGGGGTTCGTGCCGCCGCAGGAGCCCTATCCGCCGCAGCAGGGCTTCGCGCCGCAGCAGCAGGGGTTCCCGCCTTCGCAGCCGATGCCGCAGCAGCCGGGGTATCCGCCGTCCCAGCCGATGCCGCAGCAGCAGTACGCGCCGCAGGGGCCGTACGGGCAGCGGCCGCCGGGTCCGGGAGCAGGTCCGCGAAGCTGGTGATCATCCCCTTCGACAGCACTTCGCCGGTCCCGCCGTTCGAGCAGGTCCGCTCCGGGCTCGCGACGCGGATCAACGACCGTTCACTGGCGGTCGGCACGAAGCTGCCCACGGTCCGGCAGTTCGCCGCCGACCTGGGGATCGCCCCGAACACGGTGGCCCGCGCGTACCGCGAGCTGGAAGAGGCCGGCCTGATCGAGACGCGCGGCCGGGCGGGCAGCTTCGTCGCGGCTTCGGGCGACCAGAGCCGCCGCCGCGCCCAGCGGGCCGCGGCCGATTACGCTGCGCTCACCCGCAAACTGGGCCTGGACGACGCGGAAGCGCTGGCGATCGCCCGCGCCGCACTCGACGAGAAGAGCTGAGCGTGAGCGTGCTGTTGCTGCTGATCATCCTGGTGCCGATCGCACTGGTCGTGACAGTGGTGGTCATCTTGGTCACCATGAACAAGCCGAAGCCGCCGCCGTACCCGCCGCAGCAGGGGTATCCGGGCTACCCGCCCCCGCCTTACCCGCCGCAGGGCGGCTATCCCGGCCAGCAGCAGCCGGGTTATCCGCCGCAGCAGGGCTATCCGGGTCAGCAGCCGTACCCGCCCCAGCAGGGCTACCCGCCTTACCCGCCGCAGCAGTAGGCAACGTCATGAACGACTCTTTCATGACGTCCGACGCCATGAAAGAGTCGTTCATGGCCTCCGGACCGGGCCCGCGGCACCCGGGTTCTCACATGGCGCGGTAGTCGCGCAGCTCGATGCGCGGGCCGAAGCGCGGCCGCCGATGCCCCGCCGCCTCCAGGTACCGCACCGCCCGCTGCCGCTGCGGGGCGTACGGCGCCAAGACCTCCGCCAACCCCGCGTCGTCGAGTTTCAGGCCCAGCACCGCGTTCCCGACCATCGACGGGATGTTGTAGTCGCCGAAGCTGACCGCGTCCGGGTCGCCCCACGCGCGCTGGGCGATCTCCGCCGCCGTCCACACCCCGATGCCCGGCACGTTCCGCAGCAGGTGACGGCCCTCGAGACCGCCCAGCTCCACCGCCCGCTCCAGGTGGTGCGCGACGCGCGCCGCGTTGAGCAACGCCGTGCGGCGCTTGATGTCGACGCCCGCGCGGTGCCAGTGCCAGTCCGGCAGCGACCGCAGCGCCACCGGCGTCGGCGGCACGCGCAGCCGCTCCGGGCCCGGCCCGGGCGCCGGCGCGCCGAACCGGCGGCACAGCTCGGCCCACGACCGGATCGCCTCCTTGCCGGTCACCTTCTGCTCCAGCACCGCGAGCACCAGCCAGTCCCACACGACGCCGGTCGCGCCGAGCCGCAGCCCCGGGTTCTCCCGCCGGGCGCGCGCGACGACGTCGTGGTGCGCGACGAACGCCGAGTCGTCGTCGTTCGCGCCGAGCAGCGCGGGGACGCCGCTGAGCAGCCGGTCCGCGCCGTCGCCCCAGGCCGCCGCCTCGACGCGGCCGTCCGTCAGCTTGCGCAGGGCCAGCGTGCCCGGGCCGTCCGGCGTGTTCGACGCGAGCCACGTGATCCCGCGCTCGTCGGTGAGGATGTTGAGCGACCCGCGCCCGCGCTTCAGCGGACCCAGGACGCCGCCCAGGTCGACCTCGAACGCGGGACGCCAGAACATCGCTACGCGTCGCTCGAGAAGCGGACGGAACCGTCCGGCAGCACGACGTCCGGCCAGACGCGGGCGCCGTCGAGCAGCTCGCAGCCGGCCCCGACGGACACGCCGTCGCCCAGCACGACCCCGCGCAGCACCGCACCGGCGCCGACGCGCGCGCCGTGCCCGAGCACCGAACGCTCGACGATCGCGCCTTCGGAGACCGCGGCGCCGTCAAACAGCACCGAGCCGTCGATCTTCGCGCCCGAGCCGACCACCGCCGCGACGCCGATGGTCGAACCACCGCTCAGCTGGGCGTCTTCGGCGACGGAAGCGCCGTCGAGCACCAGGAAGTCGCCGGGCCGGCCGGGCAGCGCCGACGTCGGCGCCACGCCCCGCACCAGGTCGGCCGACCCGCGCACGAACGCCTCCGGCGTGCCGACGTCCAGCCAGTAGGACGAGTCGACGAACCCCTGGATGTGCGCGCCCTGCTCCAGCAGCTGCGGGAACGTCTCACGCTCGACCGACACCCGGCGGCCCGTCGGGATGGACTCGATCACCGGACGGCGGAAGACGTAGCAGCCGGCGTTGATCTGGTCGGTCGGCGGGTTCGGCGTCTTCTCGAGGAACGCCTGGACGCGGCCGGTCTCGTCGGTCGGCACCGAGCCGAACCGGCTCGGGTCGGGCACGCGCTGCAGGTGCAGCGTGACGTCGGCCCCGGACTCGCGGTGCACGCGCAGCTGCTCGCCGAGGTCCGAGCCGGAGATGATGTCGCCGTTGAAGACGATCACGTGGTCGGCGCGCAGTTTGTCGTAGACGTTCCGGATGGCACCGGCCGTGTCGAGCGGCTCCTCCTCGACGACGTACTCGAGGTCCAGACCGATCGACTTGCCGTCGCCGAAGTACTCCTCGAACACCTCCGCCCGGTAGCTCGTACCCAGCACGACGTGCCTGATCCCGGCCTCGCGGATGCGGGAGAACAGGTGGCTCAGGTAGGGCGTCCCGGCTGTCGGGAGCATCGGCTTCGGCGCCGAAAGGGTCAGTGGCCGCAGGCGCGTGCCCTTGCCCCCGACCAGCACGACGGCGTCGATCTCGACCTCGGACGTCACGGAAATCTCCTCTTGTATCACGCACCGCTGAGCGACAAGCCGCGGGAAACCCTGACGGAGGTCGCCCGGAGGGCCTACCCTAGACAGGAAACAGGCGGGCCTTTCCCCAGAGGGCCCCGGGTCAGTCGGGAGGCCGAGGGGATGGACCCCCGCGATCGGGCGGACGCCCTGCTCGCACGAGCCCAGGCGCGCGGTGTGTTCGTGGTGACGCCGGACAGTGCCATTTCGCCGATGGACGCCTCGAACACGCAGCAGATACCGCGTGCCGCCATCGACGGCCTCGACAGAAGCCAGGACCCGGACACGACCACGCAGCTCCCGGCGTCGCTGATCGAGGAGAACGACCACCCGCTCGCGGGTGCGTCGCCCACGCGGCGGCTGGAGGCTTCCGGCGGTTCGAGCCCGGCCCGGCGGCCGCAGGTGACGACGCCGCTGAGCACGCCGGCGCCGACGACACCGATGAAGACCCCGGTGACGACGCCGCTGGCCCGCCGGCCGCAGGCCGAGCCGATCACGAGCCCGCTGAAGGAGCCCGATCCGGAGGACACCGGCCTGGTGCCGACGGTGACGCAGAACAACGGCAGGTCCGACCTTTCGCGCCGGCTCGACGGGATCTAGCGGGTCTCCAGCTTCAGCCGCAGCGCCAGGCCGAGCTTCGCGGCGGCCAGCACCGGCTTCCAGGCGAGGCCCGGGTGACGGTCGGCGAGGTAGCGGTAAGCGCTGTCGTGGTGGGCCTTGAGCATCTTCTCCGACGCCTGCGACGTCGAGTGCCCGCCCTCGTGGGTGACGCTCGCGGACGGCGCGTAGACGTTCAGCCAGCCCGCCTTCGCCAGCCGGTCGCCGAGGTCGACGTCCTCGAAGTACATGAAGTAGCGCGTGTCGAAGCCACCGACGGAGTCGAACGCCTCCCGGCGGATCAGCTGGCACGAGCCGGACAGCCAGCCCGAGACGCGCTCGACCGGCGTGCCGGTCTCCTGGCGGTACTGCTTCGTCCAGGGGTTGCCCGGCCAGACCTTCGCGAAGGCGGCGTGCCCGATGCCGCGCCCGAACGAGGGCAGCAGCCGCGCCGAGGGGTAGACGGTGCCGTCGAGGTCGTGGATGAGCGGCCCGAAGGCACCCCCGCGCGGCCACCGGCTCGCGACGTCCAGGAGCGTGTCGAGCGAGCCCGGCTCCCATTCGAGGTCCGGGTTGACGACGACGACCCAGCCGTACCGGTCGTCCAGCTCGGCGACCCCGCGGTTGGCGGCGGTCCCGTAGCCGACGTTCTCCCCGATGCTGAGCAGCTGAGCGTTCTTCCGGTGGGCAATGGCCCTTTCGAGGGCACCCTCGACGGACGCGTTGTCGGCGATGACCACCTTGACCTCGCGCTCGGTGGCCTTCTCGAGCGTGTCGAGGAACCGCTCGATGGTGTCCTCGGAGAAGTAGGTCACGGTCACGACACCGACATCGTCGCCATAGCGGGAGTGCTCAGTCACCCGGCCATTGTCCACCGGTCACCGAACGCGACCCCGCCACCCCGCGCTGGGTGACGGGAGGGTCGACACGCGTGATCAGGAAGCCGACACGCGTGTTTGGGGAGTCGACACACCGCGCGCGGCCGGGTTCCGCCGTGTCGACCTTCCAATCACGCGAGTCGACCCTTCAATCACGCGTGTCGGCTCTCGGATCACGCGTCAGCGGGTGCTGAGGTGGCGGGACCAGGCTTTCGCGTACGCCTCACGGTGCCGCTCCGCGGTCGTCGCCCACGAGAACTCCTTCGCGCGCTGCTGAGCGGCCGTGGCCAGCTCCGAGCGGCGGCCCGGGTCGGCCAGCAGCTCCGCGATCGCCGCGGCCACGTCTCCCGCGCCGACGCCGCAGTACGCCACCGCGTCCCCGCCGACCTCCGGCAGCGACAGCCGCCGGGTCGTCAGCACGCACGCTCCGCACGCCATCGCTTCCAGCACCGGGAGCCCGAAACCCTCGCCCAGCGACGGATAAGCCACCAGCGAAGCTCCGCCGAGGAAGCCGGCCAGGGTATCGAAGGGCAGATATCCTGCCCGGATCACGCGCAGCCGGTGCGGGACGGCGTCCAGCGCCCGCTCGACCTGCGTGTCCCAGCCCGGCTGGCCGGCCAGCACCAACGCCGGCGCGTCGCGCTGCCCCGCCACCGCCCGGGCGAACCCGCGGATCAGCGCCGGCACGTTCTTGCGCGGCTCCAGCGCCCCGAGGAACGCCACGTACGGCGTCCGGCCGAGCCCGACCGCCGAACGGGCCGCGTCGACTTCCGAGGGTGACGGCGGGTGGAAGCGCTCGGTGTCGACGCCGTGGTGAATCACTTCCAGGGAAGCGTGCCGCACCGGGCCGACGCGGGCCAGCTCCGCGGCCGTCGCTGCCGAGGGCACCACGCACAGCGTCGCGCGCCGAAGCGCTGTCGCCGTCCACGCGCGGAAGAAGCGGGCCTTCACCGACGAGTGCAGCACGGCGTCGGTGAAGAACGTCGCGTCGTGCAGCGTGACGACCGATGCGGCCGACGTCGCCACCGGCATCGTGTAGTGCGGAGAGTGGACGACGTCCGCGCCGAGGCGACGCACCAGCCGCGGCAGGGTCGCCTGTTCCCAGGTCAGCCGCGCGGTGCGGGTGGTCGTCGACGGCGACGCCGGTACGACGCGCGAGCGCGGCGCCAGCCGATCGTAAAGCTGCAGGTCCCGGGGCTGGCAGACGACGGTGATCCGCGCCCCGTCCGCGTCGAGGGCGGCGACGAGCGAGTCCACGTACCGGCCGACCCCGCCGCGGTCCGCGGGAACCGCGGTCGCGTCGATCAGGACCCGGGGATCATCGCTCACCCCTGCAGGGTACGGCGGCAACCCTGCGTCATGGTGGGGAACTGGCAAACCGGTCAGCCACGCACCCGCGTGTGGATCGCCCAGACGGCTTCCGCCGCGCGACGCCAGGTGAACGCCTTGGCGCGCTCCCGGCCCGAACGGGTGAGCTCGGCCGCCACGGAGGGTGAACTCAGCACCTCTCGCAACGCGGCCGCCAACGCCGCCGAGTCGCCGCGCGGCACCGTGATCCCCGCGCCGCCTGCCACCTCGGCCAGCGCCGGCGCGTCGGTGTGGACCACCGGGACCCCCGCCGCCATCGCCTCCAGCAGGCCCAGCCCGAACCCCTCGGCGAGGCTCGGCACGGCCAGCACGCTCGCGTGCCGCAACGCGGTCGCGAGCTCGGCGTCCGACACCTTCCCCAGCATCCGTACCCGCTCCGCCGGAAGGCCGCGTTCCCTGGCCAGCGCGACCGGGTCGATGCCGCCCCAGCCCGTCTGCCCGGCCAGCACGAGCACCGTGCCCTCGAGCGTCGCGACCGCGTCGACCAGCACGTCGATTCCCTTGCGCGGCTCGATCGTGCCCACCGCGAGGACGTACTCCGCAGGCAGGTCCAGCTCGGCCGAACCCGACGGCACCCGCACGCCGTGCGGGACCACGCGCACCGGGACGTCGACGTCGATCAGCACGGCCAGCTCGTCGGCGACCGCCCGTGTCGGCACCACCAGCCCGGACGCCCGCCGCGCGGCCCGCGCGATCATCGACCGGTGCCAGCTGACCCCGCGCGCGGTGAGCGTCTCGGGGTGGGTCCAGGGCACGGTGTCGTGCACGGTCACGCTCAACGTCCGCCCGGCCGGCGCGCGCGGCGGCGCGAACGGCGTCGGCGCGTGCACCGCGTCGCCGCCCGGCCACCAGGGAATCCCCAGCTGCCAGACGCCCACCAGCGCCCGCGGCGGGATCCGCAGCACCCGCGGGCCTTCGACGCCCTCCAGCCGGGCCGCGTCCACGTCCGCGTGCCGCGCGACCACGCTGGACACCGTCCAGCCCGGCGGCGCGGACTTCGCGAGCGCGGGCAGCAGCTCGGCCGTGTAGCGCCCGGTGCCACCGGGCACGGGCGCGAGGAGCTGCTCGGCGAGCACGACCAGTTCGGGCACGCGGCTATTGTGCGGGACGTGACCGCGAATCCCGCCACCACGGTGGTCGTCGTGACCTGGCGGGGTGCCGGGCACGTCACCGCGTGCCTCGACGCGCTCGCCGCGCAGACGCGTCCACATCGGACGCTCGTGGTGGACAACGCCTCCGACGACGGCACCGCCGCCCTGCTCGCGGCCCATCCTTCGCACCCGCAAGTAATTCGCCTGCCCCGCAACGCGGGTTACGCGGGCGCGCTCGACGTCGCCGCGGAGCGCGTCGGCACCCCGCTGATGGCGTGGCTGAACGACGACGCCGAACCGGAGCCGGACTGGCTTGCGACGCTGGAGGACACGCTCGGCAAGGCGCCGCTGGCCGGCGCGGCGACGTCGCGGCTCGTCCGGCCCGACGGCACCACGCAGTCCGCCGGGGTCCGGCTGACCGCCGACGGCCACGGCGCCGACCTCACCGAACCCGCCGGCGAGGTGTTCGCCTTCTGCGGCGGCGCGGCGCTGCTGCGCACCGAAGCGCTGACGAGCGTGCGCGGCGTCCCGGCCGGGTTCTTCTGCTACTACGAGGACACCGACACCGCGTGGCGGCTGCGGCTCGCCGGCTGGGACGTCGTCGCGGCACCGGACGCCCGCGTCCGGCACGCCCACGGCGTCAGCACCGAGCTGGGTTCGGCGCTGTTCCACCGCTGGAACGAGCGCAACCGGCTGCTCATGCTGCTGCGCTGCGCACCTCGTGGGGTCGCGGTGAACCAGCTGCTCAGGTTCGCCGTGTTGACAGCGGTGCTGCCGCTGCGGCCCGGGCGGCCCCGGGCCGCGAACTTCCGGTTCGGCCTGCGCTGCCGCGTCCTGGCCGAGGTCGTGGCGAGGCTGCCCGCGACGCTGGCGGCCCGCCGCGGGATCGGCCGTCGGGCGGCACTCGGCCGAGGCGCGGTCTGGGAGGCTTGGGCAGGCCTTTAAGCTGGCGCTCAATCCGACGAAGGAGCTGGCTTTGGTGCAGGGGGAACAGCAACCGCTCGTCTCGGTGATCGTGGTGAACTACCGCGGGGCCGACGACACGATCACCTGCCTGCGCGCGCTCGCCGAGCACGACTACCCCGAGCTCGAGCTGATCTGCGTCGACAACTCCGACGAAGCCGCCCGCATCCGCGAAGCCGTCCCCCAGGCCCGCGTCATCGAGGCCGGCCGCAACACCGGGTTCGCCGGCGGCTGCAACCTCGGCGCGAAGCACGCGAAGGGCACCGTCCTCGGCTTCCTCAACAACGACGCCCGCCCGGCGCCCGGCTGGGTCTCCGCCGCGGTCGCCGAGCTGCGCGCGCAGCCCCGCGTCGCGGCCGTGGCCAGCAAGGTCCTCGACTGGGACGGCACCGGCACCGACTTCGTCGACGGCGGCCTGACCTGGTTCGGCATGGGCTACAAGCGGCACGCGGGCTCGCCGCTGGCCGACGTCCCGGCCGCCGAGCACGAGGTCGCGAAGGACGTCCTGTTCGGCACCGGCTCCGCGATGTTCGTCCGCACGGCCGTGTTCGCCGAGCTCGACGGCTTCGACGAGCGGTTCTTCATGTTCTACGAGGACGTCGACCTCGGCTGGCGGCTCAACCTGCGCGGCTGGCGCGTCCGGTACGTCCCGGAGTCGCTGACCTACCACCGCCACCACGGCACGATGGCCGCGGTCGACGCGCCGGAAACCGGCCGCGAGACCTTCCTCCTCGAGCGCAACGCCCTGGCCGCGCTCTACAAGAACCTCTCCGACGAGACGCTGGCCCGCGCGCTGCCCGCGGCGCTCGCCCTGGCCGTGCGCCGGGCCACCGCCCGCGGTGAGCTGGACGCGACCCAGCTCGACCTCGAACACGGCGTCGGCCCGATCGAATCCGGTGACGTCGCGATCCCGCGGACCACCCTCGCCGGGCTCCTCGCGATCGACCAGTTCGTCGAGCTGCTGCCCTCGCTGGGCGAGTCCCGCGCGCTCGAGCAGGCCGCCCGCGTCCGCACCGACGCCGACCTGCTTCCCTTGCTGCGCAAGGCGTTGGAGCCCGCCTACCCGCTGCCGCGCTACCTCGCCGCGCACGACATCCTCGTCGAGGCGTTCGGCATCGAGAAGGCCTTCGGGCAGCGCCGCAAGATCCTGGTGCTCACCGGCGACGCCCTCACCGAGCGGATGGCCGGCCCGGCGATCCGCGCCTGGAACATCGCGCTGGCCCTGGCCGCCGAGCACGACGTCCACCTCATCACCACCAACCCCCTGGCCACGCCGCCGCCCGCGCCGTTCCGCATCAGCGCCGGCAAGCACCGCGAGCTCGAGGCGCCGATCGCCTGGGCCGACGTCATCGTCCTGCAGGGCCACGTGCTCGAACTCGCGCCGTCGCTCAAGAAGGAGCACAGCGGCAAGATCGTCGTCGCCGACCTCTACGACCCGATGCACCTGGAGCTGCTGGAGCAGGGCAAGGGCATCGCCGACGACAAGCGCGCGGCCGACCTAGCCGGGGTCACCCGGGTCCTGGACGCCCAGATCGAACGCGGCGACTTCTTCCTCTGCGCGTCCGAGCGGCAGCGGCACCTCTGGCTCGGCCACCTCGCCGCGCTGGGCCGGCTTTCGCCGCGGCTCTACGACGCCGACCCGACGACGCAGTCGCTGCTCGCGGTCGTCCCCTTCGGGCTGTCGCCACAGGCGCCCACGCGCACCGGCCCCGGGCTGCGGTCGACACTGGGCCTCGGCGGCACCGACCACGTCGTGCTCTGGGCGGGCGGGGTCTACAGCTGGTTCGACCCGCTGACGCTGGTCCGCGCGATCGACACGCTCCGGCGTCGCCGCGGTGACGTCCGGCTCGTGTTCCTCGGCATGAAGCACCCGAACCCCGAGGTCGCCGAGATGGACATCGGCACCCGGACGATCCGGCTGGCCGACTCGTTGGGGCTGACGGGCAAGCACGTCTACTTCAACGAGCAGTGGGTGCCCTACCACGAGCGCCAGAACTGGCTGCTCGACGCGAACTGCGGCGTCACGACGCACTACGAGCACGTCGAGACGACGTTCGCGTTCCGCACCCGGGTGCTCGACTACCTGTGGGCCGGGCTGCCGATCGTCACCACCGACGGCGACTCGTTCGCCGACCTGGTGCGGGCGGAACGGCTGGGCGTCGTCGTGCCGGCCGAGGACGCCGACGCGCTGGCCGAAGCGCTCGAGAAGTGCTTGTACGACGAGGAGTTCGCCGCGGGCTGCGTCGAGCGGATCGCCGTCGTCGCGCAGCGCTACACCTGGCCGGAGGCGCTGAAGCCGCTGGTGGAGTTCTGCCGCGACCCGCGCCCGGCGGCCGACCGGCTGCCCGGGTCCGCGGACCTGGTGACGACGCCGGCGGTCCGCGGCCGGGCGCTCCTGCGCCGCGACACCGACCTGATCCGCGAATACCTCAACGCCGGTGGGCCCCGCGAACTGGCGCGGCGCGTCGGTGGCCGGGCGCTGAAGGTCGCGAAGCAACGGCTCCGTCGTGGCTAGGTCGCTGCGCGTCCTCCTCGACGGCACCCCGCTGCTCGGCGCGCGCACCGGGATCGGCCGGTACACGTCCGCGCTGATCGAAGAGCTGGTGTCGATCCCCGAGGTGGACACGCGCGCGGTGGCGTTCACGCTGCGCGGCTGGCGGCGGCTGCGGCACGTGCTGCCGTACGGCGCGCAGGCCCGCGGGATACCGGTGGCGGCGCGGCTGCTGAGGGCGGCGTGGACGCGGTCGGACTTCCCGCCGGTGGAGCTGTTCGCCGGGCCGACGGACATCGTCCACGGCACCAACTTCGTGCTGCCGGGCCGGGTCCGCGCGGCGGGTGTGGTGACGATCCACGACCTGGCCTTCTTCGACAACCCCGCGGAGCTGGCGCCGAGCGACCGCGGCCTGCCGGAGCTGGTCCGCCGCGGCGTCCGCCGCGCGAACGTGATCTGCACGCCGACGGCGGCGGTGGCGGACGCGGTGGCGACCCGCCTGGACGTCGACCGGGCGAAGATCGTGGTGACGCCGCTGGGCGTGAACCCGGCGTGGTTCACCGCGCGTCCCCCGGACGACGAGCGGCGCGCGCGGCTGGGGCTGCCCGCCCGCTACCTGCTGTTCGCCGGAGCCGCGGGCCCGCGCAAGGGCCTGGACTGGCTGACCCGCACGCACGACGCGGCACCGGACCTGCCGGAGCTGGTGTTCGCCGGCCCGGGCCCGTTCCCCCGGGGGCCCCGGACTTCGCAGACCGGCTATCTGTCCGATGTGGACCTGCGCACGGTGGTCGCGGGCGCGTCGGCGTTGGTCTTGCCGTCGCGTGACGAGGGTTTCGGGCTGCCGGTGCTGGAGGCGATGGCCTCGGACGTCCCGGTGGTGTGCACGGACATCCCGGCGCTGCGCGAGGTGGCGGGCGACTGCGCGAGCCTGGTCCCGTACGGCGACGTCGACGGCTTGGCGGAGGCGTTGCGGACGGCGGTGACGGACCCGCACGCGGTGGCGACGTCGGCAGCGCGCCGCACGCACGCGGCGGGCTTCACGTGGCGGACGTGCGCCGAGCTGACGGTCGGCGCGTACCGGCTGGCCTCAGGCCGCCACTGAGCCCTGGTCCCCAGCGCCCCAATGTGGCCTTCGGTGCGTTCAACGCACCGAAGGGCCCCTTGGGTGCGTTCAACGCAACCAAGGCCACATTGGGGCGCTTGAGTCCGGACCTACTCGGCGGCCGCGAAGTAGGCGTCCAGCGCCTCGTCCCACGGCCGCATCGGGGTCAGCCACGTTTCCTTCCACGAAGCCGGTGACAGCACCGAGTAAGCCGGCCGCGTCGCCTCCTGCGGGTACTCCGCCGACGTACACGGGTGAACCCGCGACGGGTCCGCGCCCAGGTGCTTGAAGATCGCCTGCGCGAACCCGCACCAGCTCACCGCACCCGCGTTCGTGCAGTGCAGGATCCGCCGCTCCGGCCCGTCACCGGCCGCCACGCGAGCAGCCAGCTCCAGCAGCCCCGCGGCCAGGTCGGCCGTCCAAGTAGGACCGCCGACCTGATCGTCCACAACGGACAGCGTGTCTCGGGAAGATTCCAAGCGCGCCATGGTCTTCACGAAGTTCGACCCGGCATGCCCGTACAGCCACGCGGTCCGCACCACCCACGACGACGCCCCCGACCCGAGCACCGCGTCTTCCCCGGCCGCCTTCGTGCGGCCGTAAGCGCTACGCGGTCCCAGCTCGTCCGAAGACTCGTAAGGCGAAGAAGCCTCGCCGGAAAAGACGTAGTCCGTCGACACGTGGATCAGCGGCACCCGCCGCGACGCGCAAGCCGCCGCCAAGACCCTCGGCCCGTCGGCGTTCACCGCGAACGCGCGCTCCTCGTCCTTCTCCGCCGCGTCGACCGCCGTGTACGCCGCCGCGTTGACCACGACCGGGGCCGCGCCCGCCTCACGGGCCCGGTCGGCCAGCGCGCCGACCGCCGCCAGGACCTGGCCGGCCTGGGTCACGTCCAGCTCGGCCGATCCCGGGGCGACGACGTCGACGTCGGGCGAAGCCAGCGCGGCGAGATCCTGGCCGAGCTGTCCGGAACCGCCGGGCACGAGCACCGTCAGCCGCACGAGCACATCCTCTACTTCTTGAGCGCGGCCCGCTCCGCCAGGGGCTCCCACCACGCGCGATTGTCCGTGTACCAGGCCACCGTCGCGGCCAGACCTTCCTCGAAGGACACGCGCGGAGCGTACCCCAGCTCCGAACCGATCTTCGTGATGTCCACCGAGTACCGGCGGTCGTGCCCCTTGCGGTCCTCGACCGGTTCGACGCTGTCCCAGCCCGCCCCGACCGCCGCGAGGAGCTTCTCCGTCAGCGACCGGTTCGTCAGCTCGGTGCCGCCGCCGATGTTGTAGATCTCGCCGGGGCGCCCGCCGTCGGCGACCAGCTGGATGCCGTGGCAGTGGTCGTCCACGTGCAGCCAGTCACGGACGTTGAGGCCGTCGCCGTAGAGCGGCACCTTCCGTCCGTCGAGGAGGTTCGTGACGAACAGCGGGATGACCTTCTCCGGGAATTGGTACGGACCGTAGTTGTTGGAGCACCGGGTGATGCACACCGGCAGTCCGTGGGTCCGGAAGAACGACCGCGCCACCAGGTCGGACGACGCCTTCGACGCCGAATAGGGCGAGTTCGGCTCCAGCACCTGGTCTTCGGTCCAGGAGCCGGTCTCGATCGAGCCGTACACCTCGTCCGTGGACACGTGGACGAACTTCGAGACGCCCGCTTCCAGGGCCGCCTGCAGCAGGTTCTGCGTGCCGAGCACGTTCGTCAGGACGAAGTCGGCGGCGCCGAGGATCGAGCGGTCCACATGCGACTCCGCGGCGAAGTGCACGACCAGGCCGACCCCGCGCATGACCTCCGCCACCTGCGTGGCGTCACAGATGTCGCCGCGGACGAACCGCAGCCGCGGGTCGGCGGCGACCGGGGCCAGGTTGGCCTCGTTCCCGGCGTAGGTGAGCTTGTCCAGCACCACCACCTCGGCGTCGCGCAGCGCCGGATAAGCGCCGCTCAGCACCTGCCGGACGTAGTGCGACCCGATGAAGCCGGCACCACCGGTGACCAGGACCCGCATCTTCCCGCCTTTCCCTCGGCCCCCGACCGGGGCAATCGGCCCCCAGCCTACGGAGGTCCAACAACACCCTCAGTAGAGTCATGCTGGAGGCACAGTGGTGTCCTGGGGGAAGCACGGGGTTTCACAGGGGAGGAAGCGCGTGACCGAATGGCCGGCGCCGCCCGTCCCGGCGCGTCGAAGGCAGGAAACCGGCCGCGGCGTCGCCATCTTCGCACGCCGCGGCGGCAAAGTCGTCGTGTCGTTGCTCTCCGTCGCGATCCTGGCCCTGACCTGGTACGGCTGGCACTTCATCGGTGACCCGAACTCCGGCCTGACCACCACGAACGTCTTCGCCGACACCGAGGCGCACGCGAAGCCGCTCGACGGCGCGATCGACATCCTCCTGGTCGGCCAGGACAGCCGCACCGACGCGCAGGGCAACCCGCTGCCCCGCGAGGTGCTGGACATGCTGCACGCCGGCGTCTCCGACGGCGAGCTGAACACCGACACGATGATCCTGGTGCACATCCCCCAGAACGGGAAGCACGCCATCGCGATCTCGTTCCCCCGCGACTCCTGGGTCGAGCTGGCCGGCGGCTACGGCAAGCACAAGCTCAACAGCGCCTTTGTCTACGCGTACACGGACACTTACAAAACGTTGCAGCGCCAGGGCATGACCGACCTCAAGCAGGCCGACGCGCAGGCGAAGGTCGCCGGGCGGAAGAACCTGATCGCCACGATCGAGAAGTTCATCGGCAAGCCCGGCATGATCGACCGCTACGCCGAGGTCAACCTGGCGAGCTTCTACGAGATCACGAAGTCGATCGGCGGCGTCGAGGTCTGCCTCAACGGGCCGGTCAAGGAAACCAAGTCCGGCGTGGACCTGCCGGGCGGGCGGCAGACGATCGAGGGTGTGCAAGCGCTTGCTTTCGTCCGCCAGCGCTACGGCCTGCCCAACTACGACCTCGACCGGATCGCGCGTCAGCAGGCGTTCCTGTCCGGGCTGGCCCACAAGGTGATCTCGACCGACGTGCTGACCAGCCCGGGGAAGATCGCCGACCTCGTGTCCGCGGTGAAGAAGTCCGTGGTGGTGTCGCAGGGCTGGGACCTGACCGAGTTCGCCGAGCAGATGCGCGGCCTGACCGGCGGCAACATCGAGTTCCACACCATCCCCACCCAGGGCAACGCGGTGATCGGCGGCGCCGACGTCCTGCGCGTCGACCAGGCCGCCGTCCAGGCCGAGGTGACGCGGCTGACGTCGGACGGCGACGCCCCGGCGACCCCGACGCCGGCTCAGCTGCCCGGCGCGAAGGCCGTCACGGTGGAGCTGTTCGACGGCTCGGGCGCGGCGGCGCTGGCCGGCCAGACGCACACGATGCTGGCAAGCAAGGGCTTCACGGTCGCCGCCGACCAGAAGCTGAGCACCCGCAACACCACCGTCGTCCGGTACAACCCGGCCGACAGCGCCGCGCTGGACCTGGTCAAGCAGGCGCTGGGCACCAGCGTCCAGGCCGAGCCGGACCGGGACGTCACCGCCGGGCACGTGCGCGTGCTGCTGGGCAAGGACTTCCGCAGCTCGGCCGCCGGCTCGGGCGGCGCCCCGCCCACCTCCACCCCGAAGGCGCCGACGACCCCGGTGTCCTCCGCCCCCGCCGCGCCGCCGATCACCGCGGGCGACGTTCCCTGCGTCAACTAGACTTCGGTACGCAGGGTGGTCGGGGGAGGTAGTTCAGGATGGAAGACGAGCAGGAACAGCGGGAGCCGGCCGCGAGGCCGGTGACGGAGCGCGACGATCCCGAGTGGAAGCCGTCGCCCTTCCCGCGCGAAGCGGCTCCGGTGGCCGAGGCGCCGTCCCGGGCACGGCGGGCCGGGCGGGTCACCCGCCGGGTCGCGGTCGGTCTGGTCTCGGTGCTCGCGCTCGGCGCCAGTGGCTACGCCTACGTCACCAAGGACCAGCTGCAGAGCAACGTCCCGACGACCGACGCGCTCACCCCGCGCGCCGGCGAGCCCGCGCCGCCGCCCGCGGACGACGGCGCCGACGACATCCTGCTCGTCGGCAGCGACGCGCGGACGGACGCGCAAGGCAACCAGCTCCCGCTGCGGGTGCTGAAGGAGCTGCGGACCGAGGCCAACAGCGGCGCGGTGAACACCGACACGGTGATCCTGCTGCGGGTGCCGAAGAACGGCGCGAAGCCGTCGGCGGTGTCGGTGCCGCGGGACACGTGGACCGACGTCCCGGGCCGCGGCAAGGCGAAGATCAACTCGGCGTACGGCATCGCGAAGGCGCACTTCGCGCAGGGCCTGCGCGCACAGGGCGAGCGCGACCAGGCGAAGATCGAGCGCGACTCCGACACCGAAGGCCGGCGGGTGCTGGTGCAGGCGGTGCAGGACCTCACGCGGGTGCGGATCGACCACTACGCCGAGATCAACCTGCTGGGCTTCTACCTGCTCACCGAAGCCCTCGGCGGCGTGAAGGTGTGCCTGAACCACTCGACCGAGGACAAGGACTCGGGCGCGAGCTTCCGCCGCGGCGAGCAGACGGTGTCCGGCGGGGAAGCGCTGTCGTTCGTCCGCCAGCGCAAGAACCTGCCGCGCGGCGACCTCGACCGGATCGTGCGGCAGCAGGCGTTCCTGTCGTCGGCGCTGCACCAGCTGCTCTCGGCGGGCACGCTGACCAGCCCCGGCACGCTGAACGACCTGATGGACGCGGTGCACCGGTCGCTGACCCTCGACCCGGGGCTCGACCTGCTGCAGTTCGCGCAGCAGGCGAAGGGCCTCGCGTCGGGCGACCTGGCGTTCGCGACGATCCCGGTGATCACGGCGAACGGCCGCAGCGAAGACGGCCAGAGCATCGTGGAGATCGACCCGAACGCGGTCCGCGAGTTCGTGGCGGGCCTGGCGGGCCGCCCCGCACCGGCGGCCGCGAAGGCCCCGGGTGGCGCGCCCACGGGCGGCGGCTCGGGCAGCGGCGCCGCCCCCGCCGCGGCGCCGCTGCTCCAGGCCTCCGACGGAGTCGCCTGCGTCAACTGAAGTCGGCGCGGTGCTCCTCGGCCCACTGCCGGAAGGTCCGCGGCACGGTCCCGGTCACCTCGCGCACGATGTCGGTCACCAGCGACGGCTCCCGCGACGTCCGCTCCCACGCCCGGAGGATCTCCGGCGGCACCTCGGGCGGCCAGCCCAGCGCGACCATCTTTCCGGCCGCCTGCTCCGGCGTCTGCTCCTCGACCCGCAGCGGCCGGCCGAGGACGTCCGCGAGGACGTCCGCCTGCTCCCGGAACGAGATCGGCGCCGGCCCGGTGAGCGCGAGCGCCTGTCCCGCATGGGATCCGTCGATGAAGATCCGGGCGGCGACGTCGCCGATGTCCTGCTCGTGGATCGCCCCGACCCGCGAGTCCGGGTACGCGGTGCGGACCACGCCCTCGGCGACGTCCGCGCGCCAGCCCAGGACGTTCGTCGCGAACGCACCGGGGTTCAGCACCGTCGAGGCGAACGGCGCCGCGGCCAGTGCCTCCTCGACCGCGCGGTGCAGCCGCGCGATCCGGCTCTGCGCGGACTGCGGTTCGAGCGTGGCCGCCGACGACAGCAGCACGACGTGCCGCACGCCCGCGGCCTCGGCCGCCTTCACGAAACCTTCGATCCCCTGCGGCCGCGTGTACAGGAACACCGACGTGACGCCGTCGAGCGCGGCGTCCAGTGTGGACGGATCTTCGAGGTCGGCGCTCACCTTCGCGACGCCGTCCGGGACGTCGAGCGTGGTGGCGTCACGGCTTGCGGCGCGGACGTCCTGACCTGCGGCGACGAGCGCGCCGAGCACGGCGCGGCCGACGTGCCCGCGGGCTCCGGTGACGAGAACGGACATGGCTGTCCCCCAGCTTCCGAGATACATTTGCTTGCAAAGCAAAGTTACTCAGCACGCACTCATGGTGTCAACCGGCGAAGCGCGTGGTCCGCGCTTTAGCCTTGTCCGCATGAGCCTGACCGACGAGCTGCTGCGCCCGCTGCTGGCCTCGCCCGCCAAACCGTTGATCACCCACTACGACGACCAGCTGGGCAGCCGCGTCGAGCTGTCCGTGGCGACGACCGCCAACTGGGCGGCGAAGACGGCCAACTGGCTGACCGAGGAGTTCGACGTCGAACCGGGCGACCCCGTGGCCGTCCAGCTCCCGGCGCACTGGCAGACGGTCGGCGTGCTGCTCGGGGCGTGGTGGTGCGGGGCGCGCGTCGTGACCGAAGGCGCCGGCGCGCGGGTGGCGTTCGTCGGGCCGGACGACCCGGAGCCGACCGGCGCGGCCGCGACCGCCGTCGTGACGCTGGACCCGATGGGCCGCGGCCTCGACGAGCCGCCGGGCGGCGGCGCGTTCGACTACCTGACGGAGTCCCGGATGGCGGGCGACCAGTACAGCCCGCTCTTCCCGATCCCCGGCGACACGGCTGCCCTGTTCGAGTCCACTGTGGACGAAGTATTGGCGGAAGCGCGTACCCGGGCGGCGAAACTCGGCCTGAGCGCGGACGACCGCGTGCTGTCCACCCGGGACTGGAGCGGCTCGGAGGGCATCCTCGACGGCCTGCTCGTCCCGCTGGCCGCGGGCGCCCACCTGGTCCACGTGAGCAACGCGGACGAGGCGAAGCTGGGTGCCCGCCGCGACGCCGAGCGCACCACAGCCGACCTCCCCGCCTGAAAGCCGTGAGGGGCACCTTCACGGACTCCATGTCCCTGAAGGTGCCCCTCACGGCTTTACGGGGTCAGGCGTTCTGGAGTTCGCCCGCTTCGGACTCACGCCGGGCGCGCCGGCGGCCCCACAGCAGGTGGTCGAGCGAAAGCCGGCCGCCGTTGAAGCCGAGGGCGAGCCCGGCCAGCGCGAGGACCAGGACGAGCTCGTAGCCGCCCTGGCCGGTCAGGCCGTTGTCGATGTGCACCGAGAGCAGCGCGCCCACGGAGATCACGACGTACCCGATGCCGACCAGCGGCATCAGGAAGCCGACGATGAACGCGATCGAACCGAGGATTTCGACGGTCATCGCGAAGACCGCGGCGACCGTGGGCATCGGGATGCCCGTCATCGAGAAGAACTTCGCCGTGCCGTCGATGCCGTTGTTCCACTTCTGGAGACCGTGCGCGAGGAAGACGACCGCGACGCCGATCCTCCCCAGCAGCAGGGCCACGTCCTTGAATCGTCCGAACATCCGGTTTCAGCTCCCCGGTGGGTGAATTTTCAACTGACCCGCCCCAAGTTAGGGCTCCGGCACCCCGGAGCGAAGCTCCGGAGGGTGATCGACAGGGAACCGACAGGGACCACCGAGACGTCGAAAAGCGCTTGGCCGCGGCCGCGGCGAGGGCTATCTTCGCCCTGACCTGCGTCCACGACCGTGAGGAGACCCCGATGCGCCGACAGACCGTTCCGCCCGGCCTGTCACCCGCATCACAAAGGATCTCCCACGACCGTGAAAACCCTGAACATCGGCATTCTCGCGCACGTCGACGCCGGTAAGACCAGCCTGACCGAGCGCCTGCTCTTCGAAGCGGGCGCGATCAGCCACCTCGGCAGCGTCGACCGCGGCGACACCCAGACCGACTCCCTCGAGCTCGAACGCCGTCGCGGCATCACCATCCGCTCCGCGGTGGTCTCGTTCACGACCGGCGACACCCGGATCACCCTGATCGACACCCCGGGCCACTCGGACTTCATCGCCGAGGTCGAGCGCGCGCTGCGCGTGCTCGACGGCGCCGTCCTGGTGGTGTCGGCCGTCGAGGGCGTCCAGGCCCAGACCCGCGTGCTGATGCGCACCCTGCGCCGCCTCGGCATCCCCACGCTGATCTTCGTCAACAAGATCGACCGGCTGGGCGCCCGAGACCTGCTCGACGACATCCGCGCGAAGCTGGCGCCGCGGGCGATCGCGCTGAACGCCACCACGTCGCCCGACGACCTGGCCGAGCTCCTGGCCGACGGCGACGACGCGTTCCTGCAGTCCTATGTGGAGGACCGCGTCGACGCGGTGGCCTGCCGCGACGAGCTGGCCCGGCAGGTCGCGCGCGGCGCGCTGCACCCGGTGCTGGCCGGCTCGGCGATCACCGGCACCGGCGTCGCGGACCTCGTCACGGCGATGGCCGAGCTGCTCCCGGCCGCCGAGCGCACCGGCGACGGACCACTGGACGCGACGGTGTTCAAGATCGACCGCGGCCGCGCCGGGGAGAAGATCGCCTACACGCGCCTGCACTCCGGGTCGCTGGCGCCGCGGCAGCGGATTTCCTTCTACCGCGGCGAAACCGAGCTGACCGGCCGCGTCTCGGCGATCGAGGTCGCCGGCGACGACGTGGCGCTCGCCGGCGACGTCGCCCGGGTGCGCGGGTTGCGCGACGTCCGCATCGGCGACCGGCTCGGCTCCCCCGGCGCCGCCGACCGCGGCGGAGTGTTCGCGCCACCCAGCCTGGAGACCGTCGTGCGCCCGGTCCGGCCCGAGCAGGCCGCGGCGTTGTTCACGGCGTTGACCCGGCTGTCCGAAGAGGACCCGCTGATCGACGTCCGCCGCCCCGGCCACGACATTTCGGTGCGGCTCTACGGCGAAGTACAGAAAGAGGTGCTGCGCTCGATGCTGGCCGACGGCGCCGGCATCGACGTCACGTTCGAGCGGACGAGCACCCTGTACGTCGAGAAGCCGGTCGGTCGCGGGGAGGCCGTCGAGGAGCTGGATCCGGAGCAGCGGCTGTACTTCTTCGCGACGGTCGGACTGCGGGTGGAACCCGGTCCCGGCGTCACGTTCGGGCTCTCGGTCGAGCTGGGCTCGCTCCCGCTGGCGTTCCACAAGGCCATCGAAGAGACCGTCGACGCGACGCTCGGGCAAGGGTTGTACGGCTGGGAAGTGCTGGACGTCGCCGTCACGCTGACGCACACGGCGTTCTTCAGCCCGCTCAGCGCGGCGGGTGACTTCCGCAAGATGACGCCGCTGGTGCTGATGGCGGCGCTGAAGCAGGCCGGCACGCGGGTGCACGAGCCGGTGCACCGCTTCGAGCTGGAGATCCCGGCGAACGCCGTCAGCGCGGTGCTGCTCAAGCTCGCGGACCTGCGCGCGGTGCCCGGCGAGCCGGTCGCCGGGCCGTCGTCGTACACGCTGCACGGCACGATCCCGGCTGAGCACGTCCACGCGTTCGAGCAGGCGCTACCGGCGCTCAGCCAGGGCGAAGGCGTCTTCCTCAGCGAGTTCGAGGACTACCGCCCCTACCCCGGCCCGCCGCCGGTGCGGCCGCGGACCGGCGAGAACCCGCTGGACCGCAAGGAGTACCTCGCGCAGGTGGCCCGGCGCTAGCGCTTGTGCGCCCAGGCGGCGCCGAAGCAGTAGGCGCCGAACGCGGCGAGCCCGAGGGCCACGACGGTCAGCAGCACGGTGCCGAAGGGCTGGGCGGCGAGCGTCTTGAGCGCGGCGTCCAGCCCGCCGGCCTTGTTCGGGTCGGCGTTGAACCCGGCGATGGCGAGGAGGATCGCGACGATCGAGAAGACGACACCCTTGGCGAGGTAGCCCGTGGTGCCGACCCCGCCGATCCAGCGCTTGGTCTTCCCCGGCAGCTCGGTCGTGTTGAGGTCTTCGAGGAACTTCTTCTTCACGCCCTTCACCCCGGACGCGATCGCGACGGCGAGCACGGCGACGGCGGCGATGACCACCAGCGCCGGCCCGAACGGCAGGGTCAGCAGCTTCGCGGTGAACTCCTGCTGGCTCTGGTTGCCCGAGCCACCGCCCCCGCTGCCGGTGGCGATCCGGAAGGCGGTGAAGCCCAGCGCGATCACGACGACGCCGCGCGCGGCCGCGCCGATCCGCTTGCGCGTCCGCTTGCCGCCGCTGACCCATTCGTAGCCGGTGGCGGCCATCATGAACTGCCAGAGGCCGAACAGGACCAGGCCGGCGGCGAGGATCCAGAGCAGGACCTGGCCGAACGCCGTCGAGCCGATCTGCTGCAGGGCGCCCTTCTGGTCGGCCTGCTCGCTGTCGCCGAAGGCGACCTGCAGAGCCAGGTAGGCGATGACGAGGTGGACGACGCCGTAGCAGGCCATGCCGATCCGGCCGAGCAGCTGCGCGGTGTCGCTCTTCTCGCCTCTGTCGGCCTTGGCCTCGGTCCGGCTCACGCCGTCTGATGTCCGGTTCATGCCTTCCGGGTACCCACTCCGGGCCGCAGCCGGTTGGGCCATGCGGCCCAATCACCGGCTGCAACCGGAGGCGGAGCTCAGCCGATCTCACCGCTGATCACGGGCGGCACCAGCACGCAGGGCGGCGTCTTGGCGTGGGCCGGGTCGAGCGCGTTGAGCACCAGCCCCTGGGCGACGGGGTCGTAGGTGATGCCGAGGTGGTCGGTGAAGTCGAGCCCGCAGACGTTCTGCAGCAGGATGTTCTTGACGTTCGGTTTCGGCGCCAGGAACGCGCTGGTGTACGGCGTCACGACGTCGTCGTAGCGGGTCTGGATGACGGTGTACTGGATGCCGTCGACGGTTTCGCCCCCGGCGTTGAGGTCGGTGAGGAAGTCCGACCCGACGGCCTGTTCGTTGCACGACTGGCAGACGGTCCCGAGCGCGGCGGGCACGCCGGGGATCATTTCGAGGGTGCTGAGCAGGCCGAAGAGGTCGGTCCCGTGGTTGGACGGCGACAGCCCGACGAGCCGGCTGATCTTGCCGGCGCCGCCGAGGTACTTGATCCAGTACCGGACGTTCATCCCGCCCTGCGAGTGCCCGACGACGTCGAGCTTCTTGGCCCCGGTCGCTTGGAGGACTTTGTCCCCGAAGGCGGCAAGCGCTTTCGCGGTGTCGGCGACGGGCCCGACGGTCTGCAGGAAGCTCCCGGGCGCGCCGCCGAAGTTGCCGGCGAAGACGCAGTAGCCGGCGTTGGCGAGCTTCTGGGAGAGGTTGGCCCAGTTCTCGTAGGCGTTGGCGGTGGTCCCGTTGGAGAGCAGCACGGGGTTCGGGTGCTTGTCGGAGGGTTTGCAGTTCCAGTCGTTCGCCCCGGGCGGCGCGATGGTGGGCGCCCCGAGCGAGTAGAGGGCGGCCGTGAGGATGTTGGGCTGCACGGGCCCGGTGGGTTCCTTCACGGCCGCTTGGCCGGTACCGGCCCCCAGTGCCAGCGCCGCCACCGTAGCGACGGCCGCCGTGAGCCACCTGCGCGTCGTTGCGCCCATCCGTTTCACCTCTCTGTGAACCGATGGTGATCCGCGTCACCGATGGGGTTAACGCGCGAGTAACTTGTTCGGACACTCCCCCTGGTGAGTGATTTTCTTCCGGCGCTTGACCTGCTACGAGTGACACGAGATGGATCGAGTGCCACTCACGGGTATGACAAAGCCCCCGGCACCGAAGTGCCAGGGGCCTTCACGATCAGAGTTCGGAGTGCCGGACTAGCCCTTCAGCAGGGCTCGGGCCATGACGACCTTTTGGATCTGGTTCGTGCCCTCGTAGATCTGCGTGATCTTCGCGTCGCGCATCATGCGCTCCACCGGGAAGTCGCGGGTGTAGCCGGCGCCGCCGAACAGCTGAACGGCGTCCGTCGTCACCTCCATGGCGATGTCGGACGCGTAAGTCTTCGCCGCCGAAGCCATGAACCCGGCGCGCTTGTCGCCCCGCTCCGAAGCCGCCGCGGAGGCGTACACCAGGTGGCGGGCCGCCTCGATCTTGGTGCCCATGTCGGCCAGCATGAACTGGACGCCCTGGAACTCCGCGATCGACTTGCCGAACTGCTTGCGGTCCTTCACGTACGCGATCGCCGCGTCGAGCGCGCCCTGGGCGATGCCCAGCGCCTGTGCGCCGATCGTCGGCCGGGTGTGGTCGAGCGTCCGCAGCGCCGTCTTCAGGCCCGTGCCCGGCTCGCCGATGATGCGGTCCTCGGGGATCGTGCAGTTCTCGAAGTAGATCTCGCGCGTCGGGGAGCCCTTGATGCCGAGCTTCTTCTCCTTCGGGCCCACCGAGAAGCCCGGGTCGTCCTTGTGCACGACGAACGCCGAGATGCCGTTGGCCTTCTTCTCCGCGTCCGGGTCGGTCACGACCATCACCGTGTACCAGGACGACTCGCCGGCGTTGGTGATCCAGCACTTGGTGCCGTTGAGCACCCAGTGGTCGCCGTCGAGCCGGGCGCGCGCACGCATCGACGCCGTGTCCGAGCCCGCTTCGCGCTCCGAAAGCGCGTACGACGCCGAAGCCTCGCCCGACGCGATCGACGGGAGCACCAGCTTCTTCACGCTCTCCGAGCCGGACAGGATGATCGGCTGCGTGCCGAGCTTGTTCACCGCCGGGATCAGCGACGCCGACGCGTCGACCCGCGCGACCTCTTCGATCACGATGCAGGCGCCCACGGCGTCCGCGCCCTGGCCGTCGTACTCCTCGCCGATGTGGACGGCGTTGAACCCGGACTTGACCAGCGCGTTGTACGCCTCGATCGGGTAGCGCTCGTTCTCGTCGACCTCGGCCGCGTACGGCGCGATCTCCTTCTCGGCCAGAGCCCGGACCGCGGCCCGCAGCTCCTCGTGCTCCTCGGCAAGCTGGTACAGGCCGTCGGTCACTTCCGGTCACCTTCTCTACGACGTCGGGAGAGTTCCATCGATGTTAGCGCTCGTTCACTGCACGCGTCCGCCCTCGTCCTTGTGTCGTTGACCGCAGAACTCGTACGGTCGAGTGATGCCGCTCACCGCGCCGACGACGCCGCCCGGTTTGCCCGCCTTCCTCGACTACCCCGAAGTCCCCGTCGGTTCCCTCATCGCCGCGGGCGCCGCCCGCTGGGGTGACCGGACCGCCTTCGCCCACGACGGCCGCAGCCTCACCTTCACCGAGACCTACCGCGCGGCCTGCCGCTTCGCCCACGCGCTGCGGGCGCAGGGCGTGGGCCGCGGCGACGTCGTGGCGCTGCACCTGCCGAACTGCCTGGCCTTCCCGGTCGCCTACTACGGCACGCTGCTGGCCGGCGCGACCTTCAGCCCGGCCAACCCGCTGCTCCCGCCCGGCGACCTCGCCTTCCAGCTCGCCGACTGCGAGGCCGTGGCCGTCGTGACCTTGGGGCCGGTCGCCGGCGTGCTGGCAAGTGTCGCCGACCGGATCCCGGCGCGGCTCACCGTCGTCGTCGGCCCCACCGGCGACCTGCCCGAGGGCGCCTTCGAGTTCGAGGCGTTCCAGGCCGGCCACCCGGAGACGCGCCCCGAAGCCGACATAGCGATCCACGACGACCTCGCGCACCTCGCCTACACCGGCGGCACCACCGGCCGGTCGAAGGGCGTGCGGCTCTCCCACCGCAACGTCGTGGTCAACACCCTGCAGCACGCGTGCTGGGGCAGCGGCTCGGTACCCGCGCTCGACGCCCACGGCGACATCACCCTCGACCAGGTCGGCAGCCAGGACGAATGGCCGACGCGCCTGGGCACCGGCGTCGCGATCAACCTGACGCCGTGGTTCCACGCGATGGGCATCATCGGCGGGATGAACGCGGCGGTGATCGCCGGCACGACGATCGTCCTGCACTCCCGCTTCGACCCACCGGCGTACGTCGCCGACGCCGAACGGCTGCGCATCACCGGCATCGGCGGCGCGCCCGCGCTGTTCGCCGCGCTGCTCGCGACACCGTCGTTCCACACGGCGGACCTGTCGTCGGTGCGCGCGATCGGCTCGGGAGCGGCGCCGATGAACCACGCGATGATCAACGCGCTGCGCGAGCGGTTCCCGGGCGTGGTGGTCAGCGAGGGCTACGGCCTCACCGAGGCGACGATGGGCGCGGTCATTTCCCCGACGTACGCCTCGGGCACCCGCAAGGTCGGCTCGGTCGGCGTGCCGATCTTCGACACCGAGGTCAAGGTCGTCCCGGCCGAGGGCGGCGAAGACCCGCTCCCGGCGGGCGAGAAGGGCGAGGTCTGCCTGCGCGGGCCGCAGATCATGCTGGGCTACCGCAACCGCCCGGAGGAGACGGCGGCCGCACTGGTCGACGGCTGGCTCCACACCGGCGACGTCGGCATCCTCGACACGGACGGCTATCTGTCCATCGTGGACCGCAAGAAGGACATGCTGCTGTACAAGGGGTACAACGTCTTCCCGCGCGAGCTGGAGGAGCTGCTGATCACGATGCCGGGCGTCGCGGCGGCGGCCGTGGTGGGCCGGCCCGACACCGAGGTCGGCGAACTGCCGGTCGCGTTCGTGGTGCCCCGCGGCGAGCTCGACCCGGCCGAGCTGATGGCCGCGGTCAACGAAAAGGTGCTGCCCTACAAGCGGTTGCGGGAGATCCACGTGGTCGAGCAGATCCCGGTGTCCGCGGCCGGGAAGGTGCTCAAGCGGGAGCTACGGCAGCAGCTGATCGGCGACCTGCCCGGCTAGCCGGTCGCCGGACAGGAGCGTGCCGGCCTGCTTGACGTGCTTGAGCAGCGGGGAGACCTCCAAGCTCTGCAGCCCGGGCAGCGAGCCGATCCGGTCCGACGTGAACTCGAACAGCTCGTCGAGGTCGCGGCAGTGCGCGACGGCGTGGAGGTTGTGCGGCCCGGAAACCGCCGCGACGAAGCCGATTTCCGGCTCCTGCGCGAGCCGGCGCCCGACGTCCTTGACCGCCGACGGGTGCACGCGCAGCCAGAGGTTCGCCCGCGCGTGGTAGCCCAGCGCCGCGGCCGCGATCTCGACGTCGATGTGGACGACGCGCCGCCGGACCAGCGTCTCCAGGCGGCGCGACGCCCGGCCGGGCGTCAGGCCGGCCGCCGCGGCGAGGTCGACCAGGGCGGCGCGGCCGTCCGCGGCCAGGACGTCGAGCAGCTTCTCGTCCTCGGCGGTGAGCGGCACGGGCTCGCGGGCCACGACCGGGGCTTCCGTGAACGGCGTCCCCTCGCTCCCGAGCATCGACTCCTGCTCCGGGGTCAGCGTGCCCGCCAACGCGGCCCAGTAGTGACCGCGGCCGCCGAGGAACTGGCGGAGCATCGCGGACGCGTGGATGTCGAGGACGGCGGCGGTCCGCGGCAGCTGCTGACCGAGCAGGTCGTCGCGCTCCTCCCGGGTCCGGGACCGGATCGCGAACCCGATCTCGGAGCCCCCGGCGCAGAGCCCCACCCAGCTGACGTCGTCGCGCTTCGCGAGCGCGTCGGCGATCGCCGCGACGCTGCCGGGACGGCACCGCAGCCGCACCAGCCACTTGCTCTGGCCCAGCGCCCCCGGGTCGACGATGCCGGCGACCCGGATGACGCCCTCGGCCCGAAGCCGCCGATAGCGACGGCCGACCGCGTTTTCGGTGACGCCGAGCACGGCTGCGATCGAAGCGAACGAAGCCCGCGGCGCGACCTGGAGCGCCCGGATGAGACGCACATCGTCGAGCTGCGTGGCGACGGATTCGGCCATCGACGCTCCTCTCGTCGAGGCAATCCTACAAATCGGCGTCACGGACGGGCGCGACCGACGGTCGAGCGCACAGACTCGGAGCGCAACCGACCGAAGGGAACAACCCATGGAGACCGCCCTCATCGTCGGGGCGTCGCGCGGACTCGGTCACGCGATCGCCGCCGAGCTCGCCGCCCGCGGGTGGCACGTGATCGGCACGGTCCGCGACCCGGCCGCCCGGACGCCCCTGCACGACCTCGCGGCCGCGTCGGACGGCCGGGTCGAGGTCGAGCACCTCGACATCACCGAGCCCGACCAGCTGCCGCCCCTGCACGAACGGCTCGCCGGCCGCCGGCTCGACGTGCTCTTCGTCAACGCGGGCACCACGAACAACCCGGCGACTCCGATCGGCGAGGTGCCGACCGCCGACTTCGTCGACGTCATGGTCACCAACGCGCTCAGCCCGATGCGCGTCATCGAAGCGCTCCAGGACCTCGTGCCCACCGACGGGCTCATCGGCGCGATGTCCTCCGGGCAGGGCAGCATCACGAACAACACGGCCGGCTCGCGCGAGGTCTACCGCGGCAGCAAAGCGGCGCTGAACATGCTGATGCGCAGCTTCGCGGCGCGGCAGTCCGAGACCGGGCGCGCACTGCTCCTCGTGGCACCGGGCTGGATCCGCACGGCCCTGGGCGGGCCGGACGCGCCGTTCACCATGGAGGAAACCGTCCCCAAGGTGGTCGACGTCCTGCTCGCGAAGCGGGACCGCCCCGGCCTCGAGTTCCTGGACCGCGAGGGCAAGACCGTGCCGTGGTGACCGCTAGTGGCCGGTCTTCGCGCGCAGGGCCGCGTCCTTGTCCAGGACCAGCTTCTCCAAGTCGCGCTGGAACGTCGCCATCTTCGAGCGCAGGCCCTCGTCCGACGCCGCCAGGATGCGGACCGCCAGCAGGCCCGCGTTGCGCGCGCCGCCCACCGAGACCGTGGCCACCGGGACACCCGCCGGCATCTGGACGATCGACAGCAGCGAGTCCAGGCCGTCCAGGTACTTCAGCGGGACCGGCACGCCGATCACCGGCAGCACCGTCGCCGAGGCGACCATGCCCGGCAGGTGCGCCGCGCCGCCCGCGCCCGCGATGATCACGCGGATGCCGCGGGCCACCGCCGACGTGGCGTAGTCCAGCATGCGCTGCGGCGTGCGGTGCGCCGAGTAGACGCCGACCTCGTACTCGACGCCGAACTCGTCCAGCGCCGCACCGGCCGCCTCCAGGGTCGG
Organism: Amycolatopsis sp. NPDC048633; assembly: GCF_040650695.1. NCBI lineage: Bacteria > Bacillati > Actinomycetota > Actinomycetes > Pseudonocardiales > Pseudonocardiaceae > Amycolatopsis > Amycolatopsis sp. NPDC048633. The sequence continues at coordinate 75,168 of NZ_JBEZHS010000030.1, forward strand.
CCAGTCCGAGTCGCTGCCCATGATCACGCCCACCTGCGGCGCCATACCTGATCTCCTAGTGGATTTCGTAGCCGTCGAGCCAGACGGCGTGGGACAGCCAGTGCGCCGCCAGCAGCGCGCGGTTGCGCAGGTCGTCCATGCGCTCGCCGGTGAAGTTGACGTGCCCGAGCTTGCGCCCCGGCCGCTCCTGCTTGCCGTAGAGGTGCACCCGCACCTCCGGGTACCGCGCGAACAGGTGGTGCAGCCGCTCGTCCGGCCCCATTTCGGGCAGGACGTCCGCGCCCAGCACGTTCGCCATCACGCACGCCGGCGCGACCAGGTCCGTCCGGCCCAGCGGGTAGTCGAGCACCGCCCGCAGGTGCTGCTCGAACTGCGACGTGCGCGCGCCGTCCATGGTCCAGTGCCCGGAGTTGTGCGGGCGCATCGCCAGCTCGTTCACCAGCAGCCCGGTGTCCGTCTCGAACAGCTCGACCGCGAGCAGCCCGGTGACGTCCAGCGTCGACGCGATCCGCAGCGCCAGGTCCTGCGCCTCGTGCACGCGCTCCGGAGCGAGCCCCGGCGCCGGGGCCAGCACCTCGGTGTTGATGCCGCCGGCCTGCACCGTCTCGACCACCGGATACGCCGCGCCCTGGCCGAAGGGCGAGCGGGCGACGAGCGCGGCCAGCTCCCGCCGCATCGCCACCTTCTCCTCGACCAGCAGCGGAGTGCCCGCTTCCAGCAGCTCCGGCACGGTCTCGCGGGCGTGCCGCGCGGTGTCCAGCATCCAGACGCCGCGGCCGTCGTACCCGCCGGACGACGCCTTGAGCACCACCGGCCAGCCGTGCTCGCCGCCGAACTTCACCACATCGTCCACAGTGGACACTTCGGCGAAGGCGGGGCCCGGCACGCCGAGGCCCGCCATCATCTCGCGCATCACCAGCTTGTTCTGCGCGAAGCCCAGCGCCGACGGCGCCGGCCGGATGAGGTAGCCCTCCATCGCCAGCGTCAGCAGGTGCTCGCCCGGCACGTGCTCGTGGTCGAACGTGAGCACGTCGACCGAGGCCGCGAACTTCCGCAGCGCGTCGAGGTCGGTGTGGTGCCCCAGCGTGACGTCGCCCGCGACGAGCCCCGCGGCTTCGTTCTCCCCCGCTGCGAGCACGCGCAGGGACTGGCCGAGGGAGATCGCCGCCTGGTGGGTCATCCGGGCCAGCTGACCGCCGCCCACCATGCCCACGACGGGCAGACCGGTGTGTTTGTCCATAGCCCGCTCAGCCTACTGTGCCGATTCTTGACAATCCGACCGGCAGTCACGGCGGAAGGTGCGGTTGAGCGGGCCGGTTCCGGACCGTTCCGCCTGCTTTCGGCCGGATTGTCAAACGGTGACGACCTGCGGTGACCGCCGGACCAGACGTAGCTCACGCGCCGCGAGGCCGAGGATCCCGGCCGCCGCCGCGAGGACGTAGACGTTGCCGAGGACCGACCAGCCCAGGCCCCAGCCGAACTCCGTGTCGCCGCCGTTGGGCACCAGCATCACGATCTGCGAGGCGAACAGCACCGCGACCGCCGCCGCGGCCCACCGCCACCCCTTGACCACCAGCAGCGTGAGCAACGGCACCGCCCACACCCAGTGGTGCGACCACGACACCGGGGACAGCAGCAGCCCGTAGAACGCCGTCACGAGCAGGGCCGCGGCGTCCTCACCGCGCCGGTGCAGCCGCACGACCAGCCACACCGCGGGCACGGCGAGCACCGCCGCCACCCCGACCGCCACCGCCAGCGACCAGGGCGCGAGGTGGGTGGCCCGGTTGACCAGCCCGTTGAGCGACTGGTTGAAGATCCAGTGCACCGACCCGACCCGGCTCGGGTCGGTCGCCGAATCCCGCCAGAACCGCGCCGCGTCGACCGGGATGACCGCGAACATCACCGCTTCGAGCGCCACGAACGTGCCCAGGGCCCGCAACCCGTCCTTCCACCTTCCCGTGAAGAACAGGTGCGGCACGAAGATCAGCGGGGTCAGCTTGATCGCCGCCGCGACGCCGATCAGGACGCCCGCGAAGCGCGATCCACGCGCCGAAAGCACCAGGACGTCCAGCACCACGAACGCCATCAGTATCAAGTTGATCTGGCCCAGGAACAGCGTCTTCCACACCGGTTCCAGCGCCAGAGCGATGGCCGTTCCCGCCGGCAGCGCCCACCAGCTTTTCACCCAAAGCTGCTGGGAACGCCCCGGCGACGACGAAACCACCGTGATCACGACCATAAGGGCGACCACCGACAAAAACGCGATCACGCCCCAGACCAGGCCGGACGGCACCAGCGCAAGCGGCAGGAACAGCGGCGCGGCGGCCGGCGTGTAGGTGAACGGCAGGCGCACCCAGTCCGGCAGCGCGGTCAGCACGTCCCGCGTGTAGAGCGGGTCGCCGTGCAGCAGCGTCAGGGCCCCGGCGCGGTACACGGCGCTGTCCGCGCCGAGGTGCCACCCGGCCAGCCAGACGACCACGCCGAGCGCGAGCACAGCAAGCGCGAGAACCCCCGCGAGCACCCGGCCGGTGCGCGCCTCAGACGCCGGTCGTGACGTCGACATGCTCGTCCGGAGCGGCCTTCTTCCGGGCCCGCCGCTGCAGGCCCCAGCGCAGGACCAGCGCCGCGGCCAGCACCACCGGCATCAGGATGTACGCGTCGCCCAGGATGTTCTGCCACACCTTCCAGTGCAGCTCGACGTTGCGGCCGTTCGGCAAGATCAGCAGCACGCAGCTGAGGAACACGAACGCCACCAGGAACGTCCCGGCCCAGCGCTTCCACGCCGTCGCCGGGGTGGTCTTCGGCAGCCGCGACACCAGCAGCACGATCAGCGGGACCACCCAGACCCAGTGGTGGGTCCACGAGATCGGCGAGATCAGCAGCGTCCAGAACGCCGTGACCAGCACCGCGGCCAGCGCCTGGCCCTTGCGGTGGAACCGCATGAGCAGCCACAGCGCCGGGATCGCGAGCAGCAACCCGATGCCCATCGCCGCCTTCGACGCCCACGGCGCGAGGTCGGTGGCGCGGTTCATCAGCGCGTTCAGCGACTGGTTGCCCGCCCAGTGCACCGGCCCGATCCGGCCGGTGTCCGGCAGCGTGATGGTCCAGTACTTGGCCGCGTCGTGGGCGTTGATGAGGAACATCAGGCCCTGGAGGACGATGAACGTCGCGAGGCCGCGCAGCGCGTCCTTGCGGCGGCCGGTGATGAACAGGTGCCCGAGGAAGACCAGCGGCGTCAGCTTGATCGCCGCCGCGACGCCGACCAGGACGCCGCCCCAGCGGCTCCCGCGCGCGCCGATGACCAGCATGTCCAGCAGGATCATGGCCATCAGGATCAGGTTGATCTGGCCGAGGAAGATCGTCCGCCACACCGGCTCGAGGCCGAGGAAGACCAGGAAGAACACGATGGTCGAGCGGGCGGGCGAGGCCCACCAGCGCGGCCCGTCGGCGGCCGGGCGGGGCAGCGCGCCGATCGCGATCCGGATGGACAGCGCCATCGCGGCCAGCGAGACGGCGGTGATCAGGCCCCAGGAGATCTGTGTCGGGAACGCGGCGAGCGGCACGAAGATCAGCGCGGCCGTCGGCGGGTAGGTGAACGGCAGCAGCGCCCACCACGGCTCGGGCGCCAGCGTGTTGGCGTCGTAGAGGGAGTCGCCGTGCAGGAGCGTGAGCGCGCCGGCCCGGTAGACCGCGCTGTCGACCCCCAGCACCCAGTCGTGCTGCCAGCCGTAGATGCCGTACCCGATCGCGACCAGCGGAATCACCGCGAGGATCAAGATCGACCGCGGGCGGACGAACAGCCGGGCGAGTGACTTCCGCAGGGCCAGGCGGTGGTGCGATCTGGCCGCGACTGCGCCGTCGACGTCGGTGGTTACAGTCCGGGTCACCTCACCAGGAAATCATGACCGCCCGGATCCCGGGTCAGAAGGGTCCTGGCGGAGCCGGACTTTTCCCGTGTTCTACGCCCGGGCGAGGTGGGCCAGCAGGTCGCAGGCCAGTTCGTGGGTGGCGGGCAGGCGCACCGCGGACACCCGGGGCCGGCCGGCGTCCGCCAGCTGCGAATCGACGGAAAGCCGTTCGTGCAAAGCCCTTCGCAGCGCGACGCCGTGCGAAGCGACCTTCTCGTCCTTCGGGACCAGCGCGGCCACGACGGACGTCCCCAGCGAAGCGACGCTCTGCCCGCTGTCGAAGACCGCCCGCAGCGCGTCCGCGACCAGGATCATCCCGGTCAGCCGCGGGAACCCGGTGACCGTGCTGAGGTCGAGCGAGACGACCAGCAGCACGTGGTCCTCGGCGGCCGGCCGTTCACGCGCGGCGGCGGCCCGGTAGACCTCGTAGAGCCGGGTGCGCAGGTACGCGGCCGAAGGCAGCCCGGTCAGCGGGTCGGTGACCTCGGTGTGCACGAGCTGGTCGGTGGCGACGTCGGCCCAGGCCAGTGCGGTGGTCCGGAGCAGCCGCGCCGGTGTGGCGTCGACGTCCGGCGAGACGAACCCGTCGCCGCCGTGGTCGAACACCGCGTGCAGCGCGGCCAGGTCGGCGAGGGTTTCCGCGAGCCCGGCGCCGGCCGCCGCCCGGGCGCGGGCCAGCCCGGCCAGCGCGGTTTCGGCGGCTTCGACGCGGCCTTTGGCCATCACGGCCGCGCAGACGGCGTCGACCTCGGGCAGCGCCCAGTCGCTCGGGAACCGCCAGCCGGCGGCCAAGCTGGCCGTGCGCCAGCGGGCACGCAGCGTGCGCAGGGCGCGGTCGGCGAGCGGGGCGTCACCAGGGCCGGAGCGCGTAGCCGGAACGTCCACAGGCCACCTGCCCCTTTCATCCGGTCCGTGTCGATCTTGCTCAGTGCTTCACGGTGAGGACGTGCCTCGCCGGACCCCGTGACGCGTACTCGCGAGTTTTGTTAAGAAGCTTTTCCACGGCGCCACCCGGAGTCGGGTGATTTCGCTCCGCCGACGGAGTCAACACCCCCACCACGACGTGACGGCTCGGGGTGGGTCAGTCACACTTGTCTCGCGCCGCGGGCCCGCCTGTAATGGCAGGTCCTGGCCCTAGCCGACCGAGGAGTGCCGTGTCCACCGTTCCCGCCGATCTCAGCGGAAAGAGTGACGCCGAGCTGATCGCCGAGGTTCGCGCCGGGAAGATCGAGTCGTATGGGCCGCTTTACGAGCGCCACACCGGCGCGGCGCACAACCTCGCTCGTCAGCTGGCCCGTTCGAGCTCGGAAGCCGACGACCTGGTGTCCGAGGCGTTCGCCAAGGTGCTGGACACGCTGCGTGGCGGCAAGGGGCCGGACACAGCCTTCCGGGCATACCTGCTGACGGCGCTGCGTCACACCGCGTACGACCGCACCCGCAAGGAACGCCGGGTCGACCTCAACGAGGACATGGCCGACGTCTCGGCCGAGGCGCTGACGGTGCCGTTCTCCGACACCGCCGTCGCCGGGCTCGAGCGGACGATGGCCGCCAAGGCGTTCGCGCGGCTGCCCGAACGCTGGCAGGCGGTGCTCTGGCACACCGAGATCGAGCAGCAGAGCCCCGCCGAGGTCGCGCCGCTGCTGGGGTTGACCGCGAACGGCGTCTCCGCGCTCGCCTACCGCGCCCGCGAAGGGCTGCGCCAGGCGTATCTGCAGGTCCACCTGCAGGAGAACGAAGAGGAACGCTGCCGCGCCTGCGCCGAGCGGCTCGGCGCGTGGACCCGCGACGGGCTGTCCAAGCGGGAACGCGCCCAGGTCGAGAACCACCTCGACGAATGCGACAACTGCCGGGCGCTGGCCGCGGAGCTCGCCGACGTCAACGGCGGGCTGCGCGCGATCATCGCCCCGATCGTCCTGGGTGGCGCGGCGCTCGGCTACCTCGCGACCATCGGTGCCGCGAAGGCGAGCGCGGCCACCGCCGCGGCCGCCGGTGCGGCTGCCGCCGGTGCCGCCGCGGCCGGGGGCAAGGCCGGCGCGGCCGCGGGGGCCGCCGCCGCGGGACCCCGCCAGTTCGCCGGGGTCGCCGCCTCCGGCACGGCGGTCGTCGCGGCCGTCGTCATCGCGCTCACCGCCGGCGGCGGGGCGCAGGAGATCCCCGTCGCGGCCCAGGTGCCGCCGCCGGTGGTCCAGCCGGTCGAGCCGCCGGCGCCGAAGCCCGCACCGCCGGCCCCGCCGGCGGCACCGCAGCCGCCGGCACCTCCGGCGGCCCCGCCCGTCGAGCCGGCTCCCCCGCCGGTCGAGCCGCCCGCACCACCGGCCCCGCAGCCGCCCGCACCACCGGCCCCGGCGCCGCCGTCGGTGTCCGCGACCACCCCTCCGGGCGGGCTCGAGCTGAGCCCCGGCACCGCGATGAACCTGCCGATCACCGTCCGCAACGACGGCGGCACTCTGTCCGAACCGGTGGCCGCCGCGCTGAAGCTGCCGCCGGGCGTGCGCGCGGTCGACGCCGCCGGTGGCGGTGCGCCGATGGCGTTCGCGCAGGACGGCGGCCCGATCTCGGTGAACTGCCCGGGCGGCGAAGGCGTGGTGACGTGCAAGACCGGCGCCGGCCTCCAGCCCGGCCAGAGCGCGACGCTGAACTTCCGCCTGCAAGCCGACGACGACGCCCAAGGCGGCACGGTGACCGGCTCGGTCACCGCCGGCGTGCAGATCAACGTCGCGGTGAGCGTCAAGGTCACCGTGAAGCTGCCGCCGGAAGCAGTGGTCCTGGAGGCGCAGGGTGACGGGCTCTCGGCGTTCCCGTGGACCCGCAACCCGCTGGTCTACGTGCGGGTCCGCAACACCGGCGAGACGACCAAGCCGGTCACCGTCACCTTCGACCACCCGCTGTGGCAGTGGTGGAGCCTGCGCGGCTTCCCGTGCGCGCCGTCCGGCGACGGCGCGACCTGCACGACGAAGAGCGCGCTGGCGCCCGGCCAGCACGTGAACCTGTGGGTGCGGCTGAAGGGCCGTCCCGACGACGGGCGCGTGACGATCACCGCGAAGCTCGGCAAGGCGTCGGCGGAGCCGGTGACCGTGGACTTCGGCTGCTACCACCACTGGTGCGGCCACGACCCGCTGCCGACGACCACGCCGTCGACCACGCCCACCAAGCCGACACCGACGAAGCCGACGAAGCCGTCATCCACCCCGCCGGCGACGACGACGGAGACCAAGCCCACGACCGAACCGCCGACGTCGACGACCACGACGAGCGCGCCGCCACGCCCCACCGGCAAGCCGGGCGACCAGCGGCCGACCGTCACCCCCGAGAGGGGATTCGGCTGGCTGACCGGGTAGCGTCCGCGCGGTGCGCGAGCTGCTGAAAAAGCATCGCGAGCTCCTCCGCTTCGCCGTTGTCGGCGGGATCAGCTTCGTGATCACGATGTCCGTCAACTACGGCTTGAAGTTCACCGTGCTGCGGACCCACCCGGTGACGGCGCTGATCGTCGGCGTCCTCGTCGCGACGATTTTTTCCTACGTCGCCAACCGCGAGTGGTCGTTCCGCACCCGCGGCGGCCGCGAGCGGTCGCACGAAGCCGCGTTGTTCTTCCTGATCAGCGGCATCGCACTGGGCCTGAATGCGCTCCCGCAGTGGTTCTCGCGGTACGTGCTGGACCTCCAGGCGCCGCACCTGACGGCGTTCGGCGTCGAGGTGGCCGACTTCGTCAGCGGAATCGTCATCGGCACGCTGCTCGGCACGGTGTTCCGGTGGTGGGCGTTCAAGAAGTGGGTCTTCCCGGAAGAGGACGCGCGTTGCGTGGTCCAGGTCGCGGACGATCCGGACATTCAGGACCGCAAGGCCGCCTGAACCACAGGTCAACGCGGTGTGCTTCTAGACTGCACGGTGTGACCGTTGTGGAAACCGTGCTCAAGCGGACGCCGGAGCCACTGCGTTCGGTGCTGATCAAGCACCGGGAGCTGCTGAAGTTCGCGATCGTGGGTGGCACGACGTTCCTGGTCGACAACGGCGTCTGGTACTTCCTGAAGCTGTCGGTGCTGGAGTCGAAGCCGACCACGGCGAAGGCGATCGCGATCATCGTCGCGACGATCGTGTCGTACATCCTGAACCGCGAGTGGTCGTTCCGCACCCGCGGCGGCCGGGAGCGGTCGCACGAAGCCGCGCTGTTCTTCGTGATCAGCGGCATCGCGGTCGTGGTGAACCTGATCCCGCTGTACGTCTCGCGGTACGTGCTGGACCTGGAGGTCCCGCACGTGACGCGGCTGGTGCAGGAGGTCGCGGACTTCGCGAGCGGGTCGATCATCGGCATGCTGCTGGCGATGTTCTTCCGCTTCTGGGGCTTCAAGAAGTGGGTCTTCCCGGACGAGCTCGGCGAGCGCCGGCGCGACAACGGCGACGTGACCCGCCTGCGCTGAGCCGAGTTCCGGCCCCGATCACGCGAGTTCCGGGTCTGGGCACGTGACTTCCGGGAACTACTTGTCTTCTGACATGTAGTTGTCTACAGTCATCGTCGTCAGTGTTCCTTCGTGAGGACGCCGTCCGGGTTCGGCCGGGCGAGCGGGACGATTCGAGGTGGTTTCCGAGCGCGAAGAGGTCGCACCCGTCCGCGGGTGACGATGGAGCCTTTTCCCGACTCGACGGGACGCGTCCTCAGCGCGTCCGCATCTCTCGTCCCTTCTGACGAAACAAGGACCTTTCTTGAGCACCACCGCGCTGAAACGCGCCCAAAAGCCGGCCCTTGCCGGGCTGTTCCTGTCCGTCTTCCTCGCGATGCTCGACGCCCAGGTCGTCGCCACCGCGCTCCCCCGGATCACCGCCGAGTTCGGCGGGACCGGGTCCTACGCCTGGGTCACCACCGCCTACCTGCTCGCCGGGAGCGTCACCGCTCCCCTCTACGGCAAGCTCGGCGACGTCTTCGGCCGCAAACGCGTGCTCCTGGGCGCGCTCGCCCTGTTCCTGCTCGGTTCGCTCGCCTGCGGCCTGGCGCCGTCGGCCGCCGCGCTCATCGTGGGCCGGGTTCTGCAGGGCGCCGGCTCCGGAGGGCTCTTCGTCTCCGTCGGCGCTTCGCTCGGCGAGATGTTCACGCCTCGCGAAGGCGCGAAGTACTTCGGGTGGTTCTCGATCTGCTTCGCCGTCGCTTCGCTCGCCGGGCCGGTCGTCGGTGGCGTGCTCACCGGGGTCGCCGGGTGGCGGTCGATCTTCCTGGTCAACCTGCCGCTCGGACTCGTCGCCGTCGCTCTCCTCAAGACCCTCGACCCGCCGAGACGACGACGGGACGCGCCCTTCGACTTCGCCGGCGTAGTCCTGCTCGGCGGGGCGATCACCGGGTTCACGCTGCTCACGCCGTGGTCGATCGGCCTCGGCGCGGTGGCGGCCGTCGCGTTCGTCTTCGTCGAACGAAAAGCCGAAGCGCCCGTGCTGCCACTACGTCTCTTCAACGACCGCACGTTCACCGTGTCCGTCGTGCTCAGCGTGCTCGCCGGGTTCGCGTTCCTCGGCTCGATCAACTACGTCGCGGTCCTCCTGCAGGCCGACGCCGGCCCGGCGGAAGGCGGGCTGCGGCTGGTTCCGATGACGCTCGCCGTGTCGCTTTCCTCAGTCGTCGCGAGCAAGGTCATCGCCCGCACCGGCGCCTACCGCTGGGCGCCACGGCTGAGCATGGCGCTCGGCCTGCTCGCGGTGCTCGGCCTGACCACGCTCGACGAGCTGCCCTGGGTCCTGGCCTGTCTGGTCGTCTTCGGTCTCGCGGCCGGACTGAACCTGCAGGTCCTCGCCCTGGCCACGCAGAACACCGCACCGCACGCGGACCGCGGCGCGGTCGCCGCCGGCGTCAACCTAGCCCGCGCGCTCGGCTCGGCTCTCGGCCCGGTCGCGCTCGGCTTCGCCTACAACGCCGGCACCCACGGCGTCTTCCTCGCCCTGCTGCCCGTGCTCGCGCTCGCCCTCGTCACGGCGTTCGCGCTCCCGCACGTCCCCCTCAAGACAGGAGAATCCCGATGATCTTCGTCCTCGGCGCCACCGGCAAGGTCGGCCGCGCCCTCGTCCCCGCCCTGCTCGACGCCGGCGCCGCCGTCCGCGCCCTGACCCGCGACGCGGGCCTTGGCCGCATCGATCCGCGCGCCGAAGTCGTCCAAGCCGACCTCGACACCGCGGACCTGCCCGCGCTCCTCGACGGCGCGGACCGCGTGTTCGTGCTGACCCAGGGCCACAGCGCCGGCCGCGAACAGGCGGTCGCGCAGGCCGCCGCCCGAGCCGGCGCCACCCACCTCGTCAAGCTGTCCACCACCGGTGTCCACTTCGGACAGACGGATCCGATCACCCGCGCCCACGCCGAAGCCGAGCAGGCGGTCCGCGAAGCCGGGCCGGCGTGGACGATCCTGCGGCCCGGCGCGTTCATGGACAACCGGTTCGCCTGGCGCCAAACCATCCGCGACGAGAACGCCGTGTACGTCCCCGAAGGCGACCCGGCGTCCGCGCTCGTCCACGTCCGGGACATCGCCGCGGTCGCGACGCTCGCCCTCACGACGTCCGAGCACGAAGGCGCGACGTACGAGCTCACCGGCGGCGAAGCCCTCACCACCGAACAACAGGTCGCCGCGCTCGCCGACGCCGTCGGCCGTCCGGTGAAGTACGTCGAAGAGCCCGAAAGCGCCGCGCGCGAACGCATGATGCGGATGTACGGCTGGCCCGCCGAAGCCGTCGACGGCTTCTTCGCCCTGAAGCGGGAGTCCGCCGCGCGCGAACACGTCGTCTTCGACACCGTCGAGCGGCTGCTCGGGCGGCCGCCCCTGACGTTCGCCGATTGGGCGCGTGAGAATGCGGCCGCGTTCCCCTACCATTACCGGGGGTGACGGCGGGGAGGTGACCGGATGGCCAAGGGCCTGCGCGTCCTCGTCGTGGACGACCACCCGCTGTTCCGGTTCGGCGTGTGCACGCTGCTGGACGCCGAACCCGGGATCGAGATCGTCGGCGAGGCCGCCAGCGGCGCCGCGGCGATCGACGCCGCGGGTGCGCTGCGCCCGGACGTCGTGGTCATGGACCTGCACCTGCCCGACCTGTCCGGGATCCAGGCGACCCGGCACATCGCGGCCGTGAGCCCGGACACCGGCGTGCTGATGCTGACGATGGCCGACGAAAGCGAGTCGGTCTTCGCGGCGATGCGCGCCGGTGCCCGCGGCTACCTGCTCAAGGACGCCGAGCCGGACGAGATCATCCGCGCGGTGCAAGCGGTCGCGCGCCGCGAAGCCATCTTCGGCCCCGACATCGCGAACCGCGTGCTCGGCTTCTTCAACCAGCCGCCGCCCGCGAGCGAGCCGGTGTTCCCGGAGCTGACCGTGCGCGAGCGTGAGGTCCTGTCGCTGATCGCGGCCGGGCACAGCAACAGCGTCATCGCGAACACCCTGTGCCTGAGCCCCAAGACCGTGCGTAACCACATTTCGAACGTCTTCGCCAAGCTGCACGTCGCCGACCGCGCCGAAGCGATCGTCCGGGCGCGGGACGCGGGTCTCGGCCGGTCCTGACGGGCAGCCGGGCGGGCAACATCGGGACGCCGGTCCCATGCGCCCGGGACACTCAGGCGGGCACTCTGGTCAGGGTGAGGGGTGGAACTCTCGCACCGTTCGAGGGGAATGGGTGACGATGTTCGAATCCGACAGGACGCCGGTGGCGGTTCGCGCCACCGATCCGATCCTGCACGACGGCGTCTGCATGGCGCTGCGTTCGCGTGCCGAGGTCCGGGTGGTGGAGACGGAGACGGGCGACCCGGCCACGGTTGCCCTGCTGGTCGCCGACCGGCTCGACGAAACGATGACCCAGCTGCTGTCCGCGCTGCACCACCAGGGCTTCACCCGCATCGTGCTGGTCGCGGGCGAAGTCGACGACAACGAGATCCTCAACGCCGTCGAGCACGGCGTCTGCGCGGTCGCCCGCCGCGCCGACGCCGGGCCGGAGGTGCTCGTCCGGCTGATCAAGGCGGCCGCGGCCGGGGAGGGCGCACTGCCGCCCGACCTGCTCGGCCGGCTGCTGAACCGGGTTTCCCGCCTGCAGCGCCAGGTGCTCCAGCCGCACGGCCTGCACCTGGGCGGGATGAGCGACCGGGAGACCGAGGTGCTCCGACTCGTCGCGGCGGGGTATTCGACGCAGGAGATCGCCGACGAGCTGTGTTATTCGCAGCGGACGGTGAAGAGCATCCTGCACGACGTGACCAACCGGTTCCAGCTGCGCAACCGTTCGCACGCGGTGGCGTACGCGCTGCGTGAAGGATTGATCTGATCGCCCGGGTGGGAGGGCGCGCAGCCGCACGCCTTCCCACCCGGGCACGACCAGCGGGCGGGCAGCCGAAAGCGCTTCCCCGGAACGGATTGCCGTAGCCGCAGCGAATCCGGTACCGCCGACGTCTAACGCGGGACGCGCTCGGCGGGCCAGCGCACTTCGGGAACATCGCTCGGCCGCGGCACCTTCAAGAAGAGGCTGAACACGGCCGGCCGCCGGTTCGACAGCTCCAGGCGTCCGCCGTCCGCCTCCACCAGCGCCCGGGCCAGCGCCAGCCCGACGCCCGTCGAGCCGCCGCCGGAGAAGCCGCGCTCGAAGATGTGCGGGGCCAGCTCGTCCGGCACGCCCGACCCCGTGTCGCTGACCTCGATCACCACCGTGCCCTCGGCGTCGCCGCGGCGGGCGGCCACCGTGACCGTGCCCGAACCATGGCGCAGCGCGTTGTCCAGCAGGACGCCGATGACCTCGCGGAGCCGGCCGGGCGTGGCCCGCGCCATCAGGCCGTCGGCCACGCGCATCCGCAGGTTGCGTCCCTCCGAGCGAAGCAGCTCGCGCCACTCCTGTGACATTTCGGGTAGCCGCGTCGGCAGGTCCACCGGTTCCGCGCCGACCTCGCGGGCCGCGCGCGCCGCCGCCAGCAGCTCGTCGAGGGCCTCGGCGAGCCGGTCGGCCTGTTCCTGGGCGGCCTTCGACTCGTCGGCCACCTCTTCGTCCGGGTGCACGGTGAGCGGTTCGAGCCGCAGCTGCAACGCCGTCAGCCGACTGCGCAGCTGGTGCGAGACGTCGCCGACGAGCTGGCGTTCCCGCTGCACGAGCTGGGCGAGCGCGGTGCCGGACGCGTCCAGCGCCTCGGCGACCATGTCGAGCTCGCCGACGCCGTAGCGGGCCGAGTCGGGCCGGAAGTCGCCGCCGCCGAGCCGGGACGCGCGTTCGGCGACGTGCCGCAACGGCTTCGCCAGCCGCCGCGCGGTCGCGATCGCCACCACCGCGCCGGTGCCGACCGACAGAAGCACCAGCAGGAGCACGACCAGCGTCACGGTCGTCTGCCGCTCGTGCATCGGGCCGGCCGGGACGGCGATCTCGACCTTGCCGTCGCGCGCGAGGTCGGCTGTCTCGGTGACGGTGTCGATGCCCGGGTCGTTGCCGTAGCGCTTCTCCTGCTGCCCGCGGGCCTGCACGGTCAGCAGCCCGTTCGCCGGGACCGCCGCGCGCACCTGGTCGAGGTCGATCTCCTGGCCGTTGGCGATCTCGGTGTCGAGGATCGCCGCGGCCGCGCGGGCGTTCTCGGCGAGCGTCTCGCGGTAGCTCGACTCGATCTGCCAGCTCGCCACGATGCCCAGCGGGATGCCGAGCACCGCCGCGGTGACCGCGACGGCCAGCAGGATGGCCAGCAGGATGCGACGGCGCACGGCTTATTCGGCGTTGAAGCGGAAGCCGACGCCGCGGACGGTCGCGATCCGCCGCTCGCCGTCGTGGGTCTTGCTGGTGCGGCCGGCGGCCTCGTCGGCGGCGATGGCGAGCTTCCGCCGCAGCCACGACATGTGCATGTCGAGCGTCTTGGACGTCTTCGACTCGAGGTCGTTCCACACCTCGGCGAGGATCTCGTCGCGGCTGACGACCTGCCCGGCGCGGGTCATCAGCACGCGCAGCAGCTCGAACTCCTTGTTCGCCAGCTGCACCTCGTGCAGGTCGACGGTCACGAGCCGGGCGCCGAGGTCCATCCGCACCCCGCCGGCTTCGAGCACCTCCGGCACCCGGCGGCGCAGCAGCGCGCGGATCCGGGCGAGCAGCTCGGCGAGCCGGAACGGCTTGGCGACGTAGTCGTCCGCGCCCGCGTCCAGGCCCACGACGAAGTCGACCTCGTCGGTGCGCGCGGTGAGCATCAGGACGGGCAGCTCGGTGCCGTTCGCCCGGAGCCGCCGGCAGACCTCGAGACCGTCCATGCCGGGCAGCCCGAGATCCAGCACGAGCAGGTCGACTTTCTGGGCGGCGGTGGCGTCGAGCACCGAAGGGCCGTCGGTGACGACGTGGATCTCGTATCCCTCACGTTCGAGGGCGCGGGAGAGCGGTTCGGCGATGGCCGGATCGTCTTCGGCAAGTAGGACCATGCTCACCTGGCCAACTCTACGGCGGTGAGGCGTGAAACCATCGTGACCGTGCCTGGCTACGGAGATGATCTGGCCCTCGCCACCCGGCTGGCTGACGCCGCCGACGCGATCACGACGGCGCGGTTCCGCGCCCTGGACCTGAGGATCGAGCGCAAGCCCGACCGCACCCCGGTGACCGACGCGGACACCGCGGTGGAAGACGCGATCCGGGCCTTGCTGGCTTCCGAGCGACCCGCCGACGCGGTGCTGGGCGAGGAGCGTGGCGGCTCGGCCGCGACCGGCCGGGCGTGGGTGCTCGACCCGATCGACGGCACCAAGAACTTCCTCCGGGGTGTACCCGTCTGGGCGACCCTGATCGCCCTCGTCGAAGACGGCGACCCGGTGGTCGGCATGATCAGCGCGCCGCTGCTCGGCCGCCGCTGGTGGGCGGCCACGGGGTCGGGCGCGTTCTCCTCCGATTCCGCCGGGACCCGGCAGCTGTCGGTTTCCGGCGTCTCGTCCCTTTCGGACGCTTATCTGTCCACGACGGACGTGAACTCGTGGCGCGAGCACCACTCGCGCGAGAAGTACCTGGACCTGGTGGACGCGTGCTGGGAGTCCCGCGCGTTCGGCGACTTCTGGCACCACGTGCTGGTGGCGGAGGGCGCGCTGGACGTGGCGGCGGAGTGCATCGTGAACCCGTGGGACGTCGCGGCGGCGCAGGTGATCGTCACCGAGGCCGGCGGGCGGTTCAGCGATCTCGACGGGCAGGGGCGGTACGACAACGGGAGCGCGCTGTCGACGAACGGCCGCCTGCACGACGAGGCGCTGGGGATTCTCAAGCGTTAACGGGATACGCCGCCTGGCGGGCACTTCTTGACCGGTCTGAACCACCGGTGGTTCACTCCGGGTGCTCGCCGGGTCACCCCTGCTTGCTGACAACGTTGTCAGCCCGGGGTCGGCCCGCTCACCCCGGGAGGAAGAGCATGCGCAGAGTCGTCACCGCGGCTTTGATCATTCCCCTGGTCACGGCCGTGGCCAGCCCCGCACTCGCCGAGCCCGACCACCACTCGAAGGACCTCGCCGCCTACGTCAACCCGTTCGTCGGCGCCAAGGCCGGCGACACCCCCGAGACCAACACCTACGCCGGCGACACGTTCCCCGGTGCCGACGTCCCCTTCGGCATGGTGCAGTGGAGCCCCGACACTCCCCTGCAGCCCAAGCCGCCCGCCGGGCAGGGCCGCTACTACGCCCGCGACCGCGACGGCGGCTACGCCTGGGAAGAGAACAAGCTCCGCGGCTTCAGCCTCACCCACTTCAACGGCGCCGGCTGCGGTGGCGCGGCGGGCGACGTCCCGTTCCTGCCGTTCGCCGGAACCATCAGCACCTCCCCCGCCGTCGACGCGACGAAGTACTTCCCCACCTTCAGCCACGCCAACGAATCCGCGTCCCCCGGCTACTACAAGGTGACGACGGACTCCGGCATCACCACCGAGCTGACCGCGACCCAGCGCTCCGGCACGGGCCGCTTCACCTTCCCGAAGAACTCCCCCGCGACCCTCTTGATCGACGTCGCGCAGTCCGCGATGGGCAGCGACGACGCCGCCGTGACCGTCGACCCGGCCAAACGGACCGTCGAAGGCTGGGTCTCCAGCGGCCACTTCTGCCGCGGTCCCAACACCTACAAGGTCTACTTCCAAGCGACCTTCGACCAGCCGTTCACGACGTCCGGGACCTGGCAGAACGCCGCTGTGACGCCGGGCAGCACCAGCGCCCGCGGTGGCAACCTGAGCAAGGAGACGTGGGACAAGCAGGTCGTCACCGCCGACGGCGGCTCCGGCGCCTACCTGACCTTCGACCCGGCCAAGCCGGTCGGGGTGCGCGTCGGCCTGTCCTATGTGGACGCGGCCGGGGCGAGGCTGAACGCCGCCGCCGAGCAGCGGCACGACTCGTTCGACACGGTGAAAGCCAAGGCCCGGCAGGCCTGGAACGACCGGCTGCGGCAGATCACCGTCGAAGGCGGCACGGACGCCGCGACCCGGACGTTCTACACCGCGCTCTACCACACGCTCCTGCAGCCGAACGTCTTCTCCGATGTGGACGGTCGCTACGCGGGCTTCGACAAGGCGATCCACCGCACGAAACCCGGCCACGCGCAGTACGCCAACTTCTCCGGCTGGGACACCTACCGCGACGAGGTCCAGCTGCTCTCGATGCTCGCCCCGCACGAGGCCGCCGAAATGGCGCAGTCGATGCTCAACCAGGCGAACCAGGCCGGCGGGATCTGGGACCGCTGGTCGCAGAACAACGACTTCATGGGCGTGATGGGCGGCGACCCGTACCACTCGATCATCGCCAGCACGTACGCCTTCGGCGCCACGGACTTCGACGCGTCCCAGGCGCTGAAGTCGATGGTCAACGGCGCCACCCGCGTCCAGCAGGCGGGTGAACGCGCCCTCGAACGACCGGGACTGTCCGACTACCAGACGCTCGGTTATCACCCCAACAACGTCTCCGACATGCTCGAAGACACCACCGCCGACTTCGGTATCGCGCAGCTCGCGCAACGCCTCGGCGATCGCGGTACGTACCAGCAGTTCATGGCCCGCGCCCAGTACTGGGAGAACGTCTACAACCCGGCGACGGGCTACCTGCAGACCCGGATGCGCGACGGCCAGTTCCTCTCGCCGTTCGATCCCGCGAAGTACGAGGAAATGCGGTACCAGGAAGGGAACGCGGCGCAGTACACGTGGATGGTGCCGTACAACGTCCGAGGCCTCTTCGCCGCGATGGGCGGCGACGACGCTGTGAAGAAGCGTCTCGACTTCTTCTTCACGAAGCTGAACAGCGACGCGAGTTCGCCCTACGCGTTCATGTCGAACGAGCCGTCGTTCGAGGTGCCGTGGGAGTACGCCTACGCGGGCGCGCCGTCGAAGACGCAGGACATCGTACGCCGCTCGGCGGAGCTGCTCTTCAAGCCGACCGAGGACGGCCTGCCCGGCAACGACGACCTCGGCGCGACGTCGGCGTGGTACGTCTTCGCCGCGCTCGGCATGTACCCGGAGGCGCCCGGCCGCGCCGAAATGGTGCTGGCCAGCCCGATGTTCCCGAAGATCACGCTCACCCGGGCGACCGGGCAGCGGACCACGATCACCGCACCCGGCGCGTCCAGTTCGGTGAAGTACGTGCAGAGCCTGAAGGTGAACGGCCAGGCGAGCACGAAGCCGTGGCTGCCGGAGTCCTTCGCGGTGAACGGCGGGCGGCTCGACTTCACGCTCGGCGCGTCGCCGACGTCGTGGGGCTCGGGTGCTTCGGACGTTCCGCCGTCCTTCCGCGACGGCGAGGTGCCGGTGCGCGGGCGCGTCGGACCCGGCCGAGTCGTCGTCGCGCCCGGTGGCTCGACGACCGCTTCCGTGACCGCCGAAGGCATCACCGGCCAGGGCAAAGTGACCTGGCACGCGAAGCCGCCGGCCGGGATCACCGTGACGCCGTCGAGCGGGACGCTCACCGTGAGCGCTCACGGGACGTCGTCGCGGCAGGTTCGCATCACCGCCGCCGCCGGGTCGCCGGACGCGTACACGAGCGTGCCGGTGGAGTTCAGCGGGCAACTGCCCGCGTACCTGCCGGTGACGGTCGGGAAGCCCGGGACGCTGCCCGCGGCGAACACGAACGTCGGCGTCACGGACGACAGGTTCGTCCAGTACGGCGACTTCGGCGAGACCGACCTCTACCCCGGCCAGTTCGCCTACTCCGCGCAGGGCCTGGCCAAGAGCGGCGTCAAGCCGGGCGCGAAGGTGCGGGAGTTCACCTGGCCGTCGAGCCCGGCCGGGTCACCGGACAACGTGATCGCCTCAGGGCAAACGCTTGCGGTCGACGCCCCGGCGGGCGCGACGAAGCTGTCGTTCCTCGGCTCGGCCACTGGCGGCGACGCGCAGGGCAGCGTCACGGTCACCTACACCGACGGCTCGACGCAGCAGGGTTCGCTGGGTCTGTCGGAGTGGCTGCTCAAGGGCGGCGAGGAGACGCCGCAGTTCGGGAACACGGTCGTCACGCAGGTGCCGTACGTGAACTCGGCGTTCCCGAGGTACATGTTCCGGCTGTCGCGGCCGTACACGTCATACCTGTTCGCGACGGCGCCGATCGCTCTCGACCCGGCCAAGCAGGTCCGCAGCATCACCCTGCCGACGTCGACCGGCCCGGGCGCGGCGCACGTGTTCACCTACGCGGTGAGCTGACAAAAGCCGTGAAGGCCTCCTTACTGGCTCTTATGGCCGGCAAGGAGGCCTTCACGGCGTTTCAGGAACCGGGCAGCAGGCCGACGGCGCCGCGGGCGACCTGCGCCCAGGCCAGCCGGCCGAAGAGGTAGTGGCACGCCACCTGCTCGCTGGTGAACCGCGCCCAGTCGTAGCGGTTGCCCTGCTCCCGCCAGAAGACCTCCCACGCCTCGTCCTCGCCCTGCATCAGGCACCAGGCGTTGTCGACCTCGGCGCCGAGCGAGACGACCTCCGGCGGCACGCCCAGCACGCCGAGCCAGCGCTGGATCGACTGGGTGTTCATCAGTCCTCTTCCCCCTTGGCCTCGGCGAGGTAGCCGAGGGTCACGAGTTCGTCCGCCGCCAGCAGGGCACGGTACCGGGCGCCGCCGCCGACCTGGCCGAACCAGTTCGCGGTCTCCGACCGCCACATCGGCACCGCGCGCACGACGACGTACCGGCGGTACTCGGCGTCCAGCATCCCGGGCGGCAGCGAGCGTTCCGCGAACGGCGTGCCATCGGCGAAGAACACGCGCCCGTAGGCCGGGCCGAAGCGGTCGAGCACGGTGTCGGCCGGGACCATCACCGGCTCGGCCAGGTCGAGGCCGCTCTCGGGGAACATCTCGCCCGGCGGCCACGCGTACTCCGGCCCGAGCTCGCTGTGCCCGATGACGAACCGGCGGATCCACACGGCCTGCGTCGCCCGCGCGTACGGGACGTAGCCGTCGGTCAGGTGCCGGGGCACCGGCCGCGGCGGCGCGGTCGGCGACCGGCGGAACCCGGCGGTGACGTTGGTGAGCGCCTGGTCGTCGAAGATCAGCCGGGCGTCCGGGTGGTCGTTCGGGCCGTAGCCGTCCGGGTCCTCGGGCAGCTCCAGCTGCAGCGCCGGCCGGTCCATCGCGATCGGGAGGTGCCCGATCGGGAACATGTGCACCAGGAACAGCGCGACCACGCTTTCCCGCTCCTTGCGCGGCGAGCCCAGCGGCGGCAACGGCGTGGGCGAACCCGGGTTCGGCGGCGGGCCGGCCACCGGCGGGGGCGGCCCGGCCGGCACCGGCGGCGCGGGCGGGGCCGGGGCCAGCGGGAACGGCGGCAGCAGCGGCGACACCGCGTGCGGCCACGCCGCGGGGCTGCCCGAGGGCGGGGTCGGCGCCTCTTCGAAGGCGCCCGAATCCGTCAGGCCGTACCCGGGCAGCCGGATCGGCCCGGTGTCGAGGTCGGCCTCGACCGGTTCGGAGCCCGCCTCGGAAGGCTCGGTCACACCATCCTCCGGCTCGGTCGGTGCCCGTGGGCACACTGTTCGACGCGGCCGCGGCGCTGCCGGTCCCCCTTGATACCGCACCCGGCACGGCCGGGCGCATCCGAGGTCAGCTCAACGCGGCGACCACGCGGGACGGGCTCGGGCGGCCGAGCTGTCCCGCCATCCAGGCGCTGGCCGCCACCAGCACGTCCAAGTCGACGCCGGTGGCCACCCCGAGGCCGTCCAGCATCCACACCAGGTCCTCGGTGGCCAGGTTCCCCGTGGCCGACTCGGCGTACGGGCAGCCACCCAGCCCGCCCGCCGAAGAGTCCACTGTCGACACTCCACATCGGAGCGCCGCCAGGGTGTTGGCCAGAGCCTGACCGTAGGTGTCGTGGAAGTGCACGGCCAAAGTACCGACATCGCCGAACAGCCCGACCAGGTTCTCGACCTGGCCCGCGGTCGCGACGCCGATGGTGTCGCCCAGCGACAGCTGCGAGCACCCCATGTCCAGCAGGCGGCGCCCGGCGTCGGCGACCTGCTTGGCCGGCACGGCGCCCTCCCACGGGTCGCCGAAGCACATCGAAAGGTAGCCACGCACGTCCAGGCCGGCTTCCCGGGCCCGCGTCACGACCGGCTCGAACATCGCGAACTGCTCGTCCAGCGACGAGTTGAGGTTCTTCTGCGCGAACGTCTCCGTCGCGCTGGCGAAGATCGCGATGTGCTCGACGCCCGCGTCGAGGGCCCGGTTCAGGCCCTTCTCGTTCGGCACCAGCACCGGGTAGCGGACGCCTTCGCGGCGCTCGAGCCCGGCCAGCAGCTGCTCGGCGTCGGCCAGCTGCGGCACCCACTTGGGGTGCACGAAGCTCGTCGCCTCCAGCGTCGTCAGGCCGGCGCCCGCGAGCCGGTCGAGGAACTCCAGCTTGACCTCGACCGGGACGATCGTCTTCTCGTTCTGCAGGCCGTCCCGCGGGCCGACCTCCCAGATCGTGACCCGCTCCGGCAGCTCACCCGCCGAGGGGACGCGCTCCGGCAGACCCAGTTCGCGCGTGCCCATCAGCGGCGCCGGTCGCCGCCGCGGGGCGGGTGCCCGCCCTGGGGCGGCAGCGGCTCGGTCTGCTGCGGCTGCTGCTGCGGGCCGCCCGTGCGGTAGTCGTCGTACGGGTTGTCGTTGACCTCGCGGTAGATCACCGTGTGCACCTTTTCGACGTGCGGGATGTCCTCGAACCGCAGCGGCTCGGCCGACGCCGACTCGATGATCAGGGTGCCGCAGCCGAACACCCGGTCCAGCAGGTCGTGCTCGAACTGGACGCTGTTGATCCGGCCCATCGGGATGTCGATGCCGGTGCGCTTCAGGACGCCTTCGCGGGCGATGAGGCGGTCGGTGGTCACGATGAAGTGGGTGGTGCGCCAGCGCACGAGCGGCGCCAGGAACAGCCACACGATCAGCACGAGGCCGACGACCCCGATGGCGATCAGCCCGACCGTGTTCCACGGCGAGCCGGCGTCCTTCGCGAGGATCGCCAGCCAGATCCCGGCGCCCAGGGTGACCAGGAACGCGAGCGTCGGGAAGATCAGCATCTTGAAGTGGGGGTGACTGTGCACCACGACGTGCTCTTGCTCGCTGAGCAAATCGTCCGGATAAGCCACGGCGGACGCTCCCAAGGTCGGTGCGGCGATGTCGCTTCACCGTACCGGCGAGACGCCCGGCCGGTGAGTGCAACGCCCCGAAGAATCAGGCCGGGCGGACGTGGACCACGTCACCCGCGAAGACGGTGTGCCGCTGGCCGCCCGTCATGTCGACCTGGAGCTGCCCGGCGGCGTCGATGTCGGCCGCGCGGCCGGTGAGCGACGTACCGTCCGGGAGCTGCACTTCGACGTCCTGGCCGAGGGTCGCGCAGTGGGCGCGGTAGTCGCCCAGCAGGCCGGCCTCGGTGAGGTCGCCGCCGGCGAGGCGCCAGCGCTTTTCCAGGTCGTCGAACTCGGTGAGCAGCGCGATCGCGACATCGGTGCGGTCGGTGCTGGTGGCACCCAGCTCGGCGAGCGACGTCGCGGGCAGGCCGCCCGGGCCCGGCTGGACGTCGCCGAGGGGCAGGACGTTGAGACCGATACCGAGCACGATCGACGGCGGGTCCCCGGCGACGGCCTCGGCGAGGATCCCGGCACACTTGGCGCCGCCGGAGAGGACGTCGTTGGGCCACTTCAGCACGGCGTCGACCCCGACACCGGCCGCGGCCGCCCGCACGGCGAGCCCGGCGACGACGGAGAGTGAGCCCAGCGCCGTGAACGGGACACCCGGCCGCAGCGCCACGCTGAGGTACAGCCCGGCGCCCTTCGGCGAGCTCCACTGACGCGCGCGGCGGCCGACCCCCGCGGTCTGCTCCTCGGCCAGCAGAACGGTCCGGTCCGCGGCGCCGTCGTCGACGGCTTTTCGCAGGTCAGCGTTGGTGGAGCCGGTGCGCTCGACGACGTCGATCTTCGCGTACCGGTCCTTGAGCGCCGCGGTCAGCCGGGCGGCGTCGATCTCTGCCATGTGTCCACCATATGGGAGTCCCCCTAACGTGCAAGGCGTTCGCTCGTTCACACAGAGGTGCGCTCTTCTAAGTTGGACCCCGTGACGACCAAGCCGACCTCCTGGGCCCGTGGTGCGGCCCTGCGCGGCCTCGTCGCGCTGCCGCTCGTCGCGGGTCTGGTCGCCGCGGGCTGGCTGCTGGCCGACCGGTCGCCCGAGCCCGCGCCGGCCCCGCTCCCGGTGGCGCGCGACGCGGCGTCGGGCCCGTCGGTCCTCGAGGTCAGCGCACCCGTGAAGGCGCAGGAGCCGGGCCAGGGCGCGTCCGGCCAGGGCGGCAAGAGCCCGCTCCAGCAGTGGGCCGACCAGCTGGCCGGGCCCCTCGACATCCCGGCGGCCGCGCTGATCGGCTACGCCGACGGCGAGCTGACGCTGCGGAGCGAAGACCCGTCGTGCCACCTCTCGTGGGTCACGCTGGCGGGCGTCGGCGCGGCGGCGTCGAACCACGGCCGCGGCGGCGAGAACCTCCTGGGGCTGACGGCGGCGCAGGCCAAGAAGTACGGCGCCGACGCATCGGCCGCGGCCGGGCGGGCACTGTGCGCGGGCGGCACGGACCTCGGCGCCGGCGCGGGCTGGTGGAAGGCGATCGCGGCGTACCACCCGGGCAGCGACACGGAGCTGTTCCGCCAGCGCGTCCTCGGCATGGCCCAGCTGTACGCGACGCTCTCCCTCGACCCGGCGTCGGCCTCGTCGCCGTCCGTCCGCGCGACCCGGTTCGCCCTGGGCCAGCTCGGCCTCCCGTACGTCTGGGGCGGCAACGGCCCCGACGCGGGCGCGGCGGGCTTCGACTGTTCAGGCCTGACGAAGGCGTCGTACGACAGCGCGGGCGTGTCCCTGCCGCGGACGGCGGACAGCCAGTTCCGCGCGCTCCCGCCGGTGCCGGCCGCGCAGGAGCCCCGCCTGGGCGACCTGGTGTTCTACGGCAGCCCGGCGACGCGCATCCACCACGTGGGGCTGTACCTGGGCAACGGCCTGATGATCAACGCACCGACCGAGGGCCAGGCCATCCAGATCCACACGTACCACTCGAAGGGCGACGACTACGCGGGCGCGGGCCGCCCGGCCTGAGCCGGCTGCCGGTGGGCGTTGATCCGCTCGTGGTCGGCCATCGCCCACTCGGCGAGGGCCGGCACCAGCGGCACCAGCGTCCGGCCCAGCTCGGTCAGCTCGTACTTCCCCGGCTGACCGGTCAGGCGCCCGTCAGCTCCCCCATCGCGCGGCTCAGCAGCGCGGCTTCCTCCTCCGGCAGCGACTGGCCCAGCCGCACCATCTGCACCGCGGTCAGCAACGCCGTCCGGTCGTCCGACGTGCCGAGGTCACCGAGATACGGCGGCAGTAGAACCCCGAGCGCCCGGAAGTCCTTGCGCTCGCACAACTTGCCGAGCAGCTCGGTCAGCGCAGCGCTCCCGCCGTCGTGCGTCCGCAACGCGGCTGCGACCGTGAACCGCATGCCGTCGCGGTAGGGCCCGGCCGGAACGTCCTGGAGGCGCCCAGCCGCCTGCCGGTAGTGCGCCTGTGCGCGGTCGCCGTCCCCGAGCTCCTCGTGCGCGCGGGCCAGGTTCAGGTGCAGCGACGGGTAGAACCCGCGGACCCGCTCGTCGCCCACGCGGTCGGCCCGTTCGAGGCACTCCTGGTTCCAGCGCAGGACGTCCTCGGGGGTCGTCTGGTGCCGGGCGAGGTAGTGCGCCGCGACGCAGGCGCCGTAGTCGTCGGTCGCGGCGTCCCACGCCTGCCGGAACAGCGCGTGCGCGTCCTCGTTCCGGCCCGCCGATTCGGCTTGCATGCCCTCCGCGCACAGGCGCACGACCACGTCGTCGAGATCCATGGCGCCCAGGCTAGCGTTTTTGTCGGTGGTCACCGCTAGCTTCTCCGGACATGTACGAAGTCGACTTCGCCGAGTTCCCGTCCACGTCGGCCACCGCGTCCGGCGAGTTCTTCGCGCGCGCCTTCGGCTGGGAGGTGACGCCGTACGGGCCGACGTATGCGGACGTCCGCGCGCCCGGCCTCACCTTCGGCTTCCAGGCCGACACGGCCCAGCAAACCCGCGCACCCCTGGTCACGATCCGCACGGACGACCTGACGGCGGCCCGCACCGCAGTCGTTGCGGCCGGCGGGGAGGTGACCAAGGAACCATTCGCCTTCCCCGGCGGGCGGCGCTTCCACTTCCGCGAACCCGGCGGCAGCGAGCTGGCGGTGTGGAGCCCGGAGTAGCGCGGCGTCCGGTTCCCGCCGGTGGCCCGCCCGGAAGTCCGCCACGGTGGCCGTCATGAGCACCGACGCCGTCACCGTCCTCGAAGGCATGTACGCCGCGGAAACCGAATACCTGACCACGGGCGACTTCGCGCCCCTGGCGCCGTTCTTCGCCCCGGACGTCGTCGTGGCGGAGGGCCGCATCACCGAAGTCCGCCCGTTCTACTGGGACACCGCGGCGATCGCGGCCGCCTGCTCGACGTAACCGGCGGCCCCACCGCCGTAGTACGTCGCGGGATCGGCGGGTTCCAGCGGCCAGCCGAGCGCGAACCGCGTCACGAGGTCCGGGTTGGCGACGAAGTGCCGGGAGTACGACACGGCGTCGGCGATCCCGGCCTCGATGACCGCGTCCCCGGAGGCCCGGTCGAAGCCGTTGTTCACGATGAGGGAGCCGCCGAACAACCGTCGATACCGCGCGAAGCCGGCGAAGTCCGGTCCGGCGTCAGGCCCGCGGAGGTGCAGGTAGGACACGTCGAGCCCGGCGACCAGCTCGTCGTACTCGGCGCGCAGCGCTTCGTCCACAGTGAACAGCCCGCCGGTCCACCACGGCGAAAGCCTTACCCCGACAGCGATCCCGGAGGCACACACGGCATCGACAACCTCCAGCAGCAGCTTGCGCCAGCAACGCCCATACGCGTCGGTGCGGCGGTTCATGCGCGGATGCAGGAACTGCGCGAGCAGGTACACGCCATTGGCAGCCACCTCGACGCCGTCGCTCAGCTCGCGCGGGGTCACCGTCGGACGCCGCCCTGAGGCGGTGTGCACGGACTCTCCGGGGTTGACCGCCGACGGCCCGGCTGGCCGCGACCCCAGGAAGTCCGGGTGCGACACCGCGTCGGTGCATCACGATCCGCCCACCGAGCGCGTGCACCACGTCCGTGACCGGCCGCCACCCGGCGACGTGCTCCTCGCCGTAAGGCGCCATCCGCCCAGGTCGGCAGGGGTCAGCAAGCTCATCGGTCACCTCTGGTCGCAGCGGTTCGTCGAGAGTGCGACGGTGGGTGCGGGCGAAAGGTGACCGATGGACGAGCTGGCCGGGGAGTTCGAGGCCGAACGCGCCAGGCTGCGCGGGCTGGCGTTCCGGATGCTCGGCTCGGAGGCCGAGGCGGACGACGCCGTCCAGGAGGCCTGGCTGCGGCTGAACCGCGTGGACTCCATCGACAACCTCGCGGCCTGGCTGACGACAGTCGTCTCCCGCGTCTGCCTCGACGTCCTGCGCTCGCGGAAAGCTCATCGCGAGGACCCGTTCGACGTCGTGCCGGACCTCGCGGCCGACGCCGATCCGGCCGGCGAGGTGGAGCTGGCCGACTCGGTGGGCCGCGCGCTGCTCGTGGTGCTGGACGCGCTCGGCCCGGCCGAACGGATCGCGTTCGTGCTGCACGACCTGTTCGCGGTGCCGTTCGACCGGATCGCCCCGGTGCTCGACCGCACCCCGGTGGCGGCGAAGAAGCTCGCGAGCCGCGCGCGGCAGCGGGTCCGCGGCACGTCTCCGCTGCCCCCGGCCGACCTGACGCGGCACCGCCGGGTCGTCGACGCGTTCCTGGCCGCGGCCCGCGGTGGCGACCTCGAAGAGCTGCTGGACGTGCTGGCCCCCGACGTCGTCCGCCGCGCCGACGCGGCCGCGCTGCCGGTGGGCGCGGCCCTCGAGACACGCGGGGCCCGTGCCGTGGCCGAGGAGACGCAGGTGTTCGGGAAACGGGCTCACTTCGCCGAAACGGCCCTGGTCGACGGCGCGGTCGGCGTCGTCGTGGCCCCGCGCGGCCGGCTGCTGCTCGCCCTCGCGGTGACGGTCGAGGGCGAGCGGGTGGCGGCGTATGAGGTGATCGCCGACCCCGCCCGTCTCGCCGCGCTGCACGTCACGCTCCTCCGCGCTTGATCCGGTACGAGAGGTGCGTGACGCCGGTCCCTTCGACGACCTCGGGGCCGGTCAGCTCCGTGGTGGCGTCGAGGCCCTCGAAGAACCGGACGCCCGAGCCGAGCAGCACCGGGACGAGGTCGACCTGGATGCCGTCGAGCAGGCCGAGGTTGAGGCACTGCTGCGCGATCTTGGTGCTGGCGATGGCGACGTTCTTGTCGCCGGCGACCTTCTTGGCCTGCTCGACGGCGCTTTCGATCCCGTCGGTGACGAAGGTGAACGGCGCGTCCGGGTGCGGCCAGTCCGCCGGCGCCTCGTGGGTGACGATGAAGACCGGCGCGCCCATCGGGTGCGCACCGCCCCAGCCCTGGGTGATGTCGAACAGGTGGCGGCCCGTGATCAGCGCGCCGACGTTGTCGAGGGCGTCGCGCAGCATCTTCGCGCTGGCCTCGGAGGTCTTGAAGGTCGCCCACTCGACCGCGGTGCGCACCTCGACGTCGCCGCTGCCGAACCACCCGAACAGGTGATCGATGCGGTCCTCCGGGTCCGCGACGAA
Source organism: Amycolatopsis sp. NPDC048633 (assembly GCF_040650695.1). Classification (NCBI taxonomy): domain Bacteria; kingdom Bacillati; phylum Actinomycetota; class Actinomycetes; order Pseudonocardiales; family Pseudonocardiaceae; genus Amycolatopsis; species Amycolatopsis sp. NPDC048633. Next base: position 102,156 of record NZ_JBEZHS010000030.1, read on the forward strand.
GCCGTCGAGGGACATGGACATGTTGGCGATGACGTCGGCCATTTCTAGCTCCTTTGTGCTGGTCGGAGGCGGTTTGCCTCGCTGATGAGAAGTCTTCCGCGATCGCCCGGCCGGAAGATCTGCCACCTGGCCGACATCCGGCGGCGGGGTGGCCGATGCCTTGACAGCGACCTCGGTCTCCGCGACTATGAACAGGTGTTCATGAACACGTGTTCACAACGAAGGAGATGGGGATGACGGGGATCGTCAACACCGCGCAGGCGGAGGCGTGGAACGGCTACGAAGGAGAGCACTGGGCTTCGCACGCCGAGCGCTACGACGCCGTGAACAACGGGTTCAACGGTTACGTGCTGGACCGAGTCGGCGCCGGCGACCGGGTGCTCGACATCGGCTGCGGCAACGGCAGGATGACGCGGCTCGCGGCGGCGCGGGCCGCGTCCGCGACCGGGGTCGACCTGTCCGGGCCGATGCTCGCGACCGCGCGGGCGGGGGCGGCGGGCGTGCCGAACGTGACCTTCGAGCAGGGCGACGTCCAGGTGCACCCGTTCGCCGAAGGCGGGTTCGACCTGGCGGTCAGCCGGTTCGGGGTGATGTTCTTCGCCGACCCGGTGGCGGCGTTCGCCAACGTCCGGCGGGCCCTGAGTCCCGGCGGCCGGCTCGCGTTCCTGTGCATGACGGCGCTCTCCGGCACCGACCTCGGCCGGGTGTTCGGCGCGCTGGCCGAGTACCTGCCCCAGCCGACAGGTCCGGACGGCAGCGGCCCGACGTCGTTCGCGAACCCGGACCGGACGAAGGCGGTGCTGACCGAAGCCGGCTTCGAGGACGTGGTGTGCACCCACGTCGAGGCCGACCAGGTCTGGGGCCGCGACGTCCCGGACGCGGCGAGGTTCATCAGTGACTGGGGCCCGGTGCGCCACCACCTGGGCCTGGTCGACGACGCGACCGCCACCCAGGCGAAGGGAGCCCTCGCGGCGGCGCTCGAGCCGTTCGCGGGTCCGGACGCGGTTCGCCTGCGCGGCGCGGCGTGGCTGGTCACGGGAAGGAGGTCGTAGGCGACGGCTCTACGATGGCGGTGATGTCACCGAGGAAAGCCGCGGCTCAGCGGGACGGCCAGTCCCTGCACGACCTGCTGGTCGAAACCGCCCAGAAGATGATCGCCACGCACGGCACGACCGGGATGACCGTGCGCGAGATCGCGCGCATGGCGGGCGTCGCCGACGGCGTGCTCTACAACCACTTCTCCGACAAGGAGGAGTTGGTGGCCAGGGCTCTCCTGGAGCACGTGCGCACGACGGAAGCGGAGCTGGGCGACCTGCCGGTGGCCGGCGAAGGCACCCTGGAGGGGAACCTCCGCCGCCATCTGGAGTTCGGGCTCGCCCTGCACAAGGTGATCGTGCCGGCGTTCAGCGGCCTGCTCGGGCAGCCGAGGGTGCTGGAGCGGTTCGCGGAGATCAGCGAGCGATCCGGCTACTGGCGCGACCGTCTGCTGGCCTACCTGAAGGAGGAGCGAGCCCTCGGCAGGCTGCGCCCGGAGTCCGAAGTGGACGCGACAGCGGCCATGCTGGTCGGCTACTGCCACGCCTCGGTGATGGCGGCGGTCTTCCCGCACACGGGCCCCCTCGACCCGCCGACGGTGGACTCGGTGATCCGGGCGGCGCTCCACGGCGTCGCGCCCTAGCGTTTTGATCGGCGTCCGTCCTTCTCCCGCGCGGGACCTGCGGTTCGTGCGGACCGCCGTCGACGTCAGCGAAGCACTACCTCGACCGGGAGGCGTCCCGGCGGGGTGACCGAGCGGATCACCGGCGGCACCTGCACGTCCTCGGCCTCGAACAGCACGCGCAGCTGCTCGAGGTCGGCGTCGGCCATCGCTTTGGCCAGCTCGTCCGCGCGGGCGATGGCGTCCGGGGCGAGGACGGCGGTGTCGTCGAGGTCGCCCCAGAGGTCCCACTGGATCATTTCGTGCTTGTTCAGCGCGGCGAGGTCGAGCACGAGGTTGTGCCGCGCGTACGGGAGGCCGCGCAGGAAAGGCACGTCCAGGTCCGGCGAGACCACGAGCCGGCCCGGGTCGAGGTCGCCCGAGCGGGCCGCGGTCCAGGCGTCCGCGCCGACCAGGAACCGGTCGCGAGGTACGTCGAGGAGGTCGAAGTCACCGAAGTCGTCCGGCAGCTGGGGTTCGACCAGGCGCGGGCCGTCGGGGGTCCACACCTCCGCGACGACGTGGTCGAGGTACCAGCCCGGTACGAGGTAGTTCGCGAAGCCGACCCGGACGCGCGCCGGGATGCCGTGGTGGCGTGCCATCGAGACGAACAACAGCGTGAAGTCGCGGCAGCAGCCGACGATCCGGTGCACCGGTGAACGCGGCGCGCCGGGCGGTGCCGGGTCGAGCTCGCGCAGGCGCACGAACATGTCCGACGCGTACCGCAGGTTGATCTCCTCGCCGCGCGAAGCCGGGAAGCCGTGCTGGGTGATGTCGCCCTGGGCCCAGTAGTGGAACACCAGCTCGGACGCCGCCCGGCGCAACGCCGCGAGGTCGCGCGGAACTCCGTCGAGCCACGACGACTGCGCGCCCGGGTCGGTGAAGCGGCTCTGGCCGGCGTACCAGTTCATGGCCACAGACTACGAAGATTCAGCTCGCCTGCGTCGCGAGTTCGCCGCGGAACGTCATGCGGTACGCGCTCGGTGACACCCCGAGTGCGGCCTGGAAGTGCTGGCGCAGCGAGGCCGCCGTGCCGAAGCCGGCCTCGGTGGCGACGCGGTCGACCGGCAGGTCCGACTCCTCCAGCAGCTGGCGGGCGCGCTCGATCCGTTGCTGCGTCAGCCATTGCAGGGCCGAGACGCCGACCTCGTCGCGGAAGCGGCGGGTGAACGTCCGGGTGCTCATCGCCTCGCGGGCGGCGAGCTCGCGCAGCGTCAGCGGGCGGTGCAGGTTCTCCAGCGCCCACGCCCGCGCCGCCTTCGTCGAGGACGTGCGGGGCTCGGGCACCGGCCGCCGGACGAACTGGGCCTGGCCGCCTTCGCGGTGCGGGGAGACCACCGTGCCGCGGGCGACTTCGTTGGCGACCGCCGCGCCGTGGTCGCGGCGGATCATGTGCAGCACCAGGTCGATCCCCGACGCGACGCCCGCGGACGTCAGGACGTTGCCGTCGTCGGTGTAGAGCACGCACGGGTCGACTTCGACCTCCGGGAACCGGTTCCGGAGGTCGTCGGCGGAGCGCCAGTGGGTCGTCGCGCGGCGGCCGTCGAGGAGGCCGGCCGCGGCGAGCACGAACGCGCCCGTGCAGATCGACGCGATCCGCGCGTCCCCCGGGATCCGGTCCAGCGCCGCCGCCAGCGGCGGGGTCAGTACGCGGGCCATCGGCTCGTACTCGGCCAGCGACGCCGGGACGATCACCGTGTCGGCCTCGGCCAGGACTTCGGGACCGCGCTCGATCGGGATGGTGAAGTCGGAGTCGGTGCGGACCGGGCCGGGCTCCAGGGTGCACGTGACGACCTCGTACAACGGCTCGCCCGACGCCGAGCGCGCCTGCCCGAAGAGCCGGTGGACGATGCCCAGCTCCATCACGAGCATGCCGTGCCTGACCAGCACGGCGACATGGTGACGGTCCGGGTGCACGAATTCGGCCATGGCTCGATTCTTGCACATGTTGGCTATCAGGCCACTCGATCGAACCGGCCGCCCGCGTGACCATCGAGGTCATGAACGTTTTGTGGGTTTTCGCGCATCCCGAGCCGCGCTCGCTGAACGGGGCCCTCCGTGACGACGGGCTCCGGACGCTGCGCGAGCTCGGTCACGCCGTCCGGGAGTCGGACCTGTACGCGATGAAGTGGAACCCGGTGGTCGACGCCGCCGACTTCGGCGGCGAAGCGGGCGACGAGCGGCTGGTGGTCGGGGCGACGTCGGCCCGTGCGCACGCGCGGGGCGAGCTGAGCCCGGACATCGTGGCCGAGCAGGAGAAGCTCGACTGGGCGGACGCGGTCGTCGTGCAGTTCCCGTTGTGGTGGTACGGCCTGCCGGCGATCCTCAAGGGCTGGTTCGACCGCGTGTTCGTGAAGGGCTTCGGCTACGGCGTCCGAGCCGAGGACGGCCGCACCCTGCGCTACGGCGAAGGCCGCCTGGCGGGCAAGCGCGCGATGGTGGTGCTCACCGCGGGCGCCCGCGAACCGGCCATGGGCCCGCGCGGAGTGAACGGCGCACTGGCCGAGGTCCTGTTCCCGCTGCACCACGGCACGCTGTTCTACGCGGGAATGTCGGTCCTGCGGCCGTTCCCGGTCTACGGCGCCGACCGGCTACCGGCCGAGCAGTTCGCCGAGGCCCGGGAACAGCTACGCGAACGCCTGCGCACGCTGGAGACGGCGAGCCCGATCCCGTTCCGCACCCAAAACGGCGGTGACTACGACGAAGACCTGGTCCTGCGCCCGGACCACGCACCCGGCGCGACGGGCCTGGGCGTCCACGTCGACTGAAGGCCGTGAATGGCACATCGAGAGACTTCAAGTCCCTCAATGTGCCATTCACGGCTTTACGCGGGGAGGGTGAGCCGCTGGCCCAAGCCGCCGTCCACCGGGAGGTCCGCTCCGGTCGTGAACGTCGCGTCGAACGCCAGGAACAGCACCGCCGCCGCGACCTCTTCAACCGTTGCGTGCCTCTTCAGCGGCGTCACCTCGTCGCCCGTTGCTTTGAAGGCCGCCATCGCCGACGCGGGCACCCCCGTCACCCCCATCGTCGGGGTGTCCGTGTAGCCCGGACTGACCACGTTCACCCGGATCCCGCGCGGCGCCAGCTCGGCCGCGTACGTCAGCGCGAACGACCGGACCGCCGCCTTCGCCGCCGAATACGGCCCCATCCCGGCGATCCCCGCCCCGGCCGCCACCGAGGTCGTGAACACGAACGATCCTCCCGGCCGCACCAGCCCCGCCAGCCGCTGGGCCGTGAAGTACGCGCCCTTCGCGTTGACGTCGAACGTCCGGTCGTAGATCTCCGGGGTTGCCTCCGCGTACGGCGTCAAAGTCGCGAAACCGACGTTGATGAACACCAGGTCCAGCTCACCGAGGGTCTCGGCAGCGAAAGCCCCCAGAGCGTCGATGTCGGCCAGCGACGAAGCGTCGGACGACAGCAGGTGCGCCGGCAGGTCCAGCCCCGACACGTCGCGGCCGGTCGCCAGCACCTCCGCGCCGCCGTCCAGCAGCGCCCGCACCACCGCCAGCCCCATTCCGTGCGTGCCGCCCGTGACGACCGCCTTCTTCCCCGAATACTTCACCGGATCTCCTCGATGACGCTCGCGATCGCGTGCGCACCGTGGCCCGCCGCCACCGCGCGGTCGAACAGCTCCCGGACCGCCGCCGGGACCGAAGACCCGATCCCCTGCGTGCGGCTCGTCTCCACCAGCAGTCCCAGCCCGGCCGCGTTGATGTCCAAAGCGGACACATCCGTCTCGTAATCCCCGCTCGCGACCTGCGCACCGATCCCCGGCAGGAACCCGCCGACCGCCGAAAGCCACGGCAACGCCATCGGCGTGAACGTCGAAGGCTCGACCCCCTCGGTGCCGACCAGCGCCAGCGCGTGCAGGTACCCGGCCATCGTCGACCACATGATGCCCAGCAGCGCCAGGTCGTACAGCGCCGCCAGACCGGCGTCTTCGCCGAGGAACACCGGCTCCCCCAGCACCGACAGCACGTCGCGCTGCGCCTCGAACACCGAAGACGAACCGCCGTAGAGGATCCGCGACTGCGCGGTCCCGATGCCCTGCGGCACCGCCATGATCACGCCGTCCACGTAGTCGATGCCCGCCGCCGAAGCCCACGAGGCCGCCTCACGAGCCTGCGCGGGCGTCCCCGAAGTGAGGTTCACCAGCACCTTGGGCAACGCGGCTTCCAGCACCGCCCGTTGACTGTCATATGTGGACAGACAACTGAGGACGACGTCCGCCGAAGCCACCTCCGCCGGAGTGGCCGCGAGCCGCGCGCCCCGGTCGAGCAGCGGACCTGCCTTGAGCGGCGACCGGTTCCACACCACGACGTCGTGGCCCGCCCCCAGCACTGCGCCGGCGAGGGCGGCACCCATCCGCCCGAGGCCGAGCACGCCCACCTGTTTCTTGCTTTCTCCCATACGGATCATGCTGCGGGCGCGCTTTACTATGGACAAGTACCGACTAATAAGTCAGGTACCCACCAAAAGGTAAGGATCCTGCATGCTGGCGAGAACCTACCGCTGCGGGCTGGACGCGGCGATCGACGTGGTCGGCGGCCGCTGGAAGGCGCTGATCCTGTGGGCGCTGCACGCCGGGCCGCTGCGGTTCGGCGAGCTGAAGCGGAAGATGCACGGGATCAGCGAGAAGATGCTGATCCAGGCGCTGCGGGAGCTGGAGGCCGACGAGGTCGTGCACCGCGAGGTGTTCCACGAGATCCCGCCGAAGGTCGAGTACTCGCTGACCGACCTGGGTCAGCGGCTGAACACCGCGTTGCTGCCGCTGGGCGACTGGGGCGAGGAGAACATGACCGGCATCGCGAAGCGCCGCGGCGTCACACCCGCACCGCCGCATACTCCTTGAGCGTGATCGCGTTGCCCGCCTTGAGCGGCATCTCCTCGATCACCTTGCGCCACGGCAGGTAGGGCAGCAGCTTGTAGTTGAGGTTGCGCAGCCGGATCCAGCCCCGGGTCGGCGGCACGAACCACTTCCCGTTGCCCTGGGCCAGCTTCTGGCAGACGTCGACGAAGCCGCGCATCTCGGTTTCGTAGGCCGCGAACGCCGTGGTGTGGTCGCCGGCCGCGGCCGCGAGCTCGCCCGCCAGCACGTAGGCGCCGACGATCGCGAGGCTCGTCCCCATGCCCGAGAGCGGCGCGGCGCAGTACGCGGCGTCGCCGACCAGCGCGACGCGGCCGCGTGAGTAGCTGTCGAGCACGATCTGGCTGGCCGAGTCGAAGTAGAAGTCCGGCGCTTCGCGCATCGCCTCGAGCAGCTTCGACGTCTCCCAGCCGGCGCCGCCGAACGTCTCCTCGACGATCCGCCGCTGCTGCTCGACGTCGCGGTGGTCGTAGTCCAGCGGCGGAGAGCCGAACCAGAACAGCGCCTTCGCCTCCGTGTTGTCCCGCGCGCTGTAGACGCCGATGGTGCGGTTCGGCTCGTTGTAGAACCGGCCGGCGTGGTCGAGGCCGAGGTGGTTGGGCACGGTGAAGATCGAGACGTAGTAGCCGAGGTCGCGGCGGTACCGGGACTCGTCGCCGAAGACCAGCGAGCGCACGTTCGAGTGCAGCCCGTCGGCCCCGATGACCAGGTCGAACTCGCGCGGCTCGCCGTGTTCGAAGGTGACCGTGACGCCGTCGCCACGCTCGAGGACACCGGTGATCGAGTCGCCGAAGACGTACTCGACGTTGTCCTTCGTGGCTTCGTGGAGGATCCCCGCCAGGTCGCCGCGCAGGATCTCCAGCTCACCGCTCTGGAACGTCGGGGGCGTGACGACCAGCGGCCGGTCCGCACCGTCCACATAGGTCACTTCACCCATCCGGGTCGCGGCCGCTTCGACCTGCTCCAGCAGGCCCATCCGGTCGAGGACCCGCAGCGACGCGCCGCGGAAGTCGACCGCGTAGCCGCCGTCGCGCGGTTCGGGGGCGCGTTCGACGACGGTCGGCGTGAAGCCGTGGCGGTGGAGCCAGAAGGCGAGGGCGGGGCCGGCGACGCTGGCGCCGGAGATGAGGACTCGTCGGTTCGTCATGCCGAGAACCATAACCGCGATTTGGGCGATCGCGCAAGGCTTTCGCCTAAGACGTTCGTGCTAGGCTCCGGACATGGGCAACAAGGACGCACTGCTGGCCGGCGCGAAGCGCTGTCTGAACGAGAAGGGCTACGCCCGCACGACCGTGCGAGACCTGGCCTCGGCGGCAAACGTGAGCATGGCCGCCATCGGCTACCACTTCGGCTCGCGGGAAGCGCTGCTCAACACGGCGCTGATCGAGGCGAACGAGGAGTGGGGCGAGACGCTGGCCGAGGTGCTGCAGGTCGAGACGCCGGCGAGCGCGTCGCCGGCCGAGCGGTTCGAGCTGATCTGGCGCCGGGTCATCGAGTCGTTCGGCGAGCACCGCCGGATGTGGGCGGTGAGCATCGAGGCCTACTCGCAGCCGGATCTGGACCCGGAAGTGCGCGCGCAGCTGGCGAACGCCCTGGAGCTGGCCCGATTCGGGCTGGCGAACCTCTTCCAGGGCCTCGACGACAGCAGCGCCGAGGCCCGCGCCGTCGGCACGGTGCACCAGGCCCTGCTGTCGGGCGCGATGCTCCAGTGGCTGATCGACCCGGACCGCGCACCGTCGGGCGCCGACCTCGTCCGAGGCCTGCGCCTGATCGCGACGGACGTCCTGGCCTAGGTGTGGGTGACGGTGAGGTCGTGGATCACGACTTCGCCGTAGTTGTCGGCGGAACAGGGCGAAGAGTTGCCACAGTTGGCTTGCGTGTAGGCACCGGCCTTGAAGTAGGCACCGGAGAACTGCTGACTGATCGTGGTCACCAACGTCCCGTTGTAGTACGCCTTGACGGCACCACCGGAGACCACGAACTTCGCCTCGAACACCGTGCCGAGCCGGTAGTCACCGGTGATCAGCTTGTAGTGGGCGTCGTCGCCTTTGGTGACGTAGAGGTTCGCCCCCTCCAGCCGGAACACCGTGATGTCGTCGCTGGAGCCGTGGATCTGCCCGGCCACGACCTGCGGCTTGCTCGCGGGCAGGTGGGTGATCGCCTCCCGGATCGTCATCGTCGACGTGCCCGACGTCGACGACCAGCTCGCCAGGTCCGCGCCCTTCGTCTCGCGCAGTTCCGAACGCGGGTAGCCGGAGCCGCTGGTCGTGACGCCGTTGACCGCGGCCCGGAACCGGACCCCGGCGCAGTCGGCGGTCGGGACGAACCACGGATCGGCCTTGAAGGTCGCCAGCCGCGGCTGCTTGACCACCGTGGGATCTTCGGCTTCGCCGGTCGGCAGGCCCTCGTACCAGTTGCGGAGGTCGAGCACGTCCGCCGGATACGGGCATGATCCGCCGCTGCCGCCGTCGGCGCCGAGGACGTGGGCCTCGGAAATGCTGGTCCAGTCGTTCTTGGTGTTGCCGTGCCCGACGATCCGCACGTAGCGGCCGGAGGTGCCGGCGAAGTCCGCGGTCTCGAAGTCCGCGGTGCCACCACCGGACGCGTGGCGGGACAGGACCGTGGTCCAGGCCGAACCGTCGCCGGAGACCTGGACGTCGAACGTGAAGACCCGGGTGTCGCCCTGGTACCACGCGAGCGCCACCGACCCGACGGTGTGCGCCGAGCCCAGGTCGTACCGGATCCACGCGCCGTCACCCTCGGCCGACCAGCGGGTGCCGAGGTCGCCGTCCAGGCTGCCGGCCGCGACGTGCCCGTCGTCCCCGCTCGCGGACACCGCCGTCACCGCCAGGACCGGCGCCGCGGCGGCGTGCGCGACCGGCGCGCACACCACCGAGGCGGCGACGGCCACCACACCGAGGGCGACCCTCTTCGTCGTTCGCATGCCCCCGATCTTTGCCCGCGAAGTTCTAGGCGGATACCAGATCCGCCCCGGTGAAGAACGTCGAAGCCGCGGACATCGCGTCGGCGTCCAGGAGCACGTCGCCGGGGCGGCTGCCGTTCCCCAGGAGCACGCCGCCCCAGTTCATGCCCAGGTACTCCGCGCACAGCTCGAGCGTGCCGATCAGCGGCTGGGCCTCGCGCGCCGTCTCGCTCAGGACGCTCACGCCCCACAGCGACTTGCCGCGCATCTTCGGCTTGAACTCGACGGGCAGCCGCATCCAGCCCGACCAGTAGTCCAGGTAGAGCTTCACGCTCGCCGCGACCGAGTACCAGTACACCGGCGACACGACGACGATGTCGGTCGCAGCGAACGTCGCGTCCATCAGCAGCCGCTCGTTCTCGCCCGGCTCCGGATGCGAACCGGCGCCGTGCCGGCGGTCCTCGAACGGCGGCAACGGCAGCTCCGGCAACCGGAGCCACTGCTGCTCAGCGTCGTGAGGCAGCTCTTTCGCCGCCCGTCGGGCCAGCATCTCCGTGTTCCCGCCGGCCCGCGCCGCGCCGACCAGGAAAAGGAAGTTCCGCGTCATCCCAGGTCCCCTCAGTTACTTGCATGTACATATAAAGACTGTCCCTGGACTATGCTGATGTCAAGAGGAAGGCGGGAACATGACCGTCGACGAACAGTCCTGGGGACGCATGCTCGTGCTGCACGCCCGCATCGAGCAGGACCTGGGGAAAGCACTGCAACGGAGACACGGGCTCGGCCTGTCCGAGTACCGCGCGCTCGGAAAGCTGGTCGCGGGCCCGCGCGGCGGCCTGCGGATGCAGGAGCTCGCCGAGGCGATCGGGCTCAACCAGAGCTCGGTCAGCCGGATGTGCGCCCGGCTCGAGGACGCCGGCCTGACCGTCCGCGACCTGTGCGAAGACGACCGCCGCGGCGTCTATTCGGTGATCACCGACGCCGGTCGCAAGCGCTACGCCGAGACCGAGCCGACGTACTGCTCGGTGCTGCGGACCTCGCTCGACAAGGCCGCCGGCGATCCGGAGCTGACCGCCGCGGTCGCCGCCGTCCGCGGCGCTTGACCCATATATGCCTCGATGGTTATATACGGGCATGCCCGCGAAACTGCTGACCGAAGATGATCGCCCTGTCCTGCGACTGGAACGCCGTCTGAAGCACGCGCCCGAGAAGGTCTGGCACGCCGTCACGGACCCGGGCGAGCTCGAGCACTGGTTCCCGGCGAAGGTGGACGTCGAGCTGCGCGACGGCGGCGAGATCCGGTTCACCTTCCCCGGCGCGGACACCTCGACGACCGGCCGGGTCGTCACGGTCGACCCGCCGCGCGAATTCACCTTCGTCTGGAACGACGACACCCTGCGCTGGCTGATCTCCCCCGACGGCGACGGCAGCCTCCTGGAGTTCACCCACACCTTCGGCCGCGGCGACCCGGCGATCGCGAAGCTGGCCGCAGGCCGCAACGCCGCCGGCTGGGACGTCTGCCTCGACACGCTCGACGCGCTTCTGTCCGGCCGTGACTTCGAGCAGCCGAAGGAGTGGCACGCCCCGATGGCGTCCTATGTGGAGGAATTCGGCCTCGGCTTCGGCGAGGTCCGGCCCGACGGCACGATCCGCTTCCGTCGCGACCTCGTCTGGAAGCCGGTGGACGAGGTCCGCGCGCTGCTCCCGGACGAACCCGGCTGGCACGTGCTGCAGGACCCCCTCGAAGGCACCCGCGTCGAGTTCACCGAGCCCGCGCCCGGCGACGTCGTCGCGGAGCTGGCCAGGCGTCACGAGCAGCTCGACAAGCTGTTCGCCGCAACGCACGGCGTCGAACTGGCCGACTGGACACCTGACCGCGTCGAGGCCGTGAAGAAGCATTACGCGGAGCGTCCGACTCAGGGTTGACGCGCGGCGCGCGCGTCCGCATTACGTTCGGTTCATGCGAATTCGCGTGGTGCTGGACGTGCTCGCGGTCCTGGTGCTGGCGATCGGGGCCGGCGGGAACCTCGCCGCCGGGGCGTGGGCGCTGCCGCTGTGGCTCCCCGCCTGGCTCGGCTGGACGATCATGCTGACGAGCGTCACCCCGATCGTGCTGCGGCGCTGGTGGCCGCGGCCCGCCTACGTCCTGGCGCTCGTGCTGACCGCGGCGGCCGTGCCGATCGGCGGGCCGGTGCTCGCGGTCGCCGTCGTGGCGGCCGGGTGCGCGCTCTACACGTTCGTCGTGCACCGGGGCAGCCGGGCGTCGCGGATCGGGTTCGTGGCCGGGCTGCTCGGGATCGGCCTGCTCGGGGTCGCGGTGCCGAACCCGAGCACCGCCACCACCGTCAACTTCGGGGCGTCGGCGCTGATCGTCGGGTTCGCGCTCGGCATCGCCGTCCACGGGCGCCGCGAGTACGCCGTGGCCGAGCGGGAAAACCACGCACGGGAAGCGGTTTCCGCGGAACGGCTGCGGATCGCGCGCGAGATGCACGACGTCGTCGCGCACAGCATGAGCCTGATCGCGGTGAAGGCGGCCGTCGGCAACCACGTCGCTTTGGAGCAGCCCGAGGAAGCGCGGGAAGCGTTGCGCGTCATCGAAGACACCAGCCGCGAGACGCTGGCCGAGCTGCGGCGGATGCTCGGCGTGCTGCGCGACGGCACCGGCGTCCCGGCCCTGGCGCCCGCCCCGACGCTCGACGACCTGCGCGCGCTCGCCGAACGCGCGGAGCAGGCGGGCCCGTCCGTCGACCTCGCCATCGACGGTCTCGACGAGCTGCCGGGCGGCGTCGGCCAGTCGGTCTACCGGATCGTGCAGGAGGCACTGACCAATGTGGTCAAACACGCGGCCGCGACGACGTGCCGGATCCGCGTCACGGGCGGTGAGGGCGAGGTGAGCATCGAGGTCCGCGACGACGGCCGCGGCGGCCCCGCGACCCCGGGCCACGGCCTGATCGGGATGCGCGAGCGCGTGGCCGTCTACGGCGGCGACTTCTCCGCCGGCCCGGCCGACGACGGCTTCCGCGTGTTCGCGCGGCTCCCCTACGAGACGGCGGCGGCCCGATGACCCGCGTCCTGATCGCCGACGACCAGGCGTTGCTGCGCGGCAGCTTCCGGGTGCTGGTCGACAGCGCACCGGGCCTGGAGGTGGTCGGCGAGGCCTCGGACGGCGTCGAGGCGGTGGCGCTGACGCGGCGCGAGAAGCCGGACGTCGTGCTGATGGACGTCCGGATGCCGTCGATGGACGGCATCGAGGCGACGCGCCGGATCTGCGCGGAGTCGGAGGTCCGGGTCCTGATGCTGACGACGTTCGACCTCGACGAATACGTGTACGCGGCTTTGCGCGCCGGCGCGAGCGGGTTCCTCCTGAAGGACACGCGCCCGGCCGACCTGTTGTCGGCGATCGAGATCGTGGCTTCGGGGGACGCTCTTCTGGCGCCGTCGGTGACGCGACGGCTGGTGTCGGAGTTCGCGCGGCTGCCGACGGGCCCGGTGAAGCAGCTGGACGGCGTGACGGCACGCGAGCAGGAAGTGCTGGCGCTGATCGCGCGGGGGTTGTCGAACGACGAGATCGCCGCGCGGCTGCATCTGGGGATCGCGACGGTGAAGACCCACATCGGCCGGCTGCTGCACAAGCTGGCGGCCCGGGACCGGGCGCAGCTGGTGATCGCCGCCTATGAATCCGGCTTGGTCCGGCCCGGCTGAGCTCGGACGGCTACCGTGGGTGCAAGGGAGGTCCACCTTGAGTCGTCGCAGCATCCTGATTTCCGGTGCCAGCATCGCCGGTCCCACGTTGGCTTCATGGCTTTCGCGGTCGGGCTGGGAAGTGACCGTCGTCGAGCGCTTCGACCGCGTGCGCGAGCAGGGCCAGAACATCGACGTCCGCGGGGTCGGGCGCCAGGTGATCCGCCGGATGGGCCTGGAGGACGCCGTCCGCGCCGCCCACACCGGGGAGACCGGCACGGAGTTCGTCGACGAGCGCGGCCGCGCGATCGCCAGCTTCGGGGGCGGGACCGACGACACCTCCGGTGGCACCGCCGAGCTGGAGATCCTCCGCGGTCAGTTCGCCAAGATCCTCTACGAGCACTCCTCGCACGACGCCGAGTACGTCTTCGGCGACCAGATCACCGCCCTGGACGACGACGGCTCCGGAGTCGACGTCGAGTTCCGGCACGGCACCGGCCGCCGCTTCGACGCGGTGGTCCTCGCCGAGGGTCTCCGCTCGCGCAGCCGCGCGCTGATCATGCCCGACGCGCGGATCCACGAACTGGGCCTCTACAACGCTTTCCTCGCGATCCCGCGCACCGGCGACGACACCGACCGGTGGCGGGTGCTGCCCTGCGGGCGCGGGCGGATGCTCTCCCTGCGCCCGGACAACCTCGGCACCACCCAGGCTTCCTTGAGTTTCATCTCCGACGTGCGCGGCCTGGACCGGCTCGGCCGCGACGACGTCGTGGCGATCCTGCGGGCGACGTTCGCCGACGTCGGCTGGGCGGCTCCGCGCGTACTCGCCGAGCTGGACAACGGCTCCCTGTACTTCGAGGACATCGGCCAGGCGAAGCTCGACACGTGGAGCCGCGGCCGGGTCGCGCTGCTCGGCGACGCCGCCCACTGCGCGTCCCCGGTCAGCGGCATGGGCACCACCCTGGCCCTGGCCGGCGCGTACGTCCTGGCGGGGGAACTCGCCGGCCACGACGATCCCCGCGCCGCCTTCGCCCGCTACGAACAGGTACTGCGTCCCCTGGTCACGAAGGCGCAGCAGCTCCCGCCCGGGGCACCGCAGATCGCCCACCCCCGCAGCCGGCTGCAGCTCAGCGCGTTCCGGACCGCGGTGCGGGTGGCCGCGTCCCCGTTGCTCGGCCGGGTCTCGGGCCTGGCGGGCAAGTTCATGTCGCCGCCGGCCGAGGCGATCACACTGCCGGAGTACCCGATGTCCGGGGACGTTGCCTACGCCACACGCGAAGTGACCGGCAAGTAGCTAAGCTCCCGTGGCATGAGCAGTGCGACGGAGCCGCTCGGGACGCCGCCCGAGGACGAACCGGACATCCACACCACGGCCGGCAAGCTGGCCGACCTGTATCGCCGGTATGACGAGGCGGTGCACGCGGGCTCGGCCCGCGCGGTGGAGAAGCAGCACGCCAAGGGCAAGAAGACCGCGCGCGAGCGGATCGAGCTGCTGCTCGACGAGAACTCGTTCGTCGAGCTCGACGAGCTCGCCCGGCACCGCTCGACCAACTTCGGCCAGGAGAAGAACCGCCCCTACGGCGACGGCGTCGTCACCGGCTACGGCACCGTCGACGGCCGCCCGATCTGCGTGTTCAGCCAGGACGTCACCATCTTCGGCGGCAGCCTCGGCGAGGTCTACGGCGAGAAGATCGTCAAGGTCATGGACCTCGCGATCAAGACCGGCCGCCCGATCGTCGGCATCAACGAGGGCGGCGGCGCGCGCATCCAGGAAGGCGTCGTCTCGCTCGGCCTCTACGGCGAGATCTTCCGCCGCAACGTGCACGCGTCCGGGGTCATCCCGCAGATCTCGCTGATCATGGGCGCGAACGCGGGCGGCCACGTCTACTCCCCCGCGCTCACCGACTTCGTCGTGATGGTCGACGAGACGTCGCAGATGTTCATCACCGGCCCGGACGTCGTCAAGACGGTCACCGGCGAGGACGTCACCTTCGAGGAGCTCGGCGGCGGCCGCACCCACAACACGAAGTCCGGCGTCGCGCACTACCTCGGCAACGACGACGAAGACGCGATCGCCTACGTCAAGGAACTGCTCTCCTACCTGCCGCAGAACAACCTCTCCGACGCGCCGGTGTTCGAACCGTCAGACGCTCCGGCGGGATTTTTCGACGATGTCACCGACTCGGACCGTGAGCTCGACACGCTCATCCCGGACTCCCCGAACACGCCGTACGACATGCACGAGGTGATCAACCGCGTCGTCGACGACGGCGAGTTCCTCGAGGTCCACGAGCTGTTCGCGCCGAACATCATCGTCGGCTTCGGCCGCGTCGACGGCCAGAGCGTCGGCGTCGTCGCCAACCAGCCGACGCAGTTCGCCGGCTGCCTCGACATCGACGCGTCCGAGAAGGCCGCGCGGTTCGTGCGCACCTGCGACGCGTTCAACATCCCGGTGCTCACGTTCGTCGACGTCCCCGGCTTCCTCCCGGGCACCGAGCAGGAGTGGAACGGCATCATCCGCCGCGGCGCGAAGCTGATCTTCGCCTACGCGGAGGCCACGGTTCCCCTGGTCACGATCATCACGCGCAAGGCGTTCGGCGGCGCGTACGACGTCATGGGCTCCAAGCACCTCGGCGCCGACATCAACCTCGCCTGGCCGACCGCGCAGGTCGCGGTGATGGGCGCCCAGGGTGCGGCGAACATCGTCCACCGCAAGACGCTGGCCAACGCGGCGAACGAGGGCAAGGACGTCGACGCCCTGCGCGCCGAGCTGATCGAGCAGTACGAGGACACGCTGCTCAACCCGTACGCGGCGGCCGAGCGCGGGTACGTCGACTCGGTGATCGTGCCGGCGCACACCCGCGGGCACGTCGCGCGGGCGCTTTCGCTGCTGCGCAACAAGCGCGAGTCGCTGCCGCCCAAGAAGCACGGGAACATCCCGCTGTGAGCGACGAGAAACCCTTGCTGAGGGTGGTCCGCGGGAACCCGAGCGACGCCGAACTGGCGGCGCTGACGGCGGTCGTCGCCGCAGCGTCGGCCGCGAAGGCGCCGGAGAAGCCGAAGCCGCGTACGTCGTGGTGGGGCGATCACGCTGCTTCGCTGCGTAAGCCGCTTCACCCCAGCGAAGGTGCTTGGCGCGCTTCAGGTTTCCCCAGTTGATCTCTCAGCGCTGAACGGTGTCGAGAAACACGGTCGGGACTTCGTTCTCGCGGACGACCTGGCCGAGCAGCGCCGCCAGCCTGTCCCGTTCGGGACCGGCCAGGCCCGCGGCCAGTTCGTCGACGCGCCGGCAGGTCGCCGCGTAGAAGTCCTCCGCCAGGTCGCGGCCGTCTTCCGTCAACACGACCTGGACCGCCCGGCGGTCGTCCGGGTCGGGCTCGCGGCGCACGAGCTCGCGCCGGACCGCGCGGTCGACCAGGCCCGTCAGGCTCGACTTCTCGAGGCCGAGCGTCGCGCCGAGGTCGCCCATGCCGTACGGCCGGCTCATCAGCACGCACAGCAGCTGCCCTTGCTGCACGGTCAGCCCGTACTCGCGGGCCGACTCGGCGTAGACGGCGTTCACCAGGAACGACGCCCGCACGAGCCCGGCCACCACGCCGAGGTCCTCCCCGTGTTTCCCCATCGCACCAGCCTACTTCGCGACGGCTTCCCGCACGGCGGGCACGATCTCCCCGGCCCAGCGCGCGGCGGAGTCCGCGTCAGGGGTGGTGCCGCCCGGGCCGAACAGCACGAACCCGGCGGCGTCGTGCTCCAGGACCGCGCCGGTCAGCTCCTCGATCCACTGGTCCGGGGAGCCGCCGATCCAGCGTCCGTCGTCGGTGCGGGTGTTCGGCAACGGCTGTTCGCTGATCCGGCCGGGGAAGTTGTAGACGGTGGCGATGCCGGCGGGGTCGCGCCCGGCGTCGACGGCGGCCTTGTCGATCAGCGGGCGCGAGGTGCGGTAGCGCTCGCTGAGCCAGTCGGCGGCGCGGCCGGGCATCCAGCCGTCGGCGACGCGCCCGGTGACGGCGAGGGACTTGGGCCCGACCGAGCCGGTCCACACCGGCGGCATCTTCTCCGCGGCGGGTTCCAGGTTCGTGACCTGGTAGAACTCGCCGTCGAAGGTGACGGGTCCGCCGCCTCCGCCGAGCATCTTGACGAGCCGGATGCCCTCTTCGAAGGCGCGGACCGCTTGGCCGGGGGTCAGCTTGGAGAACCCGAGCCGCGCGATGTCGTCCCACAGCCCGCCGACGCCCATCCCGAGCACGATCCGGCCGCCGGTCAGGGCGCTCAACGACGTGATGGTGCGAGCGAGCATCGACGCGGGCCGCGTCGGCAGGTTGGTGACGCTGACCAGGCCGGAGATCCGTTCGGTGCGCCCGAGCAGGACCCCGATCTCGGCGTACGCGTCGAGCCGGTCGGCGTGGTACGGGTGATCGGACACGGTGAGCAGATCAAGCCCGGCGCGATCAGCCTGGACGGCGAGCTCCAGGGTGCCGGGTACCGCGGCGACCGCTGTGGACACCCCGATGCCGAAGTGCGTCATGATTCCTCCCAGTGTTAGTTCGTGCTACGAACTGACGATACATAGTTCTTAGCACGAACTACCAGTGGTCGGCCAGGCCGTCCACACACCTGGCGGATATTCGGTTTCCCCGGGGCGGCGCGACGGCTAACGTAGCTCTCGCCCGGTGCGGCGGTGAGGGTTACTTCTCTGGTATCCCTTGGGTTCGACTCCCGAAAGCCTTCACCACTTCGATCTCGGGCACCCGCACTCCCGGTGCGAGCAAGATCTCGGGAGCCGCGGTCACACCGATGCCCGGTGCGCAGGCGAGGGTTACTTCCACTCCTATTGGGCAGGTCGGGGGTTCGAATCCCTCCCGGACCACACACGGTCCGGTAGCTCAGTCCGGCAGAGCAGCAACCGTACCTTCACCGACTTCGATCTCGGGCATCGCTGTGGCCGCGGCTCCCCCATTACAAGGGGGAGAAATGAGCAAGTTCAACACCGCCCGCGCGCCCGCCGCGACCTCTCCGGTCCGCAGCGAGGCCACGCCGTCCGCCGTCACCTACGAGGGCGGCGCCGGTTACGCGCGCGACGCCCGGTCCGAGCTCTTCCTGCTCGCCGTCACCAACATGGTCAGTGAGCACACCTTCTACGAGTCCGCCGGCGCGCGCGACACCCGCTACGCCAAGCTCGTCCGCGCCGCGACCCTCGAGGATCCACAGTGGACGGCCCGGTTCCTGCGCTGGCTGCGCACCGAGGCGAACCTGCGCAGCGCGTCGCTCGCCGGCGCGGCCGAGTTCGCCAAGGCGCGGCGCGACGCCGGGCTCGACGGGCTCGGCCGCCAGGTCGTCGCCGACGTCCTGCTGCGGGCCGACGAGCCCGGTGAGCTGCTCGCCTACTGGACTTCCTTGCACGGCAAGAACATCCCGAAGCCGGTCAAGCGCGGCGTCGCCGACGCGGCGCGGAAGCTCTACAACGAGCGGTCGTACGTCAAGTGGGACTCGGCGGCGCGGGCGTTCCGCTTCGCCGACGTCCTCGAGCTGACCCACCCGGCGAACGGCGACTCCGCCCAGGGCGAGCTGTTCAAGCACGTCCTCGACGAGCGGCACGACCGCGGAAACCCGCTGCCGGACGCACTCCCCGTGCTGCGCGCCCGCGCCGAGCTGACGGCGTGGGACGTGCCGCGCCGTCGTGCGCTGTTCGAGCGGCCGGACGCCGCGGACGTGCTCCGCGCGGCGGGCATGACGTGGGAGTCGGTCGCCGGCTGGCTGCAGGGGCCGCTCGACGCGGGCGTCTGGGAGGCGCTGATCCCGTCGATGGGCTTCATGGCGCTCTTGCGCAACCTGCGCAACTTCGACGAGGCCGGCGTCTCGGACGAGGTCGCGCAGCGGGTCGCCGCGCGGCTGGCCGATCCGGCACAGGTCGCGAAGTCGCGGCAGCTGCCGATGCGGTTCCTGTCGGCCTACCGCGCGGCGCCGTCGCTGCGCTGGGCGTGGGCGCTGGAGCAGGCGATCACGCATTCGCTGGCGAACGTGCCGGAGCTGCCGGGCCGGACGCTCGTGCTCGTCGACACCTCGGCGTCGATGAACATGCGCTTCAGCAAGGACGGCAGCCTGCTGCGCTGGGACGCCGCCGCGGTCTTCGGCCTCGCGCTGGGCCGCCGGTGCGCGGACGCCGACGTCGTGTCGTTCTCGGACCGCCTGCTGGGCGGCGCGCGCACGAAGGTGTTCACGCTGCGTCAGGGCGGGTCGCTGCTGAGCGACGTCGAGCGCTGGAAGTCCGGCGGGTTCTTCCTCGGCGGCGGCACCAACACGGCGGGCGCGGTGAAGAAGCACTTCGCGAAGCACGACCGCGTCGTGATCCTCACCGACGAGCAGGCCGCGTACGGCGATGTCGGCCAGGCCGTTCCCGCGCACGTGCCGCTGTACACGTGGAACCTGGCCGGCTACCGGTTCGGCCACACGCCGTCCGGCACCGCGCACCGGCACACGTTCGGCGGCCTGACCGACCAGGCGTTCCGGATGATTCCCCTGCTCGAGGCGGGACGGAACGCCGACTGGCCGTTCTGAGAGAAGCCGTGAGGGGCACCTTCAGGGATCTTGAAGCCCTGAAGGTGCCCCTCACGGCTTTCGCGGTGTGTACGCACCGTCACAGGATTGACCGTGGACCGGGTACTAGTCTGCGCCGTATAGTCCACGTGGAATAAACGACCTGGAGTCATCCGAAGGGACTAACGATCATGGCCTCGGCCAAGCTGACCCCACTCGGCCTCGCCGTGCTGGAGCTGCTCCACGAGAAACCCATGCACCCGTACGAGATGGCTTCGCTGATGCGCGAGCGGTACGTCAGCACCCGCGTCAACGTGAAGGCCGGGTCGCTCTACCACACCGTGGAACGCCTGCAGCGCAACGGTTTCATCGAGGTCGTCGACACGCAGCGCGACGGCAGGCGGCCCGAACGGACCGTCTACGGCATGACCCAGCCCGGCCTGGACGAGTTCAACCAGCGCGGCCGCGAGCTGCTGGGCGACCTCGCCGAAGAGTTCCCCGCGTACCTGTCCGGGCTCGCCGTGATCGACGAGCTCGGCAAGGAGACGTCCCTGCTCGAGCTCGAACACCGGATCACACGGCTGCGCGCCGCCGTCGCGGCCGACCAGGCCGTGCTGGAGCGCCTCGCCGAGGACCGGACGCCGCTCATCTACTGGCTCGACTGGCAGTACAAGTGCGACCAGCGGAAGTTCGAGCTCGAGTGGACCGAGCGCCTCCGCGAAGACCTGAAGTCCGGGCGGATCCCGTTCCAGGACTGCGAACAACCGAAGCTCACGCTCATCACCGAGGAAGACGACGATGAACGCAAGACAAGCTAACCCGTGGGCCGCGCTCGGCGCGCTGTGCCTCGGCTTCTTCATGATCCTGCTCGACACGACGATCGTGTCGATCGCGATCCCGACCATGCTGCGCGAGCTGAACGCCGGGCTGAACTCCGTCGTCTGGGTGATCAGCGTCTACCTGCTGACCTACGCCGTGCCGATGCTGTTCACCAGCCGCCTCGGTGACCGCTTCGGCCCGAAGCGGGTGTTCCTCGCCGGGCTGGTCGTGTTCACCGGTGCGTCGCTGTGGTGCGGCCTGTCCGGCAACGTCGAGATGCTGATCGCCGCGCGCGCCGTCCAGGGCATCGGCGCCGCGCTGATGACGCCGCAGACGCTGGCGTTCATCACCCACCTGTTCCCGCCGGCCAAGCGCGGCCCGGCGATGGGCATGTGGGGCGGCGTCGCCGGGCTGGCGACGATCACCGGCCCGCTGCTCGGCGGCGTGCTCGTCGACCACTTCGGCTGGGAGTGGATCTTCTACGTCAACGTGCCGATCGGTGTGGTCGCCATCGTCATGACGCTGCTGCTGGTGCCGGACTGGCAGCCGAAGCACTCGCACTCGTTCGACGTGATCGGCATCCTGCTCTCCAGCCTGGCGCTGCTGTTCATCGTGTTCGGCGTGCAGAACGGCCAGCAGTACGACTGGGGCACCGTCTGGGGCGGGATCACGGTGTTCGAGATCATCGGCGCCGGCGTGCTGCTGCTGGTGGCGTTCGTGGTGTGGCAGCGGGTGAACAAACGGGAGCCGCTGCTGCCGCTGCAGGTGTTCGCGAACCGCAACTTCTCGGCGGGCACGCTCACGGCGACGACGGTCGGCTTCGCGATGACCGGCATGTTCCTGCCGCTGGTGATCTACATCCAGTCGGTGCTCGGCCTCAGCCCGACGATGGCGGGCCTGCTGACCGCGCCGATGTCGCTGCTGTCGGGGATCGTGGCGCCGTTCGTCGGGAACCTGTCCGACAAGGTGAACGGCAAGTACCTGGTGATGTTCGGCCTCGCCTCGCTGGCGGTCGGGCTGGGGGTCATTTCGTGGCAGGCGTCCCCGGACAGCAGCCCGTGGAGCTTCATCCCGGCGTTGCTGCTGTGCGGGCTCGGGATCGGCTGCATCTTCTCGCCGATGAGCAACATGACGATGGGTTCGGTGGAGCCGCGGCTGGCCGGGACGGCTTCGGGGATCTTCAACACGTCCCGCCAGGTCGGCGGCGTGCTCGGGTCCGCGGCGATCGGCGTGCTGCTGCAGGCGCAGGTCAGCTCGTCCATCGCGGACGAAGCCACGAAGGCGGCCTCGCAGCTGCCGGCGCAGTACCGGGCGCCGTTCGCGGAAGGGATCGCGAAGGCCGCGGCGAGCACCGGGGAGTTCGGGTCGGCCGGTGGGCCGTCGCCGATGCCGGGGCTACCCGCGGAGATCGCCGCCCAGGCCGGGAAGCTGGCCTCGGAAGCGGTCCACAGTGGACTGACGGACGCCGCCCGCGTGACGATGCTGCTGCCGATGGTGGTACTGCTGCTCGGCGTCATCTCGGCGGCCATGCTGCGGCAGGTCAAGCCGCGCTGGGAAACCCCGGCGCCGGCTCCCGAAGCCGCCGCAGCCTGAAACCGTGCGAGCCTCCGGGTGTCGGGGACCGGAGGCTCGCACGGACCGCGGGAGCGGTGGTTCAGCGCGCGGTCTTCGGCACCGAGGCCGAATCCGCCCGGATGGTCGCCCGGCCCTTCGTCGCGCGGATCCTGGTCCACCACAGCGACTGAGCCCTGGTGACGGGCGTCGATTCCGTGACCCGTACGGTCATCGGCCACCTCCGCGTCTTTCCCGGCGCCATATGTTGCGAGCAACAACAAACTAACTCTCCCGTCGCGTGACGCCGGTCACAATTCGGTTACGGCGAGCGTCCGGGTACGTTCGCCGGGTGCAGTTCGTCCTCGCCTCCCAGTCCCCCGCCCGGCTCGCCCTCCTGCGCTCCGCGGGCCTCGATCCGGCCGTGTTCGTCTCCGGCGTCGACGAGGACGCCGTCGCCGCGTCGCTCACCGACCCGTCACCGCCGGAACTGGTCGCGGCCCTCGCCGCGGCCAAGGCCGAAGCGGTCCTCGACCAGGTGGCCGCGGCCCACCCGGACGCCGTCGTCGTCGCCTGCGACTCGATGCTGAACATCGGCGGGCGGATGGTCGGCAAACCGGCGAACCCGGACATCGCCCGGCAGCGCTGGGCCGCGATGGCGGGGTCGACCGGTGAACTCCTCACCGGACACGCGGTCGTCCGGCTCGACGGCGGGACGCGCGCGAAGGAGACCAGCGGCTGGGAGTCGACGACCGTCCGGTTCGGCACGCCGAGCGCCGCGGAGATCGACGCCTACATCGCGACCGGCGAGCCGCTGCACGTGGCCGGCGGCTTCACGATCGACGGCCTGGGCAGCTGGTTCGTCGACGGGCTCGACGGCGGCCACACCAGCGTCATCGGCATCAGCCTGCCGCTGACCCGCCGGCTGCTCGCGGAGGTCGGCGTGAGTGTCGTGGATCTCTGGCGTCCTCCCGCATCCTGAGAAGAGCGCCACACCACCGGGTGATCCGGAAGAGTCTCCTCTTGCCTGACGTTCTCCTCACGAGGCAAAACAGGAAACTTTCGAGCACCGGAGACTCCCCGTGTCTTTTCTACGGACATACACCAAGCCGCGGGTGTTCGCGGCCGCGGTTCTCGGCTCCCTCGTCATCGGCGCCCTGCTCGGCGTCGTCGCGCGGCAGACCGAAGCCGGGTGGCTGACCGATCTCCTCGACCAGATCGGCTCCATCTTCACCACGCTGCTGCAGATCGCGGTGATCCCGCTGGTCTTCACGGCGATCGTGGTCGGCATCAACAGCCTCCGGAAGCTCGGCGGCGGCCGCACCGCCGCCCGCGTCGGCGGCAAGACGGTGCTCTGGTTCGCCATCACGTCGTTCATCGCCTCGCTGATCGGCATCGCGGTCGGCCGGCTCTTCAACCCCGGCTCGGGTGGCCTCGGCGGTGTCGAAGCGACCGCCAAGAACGCCGACAAGGCGGCGAAGAGCGTCAGCAGCTGGGGATCGTGGGACGCGTTCGTCGACGGCCTGCTGCCGGAGAACTTCTTCAAGGCGTTCGCCGACGGCGAGACGCTGCAGGTGCTGTTCCTCGCGCTGGTCATCGGCGCGGCCGCGTACAGCCTGGGTGACAAGGCCAAGCCGTTCGTGGACTTCACGACGAGCGTCTTCGAGATCATCCAGCGCTACCTCGGCTGGATCGTCCGGCTGGCCCCGATCGGCATCATCGGCCTGATCGGCGCGGCGGTGTCCAACTACGGCGACGCGCTGTTCCGGCCGCTGTTCTCCACCACGCTCGCGGTGTACGTCGGCTGCCTGGTCGTGCTGTTCGTCGTCTACCCGATCCTCCTGCGGTTCGTGGCGAAGGTCAGCCCGCTGAAGTTCTTCGCGAAGTCGGGCACGGCGATCCAGTTCGCGTTCGCGTCGCAGTCCTCGGCCGCGACGCTGCCGCTGACCCGCCAGTCCGCGGTGAACCTCGGCGTCCAGCCGGCGTACGCGGCCTTCGCGACTCCGCTCGGCAGCGCGACGAAGATGGACGGCTGCGCGGCGGTCTTCCCGGCGATCGCGGCGATCTTCGTCGCCAACCTGGCCGGGGTGTCGCTCAACTTCTGGCAGTACGTCGGCATCGT
Organism: Amycolatopsis sp. NPDC048633; assembly: GCF_040650695.1. Taxonomy (NCBI): domain Bacteria; kingdom Bacillati; phylum Actinomycetota; class Actinomycetes; order Pseudonocardiales; family Pseudonocardiaceae; genus Amycolatopsis; species Amycolatopsis sp. NPDC048633. Next base: position 126,349 of record NZ_JBEZHS010000030.1, read on the forward strand.
GGTGGTCGCGGTGGTCGGCGCACTGGCGACCGCCGGCACCACGGGCTGGCTGACGGCGTTCACGCTGACGACGTCGTTCATCGGCCTCGACGCGAAGCAGGTGGCGATCGGCCTGGCGCTGATCTACTCGGTCAACCCGATCATGGACATGATGCGCACGGCGACGAACGTGGCCGGCCAGATCGCGGTCCCGGTGATCGTGGCGCGCGGCGAAGGCCTCCTCGACGACGAGGTCCTCAACGCGCCGACGAACAACCCGGAGCACAGCGACGACGGCACGACGGTCCGCCACACGGAGCCCGCCCCCGCCTGAGTTCAAAGCCGTGAAGGGCACCTTCAGGGACTGTTCTACCTGCTCTGGCCGTCGCCGGCGTGCCTGCTGGTCGCGCAGGCGTTCCTGTTCGCGCTCTCCGCGGTGCCCGTGACGCGCTGCGCTTCTCGCGTGCTGGCGGGCGCGGAGGATCCGACCCGTCCGCCGGGCCGCATCAACCCCGTCCTGCCGCCGGTCCAGCCGACGCACGCGGTGC